>JANNKH010000096.1:0-125046 GCA_031396205.1 Rhodoferax sp.
GAAGTGATCGCACCACCCAGCGTTCTGAAAGTGCTCCTGATTGCATCCATCCCGGTCGGTGCTGCGCTGATCGGCGCGACGGTCGCGGCCTTGCGCCCACCCGGACTGGTCGTCCGAAGCAGCATCCAGCACTTTGCGGCAGGTGTCATCTTCTCGGTGGTTGCAGTGGAGTTGCTGCCTGAAATCCGCAAGGGACACGATCCCTTCGAGGTAGGTTGGACGTTCGCGGCCGGCGTCGCACCAATGCTGCTCATCGACAGATTGGTCAAGCGCTACGGTCACGCCAAGGCAAGTGGGCCCTCTCCGGGACAGCTGGTGCCGATCGGCGTTGACCTGCTGTTGGATGGCCTGCTCATTGGCATTGCGATGACGGCGGGCCTGAAGCAGGGCGTTCTGCTCACTGTCGCACTGACTTTGGAGCCCCCGCAGCATTGACTACGGCACGGCACAGGCCATACATGCCAATTGGCAAGCCACCCTGGACGAAGCGTTCCTGGCCCACCCAAACCGCTTCAAGGGCAAGCAGCCCCATCGCCTCCCGACCGAGGTATGGATCAACCCACTGAAGGAATCAAACAACCTGAAAATCACCGAACCCCACACACTAAATTAGTTCCGCCACGTGCAGCAAAGTCATTGACACGCTCCGGCAGAGCAGGAATCGGCGAACCGTGCTGTCGACTATCCATTGGATGGCCAGCAATGCCTGAGGCGTGCGGTTCTCGCTGGAGGCCTGCAAGCCGCCGCCCAACATCAGCGTCATGCAGAGCTGCAAGGCCAATGAGCCCTGCGAGGTGCTGAAACGGAAGGCCCGCTTGCTGGGACACACGGTGTCGTGCGCGACGATGTGGCATCCGGCTTCGCGGTATCTGTTTGCGGGGAGTTTCTAACGCCGACGTTTCCTGTGTCGCGGATCATCTGGCGCCAAACCAGAGTTGTGACGCACACCCCCGGTCCTGGAGCGGATCAGAACAGATCGCGAAAACAGGTCCTGTCTCCAGCCAGCTTTTGACCACCCATCACACGGACCGGCTGGTGTTTCGAAACAGCCGCAGCACCGACTTGCGGCCCAGGTGCACGGTCAGCAAGCCTGGTGGCATGCGCAGGTAATGTCCTCTCAGGTACACACTTGCGCGCGCCACAGATTCTGTCCAATCGCGGGACGCGGGATGGTCGGGCATCAAGGCGCGCAGGTAGACAGCGTCGAGCGCTTGCATGGCGAGTTGTCCGACGCCTGCGGCGGACTGCAGGGTTGGACCCAACTTTTCGGGCACCGCAGTCCCCAAAATAGCGTGTGTATAGCGAAGCGCCAGCAAAAGCGGCAACGCCAGGCCGATCGTTTCGGCGCGTTTTGCGAGGTCGTTCCAGAACGTGCTGGATTGGCCAGAAAACTCGACCAGCAGCGCATCCAGGTCAAACAAGTCGCGCAGGCCGTTTTGCAGCTCGCTCTCATGAAACAAGTGGGTGGCGCTGTGGATCACCGTGTCGGTCGGAGACAAGGTGCTGAAAATCGATCCGGGCACGGTCTGGCTTGCCGCAATCAAATTGCCTGCGTCAGGGCAATTGCGCGCCGTCAACGGCAGAATATTGTGGTGAACATCGATAACTGTGCCTCGGGCCCGATGGGTCATCGGTGGTATTTCGTGCATCCACTCACGGTAATAGCGCTCGTCATATGAATCCTGATGCCCCGACGCCCATCCCTGGACCATCAGCGCCGCTTCGGCGTTGTTCAACTTGGCGCGCGGGACCAGGATGTCCACATCGCCGAAGAGCCGGCCGTTCGCGGCTGCCAGCCCGCGCAAGGCGTATGCGGCGCCTTTCAAGGCAATGACAGGCGCATCCAGTTTCGCCAGCGCTTGGCCGATGTGCCTCAACTCCCAGGCGATCGCGTCGCGCTGGTGTGCCGTCAGGACCCGCGCAGATTGCAGATGGGGGCGGACCTGCGCCGGTAGTTGCTCTTCAATGCCTGCGGCATGGATACCCTCGGCCAGGCGACCCAAAAGGTTCGCCCGCCTGCAGACACGGAGCAAGATATCCCACTGGCGCAGCGCAAATGTGGCGACACTCGCGGGATTGCGGACGCATGCGATCAGGTTCTTGCCGCTGAAGGAAACGCCCCTGTCAATCATCGTCGCACCGCATCCGTCGCATGCAGCAAGCCGTCGAACGTGGCCAGCGCGTCGTCAAGCCGGCTGTAGACGAAGTCATAGCAGTCGCATTGGTCGACCAGGCGTCCGGTGGCAGCGAAGGCCAGGCTTCCCAACGGGCTGTAGTTGAACGCATTTTGGGCAAAGTGCAGGAATGTCTGTGCCTTTCCGCGCGGGCTCAGGCGCGGCTCGGCGTTGGGCTCGTATTTTGGAAAGACGATCCACCGAGGACGCGCGGGCTCCAGCATCCTGGTCACACTCTCTCTGGGCGCACGAAGATGGGTTACCCGTCCCTTGGCCGTGTCATAGACTTCCGGCCCCCATCCGCTGGAGGGTTCGAACGCACGGATCAGATCGATCGAGGCGTTCTTGAGATTGATTGGCCGGGCGAGGCCGTGCGTCAATCCAGACGTAGGATCCAGCAAAGTCAGTTCGTCGGAGAGCAGACGCCAGCTGCGCAAGGCCAGCGCCGCGCACAACGTGCTCTTTCCGGAGCCAGGCGGCGCCGGCAGTATGACGGCACAACCGTCACGCTCCAACGATGCAGCATGGATCGTCAGCCACTGATGGCACGACGCTGCGATCGACCAATTGAGGCCCCACTCCAGGAAGGCGGGCGCCTGCTCCCGCGGCAGCGGTTCAAATGGCCTGTCGCCGTCAACCAGAAACTCGGCCTGCTGTTTGAACCAGCGTCGGAAATTGCGCGGTTGCCGCACTTCCACATGGAAGTCTGCGAAATCCGGGTCTACCTGATAGCGGTTGTTGGCGTAAAGAACGTGGATGGAGCGCGCCACGTCAGGCAGGGGGGACCGAATGCGCGAGATCAGGGTGCCGGTCTGCAGGGCAAACCGGCCTTGTTGCAACAGCCTTTGCAACTCGCCCAGCCGTAATGTGCCGACCTCTCCAGAATCGGGCGTCAGCGATCGCTCTCGACCGGGATCAACCCGCACTTTTCGAGCCGCTCGTAACACTCCCGCGCCATGGATTCCGATTCATCAGCCGAACTCATTGGAAATTGTGAATGACAGGCGGCTCGCGCGGCTGCCTGGGCATTATCACCGCGTTGAATGGCATCGAATGCTGTGAACGTCAGCACATCCAGTGCATGGGTGTTGCCGGTGCCCGTATCGAACACGACACAACCATCTGGCCAGCGTCGAACAAGGAATCGATTTTTCGACTGCATGGGATTCATCATGCAGCGGTTCAGGCTTTACAAGACGATGCCGTTGTTTTTCAAATACAAAACGATAGCTGCACCATCCCACTTCGGGGCACCGGCGAATGGCGTGTAGTAGCCGGTCATCGCATATTCGGTCCAGATGGCCTTGATTCCTGCCTCCGTAATGCCACTGTCCGGGATCACAGCGCCGTTGCCGCCGCGCTTGTTGAGCAACGCGGCGATGATATGAAAGTGAACTTGCATCGGCGCATTGACATTCAGGGCTTCGCCGAGTGTCATGCTCGCGCCCGATGGGTGTCGAAATTTGGTGATGCCCTGGCTGTTGCCCTGCGTGAACAGCGGGTGCATCAGCGTGCCGGGCGGCGTGGATGCGGGCCAATGGTAGGCGCCCGACCCAGGCGTTTGCTGTGCAGCGTAGTTGCCCGGCGATTCTGCGCCGGTGCATTCCCCGAAATGGCCCTGCTGGGACAGACTCGTGTTGCGGGACAAGGAGCGCGATGGCGTGAAACAAGTGACACCCAAAGCGGGCTGGCTGACCAGCGTCAACAGGAAGGGCGCTGCGGCGGCTCCCGTTCCGATCAGTCGACGACGCCCACTGTTCGTGGCGATCACCTGGTCTTTGTTGCATTCGGGAGGTGTTTCGTGATCAATCATCTTGTTCGCCTTGAGAGGAAGTCATGCTTACGTCCAAAAGCAAGAATCGTACCGGTAAGCCAGTAGCATTTAACTTGTTGATTATTATTACTTTATGTAGAGCACTGACAATCCAAGCGTGGGTCGCATTGGACGTGTGTAAATAATATCGACATCCTTTGATTGTCCGTAATTTACCCCTATGGAACTCTAACAGAGACGGCCCATGTTGCGGAGGTGGTGCATGTGGCCAAGCAATCGCGCGTCTGTGACGATTGCCGCTGCGAACACGCTGGTCCACGGAGTCTGTTGCGGTGCGCGATGGGTACGGCGCTATTTCCTTATCGTCTCATTCGGAACCGACCATTTACGCGGGGTCGGACGCCTCGGTGTAGTGTTCGAGCCAATTGCATATGAACACTACACTAGAAATACGCGAACTACTTACCAAGGAGCAATCCGTGTTCGAAAAAGTCACCCCCGTCAACAAGGACTTGCATGCGCAAATGCGGGTCAAGGAGATCTCGAGTTTCGATTTTGCGGCCAAATTTCATGTTGCCTACGTCACGTTGCAGGAGTTCACACGTGCAGCGGCGATCTATCCCGTCGTGTTTCTGGAAGACAAGCAGAAGGACGAATTTCGACCCGTCGTCTTACTCGGCCTGAAGCCCGGTGTCAATGTGTTTGTCGACGCCAAGGGGAAATGGCAGGCGTCTTATATTCCGGCGGTCATCCGCAGATACCCTTTCACGTTGGCGCCGGGCGGAGTGGACGGCCAGTTCATTGTCTGCATCGACGAGCAGAGCAGCCTGGTCAGCGAGACCGAGGGCGCCGCGTTGTTCGATATCAGCGGGACACCGACGCAGGTGATCGACAACGTCAAGCGCTACCTGTCTGAGCTGCAGCAGATGGAAGTGGCGACAAACGAGTGCTGTACCTTTCTGGCCAAGCACAACATGTTTACGCCGCTGAATATGCGGGTGCGGGAGGCCAGCGGGGTCAAGGATATTGCAGGCTGCTACGTCATCAATGAGGAACGCCTGGACAACCTGTCGGATGAGCTTTTTCTCGAGATCAGGAGCAAGCGCTACCTGCCGGCGATCTACGCGCACCTGATTTCGCTGGCCCAGACCGAGCGCCTGGTCAAGCTGCAGGATGAAGCTGCGACAATGCAACCCGCGTTAGCAAACACCCCGGCCCGGGAGGCCGAGCCGACGCAAGGCTAGTGTTAGAATTCGGGCCGTCGCGGCTGTAGCTCAGTTGGATAGAGTACTTGGCTACGAACCAAGGGGTCGTGGGTTCAATTCCTGCCAGCCGCACCAGAATTTCGGTTCTAGAACAACAGCCTAGAGGTCAAAAGCCTCCAGGCTGTTTTTCTTTGTGACGCTCTGGCCGCGGATTTTCAGTCGGTTATCGCTGGGCGTCTGGCTCAGTTCGTTATGGGCGTTGGCCCGCGTGTGCAATTTGAGGGCCGCAGGTGAAACTTGGACAGGCAAAAATTCCGGTGGTGGTCGCTGGTGGTGGCATTGGGGGCCTGGCAGCTGCTCTGGCGCTGGCGCGGCGCGGTTTTGCGGTGAAGGTGCTCGAGCAGTCGCCCGAAATAGGCGAGATCGGCGCAGGCATTCAATTTGGCCCCAATGCATTTGCCGCGCTCGACGCACTGGGCATCGGTGGCAAAGCGCGTGCACGTGCAGTCTACATCGACGAAATGGTGATGCACGACGCACTGGATGAGACGCTGGTTGGCCGCATACCCACCGGGGAGGAGTTTCGACAACGATTCGCAAACCCCTATGCGGTCATCCATCGCGCCGACATTCATCTGTCGTTGCTGGAGGGTGCGCAGGAAACCGGGGACGTCGAGGTGCTCACCTCGACCCGGGTTGAGCGCGTCGAACAGGCCGCCAATGGTGTTACCGTGATCGATTCCAATGGCGGCCGTCACCGCGGGGCGGCACTCATAGCTGCCGACGGCGTCAAGTCGGCTGTGCGGGCCCAGTATGTCGGGGACGAGGCGCGGGTGTCCGGCCATGTGGTCTATCGCGCTGTGGTCGTCAGGTCCGAGTTTCCGCAGGACCTGCAGTGGAATGCCGCCAGCATCTGGGTCGGGCCCAACTGCCATCTGGTGCATTACCCCTTGCGTGGCGGCGAGCAATACAACGTGGTCGTGACCTTTCACAGCAGGGACAAAGAGGAGTGGAGCGTGCGCGAGGGCAGCCGAGACGAGGTGCTGTCCTATTTCGATGGAATTTGTCCCCGTGCGCGCCAACTGATCGAACTGCCCAAGGACTGGAAACGCTGGGCCACGGCGGACCGCGACCCGATTGGTAACTGGACGTTTGGCCGGGTCGTGCTGCTCGGCGATGCGGCGCATCCACCATTGCAGTATCTCGCGCAAGGCGCGTGCATGGCCATGGAAGACGGCGTGACGCTGGGCGAGGCATTGCGGGTGCACCACAATGATTTCATCCGGGCATTCGCCCACTACCAGCGTTCGCGCATTGCCCGTACCGCGCGCATCGTTCTTTCCGCTCGCGAGATGGGGCGCATCTTTCATGCCAAGGGTGTTGAGCGCCTGGTGCGCAATGATCTCTGGAAGGGCCGCTCGCCGGAGCGTTTTTACGATGCGCTCGAATGGCTGTACGGCTGGCGGGTCGACAATTGCCTGGCACACTGATGCCCCGTTACACCATCGATAGCCGCAGGAGCCTGCCGTGACCGAACTTGGACGACTTGAAGAGCTTCCTATTGACTACCGCAGCGCGCTGACGGCGCAGAACCTGGTCCCGCTCTGGCCAAGCCTGCGGGCGGTGCTGCCACCGACCATGCCGCGTCCGCTGACCCGGGCCACCCACTGGTCGTATGCGGCCATCAAACCATTGCTGTTGCAGGCCGGAGAATTGACGCCGATTGAAAAGGCGGAGCGCAGGGTGCTGGTGTTGGCCAATCCCGGACATGGCCTGGAGAAGATGCAGGCCAGTGCAGCGATGTACCTGGGAATGCAGTTGCTGTTGCCCGGTGAATGGGCGCCATCGCACCGGCACACGCCCAACGCAGTGCGCATGGTTGTCGAGGGCGAAGGAGCCTGGACGACGGTCGACGGTGAGAAATGCCCCATGCTGCGGGGCGACCTGATCCTGACGCCGACCGGCTTGTGGCATGAGCATGGCCATGATGGCAGCGAGCCGGTCATCTGGCTCGACGTGCTGGACCTGCCGCTGGTGCACTACCTGGAGGCGAGCTACCACGTCAACGGCGAACGCCAGGCCATTGCACCCGGGCGCGGAGACACCGTCTACGCCCGTGGCGGCCTGGTGCCAACGCCGGTATTTCAGCGCAGTGCCAAGGCGTACCCGATGTTGCGATATCCATGGGTCGAGGCGCGCGCGGCCTTGCTGGCTCTGGCGCAGGACCGGCCCGCGCCGGAGGTGGTCCAGATGACCTACTGCAACCCCGAAACCGGCGCCGATGTGCAGAACATCCTCGGTTTCTACGCTCTGATGTTGCGGCCTGGCCAGACCCTAAAAATGCCGGCCCGCTCCCCGGCGATGGTGCTGCACGCCATCGAAGGCAGCGCGCAGGTACAGGTGCAGGAGCAGGAATTTGTGCTCAAGGAAGCCGACACCTGCTGTGCGCCCGGCTACACCCGGGTGGGGCTGCACAACCTGTCGCAAACGGAGCCTGCATTCCTGTTCATGGCGGACGAGACTCCATTGCACAAGAAGTTGGGTGTATTCGAGCAGCGGGACTGACCCATCGCGCTGCAGGCCAGTGAATTTTGCTGCCTCACGCCAGGGACAGTAACACCAGCCACTGATCTCCGGACGATCCGAACTCCATGGGAATTTGCCTGGTGTCGACCGCACTGGCCGCATCAACCCCTACATCATCAACTGCATGGCCAAGAACCTCCCGATGCGCGAGAGCTTTGTCGGCATCGAGCCGCACCCAATCGCCGTTCTGTTGCGCATGGCCCTGTTGGCGTCCCTACCGGGAATTTCCCTGTACGCGCTCGAAGTGCTCAAATAGAGGCGACACGCGCCTCGACCGTGTAGACACAGACGACTGATCATGAGCAAGGCATTTACCCGAGAGTCCGACGACGCGCCTGACGAGGACGCGGACGACTTTCGCCTGCCGGATCTGCCGGGCGGTGGCAAGAACTACATCACCGCGACCGGTTATGCCCGCCTGCGCAGCGAGTTGATGAACCTGATCGACAGCGAGCGCCCCAAGATCGTGGAGGTCGTGCATTGGGCTGCCAGCAATGGCGACCGCTCGGAGAACGGCGACTACATCTACGGCAAGAAGCGCCTGCGCGAGATTGATCGGCGCATCCGGTTCCTGACCAAGCGCCTGGAGATTGCCGAAGTGACCGATCCATCGGTGCATTGCGGCAATGACCAGGTGTTTTTTGGCGCCACCGTGACCTATGTCGACCTGGCAGGCAGCGAGCGCACAGTGACGATCCTGGGTATCGACGAAGTCGACACCACCCGGGGCGAGATCAGCTGGGTGGCGCCAGTGGCGCGAACGCTGATCAAGGCGCGGGTTGGCGATGTATTGCCATTGGTCACGCCGGCAGGGTTGGATGAAATCGAAGTCTTGCGGGTGCAGTATCCCAGCCCATCACAAGAGGCCGCGTCAGATCCGCTGCACCTTTAACACCGACGCGGTGCGACGCAGGTTGCGCAGAGCCAGTTCCAGATGGGGGCGATCGCGAACTGCGATCACGAAGCGCAAATCGGATGCGTCCTGATCGCCCTCCTGACCCATGTGGATATGGGTGATATCGGATTCCGCCGTGGCCAGTGCGGCCGCAACCCGTGCCAACACGCCTTTGCCGTTGATGACCGAGACCAGGATTTCGGTCTCGAATGGCCGCGCCGGTTCATCCGACCATTCCACGTCGATGAACCGTTCGCTGTCCTTGTTCTGAAGTTTGGCGGCCACCGGGCAGCTTCGGATGTGCACCACCAGGCCCTCGCCGCGACCCAGATAACCGACGATCGGGTCGCCCGGTATCGGACGGCAGCAGGTGGAATAGTGGACTGACGCGTTCTCGCTGCCGTCCAGTGTCACCACGCCTTGCTTGGTCGATGCGTCGGCCGTAAAGCGTTCACGGGTCAAAAGCAAGGCATCGGGTTTTTCGCCTTTTTCCTCGGCCAGCAAGGACACCAGGCGTTTGGCCACAATGGTCGCAATGCGTTTCCCCAGCCCGATGTCGGTCAGCAATTCGCCGCGGTTGCGGTTGCCAGTAAAACGAAGCAGGCGGTCCCAGACCGTTTGGTAGACATTTTCGTCTTCGGGAAAGGGTTCGATACCTTCGGCGCGCAGCGCCTGTGCCAGCAGCTTCTTGCCGAACGCTTCGGATTCGGCGCTGGCCAGTGTCTTGAGGTGATGCCGGATCTTGGAGCGGGCCCGGCCGGTCCGCACGAAGCTCAGCCAAGCGGGGTTGGGCCGGGAGATGGATGCCGTAACGACCTCCACTACATCGCCGTTCTTGAGTTCGGTGCGCAGCGGCACCTGCTCGCCGTTGATGCGGGCGGCCACGGTGCGATCACCCACGTCGCTGTGGATGGAGTAGGCGAAGTCCACGACAGTGGCTCCCCGTGGCAGTGACAGGATCTGGCTGCGCGGCGTAAAGACATAGACCGCATCCGGGAACAGATCGACCTTGACATGGTCCCAGAATTCGGCTGCATCGCCGGTCTCGCGCTGAATGTCCAGCAAGGACTGCAGCCATTGGTTGCCCATCCCGTCCTGCGCGAGGCCATCGGGTGCCTTGGCCTTGTACAGCCAGTGCGCGGCCACGCCCGACTCCGCGATCAGATTCATGGCTTCCGTTCGCAGCTGAAACTCCACGTTCACGCCGGAGGGACCCACCAGCGTGGTGTGCAACGACTGGTAGCCGTTGAGCTTGGCAATTGCGATGTGGTCCTTGAAGCGCCCTGGCACCGGCTTGTACTTCTGGTGCAATACCCCCAGCGCGGTGTAGCAGTCTGACAGCGTGGGGATTATCAGCCTGAAGCCGTAGATGTCGGTCACCTGCGCAAAGCTGAGGTGCTTGACGTTCATTTTGCGGTAGATGGAAAAGACCGACTTCTCCCGCCCGGCAATGCGCACTGGCAAGCCGGCATCGGTGAAGGCAGATTCGACCTCGCCGTGCACTTTATGAATCAGATCCCGCCTGCGGCTGCGGGCCTTCTCGACCGCCTTGGTCAAGGTGGCGTTGCGCCAGGGGTGCAGATAGGCGAATGAGAGGTCCTGCAACTCGCGGTAGATCTGGTTCAGGCCCAGTCGGTGGGCAATTGGCGCGTAGATCTCCAGCGTTTCAGACGAAATGCGGCTCCACTTGTCGCGTGGCACATTGGCCAGTGTGCGCATGTTGTGGACGCGATCGGCCAGCTTGATCAGGATGACGCGCACATCGCGCGCCATCGCGAGCAGCATCTTGCGAAAGGATTCGGCCTGACTCTCCTCGCGGGTATTGAAGTGCAGCCGGTCGAGTTTGGTCAAGCCGTCCACCAGTTCGGCCACCGGCGCGCCGAAGCGCTCGATCAGTTCGGCCTTGGTGACGCCGCAGTCCTCCAGTGCGTCGTGCAGCAGGGCCGCCATCAGCGCCTGGACGTCGAGCTTCCACTCCGCGCACTGCGCCGCTACGGCGATGGGGTGCGTGATGTAGGGTTCCCCACTAGCGCGAATCTGCCCAAGATGGGCTTCGTCCGCGAACTTGTAGGCCTGGCGAACCCTTTCGATGTCCGGCGCGGACAGGTAGTCCAGCCTGGAGGTGAGCGCGGCAAAACTGGCCGCCGCCGCGTTCGCCGCCGCCGGGCTGGGCGCGACCGCTCCACGGGCCTTGCGCTGGCGCTTGGCAGGTGCCGGGGGCGAGTCGATGAAGTTGCTCACCCCTTGAATATAGCGCGCATGCCGCAGCGGCATACGGACGTAAAAAATGGCACCTCGCGAGGTGCCATTTTCATGGAAATCAGGTTGCGCCGGGGCCGGTCGTTCAGATCGGGACTTTCTTGAGCATTTCCAGGCCGATCTTGCCGGCCGCGATTTCGCGCAAGGCGGTGACGCCGGGCTTGTTCTTGCTCTCGATCTTGGGTGCATGGCCCTGGCTCAGCATGCGGGCGCGGTAGGTCGCAGCCAGTACCAGCTGGAAACGATTGGGAATCTGCGCGAGGCAGTCTTCGACGGTGATGCGGGCCATGGTTTCTCCGAAAGGGCGGTGGACTTGCTAGGGAATGTTCAGCGCGCTGAATGTTCCTGCGCGGGCGCGGTGCTGGACCGTAAACTTGAGCCGCTGCGCATGCACGATCGCCTTGAGGTCAAACAGTGCGCGGTCAAAAGAGTCGTTGATTATAACGAAGTCGAAATGGTGGACCTGCGCCATTTCGGTTGCGGCATTGCGCAGGCGCAGGTCAATGATCTCGGCGGTGTCCTCGCCACGCCGCTCCAGGCGGGCGCGCAACTCGTCCCAGCTCGGCGGCAGGATGAAGATCGACACCGCGTTGGCAAACACCCGCTTGATCGACAAGGCGCCTTGAAAGTCGATCTCCAGTACTACGTCGGAGCCCTGGTCCATCAGTCGTGCGATGGCCTGGCGCGATGTGCCGTAACGGTGCCCATGGACCTGGGCCCATTCGACGAAGCCATTGGCCTGGATCAAGCTCTCAAATTCGGCGGGCGACACGAAGAAATACTCCCGTCCGTCCTTCTCCTGGCCCCGGGGTGCGCGGGTGGTGTGGGAGATGGACGGTTTGACGTGAGAGTCGAGTTCCAGCAATGCCTTGACCAGGCTGGATTTGCCCGCGCCGCTGGGGGCTGCAACAACAAACAGGTTTCCGGGATAGTCCATGGCGATGATTCTGTTGCGCTGTGTCGGGCGCGATAACCGCCCCGGTGCATGGGCTGCTATTCTATGTTCTGCACCTGTTCGCGCATCTGCTCGATCAGCACCTTCATGTCCACCGATATGTGCGTCAATTCCAGCGCGGCGGATTTCGAACCAAGGGTATTGGCCTCGCGATGCAATTCCTGGATCAGGAAGTCGAGCCGTTTGCCGATTTCACCACCCTTGTTGATCAGTCGTTCCAACTCGTCCAGGTGCGATTGGAGCCGGGTGATCTCCTCGGCCACGTCGATCCGGATCGCAAAGGCCGTCGCCTCTGACAGAGCCCGGTCCTGCGCTGCTTCTGGCGCTGACGCGGTGCCGCCCTGTTCGCCGGCTTGCATGGCTTCATTCCAGCGGTCCAGGAAACGCTGGCGCTGGGCGGCCACCAGTTGAGGCACCAGCGGGCCGGCCTGCTGCGCCAGCGCCCGGATCTCGCCGATCTTGCCCAGCAGTGTCGCCGCCAGCCGTGCCCCCTCACGCTTGCGCGCCAGTACCAGTTCGCGCAAGGTCCTTTCGGCTAGCGGGGTCAGCTCGGTGATCCAGTCGCGCGGCCCGGATTGCTCCGTCGATGCCAGCCGCAACACGTCGGCGACCCGCAGCGGCTGGACGTCGGGCAACCAGGCCCGGATGTTGTCCTGCAATGAATTGAGTCGCTGCAACAGGCGCGGGGACGGATCGGCAACAGCGCCCGACGTGCCCGATTCAACGGTCGCGCGCACTTCCACCTTGCCACGCTTGAGCTGGCCCGCGAGCATGTCGCGCAGCATCGGTTCAAACGGGCGCAGTTCCTCGGGAAGCCGGAAAGTCAGGTCGAGGAAGCGGCTGTTGACCGAGCGGATTTCGAGTCCGAGCCAACTGCCGGTTGTGCCTTTGGACTCATGGGCGACGGGCGCTGCGGCATTGCTGCTTTGCCCTGCCGCGTAGCCGGTCATACTGTAAACTGGCATTGAAATTGTTGTTCCTGTCGGTCACTAGAGAAATTTTTTTGGGTGGTCCCCGCGTACCTGTGCCAGGTGCTTGCCGCAACCCATTCCTAAGGTATGTCGAAGGTCAAACCCGCTGCTTTGCCACCGGACACCATGATTGGCGGATACCGCATTATCCGCAAAGTGGCTGCGGGCGGCTTCGGCGTCGTGTACCTCGCGCTCGATGCCGAGGGACAACAGGTCGCGGTTAAGGAGTATCTGCCGGCGTCGCTGGCCTCGCGCAGCAGCGGTGAACTCGCGCCCCAGGTTCCTGCGGAAAAGCTGTCGCTATACCGGCTGGGGCTCAAGAGCTTCTTCGAAGAGGGCCGGGCGCTGGCTCAGATCTCGCATCCGTCGGTCGTGAGCGTGATGAACTTCTTTCGCGAGAACGAGACGGTGTATATGGTGATGAACTACCTGGAGGGTGCGGCCCTGCAGGATTTCATCATCACCGCCCGGGACCAGAAGCAGCAAAAGGTGTTCCGCGAATCGACCATCCGTTCCCTTTTCGACGAAATTTTGCGCGGGCTGCGCATCGTGCACCAGCACAAGATGCTGCACCTGGATATCAAGCCGGCCAATATCTTCATCACCGATGACAACAAGTCGGTGCTGATCGACTTCGGCGCCGCGCGCGAGGTACTCAGCAAGGAAGGCAATTTCATCCGCCCGATGTATACCCCGGGTTTTGCCGCGCCCGAGATGTACCGCCGCGATTCGTCGATGGGACCGTGGACCGACATTTACGCTATCGGCGCCTGCATGTATGCCTGCATGCAGGGGTATCCGCCCAATGAGGCGCCGCAGCGGCTGGAGAAAGACCGGATTGCGACGGCACTGACCCGATTGCGCGGCATCTATTCCGACAACCTGATCGAGGTGGTCGAGTGGTGCATGGCGCTGGACCCGCTGTCTCGCCCTCAGTCCGTGTTTGCGTTGCAAAAGGAACTCAGCCGCGAAGGTGAGCGCCGGTACACGAAACTGTCCGTTGCCGAAAAAGTCCGGCTGCAATTCGACACCATGGTGACCGACTCCAAGAAGAGCGGCAAGGCGCTGGCTAGCTCGGTGGTCAAACCAAAATGAAATTTTCCGTATTTCAGGTCAGTCGCAAGGGCGGGCGCCAGCTCAATGAGGACCGCATGGGCTACAGCTATACCCGCAGCTCGGGTATCTTGCTGCTGGCCGACGGCATGGGGGGTCACCCGGAGGGCGAAGTCGCGGCGCAGCTGGCGCTGCAGGCGATGTCGGCGCAGTACCAAAAGCAGGCCAACCCGGTGATCGAGGATGTGACCGCCTTTCTGACTTCGGCCGTCATGGCGGCGCATCGGCAGATCATCAAGTACGCGATTGAAAAGGGCATGCTCGACACGCCGCGCACGACTGTAGTGGCGGCAGTGGTGCAAAACGGCACTGCCCATTGGGTGCATTGCGGCGACTCGCGCTTGTACCTGGTGCGCAAGGGCGAGCTGGTCGTGCGTACCCGCGACCATTCCTATCTCGAGCAACCGCCCAAGGGGCATTCTGCGACCCGGATGGCCGAACATGCCAACCGCAACATTCTGTTCACTTGCCTTGGGTCGCCGGCCAAACCCTTGTTCGACATTGCCGGTCCGGTCACGCTGCATCAGGGCGACAAGCTGATGCTGTGTTCCGACGGCCTGTGGGGCACCTTGTCGGACGAGGAGATCGTGGGCCAGCTGGGCGCCGGAGCCGTAGGTGAAACCGTCCCGGGCATGGTGGAGATGGCGCTGCAACGCGCCGGCGCGACCAGCGACAATGTCACCGTGATCGCACTGGAGTGGGAAACGCCGGACGAGTTCGCGTCTACCCGTGGCGACGATACGACCGAAAAAATCGAAGACGACATGTATACCAGCACCGTGCAATCGGGCGGGCAGGATGCCGAAGACGACGAACTCGACGACGCCGCGATCGAACGCTCGATCGCGGAAATCAACGAGGCCATCCGGCGCTCGGCTGCCAAGCGGCGCTAGGCGTGCGGGTGGTCCGCCACCCTTAATCTGGAACTCCCGAATGACTGAAATTCAACGCAGCGGCGCGCGAACCGCTGGACAACTGCGAGCGGTTCGCCTGACCCGTGGCTACACGGTACATGCCGAAGGGTCGGTGCTGGTCGAGTTTGGCGCGACCAAGGTGTTGTGCACCGCTTCGGTCGAGGAGAAGGTGCCGCCCCACAAGCGCGGCAGCGGCGAGGGCTGGGTGACTGCCGAATACGGTATGTTGCCCCGCGCGACCCATACCCGCAGTGACCGCGAGGCGGCGCGCGGCAAACAAAGTGGTCGCACCCAGGAGATCCAGCGCCTGATTGGGCGATCGCTGCGCGCGGTGTTCGATCTGAAGAAGCTCGGGGAGCGCACGATCCAGCTGGACTGCGATGTGCTACAGGCCGACGGTGGCACGCGTTGCGCGAGCATCACCGGTGCCTATGTCGCCGCCCATGATGCGGTGTCGGGCCTGATCGCCAGTGGCAAGCTGGCGGCCTCGCCGATCACGGCGCCGGTGGCCGCGATATCTGTTGGCATCTTGCGCGGTGTTGCCCTGCTCGATCTCGACTACAACGAGGATTCGTCGTGCGACACCGATATGAATGTCGTGATGACCGGCGCCGGGCATTTTGTCGAGGTGCAGGGCACGGCCGAAGGCGTCGCGTTTTCGCGCAGCGAGATGGACGCGCTGCTGACGCTGGCCGAAACGGGCATTGGCGAATTGATGGAGTTGCAGCGCGCATGTCTGTCGGCGTGACGTTGCAGAAGGCCTTTGTGGGCTCGGGGCGCGCACCATGACGCAGCCCACGATCGTGCTGGCCTCCAACAACCGCGGCAAGCTCGACGAACTACAGTTGATGCTGGCTCCGTTGGGATATACGCTGGTGTGCCAGGCCGAACTGGGCATTCCCGAGGCAAAGGAGCCGTTTCGTACCTTTGTCGAAAACGCACTGGCCAAGGCCCGCCACGCTTCGCAGCACAGCGGCTTGCCGGCGATCGCTGACGACGCCGGACTGTGTGTCGATGCGTTCGGGGGCCTGCCCGGTGTCGACACCGCGTTCTACGCCACGCAGTTCGGGTATCCCAAGAGCGACGACAACAATGTGCGCGCCCTGCTTGAGCAGATGAGGGGCCTGGGCAACCGGCGTGCGGCCATGGTCTCGACACTGGTGGCGTTGCGCAGTGCAGACGATCCGGAACCGCTGATCGCAAACGGGCGTGCTATTGGCGAGATTGCCCGCGAGCCGTTGGGAGACAACGGTTTCGGATTCGACCCGGTGATGTGGTTGCCCGAGTTCGGTCAGACTTTCGCCCAATTGCAGCCCGCCACCAAGAACGCGAACAGCCACCGTGGCCGCGCCGCGCGCCAGATGGTCGAGCTGATCCGCGAACGCTGGGCCTAACGCGTGGCCACGCCAGACCTCGCCCACCTGATGCGCCCGGGCAGTCTGCAGCTGGCCGCGCTGCCGCCGCTGGCGTTGTATGTGCATCTGCCGTGGTGCCTGAAGAAGTGCCCGTATTGCGATTTCAATTCGCATGAGCTGGGTACGCCGGATCTGCCGGAGCAGCGCTATCTGGACGCGTTGATTGCCGACCTGGACGCTGCCCTGGCGCTGGTGTGGGGCCGCACCGTGCACAGCGTTTTCATTGGCGGTGGTACGCCCAGCCTGTTCTCGCCCCAGGCCATCGACCGCCTGCTGGCCGATATCCGGGCCCGGCTGCGCCTGTCGCCGGCCTGCGAAATCACGCTCGAGGCCAACCCCGGCACCTTCGAGCGCGACCGATTCCGCGACTTTCGCGCTGCCGGTGTGACCCGTCTGTCGGTCGGTGTGCAAAGCTTCAACGACCGGCACCTCAAGGACCTGGGTCGGGTGCATGACGGCGCCCAGGCGCTGGCCGCGGTCGAGGAGGCCGCGCAGGCCTTCGATACCTTCAACCTGGATCTGATGTATGCCTTGCCCGGCCAGACCGTGCAGGACCTGCGGCAGGACCTGCGCACGGCGTTGGGCCTGGGCAGCCCGCATATCAGCATCTACCACCTGACGATCGAACCCAACACCTTTTTCGCGAAATTTCCGCCAGTGCTGCCGGATCAGGATATGGCCTACGAGATGCTGGATGTGGTGACGGAGATGACCGCCGAACGCGGGCTCGGTCGCTACGAGGTTTCGGCATTCGCCAGTGAGGGTCATCGCTGCTGGCACAACCTCAATTACTGGCGGTTCGGCGACTATCTCGGCATCGGGGCCGGCGCCCATGGCAAGCTCAGTTTTGCGCATCGCGTCGTGCGCCAGGTGCGCCATCGCGAACCGCGCCTGTATATGGAAAAAGCGCTGGCCGGGGACTGCGTGGCGAGCCAGACGGAGGTGCCGCGCCGTGACCTGCCGTTCGAGTTCATGCTCAACGCGCTGCGCCTGCGCGAAGGTTTTGCACTGGCCCATTTCACGGAACGGACCGGCTTGCCCGTCAGCGCGATCGGGGCTGCACTCGACGAAGCCGAGCGCAGAGGACTGATCGAGCGCGACCTGGTGCAGGTGCGGCCGACAACGTTGGGATTCGACTTCCTGAACGATCTGCAGTGCCTGTTCCTGGCCGAGCCCAGTCCATCCTGAGTCATCACCGCTGCGGCGGTGTCGGCGGTATAGTGGACGCGCAATGCAGGAGGACGTCGCATGTTCTCGATCTACGGTTCGACCGGGCGTGTTTTTCAGGGGACGCTGGAGCAGTTGCGCCTGGTTCCGCGGGTACACGCCGCGGACCGGTCACGCGCCATAGAGCCGTTGTTGCGTGACGGCCATGATGGCGCAGTGCGCGAGGCGGTCGAAACCGGTGCTCCTGCTGTCGTGGGTGGCCCGGTGCGGCGCTCGGCGATCGCCGCCTATGCATCGACCGCACAGCGCGAGCACCATGCCTGGCATGACCTGCTGGTATCGGAGGTCATGCAAACGCCGGTGCTGAGCCTGAACATCGATGCCCGTATCGACCACGGGTGGCAGCAACTGGTGTTCCATGGCAGGGGCCAGGCGCCGGTTGTCAATGCACAGGGTATTTTGGTGGGCATGGTCACGCGGGCCGAACTGGTCAATCACGAGCACTGGCCCGCAGCGGGCGCGAGCGCGCAGGCCTGGGACAACTGGCGCGCGCAGAGCATCGAGTCCGTCATGCTGACTCCGATTCCCAGCGTCGCGCCGCAAGCCGATGTGCGCCGCGCGGCGCATGTGCTGGTCGACAGCGGATTGCCGGGGCTGGCGGTGGTGGACGACAACGGGCGGGTGATCGGTTTTGTGTCGCGCAGCGACGTGCTGCGCGCAGCGCTCAAGGACGCCGGACTCGATGTCTGGGGTTGAGGCACGATCCGCGTCGATGGCCGTCGCGCCGTATGGGGCCCGTGCGGCGCCGTCCGCGCGCGGCCACCCCCACTTTTTTTGAGGGAGAAACAAGACCATGCATATCTACTTTCCTGTCTCCGGCCGGCGTACCGGCGCGGGCGATGAGCCGACGCCGGAGCAACTTGCCGCCGATGCCGGTCAGTTGCTGGTGTTGCGCGACCCGGACGATGAATCCGAATGGCAGTACCTGGGAAACCCCGAGGTCGCTGCGCGTACATCCTTGTCGGACGTCGTGGCCCGGTTCATCCACGATTGCAGTGGTACCGACGGCCTGATCGAACCTGATCGCCTGGTGGCCGCGTTGCGGGTACGCGACGCGTTGCTCGGTGCCGCCCGCCAGATCGACGAAGCCCTCAAGCTTGCCCATGGCCATTGATCGCCGCCGCTGCCTGGTAATGCTCCCGGCAGCCTGGCCTGTTTTGGCACAGACCACGAGCAGCCTTGCGCAAGCGATGCAACGCGCGCGGGCTCTGCGTGAGCAGGCCGTACAAAGGGGTGATCAGGGGTTTGGTGCGGTGGTGCTGCGGGGCGAGACCATCATCGGCGAAGCGCCGAGTCGGGTGGTCACCACCAATGACCCGACCGCCCATGCCGAAATGGAGGCCATCCGTGACGCGGCCCGACGCCTGCGCAGCCGCGACCTGTCGGGCTGTGTGCTGGTCTCGACCTCGCGCCCGTGCCGCATGTGCGAAGCTGCCGCCGGCTGGGCCGGCATCGCGCGGATGGTCCATGGGGATGCGCTGACGGACGCTGGCGCCCCAACGTGAGGGTTGCCGCAGCCCAGGCGCCATGCACCGGCTGATTCGTGGCGCAGCCGCTTGCTGGTCACAAGATGACACTACCGGGCCGCTCGCCCCGTTCATACACCACATGCGCCCGCCCGACCAGCAACGTATCGAGGGTGCCGATGTGGCCGTGTCCTTGTTCCCGTAGGGCAAGCTGTGCAACAAATAGCGCATGGCGTTGAGCCGCGCACGCGTCTTGCAGTCGGACTTGATTTCTGTCCAGGGCGCGTCGGCGGTGTCGGTTTCGAAAAACATGCCCTCTTTGGCCTTGGTGTAGTCCTCCCACTTGTCCAATGAAGCCAGATCCACCGGGCTGAGCTTCCATTGCTTGAGAGGATGCAATTCGCGCTCCTTGAAGCGGCGCCGCTGCTCATCCCGACTGAGCGAAAACCAGAACTTGATCAGATGCACGCCGCTGCGCACCAGCTGGCGTTCGAACTGTGGCACCTGCCGCATGAACTCCTGGTACTCGTCGTCGGTGCAAAAACCCATGACCCGTTCGACCCCGGCACGGTTGTACCAGGACCGGTCGACCAGCACAGTGCGGCGACCTGTGCAGCCTGGGCCGCTTCGCGCGCCTGGCGCGATACCACCTTCTTGACCTGCGCGATCGCCCGCACGCCAACGGTGTCGCCCGATGAGGCCCTGCGCGGCGACGGCGTTGGTTTGGGTTTGGACGTCCGAGCGGTGCTGCCCTGCGCCTTGTTGAGCCTATTTTTTCCGGTGGTCATGGAGATTCATCACGCCGATTCGGAAACACTTTGCGGGTGACGGCGCGCAAGCCGTTTGATCGATGTCAGGCCGCTGGTCGGTGAGCCGCCAAATGGCGTGTGGTTTCGTCGCTGCCAATGGCATCGTCAGCCCAAGGGGTCGTGCGCGCGGCTTGTATATTCGGCTACGCGCAGTGGCATGTCGACCAGGCCGGCGCACCGGGCAATTGCACAGGAAGGCGGATCATGCGAGAAGAAATCGATACCGGTCTGCCGTCGCTGGGGCAGCCTTTCAGCTGGGCCGTGCGCGATGGGGAAATGATCTACACCTCGCACGGGCCGGTCACGCCCGACGGCAGGATCCTGCAGGGTGACGTCATGGCGCAGACCCGCCTCACGCTGCAGAACCTGCACGCGGCGATGGCGGCGGCCGGCGGTTCGCTTGACGACGTGTTGCAGGTGCAGCTGTATCTGCTGGATGTGGCCGACATGCCGGCGGTGGACCGTGTCTACGCGGAGGTGTTTCACGCGCCGTATCCCAGCCGCTCGACGGCTATTGTGGCGGCGCTGGTGGCACCCACAATGCGCATTGAACTCCTGGCAACGGCGCGTATCGGCTTGTCCAGGCGGTAAGCGCGGCGCCCGTTGGGGCTGACGAGCCGTGCTGGAATGTTCGATCGGTCGATGGCCGGCGGCGATGCGGCCAGCGCCCGATTGGCCCGCAATGTTGCTCTGCTGAATGGCAGCGTTGGCCTTCAAGCTGATCTTCGTCAATGGCGACGCGCCGTCGGCGCGTTATAGATTAGAGGTGTTCAATGCGTTTTGGGGGTCTGATTTTGCGACTGTCGTCCGGCTGCCGTTTCCTGCGCCTAGCCCTTGTGATTGCGTCCTGCGCAGTAGCTACGCCCGTTGTGCTGGCTGCTCCCGCAAACTGCCCGGAACCTCGTTTTACCGACAAGGCGCCGCCTGAGTACCTGGAGCGGATCAATCCGCTTGCACCCGGCAACGCAGACCGTCGGGCAGCGTCGTCATTGTTCCTGGGTCAAACGCAGCGTTCGGTCAATTGCGCCATCTGCCATGGCAAAGATGGCGATGGCCGGGGTCCGCTGTCGGGCCAGTTCGATCCTTCACCACGCAATTTCGCGTGCGCCAAGACGATCGACGGCGTGCCCGATGGTCAACTGTTCTGGATCATTCGATTCGGCTCCCCCGGAACCGCGATGCCGCCGCACGCCAGCCTTACGGACGATCAGATCTGGCAGCTGGTGCTGCATCTGCGGCGGCTGGCGAATTAGACGATTGGACCTGCAGGTCGGGTGAAACTCGTGGGTGAGTTGCGGGCGTTGGAGTGATTTCCGATGGGGTTCTGGTGGAGAAATGCTCCGCCATGAATGCCCATGGTTGACAGTCGCCAGTAGAAGCCGCCGCGCCACCGCTGCGTCCGGCGCCCGGCCATAAAACTGCCCATATGCATCGACCAGCAGCTCGATGGCGTCGAGGTGATCGACGATGGCTTGGGAACAAGGCAAGGACAATCGGCCGGACATCGATGGCTCCGTAACGGCGATCCGTGAAATGCGTCTTCGCCATCCAGACTCGCGTGCCGGGATCAGGCTCCGAAATGTCCCCGACCTGTGCAGCGTTCTGCGTGCTGCTAGGATGCAAACATGACCCCCAGAAAGCGACGGTTCGTTCTGCAGATCATTCCGTTCGGTGTCCTGTGGGCCGTCTTCGGGCTGATCTATGCGCTGATCGAAAAAGGGATTCTGGGAGACAGCACACACTATCCGTCCACTGGAAACCCCTACGACTTTTCGAGCGGACTCATCTCGGGCCTGGTGTTGTCGACATTCACGGGATTGACGATCGGTGTCTTCGAAGTGCGTTACCTCAACAGGCTTTTCGCCCGACAGAGCTTCGGGATGAAAATTGCATGCAAGGCCTTGGTGTACCTCACCATCATCACTGTCTTTTTGATCGTGACGGCAACCTTGAACAACGTTCAGAAGTTCGACACGACGATTAGTGACTCGGTGGTCTGGAATGGCACCTGGAACTTCGTTTCGAGTTTCGCGTTCTGGAGCGTCACCATATTCATTGCCGCCCTGATGGTAATCGCCTTGTTTTACTCCGACATCAGCGACAACCTCGGCCAGGGCGTGCTGTACAACTACCTTACGGGGAAATACCACAGGCCGGTTGAAGAAGAACGCATCTTCATGTTCCTGGACATGAAGTCTTCGACGGCGTTTGCCGAAAGGCTCGGGCATGTCCGGTACTTCGAGATGCTCAAGGCATATTACGCGGACCTGTCAGATTCCATCATCGAAAACGCCGGAGAGATCTACCAGTATGTCGGGGATGAAATCGTCGTGTCCTGGACGATTGGCGAGGGCCTGCGGAACAACAACTGCATCCGATGCTTCTTCGCCATGCGGGCGGCACTTGCAAGGGAATCCAGGCAATACCAGCTTACCTACGGCCTCGTCCCGACGTTCAAAGCAGGCATGCATTGCGGCAACGTCACAACCGGAGAAATCGGTGTCATCAAGAAGGACATCATTTTCACGGGTGACGTTCTCAATACGACGGCCCGTATCCAGGGGCTTTGCAACGATTACGGTGTCGAGATTCTTGTTTCGGGTCAACTGGCGCAACAGCTCGCGCCCGATCCATCGTTTCAGGTCACGGCATTGGGGCAAAAAGCGCTGCGGGGAAGAGACGAAGAGGTGTTGTTGTTTACGCTCGACCAGCCCTGAATGCTCGTTTCGGGCATCGGGCATCGGGCGTCGCGCGAACGTCCGCGGCGCCCGGAGAGCTCCCGATCGCGGTCAGCGACCAACGGGGTCAGTTCGATAGGTTGAACGGCGTTTGTGGACAGGAAATTCAACCCTGCGAGCATTGAGAGCACACGCATGGCGGCGCTCAAAGCCGCCACTTTACATTGCCAGCGCCGAGACAAGCAAATGGCATCGGTTGCCCAACCTTTCGCCGCAATCGGCAGTTCGGCGAGCACGGCCTGATCCACAGTCGGTCAGCATCGCCGGCCTACCGGTGAAGCAAATCAAGTGACCCACACGGATCAATTACCGGTTGTAAGCAAGCAGCGCTAAAGGCTGTAGACCGGACCCAGTCTCAAGCCGTAGTTCAACACCGACCAACCCCCACCCGACTTATTCCTGCAGGCTAAGCGCGCATCAGTACAGCGCATCCAAGTGCAAATATCTGGGCGGGCATTTTTTGGGGCATGCGCAGTTTCCCATGGGTCTTCATTGGGAAACTGGCGGAAGCTGTGAGATTCGAACTCACGGAGGACTCTCATCCTCGCCGGTTTTCAAGACCGGTGCCTTAAACCGCTCGGCCAAGCTTCCAATGGTGCGATTTTAGCTGGCTGAGCCGTGTCGGACACCGGCGCGTATCAGGCCGCCACCAACATACCCCGTTTTTCGATGAAGGCCACCACCTCGGCCAATCCGTGCTGGGTGCGCAGGTTGGTCATCACGAAGGGTTTGACACCTTTCCCGTCGGGTGTCGCCCGCATGCGCCGGGTGTCCGATTCCATCACCGCCAGGCTGGCGCCCACATAGGGGGCCAAGTCGGTTTTGTTGATGATGAACAGGTCGCTCTTGGTGATGCCCGGTCCGCCCTTGCGCGGAATCTTTTCGCCGGCGGCCACGTCGATCACGTAGATCGTGAGGTCGCTCAGTTCGGGGCTGAAAGTTGCGGCCAGGTTGTCGCCGCCGCTTTCAACGAACACGACGTCGGCGTCGGGGAACTGGACCAGCATGCGGTCGATGGCCTCCAGGTTGATCGACGCATCCTCGCGGATGGCCGTGTGCGGGCAGCCGCCGGTCTCCACGCCCATGATGCGTTCGGCCGGCAGTGCCCCGCTCACCGTGAGGATGCGCTGGTCTTCCTTGGTATAGATGTCGTTGGTGATCGCCACCAGGTCGTATTTGTTGCGCATGGCCTTGCACAGCATCTCAAGCAGCGTGGTCTTGCCGGATCCGACCGGTCCGCCGATGCCCACGCGCAGTGGTGGCAGTTTGCGGGTGCGGTTCTTGATGTGGTGCAGTGCGGTGGTCATGATCGGAACAGGCGTGAGTATTGGGTTTCATGTTGCGCAGACAGGATGGCCAGCATCGGCGCAAAGGCCTGACGGCTGTCGTCGTCGCGTGCCAGCGCGTCGCAGACGGCTTGCGGTATCTGCCGAACCAGCTGCGCCAGGATACGCTGACCGGCATTCTGGCCCAGTGGAACCGCCTTGACGGCGGCCTGCACCATGTTCTCCGCCCAGCCGAACGCAAAGCTGTGCAGGCAATCGGTCACCGGGGCATGCGTGATGGATGCGGCCAGCGCGAACGCAACCGGATAGGTGGGAGATGCACATGCGCGTGAGCGCGCCATCACGTTGGTGTCGTCACCATGCTGGTTGCGCAGCCAATCCATCATCGAGCGCCCCATCTGCTCGGTCTGCAGCCGCAGCTCGCTGCTCTCGCGCGTCTGCAGCACCCAGGTGTTGAGAGCGCGGATCCGGTTCAGGTCCGCCTCGCGCCATGCCGCGACGGCCTGCGCCACCAGCGCCATGTCGGCGCGCGCCAACGCCAGATACAGCTGATCCTGAAGCCAGGCGCCGACTTGGGTGGCGTCGCGCAGACCCGCGCGTTCGATCGCAGACTCCAGCACCTCGGAATAGGAAAATCCGCCAATCGGCAGCGCGGGGGAGGCCAGCCACATCAGCTGCAGCAGGTCGTCGGCACACGCCTTGCCAGTCGCCTTGGTCAAGTTGCGACGGTACGATGCTTCCGGCGTGGCGGACATGTCGTTCAATGGTCGTGCGCCTTGCCGTGGTCGAGTCCGGGCGCATGCACATGATGAGGCTCGTCACTGTGCCCCTTCGCCGCAACTCCGTGATCGAGACCATCGCCATGTGCGTGCCCGTGACCATGGCCCTGAGCGGCGTACGCTCCCGCCTCGGGCTCAAACGCCAGCGTATCCTCGCGCACGATCAGGTGCATCGCCCGCAGCATGTGGGCAAGCACATGGTCGGGTTCGATCTTGAGGTGGTCGGGCCGAAGTTCAATCGGCACATGCCGGTTGCCCAGGTGGTAGGCGGCGCGGGTCAGATCGAACAGCCTGCCGTGTTGCGGGCAGTGGCTGATGTGCAATACAGGCTGCGGCGCGGCGATCACCCTGACCAGTGAGCCGTTTTCCAGCACCAGTATGTCGCCACCCCTGACGACGTTGCCGCGCGGCAGGAACACGCCAATGACGCGGCCACTGGAGTCGGTGGCATCGAACCGGCTTTTCTGGCGTACGTCCCAGTCCAGCGCAACATGGGTTGCCAGTTTGAGCAGCACCGGCGCCAGACCACGCCCAGAGGGAAGCAGCTTCGAGCAATGCAGCATGAGGGATCCGGCGCGATTCAAAGAGTGGCTTAAAACAGGAAATACCGCTGCGCCATCGGCAGCACCGTGGCCGCCTCGCAGGTCAGCAGCACGCCATCGGCGCGCACCGCGTAGGTCTGGGCGTCGACTTCCATCACCGGGGTGTAGTTGTTGTGCAGCATGTGGCGCTTGCGCACCGTGCGGGTGCCGCGCACGGCGCTGAGCGTCTTGGCCAGGCCGTAGCGGGCTCCGATGCCGGCTGCCAGGCCGGCCTGCGAGACAAATGTCAGTGACGACCTGGCGATGGCGCCGCCAAATGCGCCGAACATCGGCCGGTAGTGCACCGGCTGCGGCGTCGGAATGCTGGCGTTCGGGTCGCCCATCGCCGCGAGTGCGATCGAGCCGCCCTTGATGACCAGTGCCGGCTTGACACCGAAGAAGGCTGGTTTCCAGACCACCAGGTCGGCCCACTTTCCGACCTCGATCGAGCCCACCTCATGCGCGATTCCGTGTGCCAGCGCCGGGTTGATGGTGTATTTGGCGACATAGCGTTTGACACGGTGGTTGTCGTGGCGCTCCGGGTCGCCCGGCAGTTTGCCGCGTTGCAGCAGCATCTTGTGCGCCGTTTGCCAGGTGCGCAGAATGACCTCGCCGACCCGGCCCATGGCCTGGCTGTCGCTGCTCATCATGCTGATGGCGCCCAGGTCGTGCAACACGTCTTCGGCGGCAATCGTCTCCTTGCGGATACGGCTCTCCGCAAATGCCAGGTCCTCGGCGATGGACGCGTCCAGGTGGTGGCAGACCATCAGCATGTCGACATGTTCGTCGAGCGTGTTGATGGTGTAGGGCATCGTCGGGTTGGTGCTCGAGGGCAGGAAGTTGTCATGACCGACCACGCGCAGTATGTCGGGTGCATGCCCGCCGCCGGCGCCTTCGGTGTGGAAGGCGCACAGGGTGCGACCCTTGGTCGCGGCGATGGTGTTCTCGACGAATCCCGATTCGTTCAGCGTGTCGGAATGGATCGCAACCTGCACATCGGTTTCTTCCGCCACGTCCAGGCAGTTGCTGATCGCCGCCGGCGTGGTGCCCCAGTCCTCATGCAATTTGAGGCCGATCGCGCCTGCATTGACCTGCTCATGCAGCGCCTGCGGCAAACTGGTATTGCCCTTGCCCAGGAATCCGAGGTTCATGGCGAAAGCATCGGCCGACTGCAGCATGCGCTCGATATGCCAGGCACCCGGCGTGCAGGTGGTGGCCAGCGTGCCGGTGGCCGGCCCGGTGCCGCCGCCGAGCATGGTGGTGATGCCGCTGGCCAGCGCCTCGTCGATCTGCTGCGGGCAGATGAAATGAATGTGCGAATCGATGCCGCCGGCAGTGACGATGTTGCCCTCGCAGCTGATGATCTCTGTGCCCGGCCCGATGACGATATCGACGCCGCTCTGGGTGTCCGGATTGCCGGCCTTGCCGATCGCAACGATGCGCCCGTCCTTCAGGCCGATGTCGGCCTTGACGATGCCCCAGTGGTCGATGATCAGCGCATTGGTCATCACCGTGTCGACAGCGCCTCCTCCTGCCGGGCCGCTGCCCGAGCCGTCGCGGGTGCGCTGGCTCTGCGCCATGCCGTCGCGGATCGTCTTGCCGCCGCCGAACTTGACCTCTTCACCGTAGCTGCCGGCGCGTAGCGTGTAGTCCAGCTCCACCTCGATCACCAGCTCGGTATCGGCCAGGCGCAGCCGGTCACCCACGGTGGGTCCGTACATTTCAACATAGGCGCGTCGTGCGATCGTTGCCATCATGGGTCTCCCCGTGCCGTGCCGTCCAGCGGGCCGCTGACCTCGCCGCGAAAGCCGTACACCGCGCGCGCACCGGCATAGTCCAGCAGTTCGACGGTTCTTTGCTGACCCGGCTCGAACCGTACCGCGGTGCCTGACGCAATGTTCAGCCGCATGCCGCGGGCCGCGGCGCGGTCGAACGACAGCGCCGCGTTGGTCTCCGCGAAGTGGTAGTGCGAGCCGACCTGAATAGGGCGGTCACCGGTATTGCTGACCACCACCTTGGTCGTGCGCCGGCCGGTGTTGAGGACGTGCTCGCCGTCCTGCGGCAACAGTTCGCCGGGAATCATGGTTTGCCGCCGCGAGATAACCCGAGCGCAATTGCAACCGCGACCGCCAGGGCAACGAGACCCCAGGCGTCGGTCGCATGCCAGTGGTCACCGGCAAGGCCATTGCCGTCGTGGGCCAGCGCGGGGATGTCCAGCGGCGCCAGCGCGACGGCGGCCAGCAGACGCGTCGAACGGATAGTCATGACAGGTTTCCTAGATGATGGGTTGGTGAACGGTGACCAGCTTGCTTCCGTCCGGGAAAGTGGCCTCGACCTGGATGTCGGGAATCATCTCGGCGATACCGTCCATGACATCGTCGCGGGTCAGTATGGTGCGGCCTTCGCTCATCAGTGCGGCCACGGTCTTGCCATCGCGCGCTCCTTCCATCACGGCTGCGCTGATCAGCGCCACCGCTTCCGGGTAGTTGAGCTTGAGTCCACGCGCCTTGCGGCGTTCCGCCAGCAAGGCGGCGGTGAACAGCAACAGTTTGTCTTTCTCGCGCGGGGTCAATTCCATGGTCGGTTCTCGTGGCCTGCCTGTCTACTTGCAGAACATTGTCACGCAAGTCATGTGCCACCCGAAATCGTGCTCGCATGCAAGACGGCGGTGCGTGCGCAACCTTTTGGTGCACAAACCGCTCACCAACGCGGTGCGACACACCCGGCCAGATGCCCGCACGGTCTTGTCGCCAGTCAAGACACCTCGGAGTGACGCGTCATTGCTTGCGGGGCTGGCCAGGCCTGTGGCGATGCCGCCTATCGCTGACTGGCACGCCAATTGCGTTGTCCTGACGAACCCAATCCCGGGCTTTGCTTTTCGAACGGAGAAACTCATGAATCGTCGGACCCCGCTCAAACTCATCACCGCGTCCATCGCATTGGGCTTTGGACTTGCCGGCTCTGCCATGGCCCAGTCGGGCGGCACCATCAAGGTGGGCATCCTGCACAGCCTGTCGGGCACCATGGCCATCTCGGAGACCGTGCTCAAGGACACGGTGCTGATGGCCATCGACGAGATCAACGCCAAGGGCGGCGTTCTCGGCAAGAAGCTCGAACCGGTGATAGTGGACCCCGCCTCCAACTGGCCGCTGTTCGCTGAAAAGACCAAGCAGTTGCTGGGCCAGGACAAGGTATCGGTGATCTTCGGCTGCTGGACCTCGGTATCGCGCAAGTCGGTGCTGCCGGTGGTCGAGGAAATGAACGGCCTGCTGTTCTACCCGGTGCAATACGAAGGCGAGGAGCTGTCCAAGAACGTGTTCTACACCGGCGCCGCGCCCAACCAGCAGGCGATTCCTGCGGTGGACTACCTGATGAGCAAGGACGGCGGCGGCGCCAAGCGTTGGGTGTTGCTGGGCACGGACTATGTCTACCCGCGTACCACCAACAAGATCCTGCGCGCCTATCTGAAAAGCAAGGGCGTGAAGGACTCGGACATCGACGAGAAATACACCCCGTTCGGCCACAGCGACTACCAGACCATCGTCGCCGACATCAAGAAGTTCTCCGCCGGCGGCAAGACCGCGGTGGTGTCCACCATCAACGGTGATTCCAATGTACCGTTCTACAAGGAGCTCGGCAATGCCGGCCTCAAGGCCAAGGACGTGCCGGTGGTGGCGTTCTCGGTCGGCGAGGAAGAACTGCGCGGCGTGGACACCAAGCCGCTGGTCGGCCATCTGGCTGCATGGAACTATTTCCAGTCGATCAAGAATCCGGCCAACGATGCGTTCATCAAAAAATGGAGCGACTACGCCAAGGCCAAGGGTATCGCCGGGCACAAGGACAAGCCGCTGACCAACGACCCGATGGAGGCCACCTACATCGGCATCAACATGTGGAAGCAGGCAGTCGAGAAGGCCAAGTCCACTGACACCGACAAGGTCATTGCCGCCATGGCCGGCCAGACCTTCACCGCACCGTCGGGCATCACGTCCAAGATGGACGAGAAGAACCACCACCTGCACAAGTCGGTTTTCATTGGCGAGATCAAGGCCGACGGCCAGTTCAGCGTGGTCTGGAAGACACCAGGCCCGGTCAAGGCCAAGCCGTGGAGCCCGTATATCGAGGGCAATGACAAGAAGATGGACGAGCCGGAGAAGATGAAGCTGGCCAAGAATTAAGGCGGGCTTGCCAAGGGCGGCGCGCTCGGGCGCGCTACCGATCATCGGTGGCTACGGCGCAGGCCTTGGCCAACTGGACACGCCATGAGATCGCAACACCATCGTCCGCAGAGCGGGCGATGGCTGTCATCGACCATCACCAAAGAGGATTGACACATTCATGACCGGGCGACTGTTACGGTGGCTTTGTCTCGCCCTGACGATCGGGTGCGGCGCAGCCCATGCGCTGACCGCCGATCAGGCGCTCGCCATTGCCGCCGGCGAAACGGATGCCCGGATCGCAGCCATGAACCAGTCGCTGGCCCAGGCCGATGCGCGTACCGTGTCATTCCTGCAGGCGCTGGCCGACGATGCGGTGAAACTGTCCGGTACCCGGGTATTGATCGTGCGTGGCGACAAGGCCACCGAAGCGGTGAGCGGTGAAGCCGTCGCGCTGCCGGCGAATGCCGAAGACGCGATGGTCAACAACCGCATGCGCGGCGAGATCGACACCGCACTGGCCTCGATCAAACTGTTTGCGCCAGACGAAAAGGTTCGCTCCGAAGCCATCGCAACCCTGCTCGCCGAGACCGACGAAAGCAAGCTGGCGCTGGTGCAAAAGGCGCTCGCCGACGAGAAGAACCCGTTGCTGCGCGAGCAGCTGGAGATGGTGCAGGCAGCCATCCTGTTGAACAGCCCGGACCATGCCAAACGACTGCAGGCTGCCCGGATGATGGCCGACGGCCGCAACCGCAACACCAAGACGGTGCTGCTCGAACGACTGCGTGTCGAGGACGATGCACAGGTGAAGTCCGCCTTGCAGGCGAGCCTTGCCACGGTCGAGGACCGTCTGGCCTGGGGCAATCGCATCGGCGCGATGTTCAGCGGCCTCAGCCTGGGGTCGATTTTGCTTCTGGTAGCGCTGGGACTTGCCATCACCTACGGTCTGATGGGGGTCATCAACATGGCCCATGGCGAGTTGATGATGGTCGGGGCCTACGCGACCTATGTCGTGCAGGGCCTGTTCCAGCGCTATGCGCCAGCGGGTTTCGACTGGTACCTGGTGGCGGCCGTGCCCGTGGCATTCCTGGTCGCTGCGCTGGTGGGTGCGGCGCTGGAGCGCGGTGTGATTCGGTTTCTGTACGGCCGGCCGCTCGAGACACTGCTGGCCACCTGGGGCATCAGCCTGATGCTGATGCAGCTGGCGCGCACGCTGTTTGGCGCCCAGAACGTGACGGTCGAGAATCCGAGCTGGATGAGCGGCGGCGTGCAGGTGCTGGGCAACCTGAGCCTGCCTTTCAATCGTCTGGTGATCATCGGCTTCGCCCTGGCGGTGTTGCTCGGTGTCGCCTGGCTGATCGCGCGCACCCGGCTCGGCCTGTTCGTGCGCGGTGTGACACAGAACCGTCCGATCGCGGCGTGCATGGGTGTGAACACCGCACGGGTCGATACCTATGCCTTTGCCCTGGGATCGGGCATCGCAGGCCTGGCCGGCTGCGCGCTGAGCCAGATCGGCAACGTCGGGCCCGACCTGGGGCAGAGCTATATCGTCGATGCGTTCCTGGTGGTGGTGCTTGGCGGCGTGGGCCAGCTGGCCGGTACGGTGTACGCGGCGCTGGGCCTGGGCCTGCTGAACAAGTTTCTGGAAGGCTGGACGGGCGCGGTGCTGGCCAAGATCGCGGTGCTGGTATTCATCATCATCTTCATCCAGAAGCGGCCGCAAGGCATCTTCGCGATGAAGGGCCGCAGCGCGGAGGCATGACGATGAAGACTGAACAGGGCGTTGGGGCGCCTGCGCCGTCCATGCCGTTGCCACGGGTACCATTGCCCGGCCGCAGCCCACTGCTGTCGCGCCCTGGCTGGAGCGTGTTCGTCGTCGCGGCGATGCTCGTGTGTGTGCTGGCGCCGCTGCTCAACCTGGTCGTTTCCCCTGGCAGCGCATTGCACATGAGCGACTATGCGGTCGCACTGCTCGGAAAGATCATGTGCTACGCCATCCTGGCGCTGGCAATGGACCTGATCTGGGGCTACACCGGCATCCTGAGCCTGGGCCATGGCCTGTTCTTTGCGCTCGGTGGCTATGTGATGGGCATGTACCTGATGCGCCAGATCGGCCAGGAAGGCAACTACAAGAGCGATCTGCCCGATTTCATGGTGTTCCTGGACTGGAAGGAGCTGCCCTGGCACTGGGCATTGAGCGACAGTTTCGTCGCCACCGCGCTGCTGGTGGTGTTGGTGCCCGGGCTGGTTGCGTTCGTGTTCGGCTATTTCGCGTTTCGCTCGCGCATCAAGGGCGTGTATTTCTCGATCATCACCCAGGCGATGACCTTTGCCGCCATGCTGCTGTTCTTTCGCAATGAGACCGGTTTTGGCGGCAATAACGGCTTCACCGATTTCAAGCGCATCCTGGGCATTGCGATCGCAACGCCCGGCATGCGTATGTTCCTGTTCGTGCTGACCGGCTGCACCTTGCTTGGCTTCTTCCTGTTGGCCCGTGCGCTGGTGCGTGCCAAGTTTGGCCGGGTGCTGCAGGCGATCCGCGATGGTGAGTCGCGGGTGATGTTCTGTGGCTATTCGCCGGTTGGCTACAAGCTGGCGATCTGGACCATTTCGGCCATGATGTGCGGCGTTGCCGGGGCGCTGTATGTGCCTCAGGTCGGCATCATCAACCCGAGCGAGATGAGCCCGGCCCATTCGATCGAGATCGCGATCTGGGCCGCGGTCGGAGGTCGCGCCAGCCTGATCGGGCCGATCATCGGTGCCTTCGTCGTCAGCGGTGCCAAGAGCTGGCTGACGGTGGCCTACCCGGAGTTCTGGTTGTATTTCCTGGGCGCCCTGTTCATCGCGGTGACGCTGTTTCTGCCGCATGGCATCGTGGGGCTGGCCAGGGGCTGGAAGCGGGGCGGCCGATGACGCCGGATTTGCTTGAAGAGGGCGCACGCCGGCGCGAACAGCTGGCCGCGGTGGTGACCCGCGGCAAGACCGAGTCGGGCGGTCGCCAGGCCGGCTTCTCACGGATAGCGACCCCTGGCGAGGTCGATATCACGCACGGCCGCATCCTGTACCTGGAGGACGTGAGCGTGAGCTTCGACGGCTTCAAGGCCATCAACAACCTGTCGCTCGACATCGCACCGGGCGAGCTGCGCTGCATCATCGGACCCAATGGCGCCGGCAAGACAACGATGATGGACATCATCACCGGCAAGACCCGGCCGGACGCTGGCACAGTGTTTTTCGGTAGCACGATCGACCTGCTGCGCTACAGCGAACCGCAGATCGCGCAGATGGGTATTGGACGCAAGTTCCAGAAACCGACCGTGTTCGAGCAGCTCTCGGTGTACGAGAACCTGGAACTGGCGCTCAAGACCGACAAGGGTGTCTGGCCCTCGATGTCGTTCCGTCCCGATTCCGCCCAGGCCGACCAGCTGGCCGAACTGCTGCGCACCATCCACCTGGCCGACGACGTGAACCGGCAGGCCGGCACCCTAAGCCACGGACAAAAACAGTGGCTGGAGATCGGCATGCTGCTGGTGCAGGAGCCCAAATTGCTGCTGCTCGATGAGCCGGTGGCCGGCATGACCGACGAGGAGACGGAGCGCACCGCAGAGCTCTTCCTCTCGCTCAAGGGCAAGCACTCACTGATGGTGGTGGAACACGACATGGGCTTCATCCGGACGATCTCGGAGATCGTCACCGTGCTGTGCGACGGCTCCGTGCTGGCCCAGGGCACGCTGGACCAGGTGCAGGCGGATGAACGGGTGATCGAGGTGTATCTTGGAAGATGACATGCGTAGGGGCCCGGCGGTCACGGAACTACAGCGATCGGTGCCGATGCCGGGTGCGGCTGCGCCCTTACTGGACGTGCAGGATGTCAACCAGTACTACAGCGGCTCGCATATTTTGCGCGGGGTCAGCCTGCGGGCGCATCTGGGCAAGGTGACGGTGCTGCTGGGGCGCAACGGGGTTGGAAAAACCACACTGCTGAAATCGCTGATGGGTCTGGTGCCGATCCGCAGCGGGACCATTACCTTTGACGGGCAGCCGATCCAGGGCGCGACACCGTTTGCCCGCGCCCGTGCCGGCATCGGCTTCGTGCCGCAGGGGCGCGAGATCTTCGCCCGCCTGACCGTAGAGGAAAACCTGCGCATGGGGCTGGCCACCAAGAGCGCCAGCACGCCGATCGACCCGGAGCTTTTCGAATTGTTTCCGGTGTTGCGGCAGATGCTGCAGCGCCGCGGCGGCGACCTGTCGGGCGGGCAGCAGCAGCAGTTGGCGATTGCGCGGGCGCTGGCTGCGCGCCCCCGATTGCTGATTCTGGACGAGCCGACCGAGGGCATCCAGCCCAGCATCATCAAGGACATCGGGCGCGTGATCCGCATGCTGGCCAGCCGCGGCACGATGGCCATCCTGCTGGTGGAGCAGTATTACGATTTCGCGCAGGAGTTGGCCGACGACTACCTGGTGATGCAGCGCGGCCAGTTCATCGCACGAGGCGCCGGAGCCGACATGCAGGCCGATGGGGTGCGGGAGCTGGTCGCGATCTGATGCCGGCTACCGTATCGCGTATGTCAGGTGGCCCACACGCGGGGCGTCGCCGGCGCGAGCTGCCACGCCTGCTGTCGCCAGGCGGCCCGCACCTGGCGCAGCAGGTCCATTGCCGGTTCCACCAACGGCGCCAGCACCCGTACCAGCACGACATGGTCGTTCGGACTGGTGGCTCCGGCATCATTGCGCAGTGCGTGGGTGTCGATGACGGCGCGGGCGCGCTCGAGCAGGTGCATTGCGCGGCTGCGCTCCAGTGCCTGGCCGCTGCAAAAGAAGGCGGTTGCCATGCAGGCACGGCCTGCCAGTCCCAGCGGGCCGTGCAGCAGCCGCCTGTCAAGGGCTTCGATGTGGCCGCGGTCGAGCCAGGCGCCGGCGAGCGCGATGTGCTGCGTCATGCGGCCCTTTTCGAACGGCTGATCAGCAGCGGGTAAGCCGAGCGCGGTTACATCCCAGCCGAGCAATTCGGCGCCCGGGGCGAGGTCCATGTCAAGTCGGTTGATGGCCAGACAGCCGCTGTAGCAGATCGTCTCCAGCGGCAGCCACTCCAGGCGTGCACCCGATTCCAGCCGGACCCGGGCATGCTGCAGCGCCGGTTCTCCCAGCGACCGGTAAAAACGCGTGGCACCGGGCGTGGTGACAAGACCGTGGGAGCCGTCGCCCGCCGTGATGGTGATGTCCAGCGTATCCCCGCCGACGAGGCCCCCCGGCGGATGCACCAGCACGTTATGGCAGATGGCATCGCCCTCGGGGTACAGGCTCTGCAGGATGCGCAGCGGGCCCTGGTGCTCATGCCGCGCCACTGTGCGCGCGGCTGTGCGGCTGTAGTCGAGTTGCAGTCGGGCGTGCCAAGGCATGGTTGCAGTGTAGGTGGGGCGATGCCGGGCCGATCCGTGCAGGCAGTCGGTAGCAGGACCGATCGTCTTTCGTGGCAAACTCGCGGGCAGGTGCCGTGCCAGCGTGGCGGGGTCAAAAGCGGCGTCCTGGCGCCATGGGTCAATGTGAATAATTCAATCGAACCTGTTGAAGCCAGCGATTCGCTGCCCGGACTGCGGGTGCGTGTCTTCAATTGCCAGTGCGGCAGCCCGGTCTTTTTTCGCAACAGCACCTGCCTCACCTGCCAAACGCCCTTGGGGTACGCACCCGAGCTGGCGCGCATCGTGCCGCTGTTCCCGGCCGCGGAACCGGACACCTGGCTTGCCTGGCGGACCGATGGCCCGGTGTATCGCCGTTGCGCGAACCTGGGCACGCCGGCGACATGCAACTGGCTGTTGCCAGTCGACGAGATCGGGCCACAGGATGGTTTGTGCCGCGCCTGTCGACTCAATCGCACCGTCCCCAATCTGCTCGACACACTGCACCCCGACAACGCCCAACTATGGGGCCGCATCGAACAGGCCAAGCGACGGCTGGTTTCCGCTTTGCTGGTCATGGGGCTGCCGGTCGCATCGCGCGAGACCGAGGATCCGCAGCAGGGACTGACGTTCGACTTTCTGCGTGCGACCGAAGGCGGGCCGCCGATCAGAACCGGCCATGGCGATGGACTGATCACGATCGACATCGCAGAGGCCGACGATGTGCACCGCGAACGCGCCCGCACCAACATGAACGAGCCGTACCGCACGCTGGTGGGCCATTTGCGCCACGAAGTCGGCCACTACTATTGGGATCGTCTGATCGTCAATTCCCATTGGCTCGACGGTTTTCGCTCGCTCTTCGGTGATGAAACGCGCGACTATGCCGATAGTCTGAAGCAGCATTACGACAACGGCCCCCGGCCCGACTGGCGCAGCGGATTCGTCAGCGCCTATGCCAGTGCCCATCCGTGGGAAGACTGGGCAGAAACCTGGGCCCACTACATGCACATGAGCGACATGGTGGATACAGCCAACAGCTATGGCCTGTCCATCGACAGATCCCGGCTTGAATTCACGCCGTTCACCCATGACGTCCTGTACCAGCCGGACCATCCCGATGCAGACCGCTACCTGCACTACGTCAACCACTGGGTGCAATTGACAACCGTGATAAATGGCATGGCACGCGCGATGGGCCAGCCCGACACCTATCCGTTTGTGCTAGCGCATCAGGTGGTGGCCAAACTGCATTTCATCCATCTGGTGGTGAGCGAGGCGCGTCACCGCGACGACTAGGTGCAATGTCCTGGCGCAGTGTGCGGATCAGACGTTCTCTGAGCCGCGGTGTGCCCAGCCGGTGGTGTGTTTTTCGATGTAGCTGAACAATTCGTACATCGCCATCGCCATCGCGCCGATCACCACCAGACCCGCGAAGGCCAGTGCCATGCGCTGCTGCGAGCCGGCGCTTTGCATCAGGTAGCCTATGCCCGAGTCGCCGGCTGTCATCTCGGCCAGCACGGTGCCGACAAATGCGAGCGTGATGGCAACCTTGAGCGAGGCAAAAAAATAGGGCAGGGAACGCGGCAGCCCGACCTTCATCAGCACATCCCGGCGCTTGGCGCCAAGTACCCGCAGCACGTCCTCCAGTTCCGGCTCCAGCGTAGCCAGGCCGGTGGCCATGTTGACCATGATCGGGAAGAATGAGATCAGGAATGCGGTCAGGATCCCCGGTCCCAGGCCGATGCCGAACCACACCACCAGGATCGGCACGATCGCTGCCTTGGGCACGGCATTGAAGGCCACCAGCAGTGGAAACAGCGCGGCATAGGCCAGCCGGGTCGAGCCGACCAGAAAGCCCAGCAGCACGCCGACCACGATCGAGAGCGCGAAACCCACCATCGTGACCCAGAAGGTCTGCCACGCGGCCAGCGCAATCGGGCCGGTGAACTCGGCCAGGGAACGTGCGATCTCCAGCGGGCTGGGGAAGATGAACTCGGGAATGGCGAACACCGTGCACGCCAGCTGCCACAGGGCGATGATCAGCGCCAGCAGGACCAGCGGCGCCCAGCGTTCGAGCTGCTCACGGTTCATTGGGCATCCTTCGCGCAGCGCGTTGCGGTATGCGCCTTGGGAGCGGCACGGCGGCTCATGTGGAAACCTTCGCGCATTGCGTTGCGGTATGCGCCTTGGGAGCGGCCCGGCGGCTCATGTGGAAACCTTCGCGCAGCGCGCTGCGGTATGCGCCTTGGGCGCGGCCCGGCGGCTCATGGGACCTTCTCCGTCGTCCGGACCGGCTTGCGGATCGCGCCGATGTGACTGCGCAGTTCATGCACGATGTCGCTGAAGGCGCTGGTGTAGGTGATTTCCAGGTCGCGGTCCTGCGGTAGGTCGATCTCCTTGCGGACCATGAAGCGTCCCGGGCTCTTGCTCATCACATAGACCGTATCGGCCAGGAACACCGACTCGCGCAGGTCGTGTGTCACCAGCACCACGTTGAAGCGCTGTTCGAGCCACAGTTCGCGCAAGATGGCCCACAGCTCTTCACGGGTGAAAGCGTCGAGCGCACCGAAGGGTTCGTCGAGCAGCAGCATGCGCGGTTCATGGATCAGCGCGCGACAGATGCTCACGCGTTGCTGCATGCCGCCGGAGAGCTGCCACGGAAACTGGTCCGCATAACCGTCCAGGCCGACCCGGTCCAGCAGTCTGCGGGCGCGTTCGGCGTACTGGGCTCGGTCGCGTTTGAAGTTGCTGCGGTACGGTTCGACGATTTCCAGCGGCAGCAGCACGTTGTCCAGCGTCGTGCGCCAGGGCAGCAGCGAGGGCGCCTGAAATGCCATGCCCGAGATCTTCAGTGGCCCGGTGACTGGCTTGCCGTCGATCAGGATCCGGCCGCGCGAGGGCATGCGCAGGCCGGTCGTGAGTTTCATGAAAGTTGATTTGCCACAACCCGAAGGGCCGACGATGGCGATGAACTCGCCCTCGCGCACCTGCAGGTTGATTGCCTCGACCGCGAACTGCTGCTTGTCCAGCAATTCCTGGTTGTAGGCCAGCCAGACGTCCTGGAAATCGACGAACGCCGACGGCGTCGGCGCGCCTTGCGGCTGCATCTATTTGCGCGCCGGCAGGATGTTCAGTTCGGCTGCACTGGGCAGGAAGGAGCTGTCCCAGATCGCGTCGGGGTTGACCCGGGTCTTGGTATTGAATGCGTCCGACACCTGGCTGGCCATCAGCGACAGTCGCGGGCCCTTGACCTGGCCAAAGCCTTCGGCACGCGCATCGGGACTGTTCACGACGGTGTCGATCGCCAGGCGCAGGCGACGCTGCTCAAGCGCTATGTTGATGATGCCATCGCGTTGCTTGACATATTCGATCGAAGCGTCCGGCTTGGCGATCACCTCGCGCACGCCCTTGGTATAGGCCTTCAGGAAGCCCCTGACCGCAGCCGGGTTCTCCTTGAGCAGCTTGGGCGAGACGATGATCGCGTTGCCATAGAGTTTGACGCCGTTGTCGGCGTATGGCAGCACGATGACGTCCTCTGCCTTGACGCCGCGCGCTTCGAGGTTCAGCAGCGAGGTGAAGGTAAAGCCGGTGATGGCATCGACGTCGCCACGGGCCAGCATGGTTTCGCGCAGTGGTGGATCCATGGCGGTCCACTGCACATTGGACACGCCGTTGGCCTTCTGGAAGATCGGGAATGCGCGGCGCCCGGCGTCGAATACCGGGGCGCCCAGTTTCTTGCCGCTGAGGTCGGCCGGCGTCCTGATACCTGATTTCTTGAGCGCCATCACTGATGCGGGCGTGTTGTTGTAGACCATCATTACTGCCACCGGCTTGTTGGGCGCATCCGGGTTGTTGGCATGGAATTCCATCAACGCAGCCAGGTCGGCGAAGCCCATGTCGTAGGTGCCGGCGGCGACACGGGTGACGGCGCCGCCCGAACCATTGCCCGCGTCGATCGTCACGTCAAGATTGGCTTCCTTGAAATAGCCCTTGGCCGCCGGTGCCAAGATGAGTGCGGCGGGGCCTTCGAAGCGCCAGTCCAGGATGAACTTGATTGCGGTTTGCGCTTGCGCGAGGCTGCTGGCTGCAGCCAGCAGAAGTGCCGGCGCGATGCGGCTAAAAATTTTTGTGATCATGGTGATGCTCGGTAGGGGGTCTGAGAAAGCCAAGCGGCCGGGACAAAACGACGTGCAAGAACGGTGCCAGACCAACCGTTCGGCGGCGGGCCTGGACGCTGCATTATCGCGGTCCTGATGGCCGCTACGGCCAGGCGCAGCCACGGCGCGCCACCAAGGGTGCCAAAAAGCCGCCTGGCGCGGCGGACGCTACAGGGTTTCGGGCGACTGCACCGCGGTCACGACGGTCTGCTGCTGGCCGTCGCGTTCCCGGGTGCGCAACCACCAGACCATGCCCTTGCGCACCGGACAAGCCGGATGCGGCAATGGCAGCAGTTGGGCGATCGTTTCACCCAACACCGGCTGGTGGCCGATGATCAATACCGCATTTTTGGAATGCGGCCACTGCGCCGCCTCCAGCAATTGCGCGACAGTGGCGTTCGCTCCCAGCTCCGCGCGGACCTTGTACTTGCGTCCCAGCGCAAGCGCCGTCTGCTCGCAGCGCCGCGCCGGGCTGGTCAGGATGCGGGTGCCTTCGGGCAACTGCCGGTCGAGCCAGCCAGCCACCCGGGCGGCCTGCTTGACGCCGCGCGGGGTCAGGACCCGGTTCGCGTCATCCGCGGTGTCGTCGCCATCTTCAGCATCGGCATGGCGCCACAAAATCAGGTCCATTCGATCTCCTTGTGCGTGGTGGCGCCGTAGCGGAGCATCAGCGCGTCCTGCATGCCGGGGCTCTGGCCCGCTGCGTTGGGTTGGGCGCGCTGGTAGCTGCCGTCGGCGGACAGAAGCCAAGCATCGCGGTGGTCATGCAGGCTGGCCACCAGGCATTCGTCGATGATGCGCTGGCGCAAGACCGGATCCTCGATTGGCCAGGCCAATTCAATGCGGCGCGTCATGTTGCGGTTCATCCAGTCCGCACTCGATAGGTACAGCTGATCGTGCTCGCCGATCCGGAAATAGAACACCCGGGAATGCTCGAGGAATCGGCCGATGATCGAGCGCACATGGATGTTGTCTGTCAGGCCAGCCAGCGCGGGCGGCAGCAAGCATGCGCCACGCACGATCAGGTCGATGCGCGCCCCGCGCCGGCCGGCGCGCGCCAGCGCGACCATCATTGCCTCGTCGGTCAGCGCGTTCATCTTGAGCACGATGCGCGCGTCTACTCCACGTTCGGCCGCGGCGCCCACCGCGTCAATACGCTCGATGAACCGGCGTTGCAGATGAAACGGTGCCATCCAGACCTTGTTCAGGCGCGGCAACTTGCTCTGGCTGGCCAGGTGCAAAAACACATGCTCGATGTCCGATGTCAGGGCCGGGTCGGCGCTCATGTGGCCGATATCGGTGTACAGCCGCGCCGTGCGCACGTTGTAGTTCCCGGTCGACAGGTGCACATACCGCACAAGGGCGCCGGACTCGCGCCGCGTGATCAACAGCATCTTGCCATGGGTCTTGAGCCCGACCACGCCATACACCACCTGGGCACCGATCGACTCCAGGCGTTCGGCCCAGTTGATATTGGTTTCCTCGTCAAAGCGCGCCTTGAGCTCCACCACCGCCGTGACCTCCTTGCCGCGGCGCACCGCCTCGCACAACAGGTCCATCAGTTCCGGGTCCGGGCCGGTGCGGTAGATGGTCTGTTTGATCGCCAGTACGTCGGGGTCGTGCACCGCCTCGCGCAGGAACGCGGCGACCAGCGCGAAACCTTCGTAGGGATGGTGCAGCAGCACGTCGCCCTTGCGCAGGCGCTCGAACAGGGACTCGTTGCGTTGCAGTTGTTGTGCATTGGCCGCAACGAACGGCGCGAATTGCAGATGCGCCCCGTCCACCAGGTCGATCAGCTGCTGCAGCCGCACCAGGTTGACCGGGCCATGGACCCGGTACAGCGACTGGTCCGGCAGGTTGAATTGGCGCAACAGGAAATCGGCCAGGTAGTCGGAGCAACCGGACGCGACCTCCAGCCGCACCGCCTGGCCATAGTGGCGCTGCTGCAGCCCGATGCGCATCGCGGTGCGCAGGTTGCGCACGTCGTCCTCGTCCACCGCGAGGTCCGAATGCCGGGTCACCCGGAACTGTGAGAACTGGCCCACCTGGCGGCCTGGGAACAGGCTGTGCAGATGGGCCCGGATGATGCTCGACAGCGAGACCAGTGCCGCCTTGCCGCCGGACACCTTGGCCGGCATGCGGATCAGGCGCGGCAGCACCCGGGGCACCTTGACAATGGCGATCTCGTTCTCGCGCCCGAACGCGTCCTTGCCGCCAAGCCGGACGATGAAGTTGAGCGTCTTGTTGGCCACCTGCGGAAACGGATGGGCGGGATCGAGTCCGACCGGAATCAGCAGCGGGCGCACCTCGCGCTCGAAGTACCCATGCACCCACTTCGTCTGCGCCGGGTTGCGGTCGCCAAAGCCGATGATTTCGATGCCCTCACGCCCGAATGCCGGCATGAAGGCATCGTTGTACAAGGCGTACTGGCGATCCACCAGCGTATGCGAGGCCTGCGCCAACGCCTCGAACGACTGCATGCTGGCCAAGCCGTTGGGCACCCCGTTCTGAAAGGCCTGCAGATGCGCCGCCATCCGTACTTCGAAGAATTCGTCCAGGTTGGACGACACGATGCACAGGTAACGTAGCCGCTCGAGCAGCGGTACGTCGGGTCGATGAGCCCAGTCCAGCACCCGCTCGTTGAACGCCAGGATGCTGTTGTCACGGTCCAGGAAAGGAATCCGGTGCGGGTTTGCGGGGGCTTTGTCCTGGGAACTCATGGCATACGCTTAATAATTTGACAAGTATTTAGCGCAATGATGACAGTGTTGTGACAGTCCCTGCGGTTTCCTGGCGTTGGGGACCAGCGCGATCCTCACGCGGCCAGGCTTGCAGGTACCACGCTCAAGCCCGCTGCCGGGCTGCTCTGCCAGTGTCGCAACTCCAGGCGCCCGTCGGGATGCTCGATCAGCGCGGTGCGGCTTTCGACCCAATCGCCGTCGTTGCAGTACAGCGTGCCGTCGATGGTACGCATCTCGGCGCGGTGGATATGGCCGCAGACGACGCCGTCATGGCCACGCCGGCGCGCTTCGCTGGCGACCGCGTTCTCGAAGTCGGTCACGTAGTTCAGGGCTTTCTTGACCTTGTGTTTGAGGTAGGCCGACAGGGACCAATAGGGCAGGCCGAAGTGTCCACGCCAGCGGTTCAGGTGGCGGTTGAGCCGCAGCGTGATGCCATACAGGTTGTCGCCCACCACAGCCAGCCAGCGTGCGCACTGCACCACCGCGTCGAAGGCGTCGCCGTGGACCACCCACAGCCGCTGGCCGTTGGCGGTGACATGCACCGCCTCGTTGGCCACGGCAATGCCACCGAAATGCTGACCAGCGAACTGGCGTGCAAACATGTCGTGGTTGCCGGGGATCATGGTCACGCGGCAGCCCTTGCGAGCCTTGCGCATGATTTTTTGCACGACGTCGTTGTGCGACTGTGGCCAGTACCATCTTCTACGTAGTTGCCATCCGTCGACGATGTCGCCAACCAGGTACAGGTATTCGCTTGGATGGTCTCTGAGAAATTCCAGCAGCGCATCAGCCTGGCAGCCGGGCGTGCCCAGATGCAGGTCGGAAATGAACACCGCCCTATAGGGCGGGCGCCTGGCGCTCGAGTCGCCCGACGGTGCATGGGCTGCCCGGTCGAGCCAGCCCCCAAGCGCGTCGAATGCCATGGCCCTCAGGCGCCCAGGAAGTGATTGCGGTAACGCGCCGGAAGATCCGCGATACGCAACATCATCGGCAGGTCAGCGGTGTTGAAATCCGGATCCCAGGCCGGCGGGCCCAGCACTTTCGCGCCCAGCCGCAGGTAGGCCCGGATCAGCGCCGGTGGCAGCACATCCAGGTCACCGTCCAGATCGTCCACTGGCAGCGGCAAGCGCGGGCGGACCTGCCAGGCGACAGACGCCAGGTGGCGCTGGCGCAACTGGTTCCAGATGCTGGCGGCCGCGTGACCGCCGCCGCCAATGCCGTTGGCGGCATCGTGCTGCATCGGGATACTGGCGCAGCCGATCATGGTGTCGAGTGCGTTGTCCACCATGAAGGCGGCCAGCGCACCCCACAATGCCATGATGACCTTTCCCTGCCGGTGGTCGCGGTGCACACAGCTGCGCCCGACCTCGACCATGCTGTCACGCAGGCTGCGCAGCCGGGTCAGGTCGAATTCGGTGTCGCTATAAGTGCTGCCGATGCGGCGCGCCTGGGCCGGTGTAAGCACCCGGTAGGTTCCCAGCACTTCGCCGGTGTGCGCGTCGCGCACCAGCAGGTGTTCGCAAAAGTCATCGAAGATGTCGATGTCGTGGCCGTCCAACCGGGTGTTCAGCCGCGCGCCCATCTCGCGTGCGAACACGTCGTAGCGCAGTCGCTGCGCCGCGCGCACCTCGTCCTGGTGGCAGGCCCATGAAACCTGGATGGATTCGGCGGTGACCGCACTGGCGGCGAACGGTGTCGGCCGCAAAGCGGGTGGAGGCGCACCCGCGCGCAGCGGCAGCAGCAGGCTGGGGACGCGGACGGGCCGGTTGTTTGTATTCATGGTGGGAGTCCTGTTCTGGTCGAGGCGGGGCGACGTCCCCATGGTGCAGACACGGCTTCAGTGTGGCCCGAGCCCATGACGGGATCGTGGCAGTTGGGCGTCGGTTGCGTGACACACAAGCAACCCGCGATCTGGGTGGCGCCTGGACCTGACTTGCCTGATCACGTCGCAATGCCAACGCGGCCCAATTGTTGCCGTCGAGCTTGCGGTAGGGGTGCGCGATTGCGCAGGCGGTCGAATGCGCCCGGCGAGGCGATCTGCACCAACCACAGATGGTCGCGTGCCGACGCTGCCCTATGAGCGACATTGGTAAAACCCATTGGCCAGAGCGGCGTCTGCAATCTAGACTTCGTTGGGCCGTCAATCGCAAAGGAGAGAAACATGGCAGACGAATCGAAGTGCCCGTTCATGGGTGGCTCCGGCACAAACGGCCTGGCCGGTGCCACGACCAATGGCAACTGGTGGCCCAACCGGCTGAACCTGCAGATCCTGCACCAGCATTCGCCACGGTCCAATCCGATGGGCGAGGGCTTCAAGTACGCCAGGGAGTTCAACCGCCTGGACCTGCACGCCGTGGTCAGCGACCTGCATGCACTGATGACCGATTCACAGGACTGGTGGCCCGCGGATTATGGCCACTATGGCCCGCTCTTCATCCGCTTGGCCTGGCACAGCGCCGGCACCTACCGCATTGCCGATGGGCGCGGCGGCGCTGGGGCCGGAACGCAGCGTTTCGCCCCTCTCAACAGCTGGCCGGACAACGTCAACCTGGACAAGGCACGCCGCTTGCTTTGGCCCATCAAGCAGAAGTACGGCCGCAAGATCTCGTGGGCCGACCTGATGGTCCTGGTGGGCAATGTCTCGCTGGAGTCGATGGGTTTCAAGACTTTCGGCTTTGCCGGTGGCCGCGAAGACCTCTGGGAGCCCGATGAAGCAATTTACTGGGGGCCGGAGGCCGAGTGGCTGGGCGACAAGCGTTACAGCGGCGATCGCGATCTTGAGAATCCGCTGGGCGCCGTTCAGATGGGCTTGATCTATGTGAATCCGCAAGGACCCAACGGCAAGCCGGACCCGGTCGCCTCGGCGCGCGACATTCGCGAAACCTTTGCCCGCATGGCGATGGATGACCAAGAGACAGTCGCGCTGGTGGCCGGCGGGCATACCTTCGGCAAGACCCATGGCGCGGCGGATCCGGGCAAGTATGTCGGTGCCGAACCCGAGGGCGCAGACCTCGCGGAGCAGGGATTTGGCTGGAACAACACCTTTGAGAGCGGCAAGGGGGTCGATACGATCAGCAGCGGTCTCGAAGGCGCCTGGACCACCAACCCCATTCGCTGGGACAACGACTATTTCGACATCCTGTTCCAGTACGAGTGGGAGCTGATCAGGAGCCCGGCCGGTGCCCAGCAGTGGACGCCCAAGGACCCATCGGCCGCGGGCACGGTGCCCGACGCGCACGATCCGTCAAAGCGGCATGCGCCGATGATGTCAACGGCCGACCTCGCGCTGCGGATGGACCCCGCCTACGAGAAGATCGCGCGCCACTTCCACCAGAACCCGCAGGAATTCGCGGATGCGTTTGCCCGCGCCTGGTACAAGTTGACGCACCGCGACATGGGGCCGGTGGCACGTTACCTGGGCCCGCTCGTTCCCAACGAGGAACTGTTGTGGCAGGACCCGGTCCCTGCGCTGGACCATCCCCTGATCGGCGCGCAGGACGTCGCCGCGCTCAAGGCCAGGGTGCTGGCATCGGGTTTGTCCATCGCGCAATTGGTCACCACCGCCTGGGCTTCGGCGGCCACCTTCCGCGGCAGCGACAAGCGCGGAGGTGCCAATGGTGCGCGTATCCGCCTGGGGCCGCAAAAGGATTGGGAGGTCAACCAGCCGGCTGAACTGGCCACGGTGCTGCAGACCCTGGAACAGGTGCAGCAGGATTTCAACCGCGCCCAGTCCGGCGGCAAGAAGGTGTCGCTGGCGGACCTGATCGTGCTGGGCGGCTGCGCAGCTGTCGAGGCCGCGGCGCAGCGGGCCGGCACGCCGATACAGGTTCCGTTTTCGCCTGGGCGCACCGACGCATCGCAAGAACAGACTGACGTTGACGCATTTGCGCCGTTGGAGCCGAGCGCCGACGGTTTCCGCAATTACATCCGCAAGGGACGCGAGGAGTCGGCCGCCGGACTGCTGGTGGACCGGGCCAATCTGCTGAACCTGAGCGCGCCCGAGATGACGGTCCTGATCGGGGGCATGCGCGTACTCAATGCCAACGTCGGGCAGTGCCCGCACGGCGTATGGACCCAGCGGCCCGAAACACTGAGCAACGATTTCTTCGTCAACCTGCTGGACATGAATACCCAGTGGCAACGGTCCGCCACATCGGTTGGCGTGCTGGAAGGGCGGGATCGGGCGACCGGCACGCCGCAATGGACGGGCACGGTCGTGGATCTTGTTTTCGGTTCGAATTCCCAGTTGCGGGCCCTGGCCGAGGTCTATGCGTCCAGTGACGCCCAGCAGGCCTTCGCGCATGATTTCGTGGCCGCCTGGAACAAGGTGATGAACCTCGATCGCTACGACCTGGAGTGATCCCGGCCCGGCACTTGCGCGTGAGCGGCAACACGCAGTGGCTGGCGGCCCCTGCGTGCCGCGCGCCAGTCGGGTGCGCGGCCATGCGGGTCGCTAGCGTCCGCGAGTCCGCGGAGCCAGCGCGTTGCGCAGCCCGTCGCAATAGTTCACCGACAACACGGCCAGCGAGACCGCGATGGCTGGCCCTCTGAAAATCCGTGTTGCGCATCGAAAGTTTCACAAGAAATTGGAGAATCCAGATATCCTTGTGAAACATGGAATTTGTTCCTTTGATCGAAGACCAACTGCGCCAGTTCATTGACGCGGAGGCTGCGTTTCGCGCGTTCGAAGAGGCACAGCGCAATGCCGCCGAGGTACGCGGTTCGATGTTCTGGCGCACTGTCAAGGGTCAGGACTATCTGATTCGCGCCACGACCGGCGCCAGGCAGCAATCTCTCGGCGCCAGAACCACCGAGACGCAGGAGATCCATCGCCGATTCACCGAGCGCAAGTCCTCCTTGCAGGCGCGTTCCAGGAGTCTGGCGGCCGCCGTCGAGCGGCACCGGCGCTTGAACCTCGCCTTACGCGTCGGGCGCGCTCCCAATCTGCTGGTCAGAATTCTGGACGCCCTGCAGTCGCAAGGTGTTTCCGAGCACTTCATGGTGGTGGGAACCCATGCCCTGTACGCCTACGAGGCTGCTGCGGGCGTTCGCATCATGCCGGAGGCCCTCGCGACGCAAGATGTCGACATGTTGTTCGACACCCGTAACCATCTGGCATTTTTTTCCCGATTGGTTGCGGACGATGTGTCACTGTTGCAGGTGCTGCGCAGGGCTGACAAGACTTTTCAGATCAGGGAGGATCAGAAACAGACGGCGGTGAATGACAGGGGATTCGAAGTCGACATCATTCGACGCGCGGTGCGTCGGGGTGACCCCCACCCGATGCGCATGAGCCATCGGGAAGATGACCTATGGGCAGTGCAGGTTCCCAGCGGGGACAGAATGCTGGGAGCTGCCAGGTTCTCGCAGATGATCGTATCCATCGATGGATCAATGGCGCGGCTCGTGACCATGGCACCGGGTAGCTTCGTCAAGATCAAGCAGGAGTTGTCCAGGTCTGCCAGCCGGGACCCGCGAAAGAGCAGCAAGGATGCGCAACAGGCGCGCATCGTCCAGGCCTTGATCAAACAGCGCGGGATTGGTCGGTCGACCGGATGAACTCCGTGATAGGGCGCGGCGAGTACGTATCGCATCGCCTTCGGACCACGAGCCTGGCAGAAGGTGCTGACGGTGCAAGGCGCAATGCCCCGGGAAACGGAGTTCAAGCAGACGCTGTGCGCCGACACAGTACGGAATTTCAGTGTCAGGTCTTGCAATAACGCATATGCGATTGGGCAATCGCAATTGCAGTCGACGGAACCATTGCCAATCTGAACGACGGGCCGGCCTTCTTTGGCGCTAAACCTACAACACGGTCAGCGAGATCGCGATAACGGGCAGCATGACCCGGTTCGGGTACAGCTGCGTGCAGCTTCGTCTCCGTGGCGCGCATCCACATGCGCTCTTGCGCGCGCTGTGGCGTCGTGCCACGTACGGGGGTGCCGCGATTCTAGCTAGCAGAGCCTTCGCCGCTGCGTTCCCAGACAAGCTACCCCCGCGTGAGAAAGTGCCTCGGAGGCCGCATCGGCGTAGAGTAGGCGTGGCACCAATGGATGCGCAGCCGGAAATTGCTGGGGGACCGCGGCGTTCGTCCTGGGCCGCAACCTGGCCGCGGTTTCTGATCGGGGGCAGCCATTGCGTTTTGCGCCCCTTATGCGGCCTGGGCAAGCGGCACGAGGATTTCCACTGATTCGTACGGAACAGACACAGCACCCTCTTCGTTGCGTTCAACGAGCCCGAGCACTTCAAGGCGGGCGATGTCCGTATGGACATTTGAGTAGTTCCGCGCAGCCGCCTTGGCAAGCGCATAGACGCTGCACGGGCCCACACGCCGAAGTGTGTCGAGCAGATCGACGCGTGCCGGGGTCAGGTCGGCAAAAAGCGAGCGCGCAGATTCGAAGCTCAGGCGAAAGTCGGGCGACTTGTCGCCACGGTACGCCGCCAACTGCTGTCGCGCTGCCCGTACCGCCGAGCCCGCCTTGGCGACTTCAATGATTGCCTTCATGGGGTACTCCAGTCCTGAATGTCGCGCTCGAAGTCATCGAGCAATTGATCGATGGAAGAGAAGACGTATTGATCTTCCCGACCTCCACAGTGCCGATGGTCACCTTTGCCACGTTCGTTGTCGTACCGTACCCGTTCGCCACCGGTTGCGCCATAAAAAAGCCGGTATTTGAAGCGGTGGGCGCTCGGCGGCAATGGTTCGGGAAGTTCCCAGATGACCACCTCCACAATGGACCCGTCGTCGCGAACCTCCTTGGTATGCGCTAGAAGCACGGCCTTCATATATTGCATGGTAGCAATATGGCGATGCGTTGTCCAGCAGATGGCCCGTGAGCACGCGCTGCACCACCTGTAGCACCGGGGTGATCAGCTCGGGCTGCGTGGCCGCTGCGGGCACGGTGCGCTACGAGCGCCGCCGCTCCTGCGCTGCGGCGTGTACGTATCGCATCGCCTTCGGACCACGAGCCTGGCAGTAGGTGCTGACGGTGCAAGGCGCAATGCCCCGGGAGACGGAGTTCAAGCAGACGCTGTGCGCCGATATAGTACGACCTGGCCTGATCCCGGCTCGGCACTTGCGCAGTTGCGGCAACACGCAGCGGCTACCGGGACCTGCGTGCCCTGCGCCGGTCGGGGAAGCGGTTATGCGGGGCGCTAGCGTCCGCGAATCCGCGGATCCAGCGCGTCGCGCAGCCCGTCGCCGATGTAGTTCACCGACAACACGGTCAGCGAGATGGCGATACCGGGCAGCATCACCCGGTTCGGGTATAGCTGCAACTGGTCGACCGCGTCGAACAGCAGCCGGCCCCAGGTCGGAAAGTCCGGCGGGAAGCCCAGGCCCAGGAACGACAACGCGCTTTCCACGATGATCGCGCCGGCGATGCCCAGTGCGGCCGCGACCATGATCGGACTCAGCGTATTGGGCAATATGTGACGCAGGATCATGCGTACCGGCGGCGCGCCGATGGAGCGCGCGGCCAGCACGAATTCGCGCTCCTTGAGCGCCAGTACCTCGCTGCGCACGATACGGGCCGTCTGCATCCACGAGGTGGCGCCGATCGAGATCACCATCAGCAGGAAGATGCCTGCCTCCGGTCCCATGGCGGCCGACAGGGGCTCGCGAAACAGCATCACCATGACCAGCAGCAACGGCAGCAACGGCAGCGCCAGGAACAGGTCGGTCAGCCGCATCAGGATGCCGTCGAGCCGGCGAAAGAACCCGGCCGATACGCCGATCAGGGTGCCCAGCAGCACCGCGATCGACATGGCGGTCATGCCGACCGCGATGGAGACCTTGCCGCCGGCCATCATGCGGGCGAACAGGTCGCGCCCGAGTTCGTCGGTGCCAAAGGGGAACTGCAGGCTCGGCGCGTGGTTGCGCATGCGCAGATTGGCATAGCCGGGGTCGACCGTCCACAGCAGTGGGCCGACCAGCACGAACAGCAGGATCGACGCAAACACCGCCGCGCCGAGCAACGCGCCCTTGTGGGTCTTGAACTGGTCCCAGACGTCGAACCATTGGCTGCGCGGCGGGCGATCGGCCTGGTCGACGCCAGAGGGTTTTGCCGTGATTTCAGTCATAACGGATCCTGGGGTCGAGGATGCCGTAAAGCACGTCGGCAATGAGGTTGAAGGCAACGATCAGCACTGCGAAGATGAAGGTCAGGGTCTGCACCATCGGCAGGTCGTTGACCTGGATGGCGTTGATCAGCAACTGGCCCAGTCCGTTGACCTTGAACACCTGCTCGGTGATGATGGCGCCGGCAAATATCGATGGCACACCCAGCGCGATCACCGTCACAACCGGGATCATCGAATTGCGCAGCACGTGCACCAGCACCACGACACGCTCGCGCATGCCCTTGGCGCGTGCGGTACGCACATAGTCCTGTTGCAGGTTGTCGAGCATCGAGGCGCGCATGTAGCGGCTGATCTGGGCCGCGTTGAACAGCGCCAGCACCGCCACTGGCATCATCATCTGCTTCACCTGCAGCCAGAACGTGGGCCAGGAATTGACGATCAGGGTGGTGTCGTAGATCGATGGCAGCCAGTTCAGGTGCACCGAGAAGACCACGATCAGCAGCACACCGGTGAAGAAGGTCGGAACCGAGAAGCCGATCATCGAAATAAAGGTGCCGACCTGGTCGAAAATGCTGTACTGCCGGTAGGCTGACAAGACCCCAATGGGAACGGCCAGCGAGACACCGACCAGGTAGCCCATGCCGACCACCCACAGGGTTTGCGGCAGTCGCTGGATGATCAATTCGGAGACCGGGCTGCGGGTCTGCCACGACAGCACCCGTTGCAGGTCGGCGCCATAGGCGGTGCCGAACCAGTAGTCGAACAGGTGCAGCGGTTCGACCCAGAAAAATTGCTTCAGCCACAACAAATAGCGCACCCAGGAGGGTTGGTCCAGTCCCAAGGCTTCACGCATCTTGGCCTTGACTTCCGGCGGAACGGTCAAGGGCACATCGGACATCGGGTCGCCAGGCGCCAGTTCCAGCAACATGAAGATGAACAGGCTGATGATCAGCACGGTCGGGATGGCAGTCAACAACCGGCGAAGCGTGTAGGTAAACATGCGCAGGTGCTTCGTATAGGCCCGCGCGCATCGGCACGGACCAGAGAGTAATCAGGCTGGCAGCCGGGCGGCGGGCGGGCGCGAAACCCGTCAGCCGCCCCGGCCGGGATCGGTCCTACTTGATGCGGTACCAGTCAGCGGCGTTCCACAACTCGCTGTCCCAGGTGTTCAGGATCACACCACCGAGGCTGTTGGCATGCGCCGAGATGCGGCCGCGATCAACCAGCGGCACCACCACATAGCTGTCCTTGGTCAGCATCTCGTTGAGCCTCTTGGCGATCACACCGCGCTTTTCCACGCCGGCCGTGGCGCTGAGTTCCTTCACCAGCTTGTCGTACTCCGGATTGCAGTAACGATTCATGTTGGTGCCTTGCCACTGGGTCTCGGGGCGCGGGATCTTGTCGCAGACATGCTCGCCGAGGTAGCTCTCCGGGTCGGTGCCGTCGAAGTTGTTGGCATACATTTCGACGTCGGCAAAGAACTTCTGGAACGTGTCGGGAGAACCCGCGTCACCGCCAAAAAACACCGAAGCCGAGATGTTGCGCAACTCGACCTTGACGCCCAGTTCGTTCCACCACTGCTTGACCAGCGCCTGGAAGTTCTGGCGCACCGCATTGGTGGAGGTCTGGTACAGGATCTCCAGTTTCATGCCGTCCTTGGCGCGCACACCGTCGGATCCCATCTTCCAGCCGGCCTGGTCGAGCAGGGCCTTGGCACCGGCCATGTCCTGCTTGATGCAATCCGTATTGCTGGATGCAAACGCCGCAGGCGCAGGGACCAGGTTGCAGGTCGGGCGACCAGCCGGGCCGTAGCCGATTTCCACCAGCAGGGCGCGGTCAATGGACATCGACAGGGCCTTGCGCACGCGGATATCGGTCAGGAATGGATGCGGATGCTTGGTCGTGCCGCGCGCGTCGCCGAGTTTGGCCGAGGGGTCGGTCAGGTTCATCTCGATGCGCTCGACCAGGGTGCCAAAGGCCGCCACGGTCTTGCCCTTGCCACCCTTGGCCATCTTGGCCAGCACGTCGGGAGCCAGTTGCAGATTCCAGGCATAGTCGTATTCGCCAGTCTCCATCACCGCCCGCGCCGCTGCTGCGGCGTCACCACCACCCTTGAAGGTGAGGGTGGCAAAGGCCGGTTTGGCGGGATCGCGGTAATTGGGGTTGGCGACCATCTGGATCACGTCGTTGGGACGGAATTCCTTGACCATGAAGGCGCCGGTGCCGATCGGGCCGAAGTTCTGCTTGGTGCAGCTTGGCGCCTTGTCGCCCAGGCAGTCCTTGAATTGGGCCTTCTGAATGATGGCCGTCGTCGCTCCGCCGAATACGTCGTAGGGATAGGGCTTGGCCGCCTTGAAGGTAATGCGCACCGTGCTGTCGTCCGGCGCCACGATCTTGTCAACCGAGGTGAAAACGTTGGCCTTGGCGCAACCCTTGATTCCGGTGCAGTACTCGTACGTGAAAATCACGTCCTGCGCCGTGAAGGGCGTGCCGTCGGACCACTTGACGCCTTTTTTCAGCTTGTAGGTGATGGTCTTGAAATCGGCCGCGAAGCCGCCGTTGGCAACGGTCGGCACCTGCTCGGCCAGGGCCGGTAGCATCTCGCCCTTCTCATTGAACCGGACCAGGGGTTCCAGAATGAGCGAGGAGCTCTCCAGATCCTTGGTTCCGCCCGACAGGTACGGGTTCAGGATCGATGGCGCCTGCCAATAGATGATGTTGACGTTGCCGCTGGAGCCACGCTGGGCCAGCGCCGTCTGGGATATCGCGACGAGCGCTCCCAGTGCGATGAGGGAATATCGGATTTTCAAGATGATCTCCTTGTTGCGTGAAGTGGTTGCGGTGCGGTGAGAACTCAGTGTGCCACTGTTGATCCAGCGGTCCGATTGTTGCTGGAATACAGATGACAGGCGACCAGTCGGCCGGGCTCGACCTCGACCAGGGCAGGCGCATCGACCTTGCACTGTGCCATGACCTGCGGGCAACGCGTGCAGAACGAGCAGCCCTTGGGCGGATTGGCGGGCGAGGGCACGTCACCCGTGAGCACGATGCGCTGGCGGGTGGCTTCGGTGGTCGGATCGGGCTCTGGCACGGCCGACAGCAGGGCCTGCGAGTAGGGATGTTTCGGGTCCGCGTACAACGCGTCCCGATCGGTCAGCTCGACGATGCGACCCAGGTACATCACCGCGACCCGGGTCGCGATATGGCGCACCATCGACAGGTCATGGCTGATAAAAAGATAGGTCAGGCCGTGGCTTTGCTGCAGGTTCTCCAGCAGGTTGACGACCTGTGCCTGGATCGACACGTCCAGCGCTGCGATTGGCTCGTCGCAGACGATGAACTTGGGGTTCAGGGCCAGAGCCCTTGCAATACCGATGCGCTGGCGCTGGCCACCGGAAAACTCATGTGGATAACGGTTGGCAAAATTGCGGTTCAAACCGACCTGGTCGAGCAGCTCGTAGATGCGCTCGCGTTGCTCGGCCTTGGATTGGCGGGTGTGCTCGATTAGCGGCTCGCCGATGATGGAGGCCACCGTCATGCGTGGATTCAGGCTTGCCTGCGGGTCCTGGAAAACCATTTGCATGGTGGGGCGCATCTTGCGCAGTTCTTCGGTGCCCGCCGCCGTCACGTCCTTGGAATCGATGACGACCTTGCCGGCCGTCGGTTCATACAGGCGCAGCAGCGCCCGCGCCACGGTGGATTTGCCGCAGCCCGATTCGCCGACCAGGCCCAGGGTTTCCCCAGCCGGAATTTCGAAACTGACGCCGTCGACCGCCTTGACCTGACCGGTCTGGCGCCGCAGCAGTCCGGTGTAGATCGGAAAATGCATTTTCAGACCTTGCACCTGCACCAGGGGCGGCGCCATGGATGCAGCCTGCGCCGCGAAGCCGGCGGCCTTCGGGTTCAGCACCGCATCAAGCATGGCGTTCCTTGCCCGTAGCAAAATCCCAGAAGCAGGCCACGTCGTGCCCGGCGCCAATCGTCAGCCGGATCGGATTCTCGCGTCCGCAACGCTCCATCGCCACCGAGCAACGCGAGCGAAACGCGCACGCCGTCGGCGCAGCTTTCAGGATCGGGGGCTGGCCTTCGATGACTTCGAGTTGCGCCGCGCGTTCGCCACGCAAGCGTGGCATGGTTTTGAGCAGGGCCCGGGTATAAGGGTGGGCCGGTTTTTCGAACAACTCCTTGATCGGCGCCATCTCCACAATCTGCCCGCCATACATCACCATGGCGCGGTCGGCGATGCCGGCGATGACGCCAAGGTCGTGGGTGATCCAGATGATGGCCATGCCCAGCCGGTGACGCAATTCCCGTACCAACTCCAGGATCTGCGCCTGGATCGTCACGTCCAGCGCAGTCGTGGGCTCGTCGGCGATCAGCACCTTGGGATCGCAGGCCAATGCGATGGCGATCATTACCCGCTGGCGCATGCCGCCCGAAAACTGGTGTGGGTAGTCGTCCAGGCGGCGCGCTGCGTCAGGAATGCCGACCAGTTCCAGCAACTCCCGGGCTCGTTTGGACGCCGCCTGCTTGTCCAGTCCCATGTGTTCGCGCAGCGGCTCCATGATCTGGAAACCCACGGTGAACACCGGGTTCAGCGAGGTCATTGGGTCCTGGAAGATGAAGCCGATGCGGCCGCCGCGGATCTGGCGCAGCTGTTCCGGAGCACACCGTGTGAGGTCAAGGCCGTCGAATTGCACTGACTGTGCGTGCACATTCGCCGGCGGGCTGGGCAACAAACCCAGCAGTGACATCATCGTGACTGACTTGCCGGAGCCGCTTTCCCCCACCACCCCCAGCAATTCCCCGGGTTTTAGGTCAAAGCTCACACCATTGATCGCAAACACGTCGCCGGTGCGGGTGCTGAATCGCGTGGTCAGCTTGTTGACCTGCAGTACTGGCAGGGTGGTATCTAGCAACTCTGTCAATTGTGATCCTGTTCTCGTCACGATCGGGCGGCGTTTGCCGCCACGGGCACCTATGTTCACCTTGCATCGTCGCGCGCCGGGCCCATGTGGGAGCCGCCGTCTCGGAAGCCGGGATTATGCGTGGAATTGCGGTCAATCGGACCTAGGGAATACGAAGGGTCACACCGGTGTTGGCGCGCGCGCCGCCCAGGTTACGCCGGGCCGGGCGGGCATGATCACAGCGGCGTATGGCCCCCGCGCAGGCTTCCTGCGTCGGGTCGGGCAATGGCGCCAGAGGCCAAACCATCTCGGCGATTGCGGTGCAACACAGGCTGCGTGCGCAGGTCGGACTCTTGTGCCAACGCCACAGACCCGGGTCGCTGCAGGAAGCTCCCAGGCCGCGCCGGCAACGCTGAGCAGCGATTACCCGCCGTGCAACGCCGTCTTGGCCCGGCTTGCGTCATCGGTACCGTCGCTGCGCCGATGGACCTGTGTCAGGGGGTCACGGCCGTTGATGCGACACCAGCTCGAACACGTCCTTTTCGGACTCGTTGTGACCCGCGCTGGTGATGCGACGCTGCATCCGGACATAGCGCTTGGTCGGGGCTGCGTACCAGATCAGGTAGTGCACCCGCACCGGCTCCAATTGCGCCTGGGCCAACGTGCCGGTCGGCCTGCGGTTGCTCCAGACCTCGACCTTGATCGCGTCGAATGTGCCGGCCGGCACCTGGACGGTCTCGCGGCCCAGCACCGTGACCTGTGATTGCCAGCCAGTCCACTGGGGATCGAAGTCCGGTGTCGGCAGGCCGCTCATGGACGCCTGGCGTGGCAGATCGACAAACGCCCCGAGGTAGGGGCTGAACTCCGGGCCGATCGCGTTCCAGCCGATGAAATCGGGTTTGTCGCCGCGAGAGCGCCGAAGTTCCGCGGCGCCAGTGCCGGCAGGTTCCAGCACGTTGAGTGCGTCGGTCACTACGGTGCCGGCGACGGATCGTGCGACAACCTCGATCCGCCGTTTGGGGCTGGTGCGCCATTTTCCCGACGACCGGTAGAGCCAGCGCTCGCCGGCGACGGGCAAGGCGGTGGCCCCGGCTGGTACCGGTACGGGCGTGGCGGGAGCGAGCGGTGCGGCGGCTTGTGACGCAGCGTTGCGCGGCGTCGTGGCCGGCGCAGGGGCGATCGCGGTCGCTGCCTCAACCGCAGGCGCGGTGTTCGGAGCGGGTACTGGTGCTGGCGCCGTTATGGCTGCCGTTGCCGTTGCAGGTGCCGTTGCAGGTGCAGGAATGGCGGCCGGCGAGGGTGCAGTCGGCTGGTTCAGGGCAACGGGGCGCGGCGTCGCTGCCAGCCTTTTGCGCACGACTTCGCCTTCGTTGCGCGCCGTGAGCGTGAAGATGACCGGCCCTTCGATCGCCACCGTCACGCAGTCCTGGTCGGTCCTGGCGAGTTCGCCCGGTCGGGGCGACAACTCCAGGCTGTTCGCATGGCTGACGCGGTAGCACAAGCGCACCTGGGTCGCCGCTGCTTCGGCCGTGAAAGCGCGGATGACCGGCGCCGGCACCGGTTTGGGCGCCGTCGGCGGTGTGCTGGCTGGAACAGGCTCCGGCACGCGCGCAGGAGTTGCTGTCGGTGTGGGTGCGGATGCGGGTGCCGATGCAGGTGCAATCGCAACCGTTGCGTCCTCCTGGGCGGGCTTCTCAGACACTTTCGGCGACGACCGGCTTTCGATCGCCGGTGAAGATCCGGCCGGTGCCTGCGATGCAGACGGTGTCGACCCGTCCGGCTGGCGCACGACCACCCACCCCAGGGCGGCGACCAAGGCGGCGGCGGCTGTCGCCAGCACGATCGCCTTGGTGTGACCCGGCGCGGCTTGCGCGCTGGCGTCCATTCGTTGACCAGCGGCGGACGGCTCAACGCAGGCAGGTTCGGTCGCGGGCGCCGCTGCAGTCGCAGGCACCGCTGGGGACGCTGGCGGCGATGGTTCGACCGGGGGGGCGGCGACTGCTGGCTTGACAGGCGCACGCACCATGAGAATGCCTTCCAATGCCTTGATCAACTCGCCGGATGACGCGTCCCATTGCTTGTGATTGATCTCGATCGCCTGACGCCGCGTCAGCGCCTTCACATCGTCGGGCAACTCGTCCGCGCGCGGCATCACGGCGCCGCCCACCAACACCGGAACGACCCGGATATTGCGTTTGAGCGCGGTGCCGGTTTCCAGCCGTATGAAATCATGCGGATCGTCGAGCCGGCGGCGGCCGGCAGCATCCTTGCCCGTGCTCCATTCGTCGCCGATCATGACGATCAGGACCTGGCACGATGCGACGGCCTGCTCGATCGCTTCGACAAAGTCGAGGCCGGGTGCGATGCCCTCGACATCCATGAACACGCGCTGCGGCCCGAAGTGGCCCGCCAATCGGTCGTACAGGCGGCCGGCGTAACCCGCCGAATCATCGCGTCGATAACTGATGAATATTCCGTCCATGGCGTCCCTGCGCCTGCCATGTCGCAAGGCCGGGCTCGTTCAGAGTCCGACGCTGGCATCGCCGGCGTTGCATCGGCAATCGGTAGACTGCCGCGTCGCCCGATGATGAAGCAAGCCGGGCGCGGGCGCAACCCGCCTCTTTATGAGCCGCCGGGGCGCCCCACATTTGTGCGGCGTACCGTTCGCGTCAGTGCGGCGCCGTTGCGAGTCCGGCACGGATTCGGCCGACAAGCCGAAATGCGGCGACCACCGCCAGCCCGGCCACGAGCCCGGCGACGGCGTTGCCCAGGTTCGTCAGCACCGGCCCAAGCCAGCCCAGGGGCGCGGCAAAGGCTTCCAGCGCATGACCCAGCACCGGCACGCCGTGCACCAGAATGCCGCCACCGACGAGAAACATGGCTGCGGTTCCCAGCACAGACAGGGACTTCATCAGCCAGGGCGCCGCGAGCAGGATGCCACGCCCCAGCGACTGCTGCCAGCGTGCGGCCCGACTGCAGAGGTACAGGCCGGCGTCGTCAAGCTTCACGATACCAGCGACCAGGCCGTAGACGCCCACCGTCATCAAAAGCGAAATCCCGACCAGCACCGCCACCTGCTGGCCAAAGCCCATCGCTGCGACCGTGCCCAGCGTGATGACGATGATCTCGGCCGACAGGATGAAGTCGGTTCGCACCGCCCCGCTGATCTTGTCTTTTTCAAACGCGACCAGGTCCAGTTGCGGGTCGGCCACCGCCTGAACCAGTTCGCGATGATGGGCTTCGTCATCGGGCGATCTCGCGGCCAAGGCATGCACTATTTTTTCAGCACCCTCGAAGCACAGGAACAAGCCGCCGAGCATCAGCAGCGGGGTGATGGCCCATGGGGCGACCGCGCTGATCGCCAGCGCCGCCGGCACCAGGATGGCCTTGTTGCGCAACGAGCCCTTGGCCACCGCCCAGACCACCGGCAACTCCCGGTCGGCGCGCAAACCGGTCACCTGCTGTGCGTTGAGCGCCAGATCGTCGCCCAGCACGCCAGCCGTCTTCTTCGCCGCGATCTGGGTCATGGTGGCAACGTCGTCGGCAGCCGAAATGCCCTGGCGCGCCGCGACCTTGGTCATCACGGCCACGTCGTCGAGCAGGGTGGCGATATCGTCGATCAGTGCAAGCAGGCTACTGGCGGCCATCGGGAACTCCAGGAATCAGGAATCTGGATCGCTCGCCCGGTCACGGGCGGCGGGCTATCTCTCACAGGCATGGCCGCTGGTACGGGACCGACACGCACGGGCCAAGCGTCGGTCAGGCGACTGGCTGGTGCGCCGAGTTTGCCACGGCCAGTGCCGTCATGTTGACCACCCGGCGCACCGTCGCCGAGGGCGTGATCACATGCGCGGAGCCGGCTGCGCCGAGCAGGATGGGTCCGACAGTGACGCCATGACCGCCGGTGATCTTGAGCACGTTGAACAGGATGTTGGCCGCGTCCAGGTTGGGACAGATCAGGATGTTGGCCTCGCCCTCGAGCTTGCTGTCCATCAAGGCGCTGCGCCGGGTCGACTCCGACAGCGCCGCGTCCCCGTGCAGCTCGCCGTCGCACTCGATGTCTGGCGCCATGCGCGTGAACAATTCATGGGCCTGCCGCATCTTGACCGCCGACTTGCGGTTCGAGCTGCCGTAGTTCGAGTGGGACAGGAAGGCCACTTTCGGCGGCAGGCCAAAACGGCGTACTTCATCGGCGGCCATCAGCGCGATGTTGGCCAGATGTTCGGCGTCCGGCTCCTCGTTGACATGGGTATCGGCGATGAACAAGGTGCGCTTGTCGAGCATCAGTGCGTTGAGCGTAGCCAGGCCCGAGGCGCCCTTCTTCACGCCGATGATGTCGCGCACATGCTCCAGATGCGAGTCAAAGCGCCCGACCAGGCCGCACAGCATCGCATCGGCATCGCCCAGCGTGACCATCAATGCGGCGATCACGGTGTTGGAGCGGCGCACCACCGCCTTGGCGGCCTCCACCGACACCCCGCGGCGCCCCATCAGCCGGTGGTAGGTTTCCCAGTACTGGCGAAAGCGCGGGTCGTCTTCCGGATTGACGTTGTCCACATCCACACCGAGCTTGATGCGCAACCCGGCCTTGGACAGGCGCGCCTCGATCACCGCCGGGCGCCCGATCAGGATTGGCCGGGCCAGGCCTTCGTCCACCGCGACCTGCACGGCACGCAAGACCCGTTCGTCTTCGCCTTCTGCGTAGGCGACCCGTTTTCCCGCAGCCGGCACGGCCTTGGCCGCGACGAATACCGGGCGCATGAACATGCCGGTCTGGTAGACAAAGCGCGACAGCTGCTGGCGGTATCCGTCCATGTCCTCGATCGGACGGGTCGCCACACCGGAGTCGGCGGCGGCCTGGGCCACTGCGGGCGCAATGCGCATGATCAGCCGCGAGTCGAATGGCGTTGGGATCAGGTAGTCCGGGCCAAATACCAGTTCCTTGCCGGCATAGGCGTTGGCGACTTCCTCGCTGATGTCGGCTTTGGCCAGGTCCGCGATCTGGCGCACACAGGCCAGTTTCATTTCCTCGGTGATCTTGGTCGCGCCGCAGTCGAGTGCGCCGCGAAAGATGTACGGAAAGCACAGCACGTTGTTGACCTGGTTCGGGTAGTCCGAGCGACCGGTGGCGATGATGCAGTCCGGCCGCACTTCCTTGGCCAGTTCGGGCCGGATCTCGGGTTCCGGATTGGCCAGTGCCAGGATGATGGGTGCGCGCGCCATGCTCTTGACCATGTCCTGCGTCAACACGCCGGCCGTCGAGCAGCCCAGGAAAACATCGGCGCCGGTCACCACATCGGCCAGGCTACGCGCGTCGGTGTCCTGCGCAACCCGTTGCTTGGACGCGTCGAAGCCGCCGGGCCGACCGTTATAGATGACGCCCTTGGAGTCGCAGACAAAAATGTTCTTGCGCAGCACGCCCAGGCCGACTATCACGTCCAGGCAGGCCAATGCAGCGGCGCCGGCGCCCGAGACCGCGAGCTTGACCGTATCGATCCGCTTGCCGACCAGTTCCAGGCCGTTGAGCAGGGCGGCGGCCGATATGATCGCCGTGCCGTGCTGGTCGTCGTGGAACACCGGAATGTTCATGCGCTCGCGCAGTTTGCGCTCGATGTAGAAGCACTCCGGCGCCTTGATGTCCTCCAGGTTGACACCGCCCAGCGTAGGTTCCATTGCGGCGATCATGTCGACCAGCTTGTCCGGATCGCGCTCGGCCAACTCGATGTCGAACACGTCGATGCCGGCGAACTTCTTGAACAGGCAGCCTTTTCCCTCCATCACCGGCTTGGCGGCCAGCGGGCCGATATCGCCAAGGCCCAGCACGGCCGTGCCGTTGGTGATAACGCCAACCAGGTTGCCACGCGAGGTGTACTCGACCGCCAACGAGGGGTCGGCCTGGATGTCCAGGCAAGGGTAGGCCACGCCCGGCGAATATGCCAGTGACAGGTCGCGCTGATTGGACAAGGCCTTGGTCGGCGTGACGGCAATCTTGCCGCGGGTCGGGCTGCGGTGGTATTCGCGTGCCGCTTCGCGCAAGGCGTCTTCGGCTGGGGAGAGTTGTTTTGCCATGGTGTGCTCCTTTGTTGTTGCTTTGGCTGCCCGAACCGTAGACTACCCCAATTGGTGCGGGCCTTTGAACGAGACTGCCAGCCATTTTTGGATTCGGGCAAGCAAATGGTGTTCAATCGGCAGAGGGTTCGGCCCTTGCCCCGCTGTCCTGCCAGATCGACATGCGGCGAATCCCTGCTGCCGTGAACGGGCTTTGCAGGTAAGCTGTGGGGCTTGTGCCATTGCCACCGACCGACCGGAGTCGCATCATGAAAAACGACATGCCCTCCCCCCTGGAGCTTGCCCTCGCGCTGCAACGCCAGGCCTACCACGCCCATCCGGTGCCCACACTGGACGAACGCGTGGCCGACCTGCGCACATTGCAGCGCTTTATCCGCGAGAACAAGGACGCGTTGTGCGACGCGATCAGTGCCGACTACGGGCATCGATCGCGGCATGAGACCTTGCTGGCCGAGATTTTCCCGGCCCTGGACGGCGTGGACCATGTTGTCAAACTATTGCGCCGCTGGATGAAGCCACAGCGCCGTGCGGTCGATCTGCGCAATTTCCTGGGCGCGCGCAACCGGGTGATTCCGCAACCGCTGGGCGTGGTTGGTGTCATCGTGCCGTGGAACTTCCCCATCAATCTGAGCCTGGTGCCGCTGACCTATATTTTTGCGGCCGGCAACCGTGCCATGGTCAAGATGAGCGAGAACTCGCGCCATCTGGCCAGGTTCCTGATCGAGCGCATGCCGGCTTACTTTCCGCCGGAAAAGCTGCAGTTCTTTGACGAGGTAGGTGGTGTGGGCATCGCGTTCTCGAAGTTGCCGTTCGACCACCTGCTGTTCACCGGCTCGGGCCAGACCGGCCGTGCCGTGATGGCGGCGGCGGCGCAGAACCTGTGCCCGGTGACGCTGGAGCTGGGCGGCAAGGCGCCGGCCATCCTGTGCGACGATTTCCCGCTGCGCAAGGCTGCCGAGCGGATATTGTTCGTCAAGTACCTCAATGCGGGCCAGATCTGCACCTCGGTTGACCATCTGTGGATGCCGCAGGCGAAGATCGGGCAGTTCGTCAAGGAGGCGCAGCAGATCGTGCCCAAGCGCTACCCGTCGATCGCCTCGCCGGACTACACCTCGATCATCGACCAGAAATCGTTTGACCGTCTGCTTGCCGCTCTGGACGACGCGCGTGAGCGTGGCGCCAGCATCGTGCAATTGGTGCCGGGGCCGGCCTACGATGCGGCCACCCGCAAGATCGCTCCGGCAATCGTGCTGGAAGCACCGCCCGACAGCGTGCTCTGGCAGCGCGAGATATTCGGGCCGATCTTGCCGATCCGGGGTTTCCAGGCGCTGGACGAGGTCGTGGCAGCGGTGAATGCCGGTCCGCGCCCATTGGCGATCTACCCCTTTTCCAACGATCCGCAGGTGGTGCAATCCTTGCTTGACCGGGTGATGTCGGGCGGCGTGTCGGTCAACGACGCGCTGTTCCATGTCGGCCAGCATGATCTGCCGTTCGGCGGTGTGGGCGAGTCGGGCATGGGCCATTACCACGGCAAGGAGGGCTTCATGACCTTCTCCAAGCTGCGGCCGGTGTTTTACCAGGCGCGGTTTTCCACCTTGAAGTTCATGATGCCGCCGTACGGCAGGTTTGCCAGCAAGATGCTGGATTTCCTGACCAAGTAGTACGCGCAGGAAACGGCTTGGCGTAGCCACTGCATCGCCGCCGCGTCGCGGCTCAGGCCAGCAGGTCGTGCAGGCTGCGCGCGATCACCTTGGTCGCGCGGCGCAAATCTTCGAGTTCGAGCCGCTCATCGGCGCGTTTGGCATGCGATTCGAGCACCGTGCGCGGCCCGGCACCGTAAATGACACCCGGGATGCCGGCCTCGCAAAAGAGTCGCACGTCGGTGTACAGCGGGGTTCCCAGCGCCGGGATCGGCTCGCCGAACACCTGTTCGCCATGTTTCTGGATCGCCTGCACCAGCGGCTTGTTGCCGGGCAGCGGTCGCATCGCCTTGGCCAGCAGCATGCGCCGGATGTCGACCTTTACACCAGGGATCCTTGCCGCCGTCTCGTGGATGATGCGGTGCAGCGTGGCCTCGACCTCGGCCGGGTTCTCTTCCGGGATCATGCGCCGGTCGAGCTTGAAGCTGGCGCGTCCGGGCACGACATTGGTGTTGGTGCCGCCTGCGATCATGCCGACGTTCAGATAGGGATGGGTGATGCCCTGGACCTGCGACGTGATCGCTTGGTAGAGCGCGTTTTGCGCGTACAGCGCGGTGAGGATCGTGACCGCCGCCTGGATCGCATCGACGCCGGACGCCGGAATGGCCGCATGGGCCATCTTGCCCTGCACCGTCACCTCCATCTGCAGGCAGCCGTTGTGCGCGGTGATGACCTGGTAGCTGAAGCCGGCGGCGATCATCAGGTCGGGCTTGATGATGTTGCGCCGCAGCAGCCAGGCGGGGCCGACCTCGCCGCCGAATTCCTCGTCGTAGGTGAACAGCAACTCCACGCTGCCGCGCTGCGGCCGCGCCACCGCCTCGAGCGCACGCACCGCGAATGTGTAGCTGGAGAAGTCGCATTTGCTGACTGCCGCTGCCCGGCCGTAGATCCTGCCGTCGACGATCTCGCCGCCATAGGGGTCATGGGTCCAGCCTTCGCCCGGCGGCACCACGTCGCCGTGCGCGTTGAGCAGGATGGTCGGGCCCGGGCCATATTTGCGCCGCGCCACCAGGTTGGTCACCGATTCCATGCCGACGGCCAGCACCTCGGCCAGTGGCACCGGGTGTTGCTCGGCCTCGATGCCCATGGCCTGCAGCAACTGTGCGGTGCGCTCGGCATGCGGTGCGTTGTTGCCGGGCGGCGTGTCGCTGGGCACCCGGATCAGCTCTTGCAGGAAGCGGACCTGTTCGTCGAAATGCTGGTCGATCCAGGCGTCGAGTTGCTCGTATGTGTTCATGGTGGAGAGGGGTTTCAGATTTGCGCAGTGGTTTCACGCAGCATGTTCAGGAAGGCCTGAATCGCCAGTTCCATATCGTCGCTGGTGGTCGATTCGAGCGGGTTATGGCTGATGCCGGCGTTCTGGCCGCGAACGAACAGCATCGCCTGGGGCATCACCTCATGCAGCTTCATCGCATCGTGGCCGGCGCCACTGGACATGCGGTGCAGCGGCACACCGAGCGCATCGACCGCGCGCTCCCAGCGCGCCTGCCAGGCGGGTGCGCTGGGAGCCGCGGAGGCGCGCATGGTCTGCTCCTGCGTGTAGCGCAATTGCCGGCGCTCGCACACGGCGTGCAACTGGTCCAGTACATCACGCTCCAGGGCGTCGCGCTGGGCGTCGGTCGGCGCGCGCAAGTCAAGCGAAAAATGGCAGCGCCCCGGCACCACGTTGATCGATCCGGATGGCACCTGCAGTTGACCGACGGTGGCGACTGAATCGGCATCCTGCGCGGCTCGCCGTTCGGTGGCCAGCACCACCTCCGCAGCTCCAGCGGCCGCGTCGCTGCGGCGGTCCATGGGCGTGGTGCCGGCGTGGCAGGCGGTGCCGATCAGCTCTACCAGGTAGCGCACGCTGCCATTGATCGAGGTGACGACAGCCAGCGGAAGGTCCATTTCGGCAAGCACCGGACCCTGCTCGATATGCACCTCGACAAAACCCAGGTAGGCAGCGGGATCGCGCTTGAGCGCGGCAATGTCCTGGATGCGCAAACCGGCATGCTCCATCGCCTGCTGCATCGTGACGCCATCGACGTCCTTTTGTGCCAGCCATTCGCTGCGGAAATCGCCGATCAGGGCGCCTGACCCCAGGAAGGTGGCCTTGTAACGCTGGCCTTCCTCTTCCGCGAAACCGACGACCTCCAAGTCGAACGGCAAACGGGAGTTGGTGCGGTGCAACTCGCGTACACAGGCCATCGGAACAAAGATGCCCAGCCGGCCGTCGTATTTGCCGCCGTTGCGCACCGTGTCGTAGTGGCTGCCAGTCATCAGCGTTGGCGCACCCGGCTTGTCGGCCCGGTAGCGCCCCACGACATTGCCGACCGCATCGATGCCAACGGTGTCGAACCCGCACTGCTGCATCTGGGCTGCGATCTGCGCGGCGCATGCGCGGTGCGCGTCGCTCAGGTAGGTGACCGTGAGTTGGCTTTTTTCAGCATAGCCCGGATCGGAAAACTGGCTCAATTGCTCGTGCCAGTCCCAGATCAGGTTACCCAATGCCGGCGTGATGCCCAGTTTGTCATTCAGCCGCAGCTCGACGATGCGGTGGATGTTGCGCAGGCACTCCTGCAATTCGGCATGCGGATGGTGGTACAGCCGTCGCTCGAAGGTGTCGAGGATCTCGCGCTTGGACAGCCCTTCGCCACGAGGACCCCGCACCGCCAGGATGAACGGGAAGCCGAACCGGGACGCATAGTCGGCATTGAGTTGCGCGATCCGGGCCAGTTCTTGCGGCGTGCATTGGGCAAGCCCCGCCTTGTTCTGCTCGTTGCTCGATTCGGCGGTCAGCGCGTTATCGCGCATCGCCTTGCCGGCAAGTTCCGGGTGCGCCCGCACCAGGGCCAGCTGTTGCTCACGGGGCGCCGCCTGCACCACACGGGCCATACAGTGCTTGAAGTGCGCCGGCGAGCGGAACGGTCGGCTGGCCAACGCCTGTTCGGCGATCCAGGGTGAATGCTCGTACAGGCCGTCGACCATCGACAGGGCCTGCGCCAGGGGCGCGTCGTTGAGTTGCTGCAGTGTGAAAGTGGCCATGCTATTTGCGCGGCTGCATCAGCCGGGATAGGGGTGCGTGTGTTTCCAGTGGCGTGCGATATCGAGCCGGCGGCAGACCCAGACCTGGTCGTGCGATTGCACATGGTCCAGGAAGCGCTGCAGCGCCAGCATCCGGCCCGGTCGCCCAAGCAGCCGGCAGTGCATGCCGACGCTCATCATCTTGGGACGATCGACGCCCTGCGGATCGCCTTCGGCATACAGCACATCGAAACTGTCGCGCAGGTAGGTGAAGAAATCGTCGCCCTGGGCAAAGCCCTGGGCCGACGCAAAGCGCATGTCGTTCGTGTCCAGCGCATAGGGCACGATGAGTTGTGGCACCACGCTGCCGTCGGTCTTGCGCACCTGCATCCAGAACGGAAGATCATCGCCGTAGTAGTCGCTGTCGTATTCGAAGCCGCCGTAGTCAGCGACCAGGCGACGGGTGTTGGGGCTGTCGCGCCCGGTGTACCAGCCCAGCGCGCGTTCACCGGTCTGTTGCTCGATGATGTCCATGCCGATGCGCATGTGCTCGCGCTCGGTCGCCTCGTCCATGCTCTGGTAGCTGATCCAGCGCCAGCCGTGGCAGGCGATCTCGTGGCCCAGCGCCTGAAATGCTGCCGTCAGTTCCGGATGCCGCTGCAGCGCCATGCTGACACCGAAAACCGTCAATGGCAGCTTGCGGTTCTCGAACTCGCGCAGGATGCGCCAGACGCCGGCACGCGCACCGTACTCATAGATGCTCTCCATGCTCAGGTGGCGTGCCGCGAAAGCGGCCGGGTTGAACATCTCCGACAGGAACTGCTCGGATGCCGGGTCGCCATGGAGCAGCGCGTTCTCGCCGCCTTCTTCATAGTTGAGCACGAACTGCAGCGCGATGCGCGCGCCGTTCGGCCAGCGGGCGTGCGCAGGCGTGGCGCCATAACCCACGAGGTCGCGTGGGTAGGCGGCGGTGGCGTCGTAGACGCGGGCTTGCTGGGGCATGGCGGTCATCGGGCAAGTGCCCGGGTAATGTCGTTGCTTGGGTAGCTGCGCTCGAAGGTAAGCAGGGTCTCGACATGGCTCAGGTGCTCACCCATCAGGTGCGCCGCCCGTTCGCCGTCGCGTGCCGCCAGTGCCCGCACGATCTCGACATGTTCCTCGTTCGAGTGCGCCGCGTCGCGGCTGCTCTGGTACATCAGCGTGACCAGCGCACAACGCGAAATCAACTGGCCGAGCAATTGGGCCAATACAGGGTTGTCCATCAGTTCGGCCATGCGGACATGGAAGTCTCCCAGCAATTCGGTCCGCCCGCTGGCATCATCCTGCTCGATGGCGCTCTTTTCCTGCGCAATATGTTGACGCAGCGCCTTGATCTTGGCGGGCGTGACCTGTGCGGCGAACGCGCGCGCCATCTCGCATTCAAGCATCCGTCGCACGGCGAACACCTGGCGCGCTTCCTGCACCGACGGTGCGGCAACAAAAGCGCCTCGCGCCGGCTCCAGCGTCACCAACTGGTGCTGCGACAGCTGCAGCAGGGCCTGGCGCACCAGCGTGCGCGAGACCCCGAAATGGTCTGCCAGCTTTTGCTCCGCCAGCTTGCTGCCCGGCAGCAACCGGTGCTCGATGATGGCCTTGGTCAGCGACTGCACAATCAACGCGGTGGACGAAGATTCCATGCCGGCATGATAGCGTCAAACCGAAAAACTGTATACACTTTTGTTTTTATTGGCGCCTCGCACGTCATGCCGTCCATTCATCGCGCACCACCACGAATATCGGGGTATTCGGGGCCCGCGGCGCGCACCAGGAGATCGCCATGGGATTGAGCACACATGTACTGGACACGATGCACGGGGTGCCGGCCGCCGGCATGCAGGTCGCGCTGTATACGGTCGATGGCGGCTCGGCCGCGCTGGTCAGGCAGTTCACGCTGAACCGTGATGGGCGCAATCCGGATGGCCCGCTCTACGACGATCAGAGCCTCAAGACGGGCCACTACCGCCTGGTGTTCGATGTGGCGGGCTATTTCCGCGCCCGGCAGGTTGCTCTGCCGGAGCCGAACTTCCTGAATCAGGTCAGTTTGGACTTTGGCGTGGCGCATTCCGACCAGCACTACCATGTGCCGCTGTTGGTCAGCCCCTGGAGTTATTCAACCTACCGCGGGTCCTGAGCCGGTTGGCCAGGCTGCATGCGGCGGGTCCTACATCTGGCCTTCGGTCAGAGTGTCGAGCTGGAACTGTCCGCTCTTGTCCCACAGCCAGACGTCGCTGTAGGTTACGCGCCCCATGCGCGAGGGAATCGGAAAGGGCGCCGCCTGGCGCACCGTGCGTACGATCTCGGCCATGACCTCAGGCGCGTGTTTGGGAGCGCGACGCCAGCTGATGCCGGTCACCTGGCCTTGCCGGTCGATGTCGACATCGAGTACGCCAATGGCGTACAGGTGGGGTTTCAAAACGCCCTTGTAGATGCGCGCCGCGTTGTGTGCGTACAGATGCGTGGCCGCATCGCGCCGGTAGGCCAGAGCCGTGGACGCATACGAAACCGTCGGCAATTGCGCGATCGGAGGTACCACGATGGCCGGCGGCGCGCCCGGCACGTTCCCGATGGCAACGGGTGCCGGCGCCACGGCACCGATTGCGGGCGCTGGCACCGGCGCCGGCGCGGCTGGCGCAGCGGCGGGTACCGGCTCCCGGTAGCCGGTGCTGCAGGCGGCCAAAATGGCGCCTGCAATCGACAGTGCGGCCAGCAATAGCGGGCGATTGGTGGATTTCACAAATGCGGCTCCGAGCGATGGAATCGTGATTATCAGCACCGGTCGCTGCGCCGCGCGTCGGCGCGCCGCAACGGGCTGACGCAGGCATACTGTGCCTGAAAATGTGTCGCGGTCCCATGCTTTTGATGATTGCCCGGTAACCAGTCGTGAATATTGCCAAAGTCGCATTGTCCCGCCTGGCGCTGGAGCCGGCGGTATGGGTCACGGTCGCGTCCACCCGTGGCTCGGTGCCGCGGGACGCCGGTACATGGATGGCGGTTTTTGCGACCGGCTGCGTCGGAACGATTGGCGGCGGCCATGTTGAATTCCAGGCCATGGCCCATGCGCGGGCCTGCCTCGCGGGCGCACGGGTGGCGCAGCAGCGGCGGTTTGCGCTGGGGCCGAGTCTGGGCCAGTGTTGCGGCGGCGTGATGCATCTGCGGTTCGAGCCAGTGGCGGCCGCGTCAGTGCCCGTGTTGCGCCGGCGCCTGGCCAGTGCCTTGACGCCCGTTGCGGTGTTCGGCGGCGGCCATGTCGGTCATGCGTTGGTCGAGGTGCTGGGACGCTTACCCTTTGCGGTGCGCTGGATCGATAGCCGCGACGGGGTATTTCCCGCCCAGATTGCAGGCGATGTGCAGACCGAATACTCCGATCCCGTGCAGGCCGCTGTCGCCGACCTGGTGCCGCGCAGCCTGGTCCTGATCATGAGTTTCAGCCATGCGGAGGATCTTGATATCGTGGCGGCATGTCTTGCGCGCCTGCGCGCGCGTGACGACCTGCCCTATGTCGGACTGATTGGCAGCAAGACCAAGTGGGCGACGTTCCGCCGCCGCCTGTTGGCGCGCGGCTTTGACGAAGCCGTTTTGGCGCGCGTCACCAGCCCGATCGGCATTGCCGGGCTGCCTGGCAAGGAGCCGGAAGTGATTGCCGTCGCCGTGGCCGCCCAGCTGCTGCAATGGCGCATTGCGGGTTAACCCGCATCGTTGGCGCTTCGCCCCGGTTTGAGTTGCGCGCAAAACTGTATACACTTGCTGCTCCATGTCGCAGCGGAGCCGGACCATTGGCAGGTCCTAGTTCGCGACCCCGTCCTGCTTACAGCGCCCGCAGTGGTGAGCAAAGGGAAGACCGACGGGCGCGACGCCCCGTCTTGCGAAAGACCTGAATCATGGAAAGCTACTACCTCGACTGGGCCAACCTGCTGTTGCGATGGGTCCATGTGATCACCGCCATCGCCTGGATCGGCTCGTCGTTCTATTTTGTGTTTCTTGACAGCAGCCTGGTACCGCCGACGGACCAGCAGCTCAAGCAAGCTGGTGTTGGCGGGGAGTTGTGGGCGGTCCACGGCGGCGGTTTCTACAACCCGCAGAAATATGCGGTGGCCCCCAAGGTGGTTCCCGACCACTTGCACTGGTTTTACTGGGAGGCCTACAGCACCTGGCTGTCGGGCTTCGCATTGTTCACGGTGTCCTACCTGTGGAACGCGCGCACCTACTTGATCGACCCCGCGTTGGTGCACTGGTCCAGCGGTGCCGCAATCAGTGTCGCGGTGTCGTTCCTGGTAGTGTTCTGGATGGTCTACAACCTGATCTGCCAGGCATTCGGCCAGCGCAAGAACGGCGATGCCATCGTCGGAGCACTGGTGTTGCTGGTCGTATGCGGCGCATCCTGGCTGGCATGCCATTGGTTTGCCGGTCGTGCCGCATTTCTGCTGGTGGGTGCGATGATCGCCACCGCCATGAGCGCCAACGTGTTCTTCTGGATCATCCCGGGTCAGCGCATCACGGTGAAAGATCTGCGCGAAGGCCGGCCGGTCGATCCGATCCACGGCCAGCGCGCCAAACAGCGCAGCGTGCACAACACCTATTTCACGCTGCCGGTGCTGTTCGCGATGCTGAGCAACCATTACAGCTTCACCTACAGCCATCCTCAGAATTGGGTGGTGCTGATCCTGATGATGTTCGCCGGGGCCGCGATCCGCCAGTTTTTCGTGATGCGCCATGGCTACAAGCTTGGCCGCAATGGCCACCCGTGGCCCTATGCGCTGGTCGGGGTGCTGGTGATCGGGGCCACCATCGCCTGGTTGCGGCCAAGTGTGGTGGAACCGGTTGCGGGCGCGGGCGCTGCGCCCGTCGCGTCGCCGTCGGTGGGCGCGGTGCTCCAGGTGGTGCAGCAGCGCTGCGCCATGTGTCACGGAGCGCAGCTACAGATGAAGAATGTGCGGCTCGACTCGCCGGCATTGCTCCGTCAGCATGCCCAGGCGGTATACCAGCAGGCCGTGGTGACCCGGGTGATGCCGATGAACAACTCCACTGGCATCACCGATGCCGAGCGCATGCTGATCGGGCGGTGGTTCACGGCCGGCGCAAAAACCGAGTAGCTGCCGCGTCAGGTTGCCGGCAGTCGACAGAGGCCCAATCTGCCTATTGCGGTAGGGCGCCGAACTGGGTTTCAGGCGCCAGTTCGGCCAGGCACAGTTGTTGCCCCTGTTTGAGCATGCGCGCCAACGGGTGACTGGACCCTGCCAGGCCATTGCGCCGAGCGTCTTGCACCAGTGCAGTGAATCCGGGTGTGATCTCCCAGCGCTGCGCGGCCAGACCGAACAAGCGGTGCACCTGTTCGGCCAGTGCCGACCCGAACGCCTCAGACGGCGGTACCGCAAGTTTGAGGTTGGCACGATCGATGATGCTGAATGCGACGATCCAGCCGGTATCGCGCAGCATGCCAGCCAGGTAGCCGTCGAAAACCGGCTGACCGGCCGGCTCGGCCAATATCGCGGTGTGGCGCGCCAGCGCCTCTGAATGCTCCCACATGCGCGGACCGGTGAGGCTGCTCAACGGCCCCGGCGCCGCCTGGTAGATCGGCTTGAGCAGCACCCGTGCGATTACCGTCTGCAGGCCTTGCAGACCGATCAGCGCAATGGCCTGTTCCAGATTGGTCACATCACCCTGAACCCGATAATAGGAACTGCTGGCCAGGCGCATGACTTCGGCCGCCAGCACCGCGTCCTTGCGCACGCGTTCGGCGATGACCGGAGTCGGCAGCGAGGTCTGGCGAACCAGCGCGATCAGTTGGGGAATAAGGGCAGCCGCTCGGGGCAGCAGGTTGTCGGGGATCTCGGGAAGTGCCAGGGTCTTGGATAGGGCGTCCAGCGCGCTGCGCTCGACGGGCGATATCGACGTGTCGGCAAGGTCGGCGCAGCCCAGAAGCCATGGCAACGCCAGGCGATCCTTGCCCTGCGCTGCAACCGGCGCAACAGGCTCGGCGCGCACCGGCATCGCCAGGGGCGTGATCGGATCGCGCCGCAGGGCCGGCTCCTTTTTTCGATCGGGCCACAACCAGGAAAACAAACTCATGGCAACACCGCTGCGCCGCTGCGGATCGCGGGCAACGCCGTCGGACCTGAAATCGACATGGGGGGTGCTTTCTTGAATGCGGGTCGTCATGCGGCCAGCCCGCGCGACCGCTTCGCATTGTCACATCACCAGGTCCATTGCCAGTCGGTTGTGGCGCTCCAGCAACGGTCCGAGTTCGACCGTGACCAAACGCCCATCGCGCACGATGGATCGTCCATTGACCACGGTATGGGCTGCCTGCGGGCTGGCACACAGCACCAGCGCACCGAGCGGATCATGCACTGCGCCGCCGGCAAAACCCAGGGTACGCAGGTCGAACAGCGCCAGGTCGGCGCACATGCCCGGCGCCAGGTGGCCGATATCGTTGCGCCCCAGAACCTGCGCGCCGCCGCGCGTCGCCAGCGCCAGGGCGTCGCGCGCCGACATCTGCGCCGGTCCCATGTCGCAGCCATACATCAGGCGGCCATCGGGGCCGGTTGCCGGAGCGGCCAGCGCGCGAGCGACCCGGGCCAGCAGCAAGGCCTGGCGCGCTTCGGCCACCATCTGGGCGCCGTCGTTGCTGGCGCATCCGTCCACGCCCAAGCCGACTGGAACGCCCGCGTCCAGCATGCGCCGGATCGGTGCGATACCGCTGGCCAGGCGCATATTGCTGCACGGGCAATGGGCAACGCCGGTGCGGCTGGCGGCGAACAGGCTGATGCCTTCGTCGTCCAGCTTGACGCAGTGCGCGTGCCAGACGTCGTCGCCCAGCCAGCCCAGGTCTTGTGCATACTGGGCCGGGGTACGGTTGAATTTCTCGCGGCTGTAGACGATGTCGTGGTCGTTCTCCGCCAGATGGGTGTGCAGCCGCACGCCGCGGCTGCGCGCCAACTCTGCCGTCGTGCGCATCAGATCCTGGCTGACCGAAAACGGCGAGCAGGGCGCCAGCGCGATCTGCAGCATCGCGCCGTGCGAGGCGTCGTGGTAGCGCTCGATCAGCCGCTGCGAGTCGGCAAGGATCGCGCCTTCCGATTCGACCGCCGCGTCCGGCGGCAGGCCACCCTGAGACTGCCCGACACTCATGCTGCCACGGCAGGCCACGAATCGCATGCCGATGTCCGCCGCAGCCTCGATGCTGTCATCCAGTCGCACGCCGTTCGGATAGATGTACAGATGGTCGCTGCTGGTGGTGCAGCCACTGTGCAGAAGTTCAGCCATCGACACCTGCGTCGACACATGCACCATCTCGGGCCTGAGGCCGGCCCAGATCGGGTACAGACCGCGCAACCAGGAAAAAAGCTCGGCATTCTGCACCTTGGGCAGCGCACGCGTCAGCGACTGGAACATGTGGTGGTGGGTGTTGATCAGTCCCGGTGTCACCAGATGCCCGCGCGCATCGATCACCTCGTCGGCCGTTTGCGGCAGCGTGTCGGCGGGCCCGATTGCCTCGATGCAGTGGCCACGAACCAGCACCGAGGCATTGCGCAGTTCGCGTGCCTGTGCCGGGTCGGCTGCATCGAAGGTGGCAACACACTGTGCGTTGCGGATCAACAGGGTTTTCATGATGAAAGCTGAGGCTGCGCGGCTGGGACAGCGACTGCATGCATGGGCACAATCGGGCCATGACCACCGAGCACCTGCGCATTGTCGAACCTATCCCGCAAAGCGAGGCCCAGGCCCGCGCATTTCTGCACAGGCTGTATTCGGTTGCGGTGCTGCGCGCATTGCCAGCGCATAGTATCGCGGCCTGGCTGCCCGCACCACCGGCGCCCGGCAGCGGTGGCCGTACGCTGGTGCTGGGGGCCGGCAAGGCGGGCGCCGCGATGGCACAGGCGGTTGAGGCGGCCTGGCCGGCGGATCAGCCGTTGTCGGGCCTGGTCGTTACCCGCTATGACCACATACCGCCTCGTCCTGAAGGTCTGGCACAACGCATCGAGGTGGTTGAGGCCGCCCATCCGGTGCCGGACGCTGCCGGCCAGCAAGCCGCCCGACGCATGCTGGCGCTGACGCAGGGACTTTGCGTCCATGATCTGGTGCTGTGCCTTGTTTCCGGCGGTGGCTCCGCATTGTTGAGTCTGCCCGCCGACGGCCTGGACTTTGCCGGCAAGCAGGCGGTGAACCAGGCCCTGCTGGCCAGTGGCGCCAGCATTTCCGAGATGAACTGTGTGCGCAAGCATCTGTCCAAGGTCAAGGGCGGGCGGCTGGCCGCGGCCTGCGCGCCGGCGCGGGTGGTGACGCTGACCATCAGCGACGTGCCCGGCGATGACCCGAGCATCATCGCCAGCGGCCCGACCGTGCCCGATGCCACCACGTGCGCGGATGCGCTGGCGATCCTGCAGCGTTACGCCATCGCAGTGCCCGAGCCGATTGTGCAGGCGTTGGAACGCGGTGACCTGGAGACCCCCAAGCCGGGCGATCCTCGGTTTGCGGACCATGCGGTGCATCTGATCGCCACGCCGCAACAAAGTCTGGAGGCCGCTGCCGATGCTGCACGCGTCGCCGGTCTGGCCGCCTACATCCTGAGCGACGCCATCGAGGGCGAGTCGCGCGAGGTCGGCAAGGTGCATGCCGCACTGGCGCGCGCCGTCGCCCAGCGCGGCCAACCCTTCGAGCGGCCCTGTGTGTTGCTGAGCGGCGGCGAGACGACGGTGACGCTGCGCCCGCGCGCACCCGGCGCCGCAGGCGGGCGCGGCGGCCGCGCCGGTGAGTTCTGCATGGGGCTGGCCGACGCCTTGCAAGGCCAGGCGGGCGTCTATGCGCTGGCCGCCGACACCGACGGCATCGACGGGGTTGAGGACAACGCAGGCGCCTTCGTGGCGCCGGACACGCTGGCGCGGGCGGCTCAGGCGGGCATGAAGATCGCCGACTACCTCAGCCGCAACGATGCCTACGGCTTCTTCGAGCCGCTGGGCAATCTGGTCATTACCGGGCCGACCTTCACCAATGTGAACGACTTCCGCGCAATTCTGGTGTTGTGATTCGAGGGACTCAGGGCAGCGGCGGGCCCTTGAGTTCGATCGTATTGCCATCGGGGTCCTGAAAATAGATCGACGGTCCGTTGCCCTCGGCACCGAAGTTGGTGATGGCCGGCCCCGGGGGCGCCGCTCCGCTGCGGGTCAAATGCTGCGCCAGCGCCGTTTCATCAAACGGCTCCACGCGCAGGCAGACGTGATCGACGTTGCGTCCCTCGCTGCCGGGCGCCACGCCTCCCTTGCGTCCGAGCGGTCCTTCGACCGCCACCAGGTCGATCATCGACGCTCCGGCGCGCAGATGGACCAGTCCGAGGTCGTCGCGCCGCTTGACGACGGTGCTGCCGAGCACCTGCGTGAAAAAGCCGATCGACCGCTCGATGTCGACCACGCGCAGCACGACATGGTCCAGACGCAGGACCTGGAATGGAATCATTGCAGGGGCCTCCTGGTCTGGGTCAGCGGCTTTACGGCCATGATGTTGCGCATCGCCATCGCTCGCGCCCGGTTCAGGTGTCGATCGACTCGCCGAAGGACAGTTCATGGTCGTCCGGATCGAGCAGCCTGCAATCGCGCATGCCGTAGGCACGGTCCGCCAGTGCAATCGCAACACGGGCGCCGGCTTGCGTGGCCTGGCAGTAGTAGTGGTCTACGTCCGCGACCCGGACGTAGATTTTGACCACCTGCCTGGGGGCAGACGGATCGCGCAGGGCCAGGTTGATCTCGACCTGGTCGCGGCAAACGCAGGCCAGTTGTGGCGGGTCACCCCATGTCCATGCCAGGCGAAAGCCGAGCATGCTCTCGAAATACCGGATCGATGGCGCAAGTTGGCTGACCGGCAGGGTTGCGCAGGCCGACTTGAGAATCGGCATGCCGTTCCCAACCGGTTGAGGCCCCCCTGGTTCCGCCGGAACATATCCTGTTCCGGGGAAGGCCTGCTCTATTTCTGCCGCCTGCTGTTGCGCCGTGAATTGCTCCCACGCGATGCCGTTGACGTCCTGTGACAGCGCGAATGTGCGTGCATCCGGGTCTTCGAATCCCAGATGGCGCAATTGCCCTGGACGGCATTGGTGGTCCTTGCGGACCGACAGGTTGAGCGAGGCGTTGCGCCACAAGGCGTATTCGCCGGGAACCAGCGCGCAGGGCCGCATACCCAGTCGGGCACTGTAGTCTTCGATCGTGGCCTGCATGTCGTGGGTGGCCAGGGCGATATGGATGCGTGGCATGGATGGCGCCGGGTCCGGAGAAGACAGGATTCTAGGGCCCCCGGCGCAGCCCTGGACCTCCATCGGGCGGCAGCCGACGCCATGCCGCCAATCGTACTTTGCGCGCCAAGTTTGATGTTGCTCAAGGTGACCCGGCGCGATCCGCGGCACATTCGGCCCCATGTTGCCAAATGAGTTGCTCAATCTCCCGGCCGAACGGTCATCGGTCGAACCGGGTACGGTGTTGCTGCGGCGCGCCGAGATCGCCGATGGCGTGGTGTATGTCGAAGACGGCCGCGTCGAACTCGGCCTGATGGAAGGCGGTGGCCTCACGCATCTGCTGGGGGCCGTCGAGGGTCCGTCCTGGCTGGAGGCCAGCGCCGCAATCCTGGGGCGGCCCAGCCTGGTCGACGTGGTGGCCGAGACACGGGTAATGCTGCGGCGACTGCCCCTATCGGCATTTCGCAAATGGCTGCTTGCGGTGCCGGAGTCGGCGCAGAACCTGTTGCGCGATGTCGCCGTCGCGCATTGGCAGCAAAGCGAACTGGCGGTCAGCCGGTTGGCCAAGGATGCGGAGGCGCGCTGTGCCGAATGGTTGTTGCGCCATGCCCAGACCAGCGCACAGGGCTCGGTGGCGGTGATGTTGCAACAGCGCAAGCGGCTGATCGCGGCGCAACTGGGCATTGCACCCGAAACCCTGTCGCGGGTGTTGCGGCACTTGCGCGAGCGCAGCCTGATCAGCGGTTCGGGCCGCGTCGTGAATCTGGTTGATCCGGGCGGATTGCGGTCTCTGGCCGGAGTCTAGGCAGCACGCACCGGCGCCGGTGGCGGGCCGGCCGTAACGGCGGGTGGGCGCGACTGGCCCAGGTACTGCAAGGAGCGCAGCACGTTCTCTGCAGTGGCCGGAGCCGTCATGTGCACGGCATTGCGATCGTCCGGTTGCACCGCCGCCACTGCAGCACGCAGTGCTTCGTAGACACTGATCGCCAGCATGAGCGGCGGTTCGCCCACCGCCTTGCTTCCGAACACGTTGTCTTCCCGATTTGGCTCGGGCCACAGATCGACGTTGAAGTGCTCCGGTATGTCGCCGGTGGTCGGAATCTTGTAGGTGCTCGGCGCGTGGGTCGACAAGTAGCCCTTGTCGTTCCAAACCAGCTGTTCCGTCGTGAGCCAGCCCATGCCCTGTACGAAGCCGCCTTCGATCTGCCCGATATCGATGGCCGGGTTGATGGAGCGGCCCACGTCGTGCAGGATGTCGACCTTGAGCAGACGGCTCTCGCCGGTCAGGGTGTCGATGGCCACTTCGCTGCACGCGGCGCCATACGCGAAATAGTAAAACGGCCGCCCGGTCAGCGTCGTCTTGTCGTAGTGGATCTTGGGGGTGCGATAAAAACCGTCGCTCCACAGCTGGATGCGGTTGGCGTAGGCGAGCCGCACCACCTCTTCGAAACTGCGGGTATGCCTGGGTGAGATCACCTGGCCGGCGACGAACTGGATCGCGCCGGCACCGCATCCGTCCAGACCGCAGACAAACTGGGCCAGGTTGTCGCGCACATGGCGCGCGGCAAACTGCGCCGCCCGGCCATTGAGGTCGGTGCCGGCCGACGCGGCTGTGGCCGAGGCGTTGGGAATCTTGCTGGTGTCGCTGGCCGTGGCCAGTACTTTTTCAAACGCAACGCCGAGTTCATCGGCCACCACTTGCGCTACCTTGGTGTTCAGGCCCTGCCCCATCTCGGTGCCGCCATGGTTGACCTGCACGCTGCCGTCGGTGTAGACGTGCACCAGTGCGCCGGCCTGGTTGAACAGCGTGGCGGTGAACGAGATGCCAAACTTCACTGGCGTCAGCGCAATGCCGCGTTTGATTACCGGGCTGGAGCGGTTCCACAGTGCAATCTCGGCGCGGCGGCTCTGGTAGAGGGCCGATTGCGCCAATTGCCCGATGAGCGGTTGCAGGATGTTGTCCTCCACCGGCATCTGGTAATGGGTGACGTTGCGCTCGTCGATGCCGTACAGGTTGCGACGGCGCACCTCCAGCGGGTCGCGCCCGAGCGCACGCGCGATGTCGCCCATGATGGTCTCGATCAGGATCACCCCCTGCGGTCCGCCGAAGCCGCGAAAAGCGGTATGGCTCTGGGTGTTGGTCTTGCAGCGGTAGGAGGCGATGTCCACGTCGGCCAGGTAATACGCGTTGTCGCAGTGGAACACCGCTCGGTCCGCGACCGGGCCACTGAGGTCGGCCGAAAACCCGCAATTGGCGGCCAGCGTCAGTTGGAGGCCACACAGCAGGCCGTCATCGTCGTAACCGACGGTGTACTGGTAGGAAAACGGATGGCGTTTGCCGGTGACCATGAAATCGTCGTCGCGGTCCAGCCGCAGCTTGACCGGGCAGCGGTTCTTGGCCGCTGCAATGGCGCTCCATACCGCCAGATGGCCGGCCTGGGTTTCCTTGCCGCCAAAACCGCCGCCCATGCGCCGGCACTCGACCCGCACCGCATGGTTGTCGATGCCCAGCGCATGCGCGACCCAATGCTGCACCTCGCCCGGATGCTGGGTGCTGGAATACACCAGCCACTGGTTCTGTTCCTGCGGTACGGCGTAGGCGACCTGGCCTTCCAGGTAAAAGTGTTCCTGGCCGCCGACCTCCAGTGTTCCCGTGCGTTGGTGCGGCGCCCGTTCCAGTGCCGCCTGGGCGTCGCCCCGGCGCACATAGACCGGCGGCAATACATAACTTTCTGCCTGCATCGCGGCCTGGGTCGTCAGGATTGCCGGCAGCGGATCGATCAGCAGCCGGACCTTGCGCGCCGCGCGGCGCGCCTGCATCACGCTGGTCGCCAGCACCAGGCCGACCACCTGGCCGATGTGCTGGACCGTGTCGGTTGCAAAAATCGGCTCGTCGCCGGCAAATGAGGCCAGCATGGCATGGCCGGGAATATCACGCGCCAGCACCACGTCGCGCACGCCGGGCATTCCCATCGCCGCGGTGGCATCGACATGGCGCAGCCTGCCATGGGCGATGTCGGACAAGATGGGCGCGGCGAACAGCGTGCCACGCAGTTCGGGGATATCGTCGACATAGGTGGCGTCGCCCATGACCTGGGCCCGTGCGCTTTCATGCGGCCTGGATACGCCGGCGGCTCTCACCGGTTCGTCGCCGGACTGCGACAGCCGTCTTGGCGCAACGGCCACGCGACCGGCCCTTGTCGACAGGTTGACTTTTTCGCTTGCGTTCATGCGGTTTCTCCCGGCTGCGCGAACGACTCCAGGTTGATGGCCCGCACTCCCTGGCTCTCCAGCCACAGGCGCTGCATCAGGTTGCCCAGCACCGCGCTGCGGTAACCCGCGCTGGCGCGCATATCCGAGATCGGCTGGAATTCGCTGCGCAACGCCAGTGCGGCCGCATTTGCCTGCGCCTGGCTCCAGCGCTGGCCCTGCAGCACGGCCTCGGCGCGCCGGGCACGCACGGGTGTGGCTGCCACGCCGCCCACGCCGATCGACGCCGACACCACCTGTCCATGGTCGATGTGCAGCCGCACGGCCAGGCAGATCGCCGATATGTCGTCGTCAAAGCGTTTGGAGATTTTGTAGACGCGCAAAAACTCGCCATCCACCGGCAATGGCAGCTTGACCCAAGCCAGGATCTCGTCGGCGGCCATGCGGTTCTGGCGATAGCCGGTGTACAGCGCCTCGAGTGGCATCTCGCGGTGGCCGCGGCTGCTCATCAACACCACGCTGGCGCCCAGCGCGATCAGCAGTGGCATGCTGTCGCCGATCGGCGACCCATTGGCCACGTTGCCGCCCAGGGTGCCGGAGTTGCGCACCGGCAGGCCGGCAAAACGATTGGCGAACACCTTCAACTGCGGTCGATCCTGCACCAGCGCCGCATAGGCGTCGGTCAGGCTGACGGCAGCGCCGATGGCGATGTGGTGCGGATAGCGCTCGATCTGGCGCAGCTCGGCGGCGCGGGTCACGTCGAGCACCGCGTCCAGGCGCATGTGCTGCTTGGTGACCCAAAGGCCGACGTCGGTGCATCCGGCCACGATCTGCACGTGCGGATGCGCGGCCCGCGCCTGCAACAGGGCGCGCAGCGAGCGGGGCGCGAGGTAGGTCGTACCGGCGGCATCATGGGACTGGGCGGACAACGCCTGTGCCGGGTTTTTGCCGGTCGCATTGCAAACCGACGGCACCGCCTCTGCCTGGAGCGTCAGTTGCTGCAACTGACCGATCAATGCTGCCTGGTCGAGTTTAGCCCGCGGGTAATCGGCCATGGTCTGCGCCGCGTCCAGGATCGGCCGGTAGCCGGTACAGCGGCACAGGTTGCCGGAGAGCTCCTCCTGGGCCAGCGCCCGCGTCACCAGACGCCCCTGTGCCACATGGTTCTGGTACATGCCGAACAGGCTCATGACAAAACCGGGCGTGCAAAAGCCGCATTGCGAGCCGTGGCACTGCACCATGGCCTCTTGTGCCGGATGCAGCTTGCCGTCGGCGCCGGCCAGATCTTCCACGGTCCACAGCGCCATGCCGTCGACCGAGTGGGCAAGGCGGATGCAGCTGTTGATGGCCCGAAAGCGCAGGCCGTCGCCATCGACTTCGCCCAGCACGACGGTACAGGCACCGCAGTCGCCCTCGCCGCAACCTTCTTTGGTGCCGGTGCAGGCCAGGTCCTCGCGCAGCACCTCGAGCAAGGTGCGGTCGGGCGTAACATTGTCCAGCGCGACAACGGCGCCGCGCCGGACAAAACGAATGGTCTTGCTGTTCATGGTCTGTGTGACCGGCCGTGGCCGGTTGTGTTGCGCCGCAGCGCAGGGCGTGTCAGGTTATGTCGAAAGTAAGGCAAGTGGCAACCCCATGGCATACACGCTAGCATATGAGTGACATTGCACAGCCTGTATGAGAGACCACACAATCTTCGACAAGATCGACCTTCATTTGATCAGGGTCTTGCATACCGTGTTGACAGAACGCAGTGTTTCCCGCGCCGCCATACGACTGGGTATGCACCAGCCGGCGGTCAGCGCGTCGCTCAAGCGCTTGCGCGACTTTGCCCAGGACCCCTTGCTGGTGCGTTCGGGCGGCGGCATGGTGCCCACCGAGGCAGGCGCGCGCATGATCGAGCCCAGTGCCAACATATTGCGCGGCGCAGAGATGCTGTTTGCGGATGCGCGGGGCTTCGAGCCGGCCACTGCCCGTCACGACTTTTGTATTGCGGCCAGCGACTACCTGGACAGCCAGTTCCTGCCGCGCCTGGTGAGCCAGCTCAAGGCCCAGGCGCCGCTGTGCCGGGTCGAAATCCAGACCCTGTCGCGCGATTCCGACTACCGGGCGCACCTGGCCCAGGGCGAGGTGGACGTGGTTGTCGGCAACTGGAGCACGCCGCCCGAGGATCTGCATCTGGGCGCGCTGTTCGACGACGATGTCGTCTCCCTGGTCTCGAAACAGCACCCCGCTGTGCGCCGCGGCTGGAGCCAGCGGGATTGGCTGGCCGCCGAACATGTGGCGCCCGGCGCAACCCATCCAGGTGCCAAGGGCGTCATCGAGGAACACCTGGAGAAGCTGGGACTGGAGCGTAACGTCAGCGTGCGGGTTGCGCATTTCAGTCTGATTCCGGCCATGGTGGCATCAACCTTGCTGGTGTTGACGACCGGACGTGCTTATTGCCAGCGGTTTGTCGATCGCCTGCCGGTGCAGATTCTGGATTGCCCGGTTCCGTTTCCGCGCATGCGCTATTACCAGCTCTGGCATGCGCGTAGCCATGCGTCGGCTGCCGGCCGTTGGTTGCGTGGGCGGATCAAGGCGGTCGCAGCCGGTTTGCCCGAGGAGCGGCCGCCCGGATAGCGGCAGCAACCCACCCATCGGGCAACGGGAGCCAATAATCAAGCGCCCTGGCGCAGATAACGAGAGACAAGCCAGTATGACAACAACAAGCCCGCGACTGCAACTGAGTGGCATCACCAAACGCTATCCCTCGGTGGTGGCCAACAGTGCGGTATCGCTGACCGTGATGCCGGGGGAGACCCATGCGGTGCTCGGTGAGAACGGCGCCGGCAAGTCCACGCTGATGAAGATCATCTACGGCTCGGTCAAGCCCGACGCCGGCAGCGTGTCGTTCAATGGCCAGGTGGTGCATATCCGCAACCCGCAGGAAGCGCGGGCGATGGGCATCAGCATGGTGTTCCAGCATTTCAGCCTGTTCGACACCATCACCGTGGCCGAGAACGTGTGGCTGGGGCTTTCCAGGACCTTGTCGCTGGCCGAGGTCACCCGCAGCATCGTCGCCAAGGCACAGGAATACGGGCTGGATCTCGACCCGGTGCGGCCGGTGCACACGCTCAGCGTCGGCGAGATGCAGCGGGTAGAAATCATCCGCGCGCTGCTGACCAACCCCAAGTTGCTGATCCTGGACGAGCCAACCTCGGTGCTGACGCCCCAGGCGGTGGACAAGTTGTTCATCGTGCTCAAGAAACTCGCCTCCGAGGGCTGCAGCATCCTGTACATCAGCCACAAGCTGCACGAGATCCGCGAGCTTTGCACCGCCTGCACTGTTTTGCGTGGCGGCAAGGTCACCGGCGTGTGCAATCCGGCCGAGGAGTCCAATGCCTCGCTGTCACGCCTGATGATCGGTGCCGAACCGCCGCAACTGACCCACCGTGCACAACAACCCGGTGCGCCGGTGCTGCGGGTGTCATCACTGAGCCTGGAGCGCGAGGACCAGTTTGGCGTCGATCTGGACGGCATCTCGCTGCAGGTCTGCGCCGGGGAAGTGGTCGGCATTGCCGGCGTCTCGGGCAATGGCCAGCGCGAGCTGCTGTATGCGCTGTCGGGCGAAGACTGCCGCGCCAGCGCCGGCAGCATCCGGATGGGCGATACCGACATGGCGGCCCTGCACCCGGGTGCACGGCGCAAGCTGGGCCTGCATTTTGTGCCCGAGGAGCGGCTGGGCCGCGGGGCGGTGCCGACGCTGGGCCTGGCGCACAATCTGCTGCTCACGCGCAACGAGGCCTTGTCCGGCAGCATTCGCTGGATCCACTTGGGCAGGCTGCGCGCACAGGCGGCCGACATCATCGCGCGCTTCAATGTCAAGGCCGGTGGACCGGATTCGGCCGCCCGCTCGCTGTCGGGCGGCAATCTGCAGAAGTACATCGTGGGGCGCGAGATCGACGCCAAGCCCAGGCTGTTGATCGTCTCGCAGCCCACCTGGGGCGTCGACGTAGGTGCTTCGGCGCAGATCCGCGGCGAAATCCTGGCGTTGCGCGACCAGGGTTGCGCCGTGCTGGTGGTCAGCGAGGAACTCGACGAACTGTTCGAGCTCAGCGACCGCCTGCACGTGATCGCCAAAGGGCAGCTGTCACCGTCGGTGCCGATCGCGCAGGCGACGATCGAGAAGATAGGCGAGTGGATGAGCGGTTTGTGGGAGTTGGATCATGCTCAAGCTTGAAGCGCGCCCCCAACCGTCGGGCTTCTGGAGCTATGGCTCGCCGATTCTGGCGTTGCTGGCCACGGTCGTGATCGGAATCGCGATGTTCGTGGCGCTGGGCAAGGATCCGTTGCGCGGCCTGGAGATGTTCTTCTGGCTGCCGATCAACAGCGGCTATGCGATCGGCGAGTTGCTGGTCAAGGCCACACCGCTGCTGATCATCGCGCTCGGGCTGGCGATCTGCTTTCGCTCCAATGTGTGGAACATCGGCGCCGAGGGCCAGTACATCATCGGCGCGATCTTCGCCGGTGGCGTGGCGTTGTTGGCCGATAAAGGCACCGGCGGCTGGATCGTGGTGCCGGTGGTGCTGGCCGGCGTGCTGGGCGGCATGTTGTGGGCCGGCATTACCGCGCTGCTGCGCGACCGCTTCAATGCCAACGAGATCCTGGTCAGCCTGATGCTGGTATACGTGGCCGCGCAGCTACTCAGCTACATGGTCGGCGGTCCGTGGAAGGACCCACAAGGATTCAACTTCCCGCAGACCCGCACCTTCGAGGCGATCACGCGCATTCCGCGCCTGTTCGACGGGTCCCGGGTCAGCATTGGCGTGATCTTTGCCCTGGTCGGCGTGCTGGCGATGTGGGTGTTCCTGTTCCGCACCCGGGCTGGTTTTGCCCAACAGGTGGGCGGGCTGGCGCCGGCAGCGGCACGGTATGCCGGATATTCGTCGCGCCAGGCCTTGTGGACCGCACTGCTGATCTCCGGCGGCGCGGCAGGATTGGCCGGTGCGCTGGAAGTGGCCGGGCCGATCGGACAACTGACGACCTATCTGCCAGCCGGGTACGGATTTGCAGCCATCATCGTGGCCTATGTGGGACGGCTCCATCCGGTGGGCATGGTGTTCTCGGCCATCCTGATGAGCATGTTCTATATTGGCGGCGAAATGGCGCAGTCGCGGCTGGGCCTGACCAAATCGCTGACCGGTGTGTTCCAGGGTTTGCTGTTGTTCAGCCTGCTGGCCTGCGACACATTGGTCAATTACCGGCTCAGGCTGGGCCGCTCGGGGAGCACATGATGGAATCCTATTCACTGCTGATTGCTGCCACGCTCAATGCCGGTACCGTGCTGGCGCTGGCCTCGCTGGGCTTGCTGATCAACGAGAAGGTCGGCATCGTCAACCTCGGCGCCGAGGGCATGATGCTGTGCGCGGCCATCGCCGGGTTCGCCACCGTGGTGCATACCGGCAACGACTGGCTCGGCTTTGCCGCCGGCATCGCTGCCGGCGCGCTGCTGGCCGCGCTGTTCGGCCTGCTGGTGATCTGGCTCAACACCAACCAGTACGCGACCGGCCTGGCGCTGACGCTGTTTGGCGCGGGGTTCTCGGCCTTTGTCGGAACCGGCTATGTGCAGGCGCGCATGCCGGAGCGCCCGTCGTTCGCGCTGCCCTGGTTGTCCGACATTGCGCTGGTCGGCCCGGCGCTGTTTCGCCACCATCCGCTGGTCTACCTGACGGTGCTGCTCGCACTGGCACTGATCTGGTTCATGTACCGCACCCGCGCGGGGCTGGTGATGCGCAGCGTGGGCGAGAGCCCCGAGTCGGCGCATGCGCTGGGCTACCCCGTGCGGCGCATCCGCCTGCTGGCGGTGGTCGTGGGTGGGGCCATGTGCGGTCTGGCCGGCGCCTACCTGTCCATCATCTACACCCCGCTATGGGTCGAAGGCATGGTCTCGGGCAAGGGCTGGATTGCGCTGGCGCTGACCACCTTCGCCACCTGGCGGCCGGCACGGGTGTTGCTTGGTGCGTATCTGTTCGGAGGTGTGACCATGCTGCAGTTTCATTTGCAGGGAATTGGCGTGCAGGTTCCCAGCCAATTCCTGAGCATGTTGCCGTATGTGGCGACCATCGTCGTGCTGGCGCTGATATCCCGCAACCCGCAGTGGATCCGGATCAATATGCCGGCCTCCATCGGTAAACCGTTTTATCCCGGCTCATAATCGGGTTTTTTGCTGACTCCCCAAACAAAGGACAACCATGACAGACATGCACAAACGATCTCTTTTCCAGGTGGCCGCGTTGTCGGCCATCGCGGCGGCCGTGTTGGTCGGCTGCGGCAAGAAGGAGGAGCCGGCTCCGGCCGCAGCCCCCGCGCCTGTGGCGGTAGCGCCGGCGCCAGCACCAGCCCCTGCGCCGGCCAAGGCCGAGCCGCTGAAAATCGCCTTTGCCTATGTTGGCCCGGTGGGTGATGGCGGCTGGACTTATGCGCATGACCAGGGTCGCAAGGCGGTCGAGAAGGAGTTTGGTGACAAGGTCGTGACCTCGTTTGTCGAGAACGTACCTGAGTCGGCCGATGCCGAACGCGTGATTCGCGACATGGCCAGCCAGGGCAACAAGTTGATCTTCGGAACCACCTTCGGCTACATGGAGCCGATGCTCAAGGTCGCGCCCGAATTCAAGGACGTGAAATTCGAGCATGCCACCGGCTACAAGCAGGCCGAGAACATGCGTACCTTTGATAGCCGCACCTACGAAGGCGCCTACATGGCCGGTGTGATCGCCGGCAAGATGACCAAGAGCAACACGCTGGGCGTGGTGGCATCGATCCCGATTCCCGAGGTGATCCGCAATATCAACAGCTTCACGCTGGGCGCGCAGTCGAGCAATCCGAAGATCAAGACCAAGGTGGTGTGGGTCAACGAATGGTTCAACCCGCCCAAGGAGACCGAGGCCGCGACCTCGCTCATCAACGGCGGCGCGGACGTGCTGTTCCAGAACACCGATTCGCCTGCGGTGCTCAAGACCGCGCAGGACAAGGGCAAGCGCGCCTTTGGCTGGGATTCTGACATGACCGCGTACGGTCCCAAGGCCCACCTGGGCTCGGCCATCATCAACTGGGCGCCGTACTACATCCAGGCGACCAAAGAAGCACTAGACGGCAGTTGGAAGGGCGGCGGCGGCGTCTGGTGGGGTCACAAGGAGGGCGCCATCGACATGGTATCGATCGCCGACGACGTGCCGGCCGAGACCAAGGCCCGGATCGACGAGATCAAGAAGGGTCTGAAGGAGGGCAGCTTCTCGATCTGGAAAGGTCCGATGATGGGCCAGGACGGCAAGGAGATCCTGGCCAAGGATGCGGTGGCCGACGACAAATTCCTGGGCGGTGTGAACTTCTACGTCAAGGGCGTCGAAGGCAAGGTACCGGGAGGCAAATAAGCGCTGGTAGCCCGATAGCCCCGTGCCCACGCGCGGGGCGCAAACAGCAAGGGCTGCCGACCGGCAGCCCTTTGCATGTCGACCAAGGAGTCCCGCTTGACAGTCAGACCCGTTGCCCCCGATCGCCTGCCGGACCTGTTGCGCGCGATGCCCAAGGCCGAATTGCACATGCATATCGAAGGCTCGCTGGAGCCGGAACTGATCTTTGCACTGGCCAGGCGCAACGGCATGGTGCTGGACTACCCCGACGTGGAGTCGCTGCGCCGCGCCTATGTGTTCAACAACCTGCAAAGTTTCCTGGACATCTACCACACCGGTACCACCGTGCTGCGCACCGAACAGGATTTTTACGACATGGCGCACGCCTACCTGGTGCGCGCCCATGCCGACAACGTGCTGCACGCCGAGATATTCTTCGATACGCAGACCCACACCAGTCATGGACTGGACGCGGCAGTGGTGGTCAATGGCCTGCACCGAGCCTGTACGGATGCGGCAACCGAACTGGGCATCGACGCCTCGCTGATCATGTGTTTCCTGCGCCACCTCAGCGAACGCGAGGCGTTCGAGGCGTTGGAGCAGGTCTTGCCGCTGCGCGACAAGATCGTCGGTATCGGACTGGCGTCCAGTGAGTTGGGGCATCCGCCGGAAAAGTTCACGCAGGTGTTCGCGCGCTGCCGCGAACTGGGTTTTCGGCTGGTGGCCCATGCGGGCGAGGAAGGCCCGCCAGCCTACATCTGGAGTGCGTTGGATGCGCTCAAGGCGGAGCGGATCGACCACGGTGTGCAGGCGATCAACGACAAGGCTCTGATGCAACGCCTGGCCAGCGAGAAAATCGCGCTGACCGTCTGCCCCTTGTCCAATCTCAAGCTGTGCGTCTTTGACAGCCTGGCGCAGCACAATCTGGGCCGCCTGCTGGACGCCGGCATCGTTGCGACTGTCAACTCCGACGATCCGGCCTATTTTGGCGGCTACATCAATGAGAACTTCACGCAGACCTTTGCGGCGTTGAAGCTCTCCGGCCAGCAGGCCTGGCAATTGGCGGCGAACAGTTTTGACGCCAGCTTTGCCAGCGCCGAAACGCGGCGCCGATACGTCGATCGCCTGAACGGCTGTTTCGAGACGTTCGAGTAGGCGGTATTGTTGGCGCCGATGGCCACCCGCGCGGCAGGGCACGGCTGATGCGGGGAGCCTGCGCCTGGGCGCGGTGTTCGTACACGAGAACGTCCGATGTCCAGCCGACCCGCCATCGGTAGAATACCCACGGGCCCGTCGCTCCATCGGGCTGCTTTTTACGCCTGGAGCCATGTAGAGGACCACCATGTACAAAAACCTCGTCGCCGCGATTGCGGCTGCCTGCTTTTTATCTCCGTTCATTTCCACGCCGGCAAGAGCCCAGCAAAGCCTGCCGCTCAAGGTCGGATTTGTCTATGTGGCTCCATTGACGCCCATGGGCTGGGTGCACCAGCACGATCTCGGCCGCAAGGCGTTGTTGGCCGCGCTCAATGCGCCGGGCGCAGCCGAACGGGTGACCACGACCTATGTAGAGAGCGTGGCCGAAGGGCCGGACGCCGAGCGGGTGATCCGGGATCTGGCCCGTCAGGGTCACAAGCTGATTCTGACGCCCAGCTTCGGTTACATGGAGCCCACGCTCAAGGTCGCGCGCGATTTCCCCGATGTGCGCTTTGAGTCGATCACCGGTTACAAGACCGCGCCCAACGTGGCGATCGCCAATGCCCGCTATTACGAGGGTCGTTATCTGGCCGGCGTGGCGGCCGGTCGCATGACCGCCAGCAATGTGGCCGGGTATGTGGCGGGATTCCCGATTCCGGAGGTGTTGCAGGGCATCAATGCCTTCGCGCTGGGCATGCAGTCGGTCAACCCGAAGGCGCAGGTGAAGGTGGTCTGGCTGCAGGCCTGGTTCGATCCAGCGCGTGAGCGTGATGCGGCCATGCGCCTGATGGACCAGGGCGCTGATGTGCTGGCGTTTCATACCGGCTCCAACGCGGTCATGGTGGCCGCCCAGGAGCGCGGCCGGATGGCCGTCGCCTACCACTCGGACATGCGCGCGGTGGCGCCTCAGGCCCAGATCATTGCCGTCACGCATGAGTGGGGCGCGTATTACACCCGGCGCGCCCAGGCGGTGCTCGATGGCAGCTGGACTACCGGCAGTGTCTGGGGCGGCATCCGCGAGGGCATGGTCCGGGTCGGTGACTTCGGCCCCCAGGTGGGCCCAGCCGTGCGCGACGAGGTGCTGGCGCGGCAACAGGACATCTCTGCCGGCCGGTTGCACCCGTTTCGTGCGCGCGAGGCTGTGCTGGATACTACTGGCAGGACGGCCATTGGCGCAGGACAGACCCTGACCGATGCGCAGATCCTGGCGATGGACTGGCTGGTGCACGGCGTTCTGGCACCGCCGTTGCGCTAGTGCGCGAACAAGTCCGGGATCTAACCTCCGCGTCACGGCAAGCGCCCTCCACGATGGACCAACGCCGCGCTATGGGTGTTATGGTGCTGCTCTTATGGGAGGGCGGCCATTTCCTCGATATGCTCAACCCTCATGAAAGCCTATCGCGCCTCGGTATTGCGTTTCGATGCCCGGCACAACGCCCTGTTCGACAAGGACGGCCTGCTGGTAGTAGGGGACGAGGGCGGGGTTGGCCAAAAGGTACTTGCGGTCGGTCCGTTTGACGCGGTGGCGCCGCGCTACCCGGGCCTGCAGGTGGAGAACCTGACCGGGCGCATCATTGCGCCGGGCTTTGTCGACCTGCATGTGCATTATCCCCAGATCGACGTGATCGGCTCGCCCGCCAGTGGCTTGCTGCCCTGGCTGGAGAACTACACATTCCCGCAGGAAAGCCGGTTTGCCGATCCGGCACATGCGCAGCAGGTGGCGCAGTTCTTCATCACCGAGTTGCTGCGCAACGGCGTGACGACTGCGCTGACTTTCGCCACATCGCACCCGGCCTCGGTGGATGCGTTCTTTACCGAGGCCAGCCGGCGCTCGTTGCGCATGATCGCCGGCAAGGTGCTGCAGGATCGCCATTCACCGGACGGCGTGCGGGACCAGACGGAGCAAAGCCTGCTCGATACCGAGGCGCTGATCCGGCGCTGGCATGGCGTGAACCGGCTGGGGTACGCGATAACGCCGCGCTTCGCACCCAGTTGCAGCGATGCCCAGTTGCGCGGTGCCGGCGAACTGGCGGCACGCTATCCGGACGTGTGGATCCAGTCGCATGTGGCGGAGAACAAGGACGAGGTGGCATGGGCCCGGCAACTGTTCCCGACCGCGCGCTCCTATCTGGCGGTGTATGACGGCTTTGGTCTGATGCGCCGGCGCGCCATCTACGCCCACTGCATCCATTTCGACGATGCCGACCGGGCCCTGATGCGCGACACTGGCGCGGCGGCGGCGATCAGCCCGACCAGCAACCTGTTCCTGGGCAGCGGTTTTTTCGACTATGCCGGCGCTGATCGGGTGGGATTCCAGTACGGACTGGCCAGCGACGTCGGCGGAGGCACCTCGTTGTCGCCGTTTCGCACCATGCTGGCGGCCTACACCGTCGGCCGTGAGGGCCAGACCAAGCCCGGTGTGAGTCTGTCGCCGCAGCAGTTGTGGTGGCAGCACACGGCGGGTGCGGCGCGCGCCCTGGGCCTCGAAGGCGTGGTGGGCAACCTGGCGCCGGGCTGTGAGGCGGACTTCATCGTGCTGCAGCCGCGCTGCACCAGCCTGATGGCCCGGCGCACCGGCAGCGCGGACAACCTGGACGAATTGCTGTTTGCGATGATCGTGCTGGGCGACGACCGGCTGGTCGAGCGCACCGTGATTGCCGCACCAGCCGGCTAGGTGCCTGCCGGCGCGGGCGCCCAGCCTTGTGGCGTGTTCCTACAATCGGCGCTCTGACACAGCCCAGACAATCGGAACCCCATCATGACCATCAAGAGCGACAAATGGATCCGCCGCATGGCGCAGAGCACCGGCATGATCGAGCCCTTCGAGCCCGGGCAGATCCGCGAGCGCGACGGAAAGCGGATCATCAGCTATGGCACCAGCAGCTACGGCTACGACATCCGTTGCGCACCCGAATTCAAGGTGTTCACGAATATCCACAGCACCGTGGTGGACCCGAAGAATTTTGATGAAAAGAGCTTTGTCGATTTTTACGACGATGTGTGCATCATCCCGCCCAACAGCTTTGCGCTGGCCCGCACGCTGGAGTACTTTCGCATCCCGCGCAATGTGCTGACCATCTGCCTGGGAAAAAGTACCTATGCACGCTGCGGCATCATCGTCAACGTGACGCCGTTCGAGCCCGAGTGGGAAGGGTATGTGACGCTGGAGTTCTCCAACACCACGCCGCTACCGGCCAAGATCTACGCTGGCGAAGGCTGCGCCCAGGTGCTGTTCTTCGAGAGCGACGAAGTCTGCGAGACCAGCTACAAGGATCGCGGCGGCAAATACCAGGGCCAGCGCGGCGTGACCCTGCCACGCGCCTGAATCGGCGGGTACCGGCGCGTCGGTGTACCAGCGCGGTGGATCGGCCGGATGGTTCAGTGATCGGTACCGGCGCCGACCTTGAGGTCCTGGTCGGTCGCCAGCGCACAGGCAATCGCCAGCCGCAGGCCGCGCTGGATGTCGGCCAGTGGCATGTTGGGCGTGCCCTGTTCGGGCAGAAACGGCAGGTGGATGAATCCGCCGCGCACCCCCTGCAGCACACGGCGCCGCTCCAGCGTATGCATCAAGCCGTAAAAAACATGGTTGCAGACATAGGTGCCGGCTGTCTGTGACACTTCGCACGCCAGGCCTTCTTGCTGCACCGTCCTGAGCATGGCCTTGATCGGCAAACTGGTGAAATAGGCCGGCGGCCCGCCACTGACGACGGGCTTGTCGATGGGTTGCATGCCGGCGTTGTCGGCGATCCGGGCGTCGGCCACGTTGATCGCCACCCGCTCCAGAGAAATTGCGTTGCGTCCGCCCGCCTGGCCAAGGCAAACTACCAATGTCGGACGATGCTGCTGCATCAGGTCGGTGAGGCGCTCCAGGGAGGTGTCGAACTCGGTTGGCAACTGGGCCGCCACCACCGAATGTCCACCGATCTCGGTACCGTCGAGGGACTGCGCCACTTGCCAGCTGACGTTGGTGGTGTCGCCACCATAGGGGCTAAAGCCGGTCAGCAATACGGTCGCCGTCGTGGTGCTGCGGCTCGATACGGGCGCGAGTCTGCCCTGCTGGGGCGATAAGGGAGTAGTTTTGCGTAACATGGGCGCAATTTACCGCGATTTCGATCGGTGCAACTGGGAGATGGGTATGAAATGGGACGGCAATCGGCAATCGGACAATGTCGAAGACCGCCGGTCATCGGGCGGATCGGGTTCGGGGCCCATGATCGGGGGGCGTGGTATCGGCATCGGCACGATCGTGATCGCGCTGGTCGGTGGCTGGGTCTTTGGCATCAATCCATTGACCATCCTCGGTCTGCTCAGTGGCGGCAGCGAGCAGGTCGCCCAGCAGCAGGCGCCGGCGCGCCCGCCACCGGCAGACGATCGCATGGCCCGTTTCGTCTCCACCGTGCTGGCCGATACCGAGGATGTCTGGAAGGATGTGTTCGCCAAGGGCGGGGCCCAATACCAGGAGCCGAAGCTGGTCTTGTTCCGTGGTACTACGCCCACAGCCTGCGGTGCCGGGCAGGCGGCGATGGGGCCGTTTTATTGCCCCGGCGACCAGAAGGTGTATATCGACCTGGGCTTTTACGAGACCCTGCGATCCCGACTGGGCGCGCCGGGCGACTTTGCCCAGGCCTATGTGGTGGCGCATGAGGTCGGGCATCATGTGCAGAACTTGTTGGGCATCACGCAGAAGATGGAGCAGGCCAGGCCCCGGGTGAGCCAGGCCGAATTCAACGCCCTCAGTGTGCGCCTGGAACTGCAGGCCGACTGCCTAGCGGGTCTGTGGGCGCACCATGCGCAGAACGCGCGCCAGGTGCTGGAAGGCGGCGACATCGACGAGGCCATGAACGCGGCAGCCCGCATCGGCGACGACGCACTGCAGCGTGCCGGCGGCGGTGCGGCCGTGCCCGAGAGCTTCACCCATGGCACCAGCGCGCAGCGCCAGCGCTGGTTCAATATCGGGCTCCAGGGCGGCACCATCAAGGGCTGCGATACCTTCTCGGCACGCAGTCTCTGATCGATTTCCCCGATGGGGGGATAATAGGAGCTTGCCCGATCCGAGGGCACCACCCGCCTTGGCGCCCACAACAGGCCCTTGAGCACGTCCCCCTGACAGGTATCGATGACAGAACCCGCAACCCTTTTTCCAGAAATTTCCCCTTCCCGCATCGACGCGTTCTCCCAGCTGCAATTGGCAGCGCCGTTGGCGCGCGCCGTGCAGGACCTGGGCTACGAATCGATGACGCCGATCCAGGCCCAGGCCATTCCCATGGTGTTGCAGGGCCGTGACGTGATGGGTGCAGCCCAGACCGGTACGGGCAAGACCGCCGCCTTTTCGCTGCCCCTGCTGCAACGCATGCTGGCGCACGAAAATACCTCGACCTCGCCGGCACGCCATCCGGTGCGGGCGCTGGTGCTGCTGCCGACACGCGAGTTGGCCGACCAGGTGGCGCAGGCGATCAAGGCCTACGCCAAGTACACCCAGCTGCGGTGCACCGTGGTGTTTGGCGGCATGGACATGAAGCCACAGACGGCCGAACTCAAACGCGGCGTCGAAATCCTGGTGGCGACCCCGGGCCGCCTGCTGGACCATATCGAGGCCAAGAACGCGGTGCTCAACCAGGTCGAGTATGTGGTGCTGGACGAGGCGGACCGGATGCTCGATATCGGGTTTTTACCCGACCTGCAGCGCATCCTGAGCTACCTGCCCAAGCAGCGCACGACCTTGCTGTTCTCGGCCACCTTCTCGCCAGAGATCAAACGACTGGCGAACAGTTACTTGCAGGACCCGGTGACGATCGAGGTGGCGCGTCCGAATGCCGCGGCCTCCACGGTGGAGCAGCATTTCTACAGCGTTGGCGACGACGACAAGCGGCGTGCCTTGCACCAACTGCTGCGCCGTCATGAAACGAAGCAGGCCTTCGTCTTTGTCAATAGCAAGCTGGGCTGCGCCCGGCTGGCGCGCTCGCTCGAGCGTGAAGGGCTCAATACCACCGCGCTGCACGGCGACAAGAGCCAGGACGAGCGGCTCAAGGCGCTCGATGCGTTCAAGAAGGGCGAGGTCGATCTGCTGGTGTGCACCGATGTGGCGGCCCGCGGGCTGGACATCAAGGACGTGCCGGCGGTGTTCAATTTCGACATTCCGTTCAATGCCGAAGACTATATCCACCGCATCGGGCGTACCGGGCGCGCCGGTGCCTCCGGCCTGGCGATAACCTTCGTCACCCGCAGCGATGCGCGTCTGGTGGCCGACCTGGAAAAGCTGCTCAAGGCCAAACTGGAGATCGAACCGATCGAATTCGACGAGGACAGCCCCGACATCCGCCGACAGGGCCGGATCAATGATGGACGGCGCATGTATGCCGGTGACGAGGTTCCCGCCGAGCCGCGGCCGGCGGATCGCGCGCGCACGCTGGGCGCCGACGCCGATCGGCGCGAACGCGGTCCTCGGCGTGATCTGGTGCGCCCGCCGCCGGTATCGCGCGATCCGTTCTTCGACAAACCCTACGAAGCGCCGACTGCAGCAGCAGACACACCCGTGTGGGAATCCGCGGTACCGCGGCCCGCGCGCAGCATCTCCGCCAACATCAAACCCAAACGCCGCGTCGCCGCGCTGTTCAAGCCGGAATCGGCGGTCTCCGAACCATCGTAGGCCCCCGCGGTCAACGGCCGGGATGCTGGGCCTGCGGGCATGCCACCTGGACCAGGGTGACACTCAGCTGGTTCGGCTGCGCAGTTGCGTCGATCCGTGCGGCACTGAGCTTGCCACCCCATACACATCCGGTATCGAGTGACAACACGTCGCTGCGTGCCAGCCATCCGAGCGTGGACCAGTGTCCGAAGGCCACCGTGGCCGATGCGCTGCGGCGCCCGGGCGCATCGAACCATGGCCGGTAGCCTGGTGGCGCGGCATCGGCGCCCTCCTTGGTGTCGAATTCCATGCGGTCATCGGCGCTGCAAAAGCGCAGCCGGGTCAGCACGTTGATGATTGCGCGCCAGCGCGCAACGCCCGTCAGATCGGGCGACCACTGCGTGGGAGTGTCGCCATACATCTGGCGCAGGAACGGAACGAAATCGCTGCTGGCCATCATCTGGCCCACCTCCTGCGCCAGTGCCAGGGTCTGCAGCGGCGTCCATGAGGGCAACACACCGGCATGCACCATCAGCAGATCGTGCCCGTCGATGCGATCCAGCAGCGCCAGCGGCTGCGCGCGCAGCCATGCCAGCAGGGATTGGCAGTCGGGTGCCGCCAGCACCGCATCCACGGTGTCCCTGCGATGCGGTGACCGGACTTTGTTCGCGATGGCCAACAGGTGCAGATCATGGTTGCCCAGCACGCAGCGCGCGGCACCTTCCAGTCGCATCACGCGGCGCAACACGCCCAGCGAGTCGGGGCCGCGGTTGACCAGGTCGCCCAGCAAGACCAGCCTGTCACGGCTGGGTGAGAAGTCGATGGCAACGAGCAGTCGCTCGAGTGCGTCATCGCAGCCTTGTACGTCGCCGATCAGGTAAAGTGCCATGGTGTTGATTTTGTCGCCGGATCCATGGATTTTCTGCTGATTGCGCTGCTGACGTTGCTCAACGGCGCTTTTGCGATGTCCGAACTGGCGCTGACCGCCAGTCGCAAGGCGCGGCTGATCGGCATGGCCGAAGACGGCGATGGTGGCGCCCAGGCGGCCCTGACGCTGCTGGAGAACCCGACCCGTTTCCTGTCCTCGGTGCAGGTCGGAATCACCTCCATTGGCGTGCTGAACGGCATCATCGGCGAGGCCGCGTTCAGCGATGACCTGTCGAACTGGATCCAGGCTTTCGGCATTGCCGCTGGCGTGGCCAACATCAGCGCGACCGCGCTGGTGGTGACCATCATCACGTTTACCACCATCGTATTCGGCGAACTGGTACCCAAGCGTATCGGGCAGTTGTATCCGGAGCAGGTGTCCCGTGTGATCGCGCGCCCGATGACCTGGGTGGCCAGTGTCGCGCATCCGTTCGTCTGGTTGCTGTCCGCCTGTACCCATGGCACGCTGCGGCTGCTGCGCATCGACAACGCGGGCAGCCGCGGGATGACCGAGGCCGAGATCAGCGCCAGCCTGGAGGAGGGCGTCGATGCCGGAGTGATCGAGGAGCAGGAGCGCCAGATGGTGCAGAACGTGTTTTTGCTGGACGACCGCCCACTGACCTCCATGATGTTGCCGCGCTCGGACATCAAGTGGCTCGATGCCGGGCAATCGGCCAGCGTGATCCTGGAGCAGTTGCGCGGGGGGGGCGCCAAACGCGCCTTCTCCTGGTACCCGGTGTGCCGCGGCACGCTGGAGAACGTGGTGGGCACGATCAGCCTGGGTCAGCTGATCGTGCTCGGAGCGCAGCACACCGGTGCCATCGAAGACCATGTGCATGCCCCTGTCTTCGTGCCCGAGACCCTCTCGGGCATGGAACTGCTCGAGCAGTTCCGTACCAAGACCGCGCGCATGGTGCTGGTGGTGGACGAGTATGGCGAGGTGCAGGGGCTGATCACGCCCAATGACATGCTCGAGGCCATCACCGGCGAATTGCAGCCCTATACGCCGATCGACGCCTGGGCCACGCCACGCGACGACGGCTCCTGGTTGATCGACGGCGCGATGCCGGTGGGCGAATTCAAGTCGCGACTGGACATCAACGAGTTGCCCGACGAGGAGCGTGGCCGCTACAACACGGTGGCCGGCCTGCTGATGGCGGTGTCCGGCAGCCTGCCGGTGGAGGGTGAACGCATCGAATGCGCCGGCTGGGCGTTCGAAGTCGTCGATCTGGACGGGCGGCGCATCGACAAATTGCTGGCCACGCGGATGACCCCCGAACAACGCGAGCACTCAACCTATTAGCGCGCCTGCCGGTCCCGCGGTCTCGCGGGTCAAAGCCAGCCGGCGATCCGGTAGGCCCAGATGCCCAGCCATTCATGCAGCGCCAGCGACCAGAGTGACGGTCCGCTGTGCATCGAGAAGTCGAACCAGGAATCATGCGCCGTGGTGCGGTAGTCCACCGGCCAAGGGGTCACGTTCCAGCCAACCCGCCTGAACACGCCCATCGAGCGGGGCATGTGGAACGCCGACGTGAGCAGCAACCAGGGCTGTTTCTTGTCCACGCCCGATACAGTGGCGCTGTGCAAGGCATTTTCGTAGGTGTTGCGCGAAGAGGCCTCATACACGACGCGCGACGGTTCGATGCCCATGGCGTCGAAGAACGCCTTGGCGCGCAACGCCTCGGTGGCGCCCGTAGCGCTGACGCTGGCAATGCCGCCGGTGAAGAGCAGTCGCAGATGGGGATATTGGCGCAGCAGCGCAACTGCCTCGGTCATGCGCTCGGCCTGCTCGTTCAGGCCAACCTGCCGATGCGCTGCCCACAGCTCGGGACTGGACAAGGCGCCGCCGAGCACCACGACGCCCACCTGCTGGCGCATGTCGATGGTCGCCGGTCGCGCATAGCGCAATTCCAGAGAGCGCACCAGCACTTCCGGGCCGGAGGTCCAGCAACTGACTGCCAGCACCAGCAGCGCCATCCATCCCAGCGTCTGTCCCAGCCGCGGCCTGCGGCCGAGCAGCAGCAGCCCCGCCAGCAGCAACAGCAGAACCCAGAACAGTGGCTCGATCGCAAACGCCAGCAGCTTGGAGGCCAGGAACATGGGCCCTCGGTTCAGGTGTTGCTGCGCCGCGCCACCGGCGCTGCGCGCAGCCGAAACGCGTCGGGCATGCCCGAGCCCAGCAACGGGCGCAGATACAGCCGGAAGGCATCGGTCACGTCGGTACCACCAGGCGCAATGAAGTGGTCTTCCATGACCCGGGTCTTGCCGGCCACTGCGGCCAGGTCGAGCAGCTCATAATCCACGGAATAAAAGCCGGTGCGCCGAATCGCCACGGAGCCGTCTTGCGTACCCCACATCGCAAACTGCACCGCCTTCTCACCGACCTCGCGGGCCTCGCGCTGATCCACATCCGATACGCAACCAATGAACGAGCGCTGCAGATAACCGAAGGTGTCGCCGCGCACCCGCTTGATGCCCAGCTTGCTGCGGATCTCCTCGCACAACAGGTCGGCCAGCGCGCCGGTGCCCGAGAGCTGCACATTGCCATGCGCATCATGTTCCAGTTCCTTGGCCAGCAGGCTGAGCATGGGCGTTCCCGACGCGTCGTGGATGCCCTCCGAGACCGCGATCACGCAACGCCCGAAACGCGCGTAGGTGGCCTTGACGTCGGCCAGGAACTGCTGCAAGTCAAAGGTGCGCTCGGGAACGTAGATCAGGTGCGGGCCGTCGTCCTCGAACTTCTTGCCCAGCGCCGACGCCGCAGTCAGGAAGCCGGCATGGCGACCCATCACCACGCCCACGTACACGCCTGGCAGCGCCGCGTTATCCAGGTTGACGCCGGCAAACGCCTGCGCGACGAACCGGGCCGCGGACGGGAAACCGGGCGTATGGTCGTTGCCCACCAGGTCGTTGTCGATGGTCTTGGGGATGTGGATCGAACGCAGCGGGTAGTTCGCCTTGCGTGCTTCCTCGCTGACGATACGCACCGTGTCGGATGAGTCGTTGCCGCCGATGTAGAAGAAATGCTCGATCTCGTGGGCGCGCAGCACCTCGAATATCGCGTGGCAGTATTTTGCGTCGGGTTTGTCGCGGGTGGAACCCAGCGCCGACGAGGGCGTAGCCGCCACCAGTTCGAGGTTGTGGCTGGTCTCTTGCGTGAGGTCGACAAAATCCTCGTCGACGATGCCGCGCACGCCATGGCGCGCGCCATAGACCCGCTGCACATTGTGGTGGCGCCGCGCCTCGAGCGCCACGCCGACCATCGACTGGTTGATTACCGCCGTCGGTCCGCCGCCTTGCGCGACCAGTATTTTTCCGGATGCCATGGAAGTCCTTTCGAAACGTTGCAGCACGCGCCATTGTGCCGAGTTCGAAGTCCGTGTCGAAAAGGTTGGCCGGACCGGGCCTAGCCGGTGCCGAGAGGGCGCCGGGGCTGGGTGTTGTCAGCCCGCGGGTCGCATCGCCTCGCGCGGTAGCCGGACCGGGAATTTCGCACGGATCGCGTCATCGATGTCGCGCGCAATGTGCGAGGGGTAGTGGCTGGCCAGGATCGCACCGAGCTTGGCGGCGGCGCGCTCGACCAGATCCGGTCGGCCCTGCTCGGCCCACTGGTTCGGGCTGGAGCGGTCGCCGAGTTGCGGGTACAGGTAATCGCGCTGCATCAGCTTGAGCGTCTGCTCCGCGCCCAGGTAATGTCCGGGACCTTCCAGGCAGACCTGGCGCATGGTTTCCAGCGAGATCGATTCGTCGTTGACCTCGATGCCGCGGATCGTACGCTGCACTGCGCCGATGAGGTCGTTGTCGATCAGCAGGCTCTCAAGAGAAAAACCCATCAGGCTGGCCATCATGCCGGCCGATTCGTAGATCAGGTTGGCGCCACTGTTGCCCACCAGCGCATGGTTGTAGGCGCGCTCCATGCCGCACTGCGCGTCCGGCAGCTTGGAGTCGGTCATGCCCGACGCGGTGCCACCGGTCAGGTCGTAAAAGCGCGACATCTGCGCGCTCGCCGCCGACAGCAGCGCCTGTTCCGGACTACCACCGGACATCGCCCCGGTGCGCAGGTCGGAGACGAAACACCAGGTGCCGAAGATCGCCGTTGCCTTGGGCTGTATTGCATTGACATACACCAGCCCGGCCAGGCACTCGGCCACTTCCTGCACCAGCGCGGCAGCCAGCGACGCCGGTGCGGTGGCACCCGCCTGTCCCGCCGACAACAGCAACACCGGCATGCCGCCGCGCACCGCGACCTCCATGCACTTGCAGGCGTCGAAGGCAAACTTCATCGGCGGTACGACAAAGCAGTTGGACTGGCTGACAAACGGGCGCGCGCGCCATTTGTCCTCGCCGCCAGCGATCAGGTGCAGCATCTGCAGGCTTTGCTCCACATGTTCGGGCGAGACCCAGCTCGAGCCCACATGCTTGGTGGTGCCGCAGACCGACGCATAGGTGGTGTTGAAATCCATCTCCGCCGGGTTGGTCAGCTCGCGGCACACCACCGAACGCTGGAAAAAATGCAGATGCTCTAGCGTGTCCACCACGCGCGCGATGTCGTACAGGTCCTTCGTGGTCGAATCGCGGTATTCGCCGGTCTGGGCGTTGACCATGTGCACCGCTGCACCCGCAGTGCCGAAATAGACGCGCGAACCCCAGGGTTCCATGTCGTACTTCGGGTCCTGGGCATGCAGTACGAAGTGCCGCGCCGCATTGGCGACGGTGTCCTCGACCAGCGCGCGCGGAAACAGCAGTCGCCCGGTGTCGGTGAGCTTGGCACCGGCGCGTGTCATCAGCTCGATGCCGCTTTCCGGTGCGTCGGCAAAGCCGATGTTCTCCAACGCGTCGAGTGCCGCGTTGTGAATTTTCTGCACGTCGGCATCGCTCAGCGCCTTATAGCGCCCACCGTCCATGCCTGGGCGCACCGGGCGCAGACTGTCGGGCAATGGCGCGGAGCGCGCGGCGCGCCGCGCCTCGCGTGCACCGCCGCGGCGGACCGTGATTTCTGCTGTGTCGCTCATGACATGCTCCTGGTAACAAAGGTGGTGGAAACTGCCGTGCCCGCGTTCAGGCGCGCAGCCGTTGGTTGGTGGGGTCGTACAAGGGCTCTTTCTGTACCGTGGCCGATACGATTTTGCCCAACACATTGACCTGCAGCCGGGTTCCGGGTATCGCTTGGGCGGTCCGCACATAGGCCAGTGCCACACTTTGCTGCAAGGTGTGGCTCCAGACGCCGGAGGTGGTCAGGCCGACGTTGGTGTGGCCATCGAACACCTGTGCGCAATAGGGTGCCTCGGCATCGCCCGCTTCGTCGAAGGTCAGAGGCACGAATCGTTGTGCCGGGCCGCGCGCGATCTCGGCCAGCAGCGCCTGCTTGCCGACGAATTCGGTGGCCTTGCCGGCGTCGACGAAGCGGTCGAGCGATGCCTCCAGCGGCGTGTAGCCGCTTTCCAGGTCGCTTTTCCAGCCGCGGTAGCACTTGTCCACACGCAGGCTGTCCATAGCATACAAGCCGAAATCGCGGATGCCGAACGGCTGGCCGGCGCGCCAGAGAGCGTCATACAGCGCCGGCATCTGCGCGACGGGCGCATGCAGTTCCCAGCCGAGTTCTCCAACATAATTGACGCGCATGGCGAGCATCTTGCCGCTCACCGTCTCGATGTCCCTGGCACTGAGCCAGGGGAAGGCGGCATTGGACAGGTCGGCGTCGGTCACCTGCGCCAGCACCTCACGGGCACGCGGCCCGACGAGGATCAGCGAACCGAGTTCGGCCGACCGGTCGCGGATCGTGATCGGGCTGCTGGAATCGCCCCCAACCCAGGCTTCGCCTGGCCCCCCGAGGGGGTGCAGTCGTCCTTGGGGTGGCCCGGCGAACGACGTGAGAGGTAGGCCCGACTGCAGCAGGTCCAGGTCGTGGCTGGCGGCAATGGCGGCGCAGATGATGTAGAAATGGTCCTCGGCCAGGCGCGTGATCGTGAATTCACTCAGCAGTTTGCCGGTTGGTGTCAGCGCATAGGCCAGCGACACCCGGCCCACCTTGGGCAGCTTGGAACACGACAGGCGGTCGAGATGGGCGGCAGCGCCCGGACCCTGGAGTTCGAATTTCGTGAATCCGGGCAGATCCAGCACCGCGACCCGCTCGCGTACCGCACGTACTTCCTCGGCCACCGCATCGCTCCAGACATGTTCGCGCCGGAACGAGGGCTTGTCGGGCCCCACACTGCCCTGCGTGTCGAAATACACGGCGCGCTCCCAGCCCCCGCGCGCGCCGAAACGCGCGCCCTTGGCCTTGAGGGTTTCATACAGCGGCGATGTGCGCAGCGGCCGACCGGCCGGCCGCTCCTCGTACGGGAACGACGATGCGTATTCATTCTGGTAGACCTCGATCGCCTTGGCCACCGTGTAGGGCGTGGTGGCGTAGTCGGTGTAGCGGCGCCGGTCGACCGACCACAAGTCCCATTCGGTCTGGCCGTGCACCACCCATTCGGCCAGTGCCTTGCCGGCGCCGCCGCCCTGCGTGATGCCGAAGCTGAAGGTGTTGCAGTGGAAGAAGTTGCGCAGTCCGGGCTCCGGGCCGATGTACGGATTGCCGTCGGGCGAATACGGAATCGGTCCGTTCACGCCGCGCTTGATGCCGGCGCGCCCGAGCAGGGGTACCCTTGCCACCGCATCGTTGATGTAGTCCTCGAGCCGCTCGAAGTCGTCGTTCCAGAGCTGGTTGGCAAAGTCGTCGGGTATGCCGTCCAGCCACATCGGCGTGGCCTTCCATTCGTAGGGTCCCAGGATGAAACCGTCACGCTCCTGGCGCAGGTAGTACGAGGTGTCGGGGTCGCGCAGCAGGGGCAGATGCTCGCTGCGATCGCGCAGCTCCGGCAGGTCCTCGGTCACCAAGTACTGGTGCGACATCACCGCAATCGGCAGGTGGCGCCCGATCATGGCCATGATCTCGCCGGCCCGGTAGCCGGCGGCATTCACCACGGTCTCGGCCACGATATCGCCCTTGTCGGTGCCGACCAGCCACTCGCCGTTTGGGCGCTGCGCAAGCGAGGTGACGCGGGTATGCCGGCGCACCCTGGCGCCCAGCGCGCGGGCCGCCCGACCCAGCGCCTGGGTCAATTGCGACGGATCGATATCACCGTCCAGCGGATCCCACAACGCGCCGAGCAGATCATGGGTTTCGATGAACGGATAGCGTTCGCGCAACTCGGCCGGCGACAAGATGTCGTATTCCATCCCGTTGGCCCGGCCCATGCTCTGCACATGGTGGAACTCGTCCATCCGGTCGCGCCCGTGCGCCAGCCGTACCGAGCCGGTGATGTGGTAGTTGATCGGGTGCTCGCTCGATGCAGCCAGCTCACGGTACAACGCTGCCGAATATTTCTGCAGCTTGAGCATGCTCCAGCTGGTCGAGAAGGTTGGCAGGTTGCCGGCCGCGTGCCAGGTGGAGCCCGATGTCAGCTCGTCGCGTTCGATCAGCAGCGCGTCGGTGATGCCGGCGCGCGCCAGGTGGTACAGGCAACTGCAGCCCACGACACCGCCACCGATGACAACCACCTTCGCCTGTTTTGCCATGCCCATCTCCATCGCCGCTCACGCGGCTGTTGTCGCTGACGGTGCGCGTGCCGGCTGGCATTGCGCCGCGGTGCATTGCCGGCTACCCGGCCCGCAATTTCACAATCTGTTCCTTCCGAGGCAAAATTGTAGACTGCAACACCTCGTTTGTGAAATACTTGTTTCCAGATTATTTGACTGTGTAATTTTTCTGGATTATTTCAATTTAGGAGCGGCCGATGGAACTGCCAAAACACGCCAGGGTCGTCATCGTCGGTGGCGGCATCGTGGGTTGCAGCGTGGCCTACCACCTGAGTCTGCGCGGCTGGACCGACGTGGTGCTGCTCGAGCGCCGGCAACTGACCTGTGGCACGACCTGGCACGCGGCCGGACTGGTCGGCCAGTTGCGCGCGACGTACAACATGACACGGCTAGCGCAGTACACCACCGGCTTGTATGCGTCGCTCGAGGCCGAAACCGGGCAGGCGACCGGATTTCGCCAGACCGGATCGATCGCGGTGGCCACCACGGCGGCACGTTTGGAGGAATTGCGGCGCGGTGCGTCGATGGCCAAGTGCTTTGGCCTGGAGGTGCATACGCTGAGCGGCGCCGAGGTCGCGGACAAATGGCCCGGCGTGTATGCCGACGACCTGGTCGGCGGCGTCTTCCTGCCCAAGGACGGCCGAACCAACCCGATCGACACCACGCAGGCGCTGGCCCGCGGCGCGCGTAGCCGCGGCGTGAAGATATACGAGCAGACTGCGGTCGACGAGATCCTGCTGCGCGAGGGGCGCGCAGTGGGTGTGCGCACCCACCAGGGAGAGATCAGCGCTGAGGTCGTCATCAACTGCGCCGGCATGTGGGCCCATGAGTTGGGCGCGCGCGTCGGCACCACGGTGCCGTTGCATGCGGCCGAGCATTTCTATATCGTGACCGAGCCGATGGCCGGGCTGTCGCCCAGCCTGCCGGTGCTGCGCGACCCCGATGGCTGTGCCTATTTCAAGGAGGACGCGGGCAAGCTGCTGGTCGGCTGGTTCGAGCCGATTGCAAAGCCCTGGGGCATGCGCGGTATTCCCGAGGCCTTTTGCTTTGACCAGCTGCCCGACGACCTTGAACATATCGAACCGCTGCTGAGCGCCGCAGTGCAACGGGTGCCGGCGCTGGCCGAGACCGGCATCCACTTGTTCTTCAATGGCCCGGAGAGCTTCACGCCGGACGACCGCTACCTGCTGGGCGAAACCCCGGAGGTGCGCAACTTGTTTGTTGCGGCCGGTTTCAATTCGATCGGCATCCAGTCGGCCGGCGGTGCCGGCAAGGTGCTGGCCGACTGGGTCATCGATGGCCATGCGCCGATGGACTTGTGGGACGTGGACGTGCGCCGCTGCCTGCCGTTCCAGCGCAACCGCAGCTACCTGAAGGACCGCACGGTCGAAACGCTGGGCCTGCTGTACGCCATGCACTGGCCGTTCCGCCAACCCGAGACCGCGCGCGGCGTGCGCCGCTCCATCCTGCACGATCGGTTGCTGGCGCGCGGCGCGTGTTTCGGCGAGACGGCCGGATGGGAGCGTGCGAACTGGTTTGCGCCGGCCGGCGTCGCTGCCGAATACGGCTATAGCTACGGGCGCCAGAACTGGTTCGACTACTGCGCGCAGGAGTGCGCCGCGGTGCGCACCGCAGTCGGCTTGTTCGACCAATCCTCGTTTGCCAAATTCCTGTTGCAGGGCCCGGACGCCCAGGCGGTGCTGGGCCGCATCTGTGCCAACGACGTGGCGGTGCCGGTCGGGCGCATCGTCTATACCCAGTGGCTCAACGAGCGCGGTGGCATCGAGGCGGATCTCACCGTCACCCGCGAAGCCGCCGACCGGTATTTGATCGTCACCGCCGCCGCCACCCACACCCGCGATTTCGCCTGGTTGCAACGACAGATTCCGGCCGATGCGCGCGCGATCGCGGTCGATGTCAGCTCGGGCATGGCGGTGCTGGGCCTCATGGGGCCGCGCTCGCGCGAACTGCTGTCGCGCCTGTCGGACGCGGACTTTTCCAATGCCGCGTTCCCGTTCGGCGATTCGCAGGTGATCGACCTGGCCTATGCGCGGGTGCGCGCCAGCCGTATCACCTATGTCGGCGAACTGGGCTGGGAGCTCTACATTGCGACCGAATTTGCGCCAGCCGTGTTCGATGCGCTCGTGGCCGAGGGTGAGCCACTGGGCCTGCGCCTGGCCGGCTATCACGCGCTCAATGCGCTGCGCACCGAGAAGGGGTACCGGCATTGGGGCCATGACATCAGCGACGAGGACACGCCGCTGCAGGCCGGGCTCGGGTTTGCCGTGGCCTGGGACAAGCCCGGCGGCTTCATCGGGCTTGAAGCGCTGCAGCGGCAAAAGGAGCACGCATTGGGTCGTCGGCTGGTCCAGTTTGCACTCGACGACCCGCTGCCGCTGCTGTACCACAACGAACCGATCTGGCGCAACGGCGTCATCGTGGGGCGCATCACTTCGGGCATGTTCGGCCACACGCTGGGCCAGTCGCTGGGCATGGGCTATGTGTCCAATCCCGATGGCGTCGCCGACCGCAACTTCATCCTGGGCGGGCAATACGCGATCGAGGTCGCGGGCGAGCGGGTGTCCGCGAAGGCGTCGCTTGGCGCTTGGTACGATCCCCGCAGCCTGCGCGTCAAGGACGCGCAGGTGGCCGAGGCGTCACCTGCGACCACCGGGTAAGAAAGACATGGCGATCCAACCCTTGTTGCAGCAGGCGCCGGAGCGGGTCGACGAAATTGCCAGCGCGCCGTCTGGTGCAAACCCCGAGGCCGCCATCGGAGAGCAACTGCGCGAACTGCGCCAGGTGAAGAACCTGACCTTGCGCGAGGTGGCAGACAAGGCCGGCATCTCGGTCAGCTACCTGAGCCAGCTTGAACGCAACCAGTCGCGCCTGCCGATCGGGGTGCTCAAGAAGATCGCCGATGCACTGGGCGTGCATATGAACTGGTTCTTCCAGAGCCCGGGCCGCGCCGATGCGGCGGAGAGCGATATCGTGGTGCGCGCCGGAGCGCGCCGGCGCATGTCGTTCACCGGGCTGGGCATTGCAGAAGAGCTGCTCTCGCCCAACCTGAGCGGTCCGCTCGAACTGCTGCTGAGCACGATCGATCCGGGTGCCGACAGCGAGGATTATTCTCACGACGGCGCCGAGGCCGGGCATGTGTTGTCGGGGACACTGGACCTGTGGGTGTCGGGGCGCCATTTCCGGCTAAATGAAGGTGACAGTTTTTCCTTCAAGAGCACCCAGGTGCATCGCTGTGCCAATCCGGGTGATTTGCCGACCCGGGTCCTGTGGGTGATCACGCCGCCGCATTATTGATGAGGCTCGCGTGCCGGGCACGGCGGTGCGCCAGGGAAACCGCAAAACGTGGATGCCAGGCAGGCCAATCCGGCGCGCCGAAACTGCATGTCAGGCCGCTCAGGCGCTGGGCAATCAACCCCTGCTCGGTCCGCTGCGGGTACTGCGTCGCAGTCGTCCCCCGGTACCGGCGTCGAACATCTGCGTGATGTCGGCCAGGCAGGCACGTGCGGTGGACTCTCCGCGTGCGGCGGCAATGGCGGTCATCAGGTCGGGCCGCGCGTACCACAGTTCATCGAGGTCGTGTGCGAACAGCAGCTTGCGTTCGACTGCTGAGTTTTTTCCATCCAGGCTCTGCTCCAGAACCAGCAGCATCGCCTTGCGGATGTCTTCCAGCCGGGCACTGGGTTCTGCGGCTGGCTGATGGCCCATCCAGCCAAAGAAACTATTTCGCAAACTTGTCTTGGCCCATCGCATGCCACGTTCCTCCCAGCCGCACCCGAATGACAAGGTTCCCTTGCCGTGAAGCGTGATCATCCCACCGATTGCGGTCCCAGTGCAACCGGCATATGTAACATTATTTCAACGCGCCTGGCTTGCCCCTGCAGTCGATATCGGCCACCCGGGCAGCAACTGAAGCCGCGCCGTACCTCGCACTCGGCCTTGCTGCCGCGAAGGGCCCACAGCCATAGCCGCCTTTCTCCTACAGCCGTTGGCGGGCTTGAATGGTACAAATCAGGAGTGAATTCCCAGGCCATCGCTGACCGCGCTACGTTGCAGCACTCCCGATCGTCCTTGCGCGTCTTGACCGTGAACATGCACAAGGGTTTCAGCTTTCTCAATCGCAGCTTCATCCTGCCGGAGCTGCGCAGTGCGGTGCGCGCCGTGCAGGCAGACCTGGTGTTCCTGCAGGAAGTGCAGGGTGACCATACCGGACATGCCGCGCGCGAGGCCAACTGGCCGCTGGTGCCGCAGTATGAGTTTCTGGCCGATACGATGTGGCCCGACTTCGCCTATGGACGCAATGCGGTCTATCCGCACGGCCACCACGGCAATGCGGTGTTGTCCAAGTACCCGATCGTGCAACACCAGAATCGCGACGTGTCGATCGAAGGTCCCGAGCGTCGCGGCATGCTGCATTGCACACTGGCCGTGCCCGGATTCGGCGATGTTCACGCGGTCTGCGTGCACCTGGGCCTGCTCGAAGACCACCGCCGCCAGCAGTTGGACATGTTGTGCGCATTGGTCAACGCCGAGGTGCCTGACGGCGTGCCGGTGATCGTCGCCGGTGATTTCAATGACTGGCGGTCCAGGGCCACCGCGCATCTGGCCCGGGGGGCCGGCCTGCACGAGGTCTTCCAGATGGTTTATGGGGAGTCAGCCCGCACGTTCCCGGCCCGATTCCCGTTGCTGCGACTCGATCGCATCTATGTGCGCGGCGCGGATGCCCACGCGCCCATGGTATTGCCGCGCAAGCCATGGTCGCATCTGTCCGACCATTCGCCGCTGGCCGCGGAGATCGACCTGTGAAACCCACCTCGCGCTGGACCGGTGGCAACCAGGTGCGCCTGCTGGAAAACGGGGAGGCGTATTTCCCGGCGGTGTTCGACGCCATCCGGGCGGCCCGCCATGAGGTGATCCTGGAGACCTTCATCCTGTTCGAGGACCAGGTGGGCCTTGAACTGCACGCGGTGCTGCTGGATGCTGCGCGACGTGGTGTCCAGGTCGACATGCTGGTGGACGGATTCGGGTCCTCGGAACTCACACCGCACTTTGTCGATCCGCTCACGCAAGCCGGTGTGCGGCTGCGGGTGTTCGATCCCGCCAAACGGCTCATGGGCGTCCGCTTCAACGTGCTGCGCCGGATGCACCGCAAGATTGTCGTGGTCGATGGTCAGCAGGCGTTCGTCGGCGGCATCAATTTTTCATTTGATCACTTGCGCGAGTTCGGCCCCCTGGGCAAGCAGGACTACGCGGTCGCAGTCCAGGGTCCGATCGTCGCGCATATTCACACATTCGTGCGATCAGTGGCCAGCCATTCCGACCACCGCAGTGTCGACCCGCTCAACCATGCCAGCGCGTCGGGCCGCGCCGTACCGTCAGCGAACGGCGCCGTGCCGTCGGCTGGCGGCGCCGAGATGATCTTTGTCACCCGCGACAACCATCGGCATCGCAATGCCATCGAGCGCCATTACCGCGCGGCGATTCGCACCGCGCGCAAGCGGGTGGTGCTGGCCAATGCGTATTTTTTCCCGGGCTACCTGTTGCTGCGCCAGATGCGGCGTGCCGCGCGGCGCGGTGTGCAGGTGGTGCTGATCCTGCAGGGTGAGCCCGACATGCCGATCGCCAAGATCGCCGCCAGTCTGCTGTATGGTTACCTGCAGCGTTCCGGCGTGCAGATCTACGAGTATTGCGAGCGCCCGCTGCATGGCAAGGTCGCCGTGGTGGACGACAACTGGTCCACGGTCGGATCCAGCAACCTGGATCCACTGAGCCTGACGCTCAATTTGGAGGCCAACCTGGTGATCCGGGATGCGCAGTTCACGCAGCAACTCGGCGAGCGGCTGCAGCATTTGATCGACAACCACTGCAAGTCGATCGAACCCGAGCCTCCCGCGCCGGCGTGGGCGTTCTGGCATCCGCTGCGCGGCTTCTTGCTGTTCCATCTGCTCAGCGGCTTTTCCCGCTGGTTCAGCTGGCTGCCGCACCGGGTTCCGAAGGTGCAGCGGCTAGGCGGCAGCGCAGAGGTGGACGCTGCAGCGGCGACGGATGAAGAAATGGCCGATGGCGCGCGTTGAACCGGTGCCTTGGTCCAGCCCGGACGCCGGCGTGCCAGGCCTGCTGACACAGCGCGCATGGTGGCCCTGGCTGCGTCGCGGCTTGACGCTGGGGTTTTTTGTTGTGGTCGGGTGGTTGCTGTTCCGATTCGGTCGCGCGGTCGAATGGGACAAGGTGTGGACCAGCGTGCGTGCCAATCCGCCCGCGAGTTTGCTGTTGGCGACGGCACTGGCGCTCGCCAGCCATGGCATGGTTGCCAGCTTCGACTTGTTCGGACGCAGGGCGACCGGGCATGGCTTGTCGGTCCCCCGCTCGTGGTCGGTGGCCTGGATGTCGTATGCATTCAACTTGAACCTGGGTGCGCTGGTCGGAGGCGCCGGGTTCCGGTTTCGGCTGTATTCCCGGCTGGGACTCGACAGCGGCGTGATCGCCCAGGTGTATGGACTGAGCGTGGTGACGAACTGGCTCGGTTATCTGGTGCTGATCGGCGGCGTGTTGCTGCTGAGCCCGGTCCCATGGCCGCCGGACTGGCAACCTGGAGCACTGCTGGCGAGGACGCTGGGTGTGTTGCTGCCCCTGTTGGCGCTGGCCTACGTGCTGGGCTGCGCGTTCGCGCCGCGCCGGCGCTGGCAATGGCGCGGGCATGTCTTCACGCTGCCCTCCGGTCGCATGGCAGTTGCGCAGTTGCTGGTCTCGATGCTGAACTGGCTGACCATTGCGGCCGTGATTCATGTGCTGCTCGGGCCGACGGTCGGCTATCTGGTCGTGCTCGGGGTCACACTGGTCGCCGCGGTTGCCGGTGCCATCACGCATGTGCCAGCCGGACTGGGCGTACTCGAAGCCATTTTCATTGCGCTGCTGGCAAATGCGATGGCGCGGAACGACATTCTGGCGGCCCTGCTGACCTATCGCGCGCTGTATTACCTCGGCCCGCTGCTACTGGCCGTGGTGGTGTATGCGGCGACCGAGGCACGCATGCGCCTCACGGCCGGCCAGCAGCCGGCTGACTGACGACAGGTCTCGCAAGCGATATGGATGCAGCCGGATTCGACCTGGCAGTCCCGTTGGCACGGCTGACCGAGGTTGGCTACCGGATGCTCGCCGCCCTGCCATTGCTGTTGCTGGCCTTGTTGTGGGTGGCACTGTCGTGGCAATTCGGCCGCTGGCTGTCGCGCCGTGCCCTGCTCGACCGCGTGGGACACCGCAACGCATTCCTGCGCGATCTGGCGCGCACGACGGTGCAAGCCCTGACTGTGGCGGTCGGCGTGCTGGTGGCGCTCGAGATCCTGGATGCCACGGCCCTGGTCGGAGCCGTGCTGGGCACCGCCGGTGTGTTGGGGGTCGCGCTGGGGTTTGCGTTCAAGGAGACACTCGAAAACTACCTGGCCGGCATCCTGATGAGTCTGCGCCAGCCATTTTCGCCGCGCGACCACCTGGTGATCGATGGACATGAGGGAGTGGTGATTGCGATGACCTCGCGCGCAAACATTCCGATGACCCCCGATGGCAACCATCTGCGCATCCCCAATGCGCTGGTGTTTCGCAGCGTGACGCTGAACTACACCCGCAACCCCAGTCGGCGCTTCGAGTTCGATGTGGCTATGGGAGTGGGCGAGAACCTGGTGCAGGCGCAGCAGATCGGCACGGCGCAACTGCGCGGGCTCGACGAGGTATTGCAAGATCCCCCGGCACGGGCCTATATCAGCGCGCTGGGCGACACCACCGTGCAGGTGCGCTTCCATGGCTGGGTCGACCAGCGCAGCCATGATTTCCTGATGGTCAAGAGCGAGGCGATGCGCTCCGTCAAGCTGGCCCTGGAGCGCGCCGCAATGGATCTGCCCGAGCCGATCGACCGATCGCCGCTGACGGGGCACGGCGATGGGGTTGCGGCGCCCGTCGAGTCCGCGCCGGTATTCTCACGGCCATCGCCGCGGGTGGCCGGGTGGGTAGCCGGAAAGGAGTCAGCGGTCGATACCGGCATCAATACCGATTTGCAGCAACAGATACTGCACGACCCGAGGGCCGGTGGTTCCGCCAACCTGCTCGACCCGGCTGCGCCGCAGGAGTGGGCCATGCCGCCCGAACCGATCCGTCGCCCCGCGCGCCCGCGCGCGGCAGGAGTCACCGGATGATGCCGGACCGGCCGGTTCGCGCTGTTCGTGCTGACCCTGCTGGTGTTTGCGATCGTGATACTGACCTTCGTGCGCTGGGTCGACCGGATCGCGCGCCTGGGGCGTATGGGAACCGCCATCGGTGCGGTGGAGCAGGCCACGGCTGCCGCGATGCGCCGGCGCCGGCGGGCGCCCCATCTGCAGGGCGTACCGTCATTGCCGTTGCAGCCACTGGGCCGGGCGATCTACGCGCGCAGCGTCGGTTACGTGCAGTATGTCGACGTGTCCGCCTTGCAGGCGTGCGCCGAACGCGCGCAGGGACAAGTCGTGGTGTTGGCTTTGCCGGGCAAGTTCGCGGCACCGGGCGTCCCGCTGGCCCATGTCAGCGCGCCCCCCGGCGCTGTGCGGGACTTCGATCCGCAGCAGGTGGCGCAGGCATTTCAGATCGGCGATCAGCGCAAATTCGATGACGATCCGCGGTTCGGCCTGGTGGTGTTGTCGCAGATCGCCGGGCGCGCCCTTTCGCCCGCGGTCAACGACCCCGGTACGGCGATCGACGTGATCGGCACGCTGGTCCGCCTGTTCACCCAATGGTCCGAGCCGGTGGCGGGCGATGATGCCGCATCCGATGTGCACAACCGCGTCGAAGTGCCGTCGCTGTCCCTGCAGGACCTGTTCGACGATGCGTTCACCTCCATCGCGCGCGATGGCGCGGAATCCATCGAGGTGGGCGTGCGTCTGCAAAAGGCGTTCGCATCACTTGGGCAACTCGATGACCGGGCCATTGCCGGGGTTTCCCGCCACCATGCGCGACTGGCGCTCGACCGAGCCTGCCTGGCGCTGGAACTGCCGCACGATCTGGCAACGCTGCGCGCGGTGGCTGAACAGGAATGACGCTAGCGGTCAGGCTCTGAAGGCGGGCCCGTTCGGTTTGAGTCGCAACCCGTCGGCCAGTCGTGTCCAGGCCAATTCACTCGGATCGTGGATCATCGGGCCGGGCGCCTTGGCGACCAGGATCTCCTGTGCGATCGGCGTGAAGTCGGCACGAAAATGAACCGAACTCTTGTTGACCAGAATGCCTTGTTCCGTCGGTTCGATGCCGACGAAGCGGTACAACTCCTGGTCTGCCAATTGGGTCTTGTTGCTGACGACCACGATGCGCACGCCCTCGATCGACAGGCAGGCTGAAGGCCCCAGTCGCATGGTGGCTCCGCGCGAGAACGCGCCTTTGCAGACTACTGTGCCATCGGACAGTGACTCGACGCGAAAGCTGCCTTGCAGTGGTGCATCGCCGGTGGTGCCCGACCTGCCACCCAGCGCCAGCGTGATCTGCGCGCCGGGCCCGGCCCGATGGGCTGCCAGGGCCGCGCTTGCGTCCACCATCAGTCCCAGGGCAGCGCCGCGGCCAACCCGCCCCGCACCGCAGGCGAGCAAGGCGCGCAGCATGCCGGTCGTGTCGGAGTCGCCGCCCGCGCCCGGGTTGTCCTGCGTGTCGGCGATCACCACCGGCCGAGAGGAGCGAGCGGCGACGGCCATGGCGCGGCGTACCGCTGCCTTTGCACCATACACCGGTGCGTCGAAGTCGCCCTCATGGGACGCCACCAGCCGGGCCAGTTCGCCAGCCGCCGCTTGGGCCGCCGCGAACGTGCTGCCGTAGGCAAACGCCACCGGCCCGCACTCCGGGAAATCGGCCGCCGGAAAGCCGGGTGTGAACGACAGGCTGGGCAGGCTTGCCGACTCCAGCTTTGGCAGGGCCTGGTAAATGCTGCGTCCTGGCTCCAGGTCGGTTGACTGCGATGCCAGCGGGATCAGGAATGGCAGTCGCTGCGATGCGCAATGTGGCCGTGCCATGCCGTCGAGCAGCTGCATCAGCATGAAGGCGGCGCGGGCGCCGGTCTCGGCCATGTCGATATGGGGGTAGGTGCGATAAGCCACCATCATGTCGGCGCAGTCCAGCATCCGGCGCGTGACGTTGGCATGCAGGTCCAGACTGGCAAGGATGGGTGTCGCCGGTCCGACGACGGCGCGCACCCGCGCCAGCAATTCACCTTCGCCGTCGTCCAGGTGCTCGGCCACCATGGCGCCGTGCAGGTCGAGGTAGACCGCATCGGGCCGGGCGTCGCGGATGGCGCCCACGATCATCGCCGCGATGCGCTCATAGGCGTCCCGTGTCACGTGGGCCGATGGCTCGGCCGCGGCCCATGCGGTGGGCAGCAACTGGTGCCGACGACCGTGCATCTGCTCGATGAAACCGGCGATCGGCAGGTTGCGCGCCACCATGGTCTCCAGTATGGCGCCGCCACGGCACAGGCCCGGCCAGCCACCACCCCGGGCGAAATGGTCGAACCCCGCCCTGGACGGCGCAAATGTGTTGGTCTCGTGCTGGAAACCACCGATCGCAATACGCATGTATTTTCCCTTCGTCGAATCCGCAGCCGGCGGCCGCTGCGCAGGCGTTCTGGCGCGCGAGGCCCGATCGTACCGGTCTTGGCGGTACTGGTCCGCGGCCGAGGCGCTAGACTGGCCGCAGGACGGTTCGGCCATCTGCTGCGGGGCGGGCCCGGATCATCGTTTTTCATCCCGTCAGAAAGGAAATGCACAATGAACGACATCAAGGGCAAGGCTGTACTCGTTACCGGCGCATCCACTGGCATCGGTGCCGGTTGCGCACTGGCGCTGGGCGCCTTTGGCGCCAAGGTGGCCGTGCACTACAACACCTCGCAGGAGGCCGCGCAAGCGGTGGTTGCGAGCATCGTAAAGGCTGGTGGCGAGGCCTTTGCCTTGCAGGGTGACCTGCGCCACAGCGCGCAATGCGAGCGGGTGGTCAGCGAGGCGGCGCAGCGTTGGGGGCGGATCGACATCCTGATCAACAATGCCGGCGCGCTGGTGCAGCGCGTGCCGATCGGTGAACTCACCGACGGCTTGTTCAACGACATCATCGATCTCAATGTGCGCTCGATGATGATGTGCACCAAATATGCCGTCGCGCACATGACACAGGGCGGCAGCATCATCAACCTGACCAGCATTGCCGCGCGCCATGGGGGCGGACCGGGCGCTGCGATGTACGCCGCGTCAAAGGGCTTCGTCAGCGTGGCGACCAAGGGCCTTGCCAAGGAACTGGTGGGGCGCGATATCCGGGTCAACGCGGTTTCGCCGGGCGTGATCCAGACGCCTTTCCATGACAAATTCTCGACGCCCGAACAACTCGAAACCATGCGCAGGACCATTCCGATGGAGCGCCTGGGCACGGTCGACGAATGCGTCGGCGCGTTTGTCTACTTTGCTTCGCGGCAACTGTCGGGGTATGTCACCGGGCAGATCATCGAGGTCAACGGCGGTCAGTACATGCCGTAAGTGACCGCGCGGGCGCCGGTAACTGGTCGGCATGAAGGTAGACTGGCGCCAGTTCGCCGGTGATGGTCACGACAGGCCGACATCTACAAGGGAGAAGACATGCGCCTGCATCGTAGTTTTTCGGTTGGTGCTTTGTTGGTGGCGGTGGTTCTTGCAGGCAGCGCCGTGGCGCAATCCCGATATGTTTGCCGTTCCGCAAATGGCCAGGCGACGTTGTCTGATCGTCCGTGTGCATCGGATAGGCCTGGCATCACCTACCACGGACCGCTGAGCCCATCCACACAGCGTTCAACCCTAGCTTCTCAGGTCGCGGCACCTGCCGATCATCTGCAGTTTCTCGGCGCGCAATGCAGTGCGATGCTCGAGGGCATCCGTACCGGCCCAGCCCGGGGGGTCAATGGCCAAACGACGGCGGAGCTGCAGCGCAATTATCAGCAGCAATGCAAGGACGACGATCGGGAAGCCCGCGCCAAGCTGGCCGAGTCGCTACGCGATCATGCCAGCGCCCAGGCGCAAACCAAACAGCAGGCCCACAACCAGTTGCAGCGCACTGCCTTGGCGCAACAACAGTGCGATGAATCGAAGCGGATCATCCATGGCAAGCGCAAACGGACCGATCTGAGCGAGGGCGAGAAGGACGAGCTGGCACGGTTCGAGAGCAATTACAAGTCGCGTTGCGCCTGAGCCTGGCGCAAGCAGACGCTCCCGGGCCGTTCAGAGCGATCGCGCACGCTGAGCGCGCAGATGCGCTGGCACAGCACGCGTCGGAACATTCCCGCGCGGGCAGCGGAATTGTCCGACGCATGGTGGTTGCGTATCAGCGGGTGGTATTGCGGCGATGCCGTGATGGCATGTCCGGCGCCATAGATGCGGGCCGCACCCGGCACCACCCCCAGGCGGGAACCCAGCTGAACCGCGACTTCGTCGGCCACATCGGGTGCCAGGCAGGCAACGTGCGCCAGGCCGCGCACGGCAGTGGCCAATCCCGCCGGGTCCACGCCAAAGAAGCGGGTATCCGGGCGATTGGCCAGCGCGATGATGGGCAGCCTGCGATCGGGTGAGCGCACATGCGCCAGAAACTGCGCCAGTTGCTCCGGATTGCCGACCGGGCGCGCCTCGCCAAGCACCGCAACCGGGCCGTCGACCAATTGCAGGCGCTCGACCCAGCTGCCCAGCAGCCGCGGCGGTGCTACTACCAGCGGCGCGTCAACGATGGCGGTGCAGTCGGTGTGCAGGTGCAATGTATGCACGCCGCTGGTCTGGCGCACATCGGCATGCGTGATCCAGGTGCGTGCGCCTTGGCGCTCATGAAACGCCACACTCAGTGTCCAGCCGCTGCCGTCGGGGTGCGTGGCGGCAACCAGTTGCTGGCCCGGCGAACTGCGGGTGAAATGGTCCGATGCCATTGCCGCAGCCGAGGGCAGCAGCCGTGGCCATTTGCTCGCCACCCATTGCCAGGCCAATGCACGAGCGAGCTGGCCGGTGGCGCTGTCGCCGCGCGTACTGCGCAACCGCGCGCGCACGATCGGCCGCAGCGCGGCTTGCAGGCCGATCAGTGGTAGCGGGTGGTGGAAAGCAGGTGAAGATGGCATCGGGTCGTGACGGCGGTTGAGGTCGGTTGCGACGACGGTCGTGGCACGGTCGGACCGCACGCAATTACCGGGCCACATGCCGGTAGGTCGGCTCGCCGGTTCCGTCGGTTTGAACGGGCGCCCAGGGGCACCAGTAATGGGAATGACGCACACGGGTGTGCATGGTGGGGCCCGCCGATGCACCTGCGCAAGGCGCGTGGACGGGTTCCCGGCGTCAACGTGGCGGCGGCAATGGCGCGCCTAGGGCGCGCCGCCACAGCCAGGGCAATACCCGCGCCAGGTCGGGCCTGCCGCCGATTTGTTCGGCCGGCACCAGGGGCACTGGCGGGCTGCGGCGCTGCGCCACCGCGAAGCTGAATATGTAGGCCGGTTCCTGGCCCATGCGCAGATCGGTGATCAGCACCTGGGATCCCTGCTGTTGCAATTTGTAAAAACCTTTGCTGAATGCCTTGATGCGGCGCACGCCGTCGATCGGCGGCAATGCGGATTCCAACGCCGAACCCTGTTCGAAACGGTCGAGTTCAACATGGGGCCTGGCATCGAGCAGGGAATAAAAACCCTCATGGTAGATGCCGTCTTCCATCGCCAGAACGCGCCACAACAACGAGTTGAATGCGGTTGGCGAGACCAGCACCCGCTCGGCCGTGATGCCCTGCGCCGAGAGCGAAGCGCTCACAATGGCCTGGACATGCTGCTGAGCCACCAAGGTCCAGCCCAGGTAGGCGGTACTGACCAGCAGCCCCGCGGCATTGGCGGTCAGGGCGTGGCCGCGCCCGCCGGCGACAAGCGCCCAGCCGCACCCGACCAGCAAGGGCACGGTGTACAACGGGTCGACGATGAAGATGCTGCCCACGCCAAAGGGATAGTCGGAGAACGGCAGCGCCAACTGGGTGCCATACACGGTCATCGCATCGAGCAGGGGGTGCGTCACCAGCGCCAGCCACATGGCCAGCCACCAGCGCCGCCACAGCGGCCACTGGCCGCTCAGGCCGGCCACCAGCGCACCGAACGGCAGCGAGAACAGCGTGAGCCAGAACGGCGCATGGGTTTGCGCCCGGTGCAGCACCATGTTGCGGATCGGATCGCCATGGTCGATGAAGACATCCAGGTCGGGCAGGGTGCCGGCCACCGCACCCCAGGCGGCGGCTTTCCACAGCGCCGTACGCCGACCCATCACGGCCACCCCGACGGCAGCGCCCAGGGCAATTTGCGATAGCGAATCCATGGCTGCGTATTTTGCCAGCCATGGCGGCGCTACAGCGTGCGCAAGGGCAATCTGGCACCGACAACGGCCAACCCTACAATGGTTTTGGGAGCGGGGCTTCCATGACCGGTTCCCATGATCTGGAGATTGCAGGTGACGCAATGGTGAGCTCTGATGCAACATTCGTCGCGGCGCCCAAAGGTGTTGATAGTTTCCGCGAAAACAGCCTGGGTACAGGCAGCCGTGCGCGGGAAATCCCCGCCGGCAGCGACCTGTGGCCGAATGGCATTTGCCGCCCCCATGCGATGAATCCAGCGCTGTCCAAGCCGCTACGGGAGCTGACACCACCATGACTGCCGACGCCATGCATGCCAGAGCCGTGTTGACGCCCATCGAGGCCCGGGTACTGGGCACCTTGATGGAAAAAGCCAGAACGGTGCCTGACAGCTATCCACTGTCGCGCAACGCACTGTTGACCGGCTGTAACCAGAAGACGAGTCGCGATCCCTTGATGTCGCTCGATGATGCCGCGCTGGCAACGGCAATCGACGATCTGGTTGCGCGCGACCTGGTACGCGAGAACAGTGGCGGGCGCACCGCCCGGTACACACACAATTTCCAGCGTGGCATGGATGTGTATGAGCAGGCCGCCGTGCTGCTGGGCATGCTGATGCTGCGCGGACCGCAGACCGCGGGGGAGCTGCGCCTGAACACCGAGCGCTGGTATCCGTTCGCCGATATCTCGTCGGTCGAGGGTTTTCTGCAAGAGTTGCGGGAACGGCCGCCCGAGAAGGGTGGCCCGATGGTTGTGCTGTTGCCGCGCATGCCCGGCGCGCGCGAGCAGCGCTGGGCGCACTTGTTGTGTGGTCCCGTCGAACACGGGGTGGCGCCCGACGGCAACGCACTGGCGCCGGCGATTGCGGGCTCCGCAGCCCGCCTGGAGCAGCTCGAGCGCGAGGTGGCCCTGTTGCGCCAGACCGTCGAGCGCTTGTGCGCCGAGCTTGGCGTTGCGCCCGCGCAGGACGCGCCCTGATGCCGCGCTGAACCGTCACAACGGTCGGCCGCTAGCGGCAGTTCATCGCCGGCCATGGCCGTGTTCGCCGCAGGTACGCGCATGCGCTCGCGCAGCGCGGGCGGACTCGTAACCGCATGTCACGCCATTGTTTGACGCGCGCGGCGTATCGGAGGACCATGTAGCCTGCCATTGGAAGCAAGGAGGTCGCCATGCCACATACCCAGTACCACCCGCACGACGTTCCCACGCCCGAGCCGGATGAAGCGGACTCCGACGAGCCGGTCGATGACCAGCATGATGGGCTTGTGCCGCCCGACATCTCGGACGACCCGGAACACGACCGCCTGATCGACCCGCAGGATTGACGTCTGTGTCGGGTTTCGTCAATGTGTGGCGAAAGATATGGCCGGTTTCGCGCGACCAATGGGGACATGGTCCGCTTTCGCGCGACTGAAACGAGAAAGGCACAGCATGCAACGACGTCAACTCATCGCCCTGATGGCCAGCTGCGGCCTGATTCGGGCATCCGGCGCCGCCACCAACGCAGCGGCGACCGCGCCTGCATTCGCGCCGCTGCGGCTAAGCGACGCCGAGTGGAAGAAGCGCCTGACACCGGCGCAGTACCGCGTACTGCGCAAGGAAGGCACAGAGGCACCGGGCTCCAGCGCACTCGATCGCGAGAAGCGGGTCGGCAATTTCCATTGTGCCGGCTGCGACCTGCCGCTGTTTTCCTCCAGCACCAAGTACGACAGCGGTACCGGCTGGCCGAGCTTTTACCAGCCGCTGCCCAACGCCGTGTCTACCCGCACCGACTACCAGCTGATCTTTCCACGCACCGAATACCATTGCGCGCGATGCGAGGGACACCAGGGCCATGTGTTCAACGACGGCCCGAAGCCGACCGGCAAGCGCTATTGCAACAACGGCGTGGCGCTGACGTTCATTGCCGAGGCGGGTTGAGTCAAACCGGCCGCTCCCGCGCTCCAGGCAAGGTCCGGGTGCGCCAGGGCCGCGATGACGCGGCATTTCACCGACGCGCGCCGACGGATCGGCTGCTGTAGCAGGAGGGAACCTGCAGAAAGTCGATCTCAAGAAGGACCTGAAGCAGCTCTACAACGCGTCCGCGAACGAGGTTGCACGGGTCGACGTGCCGACGCTGCGATTTCTCATGGTCGACGGTCGGGGCGACCCCGCTACCGCCCCGGCCTATGCGCAGGCGGTCGAAGCCCTGTTCAGCGTGTCCTACGTGGCCAAGTTCATGGTGAAGAAAGGCGCGCAGGCCATCGACTATGCAGTCATGCCGCTCGAGGGCCTGTGGTGGGCCGACGACATGTCGGCCTTCGAAACCAATGACAGGGCGAACTGGACATGGACCATGATGATCCTGCAACCGGCGTTTGTTGCCAGCGAGCTTGTCGTGGCCGCGATGGCTGTAGTCCGAACGAAAAAGCGGCTACCGGGTGTCGACCGGCTGCGCCTGGAAGCGTTTGCGGAGGGCCCGTGTGCCCAGGTCCTGCATGTTGGCCCCTTCACCGAAGAGGGGCCGACGGTTGCGCGACTGCATCGATTCATTGATGCCAACGGCCGCCGAACCGGAAAGCACCACGAGATCTACCTGAGCGACATCCGGCGCGCGGACCCGCAGAAATGGAAGACGATTCTGCGCCAACCGATGCAATGATGTGTCGGGTGCAGATCCCGTCAAAGGCCTGGCCTTCGCTCCGCTTGCCGGTGCGGCGTCCAGGCGCGGCTCAACCCGATCGACCGGACCGCGGACCCAGGAAGAACCACAGGATCAGGCCCAGCAGCGGCAGCAGAGCGACCGCGACGATCCAGATGAGCTTCTTCTCATTGGAGACGGAGCTCTGGAAAATATGGATCACGGCCCAGATATCGGCAACGAGGATCAGGACTCCGAGCACACCGCCATAACCAAAATGCATCATGTGTAGTTCCTTGTTCTGCAGGTTCGCCCCACGCAGTCGGGACTCGTGACAATGTAACGCAAGGCAGCAAGAAGCATGTCGGCGGCGCCCGGTCTTGGGCGCTGCCGCCATTGCCTGCGTCCAGCGGATGGTTCAGGCCGGCCAGGCCTATGGATTGCCCACGCAGGAGCTGACTGTGATGCCGGACGCGGACAGGTGAACGGGCGGCAGATCGGTTGCGCCCGTTACCCGCAGCCTGGGCGCTGCGATATTGACCGGATACAGGGCAGGCGGTCTGGTGACCCATGGCGGTCGATCGCCCATCATTGCGCTCGGGGCGCTTTGCTTCTTGCGCGTGGCGTATTTGCCGGCCGCGCGACGAGAGCCCCCGCAAATTGGACTTCTGGCACTCGAACTATCATTGACCAATGCCGATCCAGTATGCGCGCAGCCTCACCAGCCGAGACAGCACGGGTCGAACGATTCGACATCTCGGGTTCGCGCTCGCCTTCGTCGCTGGAGCAGCAAACGCTGGCGCCTTCGTTGCGGTCAAGTTGTACACATCCCACATGACGGGCATCGTTTCGTCGATTGCCGACAATCTCGTCCTCGGAGACGTGGCACTTGTTCTGAGTGCAATCGGAGCCGTAGCATCCTTCTTGCTTGGAGCCATGACTTCGGCAATCATGATCAACCACGGGCGACGCCGCAATTGGCGTAGTCAGTATGCTCTGCCACTGCTTCTCGAGGCCTGCCTGTTTCTCTTGTTCGGTTTGATGGGCGCGACGCTCGCAAACGTCAAAGGATTGTTCGTGCCAGCAACCGTGATGATCCTGTGCTTCACCATGGGCCTACAGAACGCGGTAATCACGAAGATATCGGGGTCGGTCGTTCGCACCACGCATCTCACTGGGGTCATCACGGATCTCGGGATCGAGTTGGGCAAGTTGATCTACTGGAACCAGTCAGCAAGTGGACCCGCTGCTCCGGTCATCGCCGACCGGGAGCGGATCGCAACACTGGGCCTGCTCGTTGCATCGTTCCTGGCCGGCGGTCTGCTAGGCGCGATCGGATTCAAGCAAGTTGGATACCTTGCCACATTGCCTCTCGCTGGTATCCTGATCTTTCTCTCAGCCGTGCCCGTCCTGGACGATATTCGACACCGGTGACCGAACTGCAATGACGCGTCGTATCGTCACCTGGCGAGTTCAACAACCGGCAGGAATGCAGATGTTGAACCGGCCGCTCGGGTTGATGCCGGTTAGACCCGGGGTCGGGGCTTGAAGCGATGAGCGCCCAGCCAATGCGGGTCAGCGCACGCTCAGTCCGACCAACTGGATCGGCCGGAAAGCTTCACCACGTGACCAGCAATAGGGCTTTCGATTGGACGGGGCCTGTCTCTCTGCAGGCCACAACCAGTGCGCCGAATGCAGGGTGTGACCGCCTCGCGCGCACGAAAAATGGCGTTTGAACGGCTTGTCCCCCTCAGGCTGTCGCTTCGGCAATCGCGTCCGACCCACCGCCGCAGCGGGATTGGCGGCAGGGCATTGGCGGCAGTGCATTTGACAGCCCCGGTCCCCACGCATAGACTCGATTACCTTCTTTCTTCCCTGGGAGGCCCCATGCACATGCCCCGTCCGTTCCGCCGTTGCCTCACCGGACTCCTGTTGATGGGCGCCGGCCTGGGCACGGCCTTCGCCCACCATGGCTGGCGTTGGACGGACGATGGCCAGTTCGAGTTGACGGCCAGGGTTGAGAAGGCCGTGCTTGGCAACCCGCACGGTGTCTTGACAATGGATGCGGAAGGTTCGAAGTGGCTGGTCGAGATCGGTCAACCCTGGCGCAACGAACAAGCCGGCCTGCGCGATGAGATGATGGCCAAGGGCGTCACGCTGACGCTTGTCGGCAAGCGCTCGTCCGATCCGAAGGAAAAGCGCATGAAGGCCGAGCGCATCATCATCGGTGGCAAGAAGTTTGACCTCTACCCGGAACGCCTGGCGGACGGGAAGAAGTAGCCGCGTTACCCCTGCACGCGCGTGGGTTCGGTGCTGGCGATCTTCACGGCACTGGAGCACAGCGCGCTGTCGGTCAGCCTGCGCGCCTCGGAATGGTGGTATCCACTAGTCAACACGCTGCACATCGTGGGCATCGCGCTGTTGATAGGGCCGATCCTGATCCTGGACTGGCGTCTGCTGCGCATGCGTGCGTCTCCGGCGGTGTCGGTGCTGGCCTCGGTCCTGTTGCCGACCGCGCGCGGCGGCTTCGCGCTGGCGGTACTCGCGGGGCTGCTGCTGTTCGTCGCGCGCCCGCTGGACTACGCCTTCCATACGCTGTTCCAGTTCAAGCTGGGATGTATCGGGCTCGCGTTGCTGAACATCGCCTTGCTGCATCGCAGCGCAGCCTGGGGCATCGCCGTCGCGCGCAACCGACCCGATTGGCGCGTGCGACTGGCCTGTGGCGTGTCGCTGATGTGCTGGTTGATGGCGCTCGGCCTGGGGCGGCTGATCGGGTACCGTTGAGGCGATTCGGACAGATGGGATATGGGCATGCGTCGGCCCTCAGGATCTGGATGCCCTGCTGCTGACAGGTGCCCGCCGTGAGGAGATGGCCGCATTGAAATGGGCCGATGTGGACTTCCGATGGAACCGGCTGACACTGGCCGACAAGGTGGAGTATCCGTGCTGACCGTGCACGGGTTGCGCCGTTCGTTTTCCCTGCCGGGTGAGGCTGCCGGGGCTCCCGCTGGCGCAATCGCTCAAGTGATGGGCCACACAAGCCGAGCGCCACCGCCGAGGGCTACAGGCCGCGCAAAGTTGACGCCCTGCGACCCTACCTTGCGCAGATTGAGGCACACATTCTGGGGCAGGCCGGCATCGCATTCGACGCGACCGCAGAGCCGGGCAAGTTGCACGTGGTGGCAGGAGGATTTAGATTCAGTTCAACAGTCACATACAAAAATCTATATACTTTTGCAATGAAAACAGTGGAATTCAGGGGCGCATCGCTGGACGACCTACGGGGCTTTCCAAAAAAGCCGCAATGCGTGATGCCGGATATCAACTCGACAAGGTGCAAAACGGGTTAGACGCTGACGATGCCAAGCCCATGCCAACTATCGGTGCTGGTGTGACTGAGTTGCGAGTGTGGGACGAAGCCGGGACTTTCAGGGTGGTGTACGTGGCCAAGTTTGAAACCACCGTTTACGTACTGCACTGCTTTCAAAAGAAAAGCGAGCAAATAGCCAAGCGAGACATTGAGCTTGCTCGCAAGCGATTGAAGGAACTGGTGAAGGAGCTTTCAAAATGACACAGCGATTTTCTAGCGTGTGGGACGCTATCGAGGACACCCCACAACAGGCCGCATGTATGCGTGCACGCTCTGAACTGATGATGCGCCTGAGTGAGGTCATCCGTGGCCGTGGCATGAACCAGGGTGATGCTGCTGAATTGTTTGGCGTCACACAACCGCGCATATCCGACCTGATGCGAGGGAAGATAAACCTGTTTTCGCTCGACACCCTGATTGATATGGCTGCTGCTGCTGGCATGTGTCCAACGGTCAAAGTAACCATGCCCAAGGTAAAGCCGCGCAAACATGTAAGGCGTGAATCGGAAGCCGCATAGCAGTTTTGCCCCAGCTAGACCTGGCCGGGCAACTCTGCCGCGCACTTGAAGACAACAAAGGAAAGCGAAGCCCGCCGTGCGCGGGTTGCCTACCGCTTGCGGCGCGAGTAGCCAAGTACGGCACGCCGAGTGCGAGAAGGGCGAGGGTGCCGGGTTCAGGGACCACTTCAGCAACGCCGTATCGCGGTCGATCTCTGACGTCATCCCATTTCCCAGCGACGAAATCGAATGTCAAAACGTCAGGTCGTGCCGCTGTGAAGTCCGCTACTTTTCGCCCTGAAAACGGGCAACAAAATTGGCTCTTTTTGGGCGCATCGAGACTAAAATGTGAAGGCGAAAAGCACTCCCGAATAGGCCATTTCCCGATGACTACGAAACAGCACCAGTTACAGACGCGGCGGGACATCTCACCACCGACATCGAAGGGCGCCCACTCATTGCAGAGGTCATTGGAGGACGAAGAACTTTCATGGGCGTGGATGAGAGCGTCACGGGAGACACAGTTAACAGGGTTGCCGGCTCCCTTGGTGCGACGGTCTACCAAGCGCCACGAAGCGCAAAAGAGTTAGGCCGAGACGTAGGGGGCCACCGCGACCATTGAAAGTCGCCGGTTGAACCGAGGCCGGAACCGGGAAATGATGGCAAATTGCCGATGGGTGTCGGCGGCTGACCGGGAGATTCACCTTTTAATAACGGCGGGAAACAGTAGCGGGGCCGGAATCAGCGTCTAAAGTAGAGCGAAATAAATGGTTGCGACTGCCGGAAACCGGGAAACTTGGGTTCAACACTGGCCAGAAATGGATGGACCGCCCGGAACAGCGCTGAAGCGCAATAGCCGTTGCTGCATATTGCCGATTGGCAGAAAAGGTGGGTATGTAACAGTGGCTTCAATTTCAACGGGCTCGCCCACTGTTGGATTCATAGTGCCCGCGCTAATGTTCACAACATCGGGAAACGAGAGCGGCTTGAACCATTGCTGACCGGCATCGGCACCGATCGGATACAAATTTACATAGGATTCAAGGGGCGACTGCCCATTGTTAGTCCAAGTCTCCGGCACAAATCCGGCGCTCGCGTTGCTAAAGCACATCAGCATTGCGATAGACGTCAACACGTTCTTAATCATTTCCCATCCCTTGTTTATGCGTTGATAGTAGTTGACTACAGACCATCAAGGGAAGTGCTGCTGCTTTGATGCCGAACGATGGCGACACGGTACAAAAAGCTGTACTGGCGGCTACATGGTGGCTACATGACCACAAAAGAAAAAGAGCTTGCTACCATTTTCATAGTGACAAACCCTTATTCAGTTTGGTGCCGGAGAGATGAATCGAACACCCGACCTTCTCATTACGAATGAGCTGCTCTACCGACTGAGCTACACCGGCGAAGGCGCGATTATAGCCCGACCCTTTTGGGCGATTCGCCCGTTGCCGGCCAGCGCAGGCGCGTTCATTGCCGGTCTGCGGACCCTGATTTTCCGGTTGGCCTTGGCCGCACAGGCGCGGCCAAGGCCGGGAGTTCTCCGGCGTCGCCGCCATCGGCTCAGCGTGGCACGACTGCAGTTGCGGCATGCCATGCGATGACGTGCTC
>JANNKH010000114.1:0-79433 GCA_031396205.1 Rhodoferax sp.
TGAAGATTGGAGGCGCTTCACGCCGCCATTGTGCCCGTGATGCGGGCGTTTCGGGGTGTCCCTGAGCCCCGCAGTCTCCCTCACCGCCTCCACCCGCTGTTGGCCAGCTTCTCGATGTTGTGCACCATGCAATACAGGTGCCACTGCGCGTTGACCTTCTCGCGCCCGCGCAGGTTCAATCGTGCCAGCCGCTTGTTGTGCCGGATGTTGCCAAACACCGGCTCCACCGTGCCGATGCGCTGGCTGTACAACTGCCGGCCCTTGGCGATGCACTGCACGTTGCGCATGCTTGCCCGCTCGATGGCGCGGCTGGAGATCAGGCCGTGGCTGTAGGCCAGCAACACCACCTTGAGCATGACGCGCGGGTCATAGGCGCTGGCGCCGACCTCGTCGTTCTTGAACTTGGCATCCATGGCCGAGAGGTCAAGCTCGTGGTCGACCAGATAGTCCAGCGCGAATGCAAAGCTGCCAGGCACGATTTGTTCGGCCAGCACCACGGGCAGCAGCAGGCTGTGACGTTCTTGGGGTTTGTCGCGGGCCATGGATCTGCCGGTTCGTTGCGATGTAGATGCAACGTTTCTGGCATGCCGCGCGCCGACCAGAGAAGGCCGGCTGGAAGAGATTTTTTTACAGCCTCAAAGTTGGCGCTGTCCGGCACGCAGCAAGCGCCGAAAAGTGGCATCCTGCGGCTGCGTGTCCGTGACGAGCAACCGGTTATGGAACCGGTAGGTCCATTTGTCTCCTACTTCGGGCGCCGGCGACGCTTCCAGATTTTGCGCCGAGGCGCCAAACGCCATGGCACCGGCAAACAATACCACTCCGAACCTTGTTGACCGAATTGACTTTTTCATTGAAACCTCACCAATGAACAGGATGGTTGGATACCGAACGACGCGATTGCGCCAAGCCTTGGGCTGCGCGCGGTACAGGCTACCGCGGGGCCGGGCGTGCGACCATCCACCGTATGGGGGATGAAAGATGGTCGCGGGACCGGCACGAGCCAGCCACCAGCCTGCCACAGCGAAGCACGACGGCCAAGAGACCACTGCCCCTACACTGCCAGGGCATTCTCGATGGATGCAACGCTGCACCGAACCATGACCCCGCACACCAGACTCCGTCCGATTCCAAAGCAAGCGGTCCTGCAATTCGAACCATTCGAAGGGCTGCGGCTGAACCAGATCGACCTGCCCGCCACGCCGACCGATCGGGCCCGGGCCCGCGACGAGCTGCTGGGCAGCCGCTTCCTGGGCTTCGACACCGAGGTCAAACCTACGTTCAAGGCCGGCGAGCCGTTGCGCGGCCCCGATGTGGTGCAGTTTGCCACTGGAACACGCGCCTATGTGTTCCAGATGCATGAGACCGAGAACATGGAACTGGTGCGCGAGGTACTGGCCGCGCCCGACGTGGTCAAGGTCGGCTTCGACCTGCGCAGCGACCAGAAGCAGCTGATGCGGCTGCTCAACATCGATGCCCGGCCGATGCTGGACCTGGACTTCGTGTTTGGTGCGCGTGGTTATCCCAAGTCGATCGGTGTCAAGGCTGCGATCGCGCTGCTGTTCAACCGCCGACTGCTCAAATCCAAACGCATCACCACTTCGAACTGGGGCAATCGCAGGCTGGAATCGCGCCAGATCCTGTATGCGGCCAACGACGCCTATGCGGCCTGGGCGGTGCTCGACGCGCTGGGACTGCCGCTGGAACAATTGCCGGTGTGGCGGGGCGACCCGGGCGACAGCGCCGAATAGCCGGCGGGCCGGCCTGCCCCTCGCCCCGGCCAAGCGCCCACCATCAAATGCGCCGACGCCGTGCGCGCCAGCCCAGCAGCGCCAGGCCGCCGGCCATCATGGCCCAGGTGCCGGGCTCCGGCACGGGCGTGAGCACGAACAGGCGCGAATTGGGTGTGCCGGAGTCTTCCGCAACCAGGTAGATCGTGCCCCGGTGGTCGATGGTGACTCCTTCGATCGCCTGGGTTGTCAGGCCCGCTATGTCCAGGCTGCTGATCACCTGTCCACTGCGGCTGGCCTCGACCAGCCTGCGTGAATCCAGCGACAGGATCAGCAGATGATCGGCCACCGCCGTGCCCAGGAATTGGTCGACCGCCGACAAGGTCTGCACATCGGACAGATTGTTCAACCCCAGCAAGGCGGCGTCAAACAACACCGGTATCGAACTGCTGCCGCCTCCTTGCGCGAACGTCATCTGACCTGCGCGCACTTCCTGCGGCCCGCGCGCCGGGTTGGGGTCGGAATCTTGTTTGACAGTGACGAAACTGCCGTCGCGCGCGTCGAAACTGATGCCTTCGATGCCGATATTGCTGGGCGAATAATTGCTGATCGTCGCATAGGGCGTGGAGGCCAGCGCGACGGTGCCGCCCGCCTGGTAGCTGAACTGGTAGGCGCGTTGCGAGCGTTCATCGACCAGCACGAACTGGCCGTTGCCCCGATAGGTCAGTCCTTCGGCATCGTTGTTGGTACTGCCGGTGCCAGCCCAGTTAAATGCCATCGACCCCAGCGTGGCGCCGCCCAAGCTGATCTCGACAATGCCCATGCCTTCGTCACCGACAAAAAACAGACTGCCCCGGTCACGCGCGAAGGTAACGGCGGATGCCTCCAGACCCAGGCCGCCAAGGGTGGCCAGCGGATAGTTCCCCGTGAGCCGGTAGCCGGCCAGACCGAGCGAGGTCTGCGCTGCAGCGCCAGCGGCGGCACAGGCCAGCAGTGCGGCGACGGCAGCGGCGCGCATCGCACGGATCGTGCGCATGGTGCAATCCCCGCGAATCATCGCGCGCTCCGACGGCGGGCAAAGCTGCCGATCAGCCCCAGGCCGGCCAGCAACATCGCGTAGGTCTCGGGCTCCGGCACCGCCGCCAGGATGAACTGGCCCGGGTTGCCGACGTCGCCCGACAGGGCGAGAACCGACCCATAAGAGTCGGTGGTGGCCGACAGCACCCAGTTGCCCGGCACCACCGTGTCGGGTGCGAGCGCCACGATCGACACCGGGGTTCCACCTGCCGTCTGTGTGCGAATGGTTCCGGGATAGACCACATCGCCGTAGGCCAGTCGGTCGACCAGGTTGCCACCGGCGTCGAACAGGTTGATTTCATCGGCGCGGCCGATGTTGTTGGCATACCCACCCAACACCTTGACGCTGGCCGACAGGCCCCAGTTGGCGCGAAAGCTGCTGGCATCATCCTGGGTGATCAACACCGACTCGCCGGCGCCAACCAATCCGAAGCCCGACAGGCCGAAGCCCCCTGCGGCGATCGTGGTGAAACGCGAATCGTCATCGTAAACCCAGCCCGCGAAATCGACCGCGGAAGCACCGAGGTTGGTGAACTCGATGTACTCGCCGCTGTTACCCGAATACATCCACTCGGTGATCTGGACCTGTGCCAGCGCAGGGGTGGCGGCGGCCAGCGCGACGGCAAGGCTCAATGTGCTTTTCATGTCGGCTCCGTTGACTAGAGGAAGAAGCCTTCACGTTAGCCAGCGCGGATGACAACCCTGTGACATGCGCAGCACCTGGCCACGCCGCCAGCACACCCGATCCGGTCCGCCGAAGCGGGCGCGGCCGTGCAGATCACTACCCGTCTACTGGCGCACGCATTGCATCTGGCTGCCACCCCTGGCCGGGTCGCCCGGCTCGGTGATGGCGCACGACATGGGGCCGCACAGGCAATGCGCGATGCGGCTCGCCATGCCGGGTACGGGTGTAGGCATCGAGCACTGGCAGGCCGGCGCGGACATCGGTCCTTGCGCCTGGACCGGACTGCCGCGCAACAGCAGCATCGCGGCCGCAGCCCCGGCCTATACTGCGGCAGCCGTGGCGATTCGCACGGGGGTAGATCGGCTTTGGTCGGACATGCGCAAACCTCCTTGAACGTCAAACAATCCGGTTGCTCGAACCGTGTCCGATCACGCTACCACGAAGCGGGCGGCAGCGGGCATGGCAAACGCCAGTGCCAAAATGCACCATGTCCGAGACCTTCGCCCCCACCACAGGGGACCCGACCGCCAGCACCGTGCTCGACAAGTCGCCTGCAAGCCACCTCGAAGCACTGCACCGCGCAGCGATCGGACCGATCCACACCGACTATTACCTGCCGCTGCTGGCGCGCTTCGACGCTTATGGTCGCGCCGGGCCGAGCTGGAACGGCGCCGCCTGCGCCGCGACGCTGAACTGGCTGGTCTTTCGCGGCCTGTGGCAGGCCGCGCTGGTGTATGCGGCGGGGGTGGCGGCTGGCGCGCTGGGCGTGGTCGCGATCATCCAGCTGGCGGCGCCCGTGCCTGAATCGGTGCAATGGAGCCTGTGGGCCGGACTCGCGACGCTGGCCTTGCTGGTGCCCGGTTTCTTCGGCAATGCATGGTTGTACCGCGCCTATCGCCAACGCCTGGACACAGCACTGGCGAGAACCGCCAGCATGAAGGATGCCTGCATGTTGCTGGCGCGCCAGTCCAGCTCGCGGCCGCGCCTGGTGGCCATCGCATTGGCCAACCTGGTGCTGGCGGGGGCGCTTGCCAGCGCACTTTGGCCGACGGAACTGCGCAAGCGCATGTGGCCAAGGGTCGACGGGGAAATCGAGAATCTCGCCACATCGGCGAAGCCGACGCCACAGCTGTCGGCATCGGCATCGGCATCGGCATCGGCATCGGCATCGGCATCGGCATCGGCATCGGCATCGGCATCGGCGCAGACATCGGCATTGCCAGCGCGCGCAGCCGAGCAGCCGGACGCCGCTGCATCAGCGGCGTCGCCCGCAATCGCGACTGCGGCGGTGGCACCGGCTTCCTCGGCTGAAGCTGCTGCCGCGCCGGCGTTGGCCACTGCCACGTCAGCCGCGTTGGCCTCCGCTTCGGCCCAGAACGCCGCCATCAGCGCCCACGCGCGCACGGCCAGGAGCCGGCCGGCCATCGCATCCCTTGTGCAACCGGCACAAGCCCCGACGCCCGCAGGCCCACCACCACCTGGCGCATCGGCCAGCGGCGGCTTCATCATCAACGTCGGCCTGTTCGCCGAACAGGACAACGCGCTGCGGGCCCATGCCCGGCTCAAGGCGGCCGGGCTACCCGCGACCAGTGCGCAATTGCAGACCCGCAACGGCCTGCGTACCCGAGTGCGGGTGGGGCCGTTTGGCACTCGGGTGCAAGCGGACACGGCAGCCGAAAAGATACGCGCGCTGGAGCTCGATGCGGTCGTGATCCGGCAATAGGTGGCGCGGGCGGCAGGTCCGTCGCCCGCGCTCAGAGCGCTGGCACGGGTGTATGGCTCGACTCCAGCAGCCAGGACTGGAACAGCGCCACCACCGCGCTGTGCGCCGGAGCGCCTGGCCCGGGCGCGCGCGGCTCGACAAACCAATAGCCATGGCTGGCGGTGAGTTCGTGGTTGTCGAGCCGGCGCAAACGTTGCTCGGCCAACTCACGCGCCACCATGGGCGCGTCGACGACGGCCACGCCGGCACCGGAGACCGCCGCATTGATCGCCTGGTCCATGGTCGAGAACGCGATCCCGGGCCTGGCGTCGACATGCCGCAGGCCCAGCGATGCGAGCCAGTTCTCCCACAGCGGCAGACGGCGGTTTTTGTCCGCCAGAACATGCAAGAGCGTCGCCGACTCCAGGGCCGGCGCAACGCCGCTCTGCCACAACTCCGGACTGGCCACCGCCACATACTGCTCCTGGCGCAACAGCCTGCAGGCGGCCTTGCTCCAGGGCTGGTCCAGGAACAGCACCAGGCAGTCGTATTGCTGCGCATCGCGCAAGGTGGTTACTGGGTTGGTCGTGATGGTCAGGTCGATGTCCGGATGCCGGGCGCGAAATGCGCGCAGACGCGGCGCCAGCCAGCGTGACGCATAGGTCTCGGGCACGTTGACCGACATGCGCTGGCGCGCACCCAGGCACCCGATCTGCTCGACCGCGTCCTGGATGGTTGCAAACGCCGCATCCAGGCTTTGCGCCAACACGCTGCCAGCCGGCGTGAGCGTGAGACCCTGGTGCTGGCGCACAAACACCGGCTTGCCCAGCCAGTCCTCCAGCTGGCGGATCTGCCGGCTGATGGCACCTTGGGTTACGTGCAGCGATTCACCGGCGCGGGTGAAGTTGCCGGTGCGCACTGCGGCGTCGAAAGCGCGCAGCGCTGTCAGGGGTGGCAGGCGTTGCATCGATCCGCGCGTGGCCGTGGCGAACTAGACCGCATGGTACCGGACCAGGATCGTACGCCGTGTTCAGGGCACGACGCCGTCGATCACCAGGACCAGTTTGCCGGAGCCCACATCGACCGGACCGATCTGGCCGGTCAGGTCGCCACTGCGCGCAGTCGCGTCCCCGCTGGCGGAAATGCGTGCGCCAACAATCACCTGCTTGACACCGGAGATCCGGAACTGTGGCGCCATCGCGCTGCTGTCGTCCAGCGTGAAGGCAAACGGCAGGTCGCCGGCGGGACGCTTGATGATGGCCAGCGGCATGCGCGGCCCTTCGGCCGCGCGGGCGAACAGGAACACGGTATCGGTCGACCGCACCCGCTTGGCCAGCACGTCGGTCACCCGCACTTCGCCACTGACCTGACCGGACGCCGCCGTCGCCGGCTTGGCGCTCGCATTTGCCCCCGCAACGGCTTGTGGCAGCGCCTTGTCGACGGCGGCCGATTGCTGCTGACCACTTTGTGCGGCTGCAGCCCGCGCCTGTTGCAGGCTGTTCGCCAGGCCGGATGCGAAATCGCTGCCTGCTGGTGCCAGCGGCATTGCCTGGCTCCAGTAGTTGACCGCGCCGGCATAGTCGCGCCGTTCGAACGCCCAGCTGCCCGCCATGGTCAGTGCCTTGAGATTGGCCGGTTCGAGCTGCAAGGCGCGCATCACCAGCCGACCGGGCTCACCTTCGACGCTCTGGTTTTGCAGCATGGCCAATACATCGGCATGGTCGGCCAGCAATTGCGCGTTGTCCGGCGACAGGGCCCGCGCCCGCGCATAGGCCTTGCTCGCCTCAGGAAAACGCTGCATCACCGCATAGGAGTTGGCCAGCATGGTCCAGGCCTGCAGATCGCCTTCCTGCGGACTGGTCTGGCTCTCCAGCCGCCTGGCCAGCTTGTCGACCATGGCTTCGATCTGCGGCAGCGTCACCTCGCCAGGCGGCGCGGCAGCCGCGGCGGCCATGGCTGGGACCAGCGCCTGCGGCTTGCCCAGTGCCGCATACAGCAACAGCGCGAACACCGGGATGGACAGGCCCAGGGCCAACGCGGTCTTGCCGGAGCGCCGCGCCACGACCGGCCGCAGTTCGGAGACCTGGTCTTCTTCCAGTGCTCGGCGCTCGATCTCGGCGCGCGCCACTTGGTACTGGGCCTCGTCCAGCGCACCGGCAGCGCGATCGGCATCGAGTGCGGCCAGTTGCTCGCGCAGCACCTGCACGTTGGCGCCACGCGCATCCGCCGCGTCACCGGCGCTTGACGGCACTGGCCTGCGCCGCAACAGCGAGGGAAGCACCATCGCCAGGGCCAGGGCGATCAGGCCCACCACATACACCAGAAACATGCTCATAAAAAACGGGCTGCCATGATCATCATCGAACCGGCGGTTCGTCAAGCAGCGCTCGCGCGCGCTGTGCATCGTCCTGGCTCCACGCCTGTGCCATGCTGGCGCGCCGGCGCCGTCGTACGTTGACCACCAGGACGGCAACGGCAATCAGCAGCAGGGCAAACGGTCCCAGCCACAACAAAACGGTAGTGCCCTTGAGCGGGGGGCGGTACAAGACGAAATCGCCATAGCGCTGAACCATGAAGTCCAGGATCTGTTGCTGCGACTGGCCGCCCTGGAGCTTGAGCCGGATCTGCTTGCGCAAGTCCACCGCCAGGTCGGCCTGCGATGCCGCGATGGTTTCGTTCTGGCAAACCAGGCAACGCAGTTCCTCGGCGATCGCGAGCACCCGCGCCTCCAGCGCCGGGTCGTCGGAGGCCGGAACCGCCTCCTTGGCATAGGCCGACATCGCCAACGCGGCAAACAGCAGCGCCAGCACGGCTGGCGCGATGCCGCGCCAATGGGCCGTCGCGCGCTCAGACACCGAGCTTCCTTACCAGTGGAATGATCTCGTCGCGCAGCACCTCGGGCGTGACTGGGCCGATCTGCTTGAAGCGGATCACGCCCTCTTTGTCGATGACAAAGGTCTCGGGCACACCATAGACGCCGAAATCGATGCCGACCAGGCCCTCGCGGTCGGACAGGGAACGGGTGTAGGGATTGCCGAACTTGTTCAACCAGCCCATCGCATCGTCCGGCTTGTCCTTGTAGTTCAGGCCGTACATCGGCACCAGGGCCATCTTCGAAAATTCGACCAGCAGCGGATGCTCGATACGGCAGGCGACACACCAGGACGCCCAGACGTTCAGAATCCAGACCTTGCCGCGCAGGTCCTGCGCCGACAGTTTCTGATCCGGCGCATCGAGCAAGGGCAGGCTGAATGCCGGCGCCGGCTTGTTGATCAACGGGGATGGCACCTCGCGCGGATTGAGCCCCAGCCCCACGGCCAGGAACCCGACCAGCATCAGGAAAATCGCCAGCGGAATCAAAAACTTTTTCATGGGCTCGCACGCCCCGTCCGGGCCGCGGCCACGCCACCGGCGCTCGCGCTGCGGACGTCGGCGCCCGGTGTGGCGACTGTGCTGTGAACACGTACCTTGCGGTAGCGCCGGTCCATCACGGCCAGCAAGCCGCCCAGCGCCATCAGCACGCAGCCGATCCAGATCCAGTTGACGAAGGGCTTGTGGTGCAGGCGCACGCTCCATGCCGTCGCACTGACCGGGTCGCCGAGCGCGACGTACACATCGCGCAACAAGCCGCGGTCGATAGCCACTTCAGTCATTGGCGAACGGCTGACGTTGTAGACCCTGCGATCAGGCGTCACGGTCGCCACCAGCTTGCCGCCCTGGGTCACGCTCAGCGTCGCGCGCGAGGCCTGGTAGTTGGGCCCGCGTATGTCCTCCACCTTCTCCAGCCGCACCTGGTAGTCGGCCACCATGGCGGTATCGCCCGGCTCCATGCGCACATCGTTCTCGCTCTGGAACCCGCTGACGACGGTGACGCCGACGACGAACACCGCCACCCCCAGATGCGCCAGCAGCATGCCGTAGAAGCTGCCCGGCTGCGCCGCGAAACGGCGCGACCAGTCGGGTGAGCTGTTTTCCCGCAGTCGCGTCACCAGCGCCAACACCACGGTGCAGGCGATCCAGGCCGCCAATGCCAGGCCGAGTCCGATCATCGGCGTCCACTTGCCGAGCGCGAAAAATGCGGTGATGGCGCTGACCGCGCTCACGCCAAACGCCCAGCGCAGGCGGTAGGCCAGCTCCGGCAGACTGGCCTGGCGCCAGCGCGCGATCGGTCCGATACCCATCAGGAACAGCGCCGGCGTCATCAGCGGTACGAACACGGTGTCGAAATAAGGCGGCCCGACCGACAGCTTGCCCATGCCCAGCGCGTCGATCACCAGCGGGTACAGGGTGCCCAGCAGCACCGCCGCGGCCGCCACCAGCAGCAGCACATTGTTGGCCAGCAGCATCGACTCGCGCGATACCGGCTCGAAGCTGCCGCCCAGGCCAACCCGTGGCGCGCGCCAGGCGAACAGCGCCAGCGAGCCGCCGATCACCAGCGCCAGAAAAGCCAGGATGAACAGGCCGCGGGCCGGGTCGGTGGCAAAGGCATGGACCGAACTGAGCACGCCCGAACGCACGATGAAGGTGCCCAGCAACGACAATGAAAACGCCAGGATGGCCAGCAGCGCCGTCCACATCTTGAAACCGCCACGTTTCTCGGTCACCGCCAGCGAATGGATCAGCGCAGTGCCGACCAGCCAGGGCATGAAGGACGCGTTTTCCACCGGGTCCCAGAACCACCAGCCGCCCCAGCCCAGTTCGTAGTAGGCCCAGAAGCTGCCCAGCGCGATGCCGCAGGTCAGGAAACACCAGGCCACCGTGGTCCAGGGGCGCGACCAGCGGGCCCAGGCGGCATCGAGCCGGCCCGACAGCAGCGCCGACACCGCAAACGCGAACGCCACGACGAAACCGACATAGCCCATGTACAGCATCGGCGGGTGGATCACCATGCCGGGGTCCTGCAACAGCGGGTTCAGGTCATTGCCGTCTGCCGGCGGCGGAAACATGCGCGCGAACGGATTGGAGGTGAGCAGCGTGAACAGGATGAAGCCGCAGCTGATCAGTCCCATCACGCCCAGTACCCGCGCCGCCATGCGCTCATCGAGCTGGCGCGAGAAGATCGACACCGCCAGTGTCCAGCCCGCCAGGATCAGCGACCACAACAGGATCGAGCCTTCATGGTTGCCCCAGACCGCCGTGATCCGGTAATGCAGGGGCAGGGTCGAGTTGGAGTGATTGGCGGCCAGCGCGACGGTGAAATCGTTGGTGACGAAGGCATGGGTCAGGCACAGGTAGGCAATCAGCACGAACAGGAACTGTCCGCGCGCCGAAGGCCGGGCCAACCCCATCCAGGCGGCGTTGCCGGTGTGGGCACCAATCAGCGGCAGCACGCTCTGCGCCAGCGCCATCGTCAGCGCCAGGATCAGGGCGACATGGCCCAGCTCGTAGATCATGGTCGGCCTCCCACCGGTGGTGTGGCCAGCGTGGCAGTGGACTGCTCCTTGTGGCTGGCAGCGTTCTTCAATGCCTCTGCCGCTTCCGGGGGCATGTAATTCTCGTCATGCTTGGCCAGCACCTGGTCGGCGCGAAACACACCGTCAGCGCCGAGCTTGCCCTGCGCGACCACGCCCTTGCCTTCCTTGAACAGGTCGGGCAGCAAGCCGGTATAGGACACCGGTATGGCGTGCGCCAGGTCGGTCACCTTGAATCGGACCGTCAGGCCCTGGGTGTCGCGTTCGATGCTTCCCTGCTCCACCAGGCCGCCGACGCGGAAACTTCGCTCGCGGGGGGCCTCATTGGCCATGACCTGGCTGGGACTGAAGAAAAACACCAGATTGCTCTGAAATGCCTGCAGCACCAGTGTGCTGGCCATGCCCAGTGCAAGCAGTGCCAGTGCCACAGCCAGGGCGCGTTTGGTTCTGGGCTTCATATCCCGACTCCCGTGTTGTCGCCTGCGCCGGCATCGTCCTGCTGCAATGCGACGCGCCGGCGCGCAGCGAGCAGGCCGGTTTCCGTGACCAATACCAGCAGGCACATCGCAAAAGAGCCCCACACATACAGGCCATAGCCGCCCATGGCAAAAAAATCGGACCAGCTAGACCAGTTCATGAAACCATCACCTTCAAGCGCCCTTTCATGCCATTGCCACCGCTTTTTGCACCCACGCGGTATGCCGCTCGCGCTCCAGGATGATGGTGCGCACCCGCACCAGCGCGATCGCAATGCAATACGCCCAGAACGCCAGGCTCATCACCAGCATGCCGATCAGCATCGGCGGCGCCATGCTGGGGGCATTGGTCAGGCTGACCGAGGCCCCCTGGTGCAGGGTGTTCCACCATTTGACCGAGAAATAGATGATCGGCACGTTGACCACCCCCACAATAGCCAGCAGCGCGGCCGACCGATCAGCGCGGCGCGGATCGTCGATGGCGGCGTGCAGGGCCATGTAGCCGATATACAGGAACAGCAATACCAGCTCGGATGTCAACCGCGCGTCCCAGACCCACCAGGCGCCCCAGGTCGGCTTGCCCCACAGGGCGCCGGTCCACAGGGCCAGGAAGGTCATCCAGGCCCCGGTGGGCGCCAGCGCATTGGCCAGCATCGACGATAAACGCGAATTAAAGATCAGTCCGACAGCGGCCCAGAATGCCATCGCGGTGTAGACCACCATCGACATCCATGCGGCCGGCACATGCACAAATATGATGCGGTAGGCTTCACCCTGCTGGGCATCGGTGGGCGCGACCCACAAACCCAGATACAGGCCCGTCGCGGTCAGGACCACCGCGGCAAACGACAGCCACGGCACGAACCGGCCCGCCAGCAGATAAAAATTCTGCGGGGCCGCGTACTTGAACCAGTTGACGCGTTTATCAATCATGACAAATATTGACAGCCTTTGAATTTACCCTAGTCGCCATGGCAGTGATTTGATTTGGGGTAATCGACGCGGGTTGCGCGCTCATTCCAGCGCAATACGCAGCGCGGTTGCGGTCGCCCAGGGCGCTCCCACCACCGCCAGCAGCAGAAAAGCCCCTAAAAGCGAGAAATGGCCACCATATTGCATGCCGGTACGACTCGCTTCGACCGCGGCCGTTCCAAAAATAAGCACTGGAACACATAACGGCAATATCAACAGCGGCATCAGGACGGCCGCGCCGCGCACGCCGACCGTCAGTGCGGCGCCCACCGCGCCGATCAGGCTGAGCAGCGGCGTGGCCAGCAGCAAGGCCAGCAACAATACGCCGGTGGCCGGCCAACCCAGGTCGAACTGCAGCGCCAGCAAAGGCGACACCAGCGCCAGCAGCAGGCCTGAACAGATCCAGTGCGCGACGATCTTGGCAATGACCAGCAAGGGCAGCGGGCTGACGGACAGCAGCAACTGCTCCAGCGTGCCGTCATGGTAGTCGTCGGCGAACATGCGGCCCAGCGACAGCATGGCTGCCAACAAGGCGGCGACAAACACCACGCCCGGCCCCATGCTGCGCAGCATGGCCGGCTCGGGGCCGACACCCAGCGGAAACAGGCTGGCCACCAGGACGAAGAACACCAGGACGCTCAGCGGGTCAGCGCGCCGGCGCAGCGCCAGCCGCAGGTCGCGCGCGACGACGCAGCGCATGGCATCCAGGATGCCGGCCGATGGCGTGGATGTAGTGATGGTCTGGTTCACTGCAGATTCACAATGCCAGCAGGACGACCCGATCGGCCAGCGCGTCCAACGCCACATCCTGATGGCTGGTCAGCACCACCACACCACCGCGCTCGAGTTGGGCCTGGAGCAGGACGCACAACCAGTCGGTGGCGGCGGTATCGAGCGCGTTGAAGGGCTCGTCCAGCACCCACAGTGGCACACTGCCCGACAGCACCAGCCGCGCCAGTGCCACGCGCCGGCGCTGGCCCTGGGACAACTGACGCGCCGGCGTGCGCTGGCGACCGGGCAATCCGGCCTGCGCCAGGGCGGCGCCGGCCTGCTCGCGGCTGACCACGATGCCGCCGAGCAGGCAGGTAGTTTGCAGGTTTTCCAGTGCCGTCAGGTCGTCCTTCAGGGCGCTGGCATGTCCGAGGTAGACCAGTTCGCGGCAATATTGTTCGGCCAGGTCCCGGATCGGTTCGCCGCGCCACAGCACCTGGCCATCGGCCGCCGGCAAAAGACCACACACCATGCGCAGCAAGCTGGTCTTGCCCGCGCCGTTGACGCCGCGCACCCGCAATAACCGGCCCGGCGCAACCTGGCAACTGAGCCGTTCGAACAAGGTCCGGCCACCCCGGACGCAGGAAACCTCGCGCAGCTCAAGCACGGGACATGAACCGAAACGGGGGCCGCGCATGGGCCGGGCTTGGGCAACAGGAAGCGTCTGCGACGCGGACGAACGGTCTCACGATAGGTCCCGAACAGGGCAAAGGCCGGATTATCCCTATTGCCAAGTGGCAAGTGCGTTGCGCCGCTCGACAACGCCGCCGTTGAACTGGTTGACTGCGTCGATGCGATTGAATCGACCGGGTTTTTGCAGGCGCTTGTTTAGCGTGTTTCGACCAGGAGAAGCCATTCCCGCGCGATACCGAATGTACAGAGCAATCGATAGGCAATGGCATCGCAGCCGGCCACAGGTTGAGCCGGCGTGTGCTGGGTGAATTGCCAATGGCAACTCCGCCTCCTGGGTGAAAGCTCGACAGCCGCGCACATGGGCCCGCCTGAGGGCAGAGTCCTCGTCCAACAAGACCCCTCACCCCAATAGCCCGGGGTTGAGCCGCCAGGTTGAGAGCGTGAGCGCCGCTGCGAACGACACCCATGCCAGGTAGGGCATGAGCAACGCCCCCGCGACGCGGTTGACCCGCCAGAACAGGCAAGTGGTGACAAGAATGAGGGCCCAGAGCAGCAAAATCTCGGCGAATGCCGGCCCCCCAAGGCGCCAGACAAAGAACAACCAGGTCCAAAGGGCATTGGCGGCCAACTGAACAACGAAGACGAGCAGCGCGCGGTGTGCGCCCGCAAACCCCCGCGCCCGCCAGACCAACCATGCAGCGATGCCCATGCATGCATACAGAACCGTCCACACGGGCCCAAACAACCACCCCGGCGGCGCCCAGGACGGGCGAACAAGCTCACGATAGAACTCACCCGAGTTTGCTGACGCGAGCCCGCCGACAGCGGCCGCAGCAAAGGCCAGCAGCAAAGGCCAGCAGCAACCAGCCGGCGAGGCCAATGGCTTGCTGTGCAACTGATAGGGGAGCAAGGCGCGACATAGGCGATCAATTCTTTAAGTCAAGCGGGAGACGACGGCTGGCTGCCACGCGGCAAGCTAGCCATGCGATAGTGGGGCAGCCAGCCGTTGGCTCTACGCAATAACGGATTAGGCCATGACGCACCTTCTGCGTTCACTGGCGTTGCGGGATGAGCAGTTCAAGCACTTGGTCTCCCAACGCGTCCGTTGCGCCTGTAGCCCGCCACCCAAGGCGCCGATAAAAGCCGTAAGAGCGTACCGCAGGGTCCGCTGAGCAACCAAGGAACAGACGACTGTGCCCGACTGCGCGCAAGTTCTCAACCACCTGCTCCAGCAGGCGTCGTCCGAGGCCAATGCCCTCGTATTCAGGCAAGAGCGCAAGAACGACAACTTCGCCGGTTCGAGCGTCACCGAAGCAATACCCAACCAGACTGCCCTTTGCCCGACAGACATAGCCTGGCAGGACGCCAGCCGCGATATCTGCGCCCCAACTGGCAGCCGTGATTCCAATCTCGCGCAGCCTGGACTCAGAAACGGCGTTCTCGCGCGTGCGACCTCGAAGAGCAACACACTCCGTGGCGTCACTGCGCAGCGCAGGACTCAGGGAAAGACGCGTCGACTGCACGGTGTTCTGTCTTCGTGACCTAACGAATCGCGCTTGTCTGCCGTGCAATCGAGTTTGTTGCAACCTGGAGCACCGCCTGCGGCGGATAGACCTTGCTGGACAGAACCTGACCATGAGCAATGGCGACAGGGCTCCACAATCCGGTCAGTCATCATGGGTTGGAATACTACTGCGAACTGGTGACTCCTGCACAGGATGAACCCGTCCTTTCGACCAAGTCCTGCCAGGCTCGTAGCGACCAATGACGGACATCCGTTGAACTTTCTGAAGTCGGAAATTCGCTGTCGATGATGGCATGGCGCTGCCTCGTTGCCTGGGGCGCTCTGGCATGTCATCCTGGCTGAAATGACGGAAATCAACTGGCTTGCAACCGACTCCGCTCACATTTGAATGCTGTATCCCTCGCACTGGCGTGAAGGGCAGTGAATCGAGGGTGAAACACCAATGCAGCTTCCCTTTTCCATCGAGCAGTTCTTCGGCGTGTTTCACAACTACAACACGGCGGTATGGCCTGCCCAGGTGTTTCTACTTTTGCTCGCACTGATGGCCATCGCTCTGGTGCTGGTCCGGCGGAGTTGGTCCGGCCTGGCCATTTCGGCCATCCTCGCGTTTCTTTGGATATGGCTGGGCTTGGTCTACCACCTCGCATTCTTCTCGGCCATCAATCCGGTTGCCTACGTCTTCGCCGGCGTGTCAGTTGCGGGCGGTTTTGTCTTCTTCTGGCAAGGCGTCGTTCGTCGCCGGCTTGATTTCCAGTGGACTCCTGGCGCTCGCTCATATACCGGCCTCTTTTTCATAGTGTTCGCGCTCATCGTGTATCCGGCCTGGTCGGTATTCGCGGGCCACGGCTATCCTGCATTTCCTACGTTCGGCCTTCCTTGCCCGACGACGATTTTCACGATTGGATTGCTTGCACTCACGGTCGCGCCGTACCCGCGCAGCCCATTGATGGTGCCTGTCCTATGGTGTTTCGTTGGGGGACAGGCGGCATTTCTCTTGGACGTGCCACCTGATTCAGGGCTCATTGCCGCAGGGGTGGTGGGCATTGTTCTGCTCATGCGTTCCGGAGGCGCCATGACGAACTCCGGATAATCGCACTCGGTAGATTCGACGTCGGGAGTACCCAGCGGCTGTCGGATCGGATGCCGCAGGCGCGTGGTCAACATGTGTCGATGGGAGCGTCGCGTTGACATCGCTGATAGCCGTGTCGATGCCAATACCAATGGCTGCAACCCCTATGACAGTCCAGCCTTCGGTCGCCTCGGGAGCGCCGAGACGAGTAATTGCCTTCCACCCCAAGGACCCCATGCCACCAACAGCGACACTGCGTTGATGAAGGCGGCCAGTACGGACCCACGTCTCCAGACGTCGGTGTGTCGGTCGTCGGCCTTGAGTTTTACAGCCATGGCTGCGCCCCAAGCCAGTACCAGGCCGGCCATATTATTGCTCGGGTTGTGGTCGGCATCCGCCAACAGTGCCAGCGAGTTGACCTTCCAGCCGTAGAACCTTTTCACCAATACGAAGCCCAAGTTGAGCCCTGTTCCGATGGCAAATGCTTTGCTGAAGTCCTGGGGCGCACGCGCATGCGCGTTGTGGTCGTGCAAGCTGGTTTCCCGTTCGTCTCAAGGCTTTCGGACAAGCGCGCGATCCCGATGGGAGCCGGTGGCGACCACTTCCAACACGGCACCATACTTGCTGATGCTGTCGTCGGCAGCTACGTCATGTGTGGAACGGCCCTCATGACACAGTCACCAGTTTGGTGAGTTCGTCGATGCCAACGGGCGGTTTGGCAAGCCACGGCAATGCATAGGTCTTCTTTGCCAATCCCTCAGAGATGCGTGCCACCTGCTTTGCCTCTCCAGCAAGACGTGCGATAAGAAGCGGGTCTTTGGTGCCGGCGGCCAATATGCTCTTGTTGATGACCCAGGCGAAGGGCTCAATCTTTGCCCTGCGCAGGTCTTCTTGCAGGGCCTGCGCCTGCAACACAGGGGTGGTCTCTGGCAACGTGACCAGAATGATTTTCGTGTACGCGGGATCTTGAAGGCGCATCAACGGTGTGACGAAGCGCGCGGAACCCTTGCCCTCAAGCTCCCGCGTCATCTGCCTGTGATAGGCACCGGTGGCATCCATCAGCAACATGGAGTGGCCCGTCGGTGCAGTATCCAGGACCACGAAGGAACTGCGTGCCTCGCTGACGATATGCGAGAACGCATGGAATACGGCAACCTCCTCGGTACAAGGAGAACGCAGATCTTCCAGCATCAAGGCGCGCTCTTGCTCATTGAGTTCGGCCCCCTTTGTCGCCATGATCTTGTCGACGTAGCGCTGGGTTTCCACGACAGGGTCGATGCGGTCCACACGCAAGCCATCTACAGCACCGCTCAAGGTCGTTGCCAGGTGTGAAGCCGGGTCCGTGGTGCTCAGATGGACGGACTTGCCACGCAGGACCAGGCCCAGGGCGAGCGCCGCAGCAATGGTCGTCTTTCCGACCCCGCCCTTACCCATCACCATGATGAGACCGTGCCCAGCCTGGACCAGGTCTTCGACCAGCGCATCCAATCCCATGCCCTCTTTCATCGTCGGAACTTCGGATGGGTGCGTTGTGACTGTGAGCGCACCAGTGTCGAGAAGCGCCTGCAAAGCTGGCAAGCCAACGGTGTCGAATGACCGCAGCGGTACCTGGTCCTGGCCCAGCAGGCGCAGGTTCTGCGGCATTTCAGCGATGGCCTGGTGGCCCAGGGCCTCCATGGCCATGGCGACCGCATCGTTCTTGTCTGTCGCCCGGAAAACGCCGTTCATTACGAGCCATTGGTTACCCAGTCCCAGTGTCCGCAGTTCTTCGGAGGTCCGTGATGCTTCGGCAATCGCTCCCTTCTCGGGACGTGTCACCAGCACCACGGTAGTCATTGCAGGATTGGACAAAGCATCAAGCGCAGCCTTGAACCGAACTTCCTGCATCTTCAAACCGGAGTGCGGACCCAAGCAGGAAGCTCCACGGTCATTCCCAGCCAGGAAGCCCGACCAGGCCTTTGGCAAACTCAGTAAACGCAGGGTGTGCCCGGTCGGCGCGGTGTCGAAGATGATGTGGTCGTAGTTCGGGTTCTCATCGGCCAGCAGTGACGAGAACTCGTCGAAGGATGCAATCTCGGTCGTACAGGCGCCGGACAACTGCTCTCTCACCGTGGCAATATCAGTGTCGGACGTGTCCTGGCCCATCTGCCCGACGACACGTTGCCGATAGGCTTGTGCAGCCGCGTCGGGGTCAATGTTCAGTACCGACAGCCCCGGGGCCCCGGGAACCTTAGTCGCCTGGTTGCTCAGCGCAACACCCAGCATGGCATCCAGATTGGAAGCGGAATCCGTGCTCACCAGAAGCACTCTCTTGCCGCTGTCGGCCAAGTACAGCGCCACTGCAGCGGAAAGAGACGTCTTGCCAACCCCGCCCTTGCCGGTAAAGAAGATGTGCCTGGTCGGCTGACTCAGCAAATCCAGCGGCTTGGGCTTCAACCAGGTTTCCACCTTTTCATGGGAGGGAATACCACCGCTGTGGACGAGCTTGCCGTCCACGGTTACTGCGGGGGTGGCTTTGATGCCAAGCCGTGTGCGCTCCGACTGGCTCTCGTTCATGGACAGCTGCACTTCAATGCCCAAGGTTTTGGCCGCTCGCTCGACCATGGCCGCAGTGCTTTGGCATTTGCTGCACCCTGAACCCAAGACCACGACTTCCATATCATCTCACTTCGAAGAAAAACGTACGGCTGTGCTTGCCGAATTGACCGAATGGGGATGCGCGGCATGCAGGTTTACCTTCACATTGGCCGACGCAGGCCTTGAGCGTGCGGCATCCAGGTTGAGGCGCTGGATGGCAGAATCGCAAGCTCCTCGTCCAAGTTGGATGTCGTGCAAATGCTGTCAGCGCCTCGCCAGTACCAAAATTTCCATCTTGCCCACGGCTCCCGCATTTCCGCAGCTTTTATGTTGGTGGAAGGCTGCAGGGCAGCCAATGACCAGGGTCAAGTCGTCGCCAAATACTTGGGCATGTCGGATGCACCCATCAAGCGTAGTCCACGACGAGTTGCCCGTACGGACAATGGCACAGTCGACCCCTTCAGTCTGTTCGCTCGCCCACAAAGAAGCGACGCAATTTGATGGGCCGGGACTGTCGCAATATCAGCGTACGACCGGAACCGGGCGTTGCGATTTAAGCTGCGAGCGCGCAGAATTGCCTCTCGGATTTGGCCTGCGGGTGCCGCATTGGTTTTATAGGACATGTGGGCAACTTCGGCGGTAAGTGCCGCCTGTGCGAGTCTTCAACGATTGTGTCGAAGCCAAAACTTCTCGCAGGTGGAAATCCGCAGATTGCCAAAGCGGATGGCGATGACCCAGTGCAGGCCTGTATTTTGGCCGTCCCAGGATGAAAGAGTGACGTAACGTGCCGCCTGGGTGTGCTCATCAGACCTCCAAGGAAATTTAGATGCAGAAACTGGTGGTACGCGGGTATGCCCTATCAATCGACGGGTTTAGCTCCGCGCAAGGACAAAGCTTGGAAAACCCGTTCGGCAAGAACGGCCTTGCGCTGATGGACTGGTTTTTTCCAACCCGAACCTGCCGAAAAATGTTTGGGCAGGAAGGTGGAAGCACAGGAATTGATGACGATTTCATGGCCAAGGCCTTTGAAAATGTTGGCGCCAATATTCTGGGTCGCAACATGTTCGGACCGGTACGCGGTCCCTGGGTCGATGTTGAATGGAAAGGTTGGTGGGGTGCCAATCCTGTCTACCATGCGCCCGTTTTTGTAGTAACGAATCACGCGCGCGCGGCATTGCCGATGGAAGGTGGGACAACCTTTCACTTTGTAACCGATGGCATCGAGTCTGCATTGCAACAAGCCTTTGCCGCTGCACAGGGGAAAGACGTCCGCTTGGGCGGAGGCGCGACACTGGTTCGCCAATATCTCAGGGCGAGATTGGTCGACGAACTGCATCTTGTAATTACCAACAAATTGTTAGGTTCTGGTGAGCGCCTGTTTGAAGGAACGGACAACATTGCACGAGACTACGAATGCGTGGAGCTAGTTGCATCTGAGGCCGTCACCCATGTGCGGCTCGTGAAGAGGGACCAAAAATAAAGTACTGTTCTGCGCCTTCAACGCAGCTTGAATTTTTCGTTGGAACCCGGACAGGGGTTCTCCGCCGTTGAACAAAATGGGGCAACTTCAACCGTGTTCTCACACATCTTCGTTGGCGTCAGTGATTTCGAAAGGGCGCTTGGCTTCTACAACCCCATGACGTCAGCGCTTGGGATTGAGGCTCGCTTCTGTGCGAGAGCGTCCGGGGGCCGGCTGGCTGGCAGTCGAGTCCCGACCCAAGGCCGCTCTTCCTCATTGATTCACTCAACGACAAACTGGCACACGGACCCGGGAGTGACCAGACCATAAGAAGGAGCATTTTCACATGGCGAAGCTCGTCTTTGGAATGAACCAGTCATTAGATGGCTACATCGACCACTTGGCGTTCGCGCCGGGCCCATTGCTCTTTCGTCACTTCATCGAGCAGGTTCGCGGCCTGACCGGCAGTGTGTACGGTCGCCGCATGTATGAGGTGATGCGCTATTGGGACGGGGAACATCCCGAGTGGGACGCGGCGGAACGCGACTTCGCTACCGTTTGGCGAAATCAGCGAAAGTGGGTTGTGTCACGTACGCTCAAGTCTGTCGGTGTCAATGCCACGCTCGTCACGAATGACGTGGTTGCAACAAGCCGCCAGCTGAAGGCCGAAGTTGATGGAGAGATAGACGTTGCAGGCCCGGACCTGGCACGGAGCCTGACCGACGCCGGCCTAATTGATGAATATCGAATCTACCTACATCCAGTCGTGCTGGGTTCCGGCAAACCCTTCTTCGCCGGCCCTCGTCCGCGACTCCGCCTTCAAGCTACCGAGCGAATGGACGAGGACGTGATGAGGTTGACCTACGTTCCTGCCTAGCCGCCCGATGGGCCGCTCCAGCCATCTTGCAATGTTTCGCAGTGCTGACTGCGCGTGCGCCGCGGGCTGGTTTGCACAAAGACAATGGCCACCTGGGTTTTGGTTCGGTGAACAACGAAATAGGCCTCTGCCTGTCAACTGATCGTTGAGAGAGGCTGTAAATCAAGGCCCGAAAAAGCCGTTTGCAACCCCTTATTGGAACGGCTAGCGTTTCCTATGGGGCTTTTGAATCGGTCCGCATTTCGCAGACGCCGGATTTGCTCGCTTCGACCAGGACCAGACGTTCGCATCGGGCACACAAGCGAAAACTCAAGCGCGTGCGAATGTAGTCATGCTGACGAAAGATTGATGCTTGCCTGCACTTCATTCCAAGGAGCAGTCAATTTTCGGCCTTCCCATACCAAAAGTCCTCCTGACTCCAGGGCGCTCACGTCCTGATGCACATTCTTGTAGTCGCGACCCAATGACGCAGCCAGTTCACGCACGCTTGCCGCACCATGCTGTCGCACGAATCGCAATAGTTCCAGCCTGCGTGGGGACAGTGTCTCCGTCATCGCCTGAAAACTGAGGAAGGTCACATGCGCTTCATCGACAGGCTCACCCGTCTGCGCGCGACGCCACGCATCGACGAAGCGCTTGCCCATCGCCGCCAGGTCATCGACATGCACTTGGATTTTCGTCGCCATGGTGTTATTCCTTCCGTTGCAAATCATCCCGGCGGACACTTTCAATATCCGCCAGGAAGTCAGAGATAAGTTGCTCCACTGACACAAACCGGTATCGCAGTTCTCGGCCCGTTATGTGCTTGTGGTCACCCCTGCCGCGCTCATTGTCGTAACCCACCAGGCGCTTACCAGCATGGCCGTAGTACAGGTTGTATTTCAGTCCATGCGGACGTTCCGTGTCGGCCGTGGCAAGCTGCCAGATGGTCATTTCGACAATCGACCCGTCGGGCAAAGTTGCCTTGTCATGAAACAGCTTTTCCGCCTTCATTTATGGTGCAGCGTACCATCGGATATTGATGGTGTCAAACACCATAATTGTGCATTGCCTGTCGAACACCTGGTCATCACCGTGAGTGTCCGCTTCCCGTCACGCTGCAGGTCCGCTTTGGGCACTTAGCGGCCAGACATGACTGACCGTTCGGGGGCAGCCCCAACCGATGGCCATTCAAAACAAGGACGTGATGTTGGATGCGACGCCCCCTCCATTTGCTCATGCCCAACGGCCACCCGTCATCCCCGCTTCAAATGCCAATACCCTGGCGCTCCAGTATGTCGCCGACCAGCTCGAGCCGCACCAGCGGGTTGTCCAACGCCATCAGGCGCTGTTGGAGTTCCAGCGGCAGGCCGAGCACTTCGCACCAGCGGTTGGCGACCCAGCCGCAATCGTGCAGCGCAAAAGGTGCCTGGAACGGCAGCGGCTGTTCTGACTCGCCCCGCTGCTGCAGTCGCTCAATCAGCTTGCCCAGGGCCAGGGCAATGGGTTCGAGGTCAGGCGGCACCGGTATGGCAGCGTCAGCGGGCACTTGCTGCACATTGCCGATCCACAGTCCGTGACGCAATTTCTCGCGCCGGTTCACGCAAAAGCGCTGCACGCCGGTGCAGCGGATTTCCATCAGACCCGGTTGAGGCTTTGTCAGTGTTGTGATCGTGGCCAACGTGCCGACCCCGTGGAAGTCCTCATCGGTCGTGGGTTTGCCGGTGGAGCCCGCGTGGGGTGCGCGCAATACTTCCGAGCCACCGGTAAGTGCCACCACGCCGAACGGCGCGCCATGCCGATAGCATTTGCCGATCATGTCCAGGTAGCGCACCTCGAATATCCGCAGCGGCAACACGCCACCGGGAAACAACACGGTGCCCAGCGGGAACAGCGGCAGTGATGTGAGCGTCAATGCAGGTTCCATGGCCACCCGCCTGCGCAGTGATCGATCGGCTGCACCTTCACACCGACGGCACGCTCAGGCGTGCAACACCGGTTCCATCGCGCCCGCGCGGGCCACCGGTTTGAGCTTGTCCAGCGCCGCACGGAGATGGCCCACGGTACGTTCGATGTTGTGCAATTTTTCCAGCCCGAACAGGCCGATACGGAAGCTCTGGAAACCCGCCCCCTCGTCGCACTGCAACGGCACGCCAGCGGCGGTCTGCAGGCCCAGGCCCAGAAACTTCTTGCCCGACTGGATGCCCGCATCGTCGGTGTAGCTGACCACCACCCCCGGCGCCTGGAAACCCGGCGCGGCCACACTGGCAAGGCCATGCTCTGCCAGCAGGGCCCGGACCGCGTCGCCCAATGCCTGCTGCTCCGCATGCAACCGTGCAAAGCCATAAGCACGGGTTTCGAACATCACGTCGCGCAGTCGGGTCAGGGCGTCGGTCGGCATGGTGGCATGGTAGGCATGGCCGCCTGCCTCATAGGCCTCCATGATCTGCAGCCATTTGCGCAGGTCGCAGGCAAAACTGCTGCTGGTGGTCGAATCGATATGCTTGCGGGCGGCCTCGCTGAGCATCACCATCGCGCAGCATGGCGAACTGCTCCAACCCTTTTGCGGCGCGCTGACCAGCACATCGACGCCACAGGCCTGCATATCGACCCAGATCGTGCCCGAGGCAATGCAGTCAAGCACGAACAGGCCACCCACCGCATGCACCGCGTCGCCAACCGCACGCAGGTAGTCGTCGGGCAGCATCATGCCGCTGGCGGTTTCCACATGCGGCGCGAACACCAGCGCCGGTTTGCTGGCCCGGATGCTGGCCACGACCTCGTCGATCGGTACCGGCGCAAACGGTGCCTGCGGGCCTTCGCCGATACGGCGTGCCTTGTGGATGATGGCCTCGGCCGGGATCTTGCCCATGTCGAAGATCTGGCTCCAGCGGTAGCTGAACCAGCCGTTGCGGATCACCAGCACCTTTTGGTCATGCGCGAACTGGCGCGCCACGGCCTCCATGCCGAAGGTGCCGCTGCCCGGCACGATGACCGCGCTGTGCGCGTGGTAGACCTCCTTGAGCACGCCGGAGATGTCCTTCATCACACCCTGGAAGCTGCCGGACATGTGGTTCAGCGCGCGATCGGTGTAGACCACCGAGTATTCGAGCAGACCGTTGGGGTCTACATGGGGCAGTAATCCTGGCATGATGATCTCCGATAAGGCAAAAGCACATTTTGGCAGACTGGTGCAATTTGGTACACACTGAAGCCAGCTTGCACCCTTGCTGAGGGAATGACAATTTACCAGCTGTCGATCGATAAGCTGGCTGCCGGTCCGACAACGCTCGAAGCGAGGCTGCGAACGACCCACGGGCGTGTCTCGGCCGGATCGATCACCGCATCGATCTCCAGCGTCGCAGCCATATTGAGCGCGCTTCCCTTTTCGTATTGCACATCGACCAGTCGCTGGAACAAGGCATCACGTTCGGCGCCTTCGGGCACCGCCCCCAGTTCCCTGCGGTAACCCAGGCGCACCGCGCCTTCGAGCCCCATGCCACCGAATTCGCCGCTTGGCCAGGACAGGGTTGCCATTGGCGCGTGAAAGCCCCCGGCCGCCATGGCCATCGCCCCAAGGCCATAGCCCTTGCGCAGCACCACGCTGACGAACGGCACCCGCAGATGGGCGGCGGCTATGAACATGCGGCTGACATGGCGCACCTGGGCCAGCTCCTCGATCTGCGGACCGACCATGAATCCCGGTGTGTCGACGAGACTCACGATGGGCAGGCCGTGCGCATTGCACAACTGCATGAAGCGCGCCGCTTTGTCGGCGGCATCGGCATCGATGGCGCCGCCCAGGTGCAGCGGGTTGTTGGCCATCAGTCCCACGGCACGGCCTTCGATACGCGCCAGCGCAATATGGATCCCGACACCGAACCCGGTGCGCAGCGGCAACAGGCTATGCATGTCGACCAATCCGGCCAGTGCGGCGCGGCTGTCGTAGACACGCAGACGGTTCTGCGGCACGACGTCGCGCAAGGCAGCTGCATCGGGCGCCGTCCACGCAAGCACACCGCCCTGGAAAAAGGCCAGGTATTGCTGCGCCAGCCGAACCGCCTGTGCCTCGTCGCCAGCCAGGATGTCGATGACCCCATTGCGATGCTGAATATCGGACGGCCCGATCTGCTCGGGCCGATACACGCCTAGCCCGCCGCCTTCGACCATGGCCGGCCCACCCATGCCAATATTGCTGTCCTGCGTGGCAACGATCACGTCGCAGCAGCCAAGCAGGGCGGCGTTGCCGGCAAAGCAGCGCCCGGCGACGATACCGATCACCGGCAGCTGGCCATTGAGCCGCGCAAAGCTGGCAAAGGTGGCCACATGCAGGCCGGCCACGATCGGCATGTCGACATCGCCCGGGCGGCCGCCGCCGCCTTCGGCAAACAATATCACCGGCAATTTGTTCTGCAGCGCGATGCCCAGCATGCGATCGGTTTTCTGGTGGTTGCGCATGCCTTGCGTGCCGGCCAGCACGGTGGCGTCATAGGCCATGGCCACCACACGGCTGCGCTCGGGGCCAAACAGTGCCGCGTTGACGGTTCCGATGCCGGTCACCATGCCGTCGGCCGGCGTGTTGCGCATCAGGTCATCCTCGCTGCGCCGTGTGCGCTGCGCGGCCACGGCCAGCGCGCCGTACTCCTGAAACGAGCCCGGGTCGCACAGATCGGCCAGGTTCTCGCGGGCGCTGCGCAGGCCCAGCGCATGGCGCTTGTCGATCGCCACCGGTCGGCTCGCGTCGGCGGTCAGGGCCTGGCGGTCCAGTACCCGCTGCAGATCGAGACGGACCCGCGCAGCAGCGTTGTCGGCCGGCGTCGGATCGCTGTCCGCGGACACGGTCGGGCTGTTCGTGGCCCGGATGCCATCGCCACTTGCGAGCATCGGGTCGATGCGCAGCAACACCTGCCCCTGTTCCACCACCTCGCCCTGCGCCGCGAACAGCCCGGCCACCCGGCCCGCCGTCGGCGCGTGCAACGCATGCTCCATCTTCATGGCTTCGAGCACCACCAGCAGATCACCGGCAGCCACAGGATCGCCGGCCTTGACCAGCCATTGCACGATCTGGGATTGCAGCGGCGACGTGATGGAGTTCATGCCGGCGATTTTGCGTCAGGCGCGATGCCACGCAGCGTCAAGCTGGCGACAGACCAAGGAATTGCCATTGGCCACCGCTGACGTAATATGCGCTTCGCCCCATCGGCACACCATGCGCGACGCAAGACCCCCACTTCCCTGGCACGTCCCGCTGATATTTGCGCTGACATTCGTCGTGCATTACCTCGATCGCAACGTGATCGCGTTCGCCTTGCCGCGCATGGCGCAGGAGCTGCGCTGGAGCGACCGCCAGTTGGGCGAGTACGGCCAGTACCTGCTGGGCGCGTTCTTTCTCAGCTATGGCCTGGCGCAACTGCTGCTGTCGGGCGCGGCGGAGCGTTTTGGCGCCAAGCGCAGCCTGGTGCTGGTAATCATCGGCTTTTCCTGCGTCAGCATGGCCATGGGCCCGCTCGGCGGCTCGCTGGCGATGCTGGTCGGGTTGCGACTGCTGCTGGGCGTCGCTGAATCGGTGCATGTGCCCATGATGGGGGTGATCACGTCGCAGTTGTTTCCACAGCGGGTGCGCGCGCGCGCCAATGCGATCTGGAACGTCGGCATCATCGTTGCCACCGCAACCGGTGCGCTGATCACGATTCCCATCATCGTGACCTGGGGTTGGCGTAACGGTTTCATCATCATCGGTGCGGCCGGCCTGTTGCTGGCGCTGCCCTTGGTACTGCTGTTCGTGCCATACACCAAGCCGGCGCCGCGCCCGCCGACTGCGCGGGCCCGCAGCTATCGGCGCAAGCCCGATTACTGGCTGTACGTCAGCGTCGGGGTGCTCAACGCCTTTTGCGGTTTCGGCATACTGGGCTGGTTGCCGAGCTATTTCGTGCGTGCCAAAGGCATCGACTTTGCCGCGCTGGGCTGGCCGCTGAGCATCGTCTTTGGTGCTGGTGTCGTAGGCACGTTGGCGATCGCCTGGCTGGGCGACCATGTGCGCCGGCGCGTGCTGCTGGCTAGCGTCGGTTTCGCCGCCGCGGCGCTGGCGCTGCTGTTTGCGATTCCGGCGCGGGACTTGGTGTCGATGATCGCGTTGTTTGCGTTGGCGGTGTTCTGCCAGAGCGCGTTCCAGGCGCAAGAGCATGCGACGATCCAAAAGCTGGCCGGTGACGTGGACGTCGGCGCCGCCACTGGCACCTACAACGGCACCAGCCTGGTGATTGGCGGTGTCGTCGGCAGCATGGTGCCCGGCGCCATCGTCTCGGCCACCGGCAGCTTTGATCTGGCGCTGTCGGCCATCGCGGCGGCGGCGCTGATCGCATCCGTGCTGGCGGGATGGCTGGCATTCAGGATGAAGGAGGGTGCGGATGGTGCAAGCGATTGAGCTGCGCCGGATGGCAATGGCGACCCTGCCCCAGGGCCTCACGTTCAGCCGAACCCGCCACCGCGCAGCTGCCACCGCGCCGGCCGTGATGACGGCTCCGGCGCCATGACCAGCGCGCTCCCTGCGCAAGGCCGCGACCCGCAGCAGATACTGGCCGAGCTGGCGCAATTCGGCGAACACGACCCGCAATACAAGGAGGGCCGTCTGTGGAGCCTGGTCTATTACCTGGACGAGGACTACCATGCGTTTCAGGGCCAGGCCTACCAGCAGTTCGCGTCCGCCAATGGGCTCAATCCCACCGCGTTCAAAAGCCTCAAGCGCTTCGAGAACGCCATCATCGCCACCACCGCCGAGCTGCACCACGGCACGCCCGAGGTCTGCGGCGTCGTCACATCGGGGGGCACCGAGAGCTGCCTGCTGGCCGTCAAGACCTACCGCGACATGGCGCGGGCAATGCGCGGCGTGCGCAAGCCCGAGATGGTACTGCCGCGCACCGCCCATGTGGCCTGGTTCAAGGCCTCGGAATATTTCGGCGTGCGCATCCGGCTGCTGGATCTGGATGCGCAGCTGCGCGCCGACGCAGGCCGACTCGACAAGCTGATCAACCGCAACACCGTGATGGTGCTGGGTTCGGCACCGGAATATCCGCACGGCACGATCGACCCGATCGAAGCGATGGCAGCCATCACCCAGCGCCGCGCCATCCCACTGCATGTGGATGCCTGCGTGGGCGGCTTCATCCTGCCGTTCATGGAGATGAACGGTATCCAGGTGCCGCGCTGGGACTACCGGGTGCCAGGGGTCACGTCGATCTCGGCCGATCTGCACAAGTACGGCTATGCGTCCAAGGGCGTATCGACCATTACCTACCGCACGCTGGACATGCTGAAACACCAGATGTTCGTGCATGCCGACTGGCCCGGAGGTGTATTCGCGTCTCCGGCCCTGCTCGGCACCCGGCCCGGCGGCGCTTACGCCGCCGCATGGGCGGCGCTGCAGTATTTCGGCCAATCCGGCTATCGCGATCTGGCGTCACGCACGATGCAGGCCTTCGAACGCATGCGCGATGGCGTCAAGGCAATACCCGAGCTGTGCGTGCTGGGCGACCCCAGCGGGCCGCTGCTGGCCTATGGCGCGCGCAACAAGGCGGTGAATATGTTCGCGGTCGGCGACCAGATGGAGTTGCGCGGCTGGCAGGTGAACCGGCTGCAGAAACCCGACGGCCTGCACGCGATGATCACCGCCCGGCATCTGGACGTGATGGACGACTACCTGCGCGACCTGCAGGCTTCGGTTGCCGCCGTCAAGGCCGACCCGTCGCTGGCAGCCAAGGGCGGCGCGGCCACCTACGGCATGATGGCCCACATACCGTTGCGCGGCATGGTCAAAGGCAAGGTGCTCGACCTGTTCGCCAACCTGTACAAGGCCGGCGGAGGTGCGATCGACCTGGGCTCGGCGGCGGGCACGGCGCCGGGGCAGGAACAGGCACGCGAACCATTGGCCGAGCGGCTGGCGCGTTGGTACGTGGATTTCAAACAGCGTTGATCGCGAAGCAAAAGCCAAGGCGTCGTCCCGCCATCGTGGGCCGATCGCCAGGAGACGGACCTGGCGCGATCGCCTGCAAACCAGTTTTCCATTCGGGACCGGGGCCAGGGTCGGCGCCATTTTCACCAGTTTTACCCACTGGTAAACCCCGATGGCGGATGCCCGTTTGCAGGGCCAGAATTCCAGCCTCAGACCGGGGCGGTCGAATCAAAATGCCCGTGATGGCAAGCGGTTCTGAAGGCGCCATGCCGTCACCTGCAAACCGTGGGATAACATGCCACGTCGACGTTCCAGTCCCATTTTTCCGAAGGAGTTCCCCGTGAAAACCATGTTTATCCGTTCCGCCGCCGCATTGGCGGTCGCCAGCGCATTCGCATTGCCTGCCACCGTGCTGGCCGCCACACCCAAAGACACGCTGGTCGTGACCTGGGCCATCGACGACATCATCACGATGGACCCGGGCGAGGCGTTCGAAATCTCGGCTGGCGAGGTGATGGGCAACTCGTATGACCGGCTGTTGCGCTATGACGTGAACGACCCGTCCAAGCTTGTCGCCGATGTGGCCACCAAGTGGAGTGTTTCAGCCGACGGCAAGACCTATAGCTTCGAATTGCGGCCGGGCGTCAAGTTCGCGTCGGGCAATGCCCTGACGGCCGAAGACGTGGTGTATTCGCTGCAACGCGCCGTCATCCTGGACAAGACGCCGGCCTTCATCCTGACCCAGTTCGGCCTGACCAAGGACAATGTCAAGGACAAGATCAAGCAGACCGGCCCGCTCACGCTGACGATGGAAACCGACCAGTCTTACGCGCCGACATTCGTCTACAACTGCCTGACCGCCAATATCGCATCGATCGTCGACAAGAAGCTGCTGATGTCCAAGGAGGCCAATGGCGACATGGGCTATGGCTGGCTCAAGACCAATTACGCCGGCTCTGGTCCGATGAAGCTGCGCGAATGGCGTGCCAATGAGGTGGTGGCGCTGGAGCGCAATGACAACTACTACGGCGAGAAGTCCAAACTGGCGCGCGTCATCTACCGCCACGTGAAGGAAGCGGCGACCCAGCGCCTGATGCTGGAAAAAGGCGACGCCGATATCGCCCGCAACCTGCAGCCGCAGGACCTGGAGGCCCTGGCCAGCAACAAGGATATCAAGACCACCGCCACGCCCAAGGGCACAGTCTGGTATTTCAGCTTGAACCAGAAAAATCCGATCCTGGCCAAACCCGAAGTGCGCGAAGCCTTCAAGTGGCTGATCGACTACGACGCCATTGGCGCAACGATGATCAAGAACGTCGGCGTCGTGCACCAGAACTTCCTGCCGGTCGGCCTGCTGGGTGCGAGCACCGACAAGCCCTACAAGCTCGACGTCGACAAGGCCAAGGCCTTGCTGGCCAAGGCGGGCTATCCGAACGGCTTCAAGATCACGATGGACATGCGCACCACGCAACCGATCCAGGGCATGACCGAGGCATTCCAGCAGACCGCCAAACGCGCCGGCATCGACATCGACATCCTGCCAGGCGACGGCAAGCAGACGCTGACCAAGTACCGCTCACGCCATCACTACATCTACATCGGTGCCTGGGGCGCCTAATACTGGGATCCGCACACCAATGCCGACACCTTCGCACGCAACCCGAGCAATGCAGACGACGCCAAGTCCAAGCCGCTGGCATGGCGCAATGCCTGGGATATCCCCGATATGACCAAGAAGGCCGATGCCGCCGTGCTGGAACGGGATGCCAACAAGCGCAAGGCCATGTACACCGAGTTGCAGGCCGACCACCGCAAGAACAGCCCGTTCGTCATGATCGGCCAGCAGATCGAGACCGCGGCCATCCGCAGCGACATCCAGGGTTTCAAGATCGGCCCGACGTCGGATGCGACCTACATGTTCAAGGTCAGCAAATAGTCCTGCGCCAGCAGTTCCGGCTTGAACGCTGCAGTCCAGTCGCCGCCCGCAAAGTCGGGCGGAGCCCGTTTCATGGGCACGGTGAAGAGTCTCGTCAACTTCCTTGGGGTCATTTTCCTGACCTACCTGGGATTGCTGGCGGTGACGTTCTTCATCGGCCGTGTCATGCCGATCGACCCGGTGCTGGCGGTCGTCGGGGACCGCGCGCCAGAGCATGTGGTGCAGCGGGTGCGCGAAGAGATGGGGCTGAACAAGCCACTCTACACCCAGTTCGGCATATACCTGAAAAAGGTCGCCACCGGCGACTTCGGCACCTCGGTGCTGACGTCCAATCCGGTCATGGTGGACATCAAACGAACCTTCCCGGCCACCATCGAACTGGCCACACTGGGCATCATTCTCGGCGCCGGCCTCGGCATTCCGCTGGGGGTCTGGGCCGCAGTGCGCCGCGGCGGCATGGTCGACCAGATCGTGCGGGTGATGGGCCTGATCGGTTATTCGGTGCCGATATTCTGGCTCGGCCTGATGGGCCTGGTGCTGTTCTATGCCAAGCTGGGCTGGATCGCCGGGCCCGGGCGCATCGACGTCAGCTATGAATACTCGGTAACGCTGGTGAGTGGCTTCCTGCTGCTCGACACCGCGCGCCAAGGCCAGTGGGACGCGTTTCGCAACGTGTTGTCGCACCTGATCCTGCCGGCCTCGCTGCTGGGTTATTTTTCACTCGCCTACATCAGCCGCATGACGCGCTCGTTCATGCTCAATGAACTGGCGCAGGAATATGTGATCGCAGCCCGCGCCAAGGGCCTGTCGGAAACGCGGATCATCTGGCGCCATGCGCTGCGCAATGCCATGGTGCCGCTGGTGACCGTGGTGGCACTTTCCTACGCCGGCCTGCTGGAAGGCTCGGTGTTGACCGAGACCGTGTTCGCATGGCCGGGCCTGGGCCTTTACATCACCAATTCGCTGCAAAACGCCGACATGAATGCGGTGCTGGGCGGCACCATCATTGTGGGTTCGATCTTCATCGGTCTGAACCTGCTGTCGGACCTGCTCTACAAACTGCTCGACCCGCGCACCCGCACCCGATGAATAGCCCTGCTCCATCCGCCACCAAGGAAAGCCTGCACGACTGGCTGATGTCCGAGCGCCCGCATTCGCGGCGCCAGGCATCGTTTGGGCGTGCCTATGGTGCCTGGCGCACCTTTGCGCGCAACCGGTTGGCCATGATCGGGCTGGCGATCGTCATCGCGCTGGTGCTGGTGGCGATCTTCGCCGACCAGTTGGCGCCGTATTCACCCTATATCGGCGACTTGCGCACCACCCGTCTGCTACCGCCGTCCAGTGCGCACTGGTTCGGCACCGACGACCAGGGCCGCGACATTCTGTCACGCATCATCCACGGCTCGCGGATCACGTTGTATGTGGTCGCGCTGGTGGCCGTGCTGGCAGCGCCCATCGGCCTGGTGGTTGGCACGGTCGCGGGTTATGCAGGCGGCTGGCTCGACGCAACGCTGATGCGCATCACCGACATATTTCTGGCCTTCCCGCGCCTTATCCTGGCGCTGGCCTTCGTCGCCGCGCTCGGCCCCGGCATCGAGAATGCGGTGATCGCGATCGCCATCACCTCCTGGCCGCCCTATGCGCGCATCGCGCGCGCCGAAACGCTGACGATCCGCCAGGCCGACTACATCGCCGCCGTGCAGCTGATCGGCGCATCACCGTGGCGCATCGTGCTGCGCCACATCATGCCGCTATGCGTGTCCTCGGTCATCGTGCGCGTCACGCTGGACATGGCGGGCATCATCCTGACTGCCGCCGGCCTGGGTTTTCTGGGCCTTGGCGCGCAACCGCCGATGCCCGAATGGGGCGCGCTGATCGCCAACGGCCGACTGTACGTGCTGGACCAATGGTGGGTCGCTGCCGCGCCTGGCGCCGCGATCTTTCTGGTGTCACTGGCATTCAACCTGCTCGGTGATGGCCTGCGTGATGCGCTGGATCCGAAAGGCGTCAAATGAGCATCATCGACAAGGCCATGGCCAAGAAAGGTGATGCTGCGGACCCGGAAGGCCTGTTACTAGGCGATAGGGCGATTGCCGTGCCCGCCGGCGCCGAAACGAACGACGCGACTGCATCGGCTCCGTCGGCCACGCCGCAGAATGCGACCCTGCCGCCTGCCGCCGCGCCTGCCACAACGGCGACGCAGCAAACTGCCGCCCGCGCCGAGCCACCGCCTGCGCACCCGGTTGTCCATGCAAGAGCGTCTGAAGCCGCGCCAGCCAAGGCGACGCAAGCCGTTGCGCCCGAGCCCGGTCGGGCCGAGCCGACGTTTCGGACCGTACCGGCTCCGCGCCCGGTGTTGGTTGTCGATGACTTGCGGGTCTCGTTTCCCAACCGCGATGGCGGCCGCTTTGAGGCGGTGCGCGGCGTGTCGTTCACGCTGGGCCGTGAGCGGCTGGGCATCGTCGGCGAATCCGGATCGGGTAAATCGCAGACCGGCCGCGCCATTCTCGGCCTGACGGCGCCGGAAGGGCGCGTCACGGCCAAGCGGCTGGAATTCCACGGCACCGACCTGCTGAACTGCTCGGCCGGTGAGCGGCGCGACTTGCGCGGCGGGCGCATCGCGATGGTGCTGCAGGACCCCAAGTTTTCGCTCAATCCGGTCATGACGATCGGCGCCCAGGTGGTGGAAACGCTGCGGGCACACAGTCGCATCTCGGCCCGGGACGCGCGCGACAAGGCAATGGAGGCGCTGGCAGCTGTGCAGATCGACCAGCCGGATCGCGTCTTCAAGCTGTATCCGCACGAAGTCTCCGGTGGCATGGGACAGCGCGCGATGATCGCGATGATGCTGATCGCCGACCCGGAATTGCTGATCGCCGACGAACCCACTTCGGCGCTGGACGTCACGGTGCAGCTACAGGTGCTGGCCATCCTGGACAAACTGGTGAGGGACCGCGGCATGGGCCTGATCTTCATCTCGCACGACCTGCGCCTGGTGTCGACCTTTTGCGACCGCATCCTGGTGATGTACGCCGGCAAGGTGGTCGAGGAGGTGTCATCGGGCGCGCTGGCCGATGCCAGGCATCCCTACACCCGCGGGCTGCTCAATTGCCTGCCCAAACTGGCCGACGACCGGCATCCGCTGCCGACGCTGGACCGCAGGCCGGAGTGGGCATTGTGAACATCGATCCCATGCTGGACCCGCACCCGCTGGAAGCGGTCGGGCTGGAGGCACAGCACCTGCGCGTGGTGTATGACGGATTCGTCGCGGTCGACGACACATCGCTGCGGGTCGCACCGGGCGAGAGTTTCGGTATCGTCGGCGAATCCGGTTCCGGCAAATCCACCGTGCTGCGCGCGATTTGTGGCCTGGCGCCCTTGGCCTCCGGATCGGTACAACTGATCGGCGGCAGCGGGCTGCACTTGCCCCCGCCGGGCAGCAAATCGTTTCGTCGATTGGTGCAGATGGTGTTCCAGGACCCATACGGTTCGCTGCATCCGCGCCAGACCGTCGACCGTATCCTGGCCGAGCCGCTGGCCATCCACAGCATAGGGGATGCCGAAATGCGCATCGAACGCGCGCTGGACGAGGTCGGACTGGGCACCGGTTTCCGCTTTCGCTATCCGCACCAACTCTCTGGCGGCCAGCGCCAGCGCATCGCGATTGCGCGCGCGCTGATCCTCGAGCCGCAGATCATGCTGCTCGACGAACCGACCTCGGCGCTGGACGCATCGGTGCAAGCCGAAGTGCTGAACCTGCTCGAAGATCTGCGCCGCAAGCGGGGCCTGACCTTCATCATGGTCAGCCACGACCTGGCCGTGGTGACCCACATGTGCGAGCAGTTGATGGTGATGCAGCGCGGCCAGACAGTGGAGTTGTTGTCCAGCGCCGATCTGGCGACCCACACGGTCCAGGAAGACTACACCCGCAGGCTGATGGAGGCCTCGGGCGGGTTCAACCGCGACGCTGTTGGCGCCTGAGTCCGCGGGCGGTCGAGGCGCGGCACGCCTCTGGCGCACGGTGCTGGCGCCAATCCTTGTCGAGCCACCAGACAATTACCGCATGAGATGATTGCGCAACGACCACAGCCCAACCGCTGACCATCCGATCAACCGACCACCAAAGAAGCGCACCATGATCCACTGGGAAGCCCACGCCTGCCTGCCGCTGCATCCGCATGCCGACTTCGCACCGATCGCCCGCTTGCATGCCGCCGGCGTGCATTACGTGTCGATCAACATCGGCATGGACATGAACCCGCTGGCGCAGGTGATGGCAGTCATCGCCGGGTTCCGCGCCGCCATTGCGGCGAGTCCCGACATCTATGTCCTGGCCGACACCGTGGCCGACATCACGCGCGCCAGGTCTGAGGGCAAGCTGGCGATCGGCTTCGATCTGGAGGGTGCGATGCCGCTGCTCGACCAACCCGAGATGGTCGGGCTGTACCAGAGTCTGGGGGTACGCCAGATGCACCTGGCCTACAACCGCAACAACAGCGTCGCCGGCGGTTGCCATGACATCGTCCAGGGCCTGACACCGCTGGGCCACAAGATCGTCGCGGCCATCAATGCCGCCGGCGTGTTGATGGACTGCTCGCACACCGGCCGGCGCTGCAGCCTGGACATCATGGCGGCCTCCAGCGCACCGGTGATATTCAGCCATTCCAACCCGTTCGCACTGGTCGAGCACGGCCGCAACGTGACCGACGAGCAGATCAAGGCCAGCGCGGCAACCGGGGGCGTCATCTGCGTCTCGGGTGTCTCTATCTTCCTCGGTACCCGCGAACCGGGCGCCGATGATGTGGCCCGCCACGCCGCCTATGTGGCAGACCTGGTCGGCGTTGAACACGCCGGCATCGGACTGGATATCAGCTTTAGCCAGCCCGAACTCGACGACACTCCGCCCGGTGCTCACGACCCCACTTACTGGTGGCCCAAGGCGGCCGGTTATGACCGTGCAATTACGCGTTCAAGCTATCCGCCAATCGAGAGCTGGCGCGAGTTGCCGGCGGCGCTGCAGCGCACCGGCATGACAGCCGATGAAGCGGCGCTGGTCATGGGCGGCAACATGATGCGGGTGGCGGGGCAGGTTTGGCGCTAAATGCGCGACCGCCCCCGCGGTGCGGCCGTTGAACGCCACGAACTGACGACCACCAGCACCGTGGTGGCCCTTCGATCGATCAGCGCTGGCGCGACGACGACCGGCGGACCAGGGAGCCGACCGTCATGAGACCGGCCAGCAACATGGCATAGGTTTCCGGCTCCGGCACCGGCGCCATGACGGCGAACGCCACGTTGTCGTAGAAGGTGCCCGATGCGATGTCATTGGTCGCCGTGGCGGCAAAACCGAACTGAAACAACTGCCCGACAAGCGGGGCATCGACCGCCAGTGAAACCGAGTAGCGATTCCAATCCGACGAGATCACGGCCATATCCAGCGGAACGTAATTGGTGGTTGCAAAACCGGCGCTGGGATTGAGCGTCTTGATGAATGCGAACGCGGTTGAGGCGCCTGTGAGGTCACCGTGCTTGGCGTCGAACTGGAAATTCCATGTTTTCCCGACGTCTGCTGCGCCGATGGACTGCTCCTGGAACACCAGGGCCTCGACTTTCTTGCCGGTCGTCTGAGCAGCGCGGTTGTTGTAGTCGCTATAGACGACCAGTTGCTGGTTTCCTTGCGCCGCCCCGCCCTGTGCGCTGGCGATTGAACTGAAACCCGGAGTGCCGTTGGGCGCAGCGAACACACCATACCCACCGACATAACTTCCGTCCGGGTTGAATACATTGCCAAAAATTTTCCAGCCGTCGTCGCCCAAGGCGGTCGGGCTGGCCTGGGCCAGGGTCTCGAAATTCTGGCTGTAGGCCGACAGGGCAGCGTGGCTCGACAGCGAGGTGGTCAGCAAGAGGGCGAGCGCCGCCAAAGGTGCACCGTTGTGCAATTTCATGATGATGTCTCCTTGAGTCAAAAGGTTGAGCAGGCGGTCTGAAGCCACAGCCCCTGATTTCTGAAAGGGCTTTCTGAAAGCGCTTTCAGATTGCACAACTAGTCTATCCGCGTTTGCCGGGTATGGCAACCTGTGAACCCTAGGGGGAAACCCTAGGAAGCTGTCGGGCTTTGGGCGCTGAAAGTGTGCACCGACACCCCAGCGAGGACGTTTTTTTGCCGGATTTGCAGTCCCATGGCCCTGCTATGGAACAAAAAGACGATGTGCTCTACGAGCGACGTAGCCAAATATGAACCGCTGCAGTCGGCTCGCAGCCGGCGACTCCCAAGCCCGACAGGCCAACGGTCATCGCGCCGGAACGAACTGCCATCCACTCCCGTACGGGAAAACTTAGCGATCGAACGACGCCAGGCCTGGCGCGGCGCGTATGGGCTCCCTCCGGCCAAACTGTGCCGACCACAACAGCGTGTGGCAGGCGAAAATGAACCATGCTGGCTTTCCCCGACATCCGCCTGGCGACGTCTGCGCAAGCGCGGGATATCGCGCGCATGTCGCGCGATTGCATCGAGCATGGACTGGGCTGGAGCTGGACCGTGCCGCGGGTGACCCATGCCCTGCGCGACCCGGCCACCAATGTGGTGGTCGCATGCAAGTGCGGGCTACTGCTGGGCTTCGGCGTCATGCAGTACCGCGACAACAGCGCGCATCTGGCACTGTTGGCCGTGCAGCCCGTCATGCGCCACCAGGGTTTGGGCAGGCAGCTGGTGGACTGGCTGGAGCGGTCGGCCCGGATAGCCGGCATCAGCACCATCGGGCTGGAATGCCGGGCCGACAACCGCAACGCGATTGCGTTCTACCAGCGGCTGGGATATCGCCAGGTCGGCAGCAGCGTCGGTTATTACGACGGCCGCATCGATGCGGCACGGCTGGAAAAGTCCCTGACCTGACCGGCGGTACCGGCCGCTTCGGTCAACCGGGTTCGTCGACGCCGGGGCATGCCCATCGCGAATGCGGACCGGCCACGGGCATTGCGACTGGACACGGGCATTCCATCAGCGGCCCCGGTTGCTGCGCGACTGTTCCCGCGCCAGTTCGATGAACTCGGTCACCACCGGCCGGATGCGCGAGCCGCGCCGCCATACCAGGCCGACATCGATGCTGGGCACGGCGTCACGCAGGCTGCGCACCTCGATGTGTGTCGCGTCCAGCGTCCAGGGGCGGTACAGGAAGTCGGGCAGGACGGTGATGCCCGCGCCCATGCCGACCAGGGACCGCACTGCCTCCAGCGAAGAGGTGCGCATCAGCACCTGCGGATGCAGGCCGTGGCGCGCCCACAGTGCATTGAGCACGCTCTCGACCCGGTCCGCTTCGAGCACGATCTGCGGATGGCTGGCGCATTCGGCCAGCGTCAGTTCCGGCCCTTGCGCCATCGGGTGGTTCGACGCCATCCAGACCCGGTTCGGTGAGCTGGTCAATTCCTCGACCACCAGCGCCTGCGGGTCCCCCAATGCGTTGGACACCATGATGGCCAGGTCCACCTCGCCATTGATCAGCAGATGCTCCAGAAACTGGGGCGAGTCCTCCACCACCGAAATATTGACCGACGGATGCGAGCGCTGGAATCGGGCGAACAGGTCGGCCAAGTAGTAGCCGGCCACCAGACTGGTCACGCCCAGCGTCAGGTTGCCGCTCAGGGCTTCCACCTTGCCGCGTGTCACCTGGGCCGCTTCGGCAGCGGCCGCCAGCACCTTGCGCGCGCTGGCCTGGAAGCGGTAGCCCTCCTGCGTCAACACCATGCCCCTGGAGGTGCGCTCGAATAGCCGCACGCCCAGCGACTCCTCCAGTTCCTGCACGCTTTTGGTGACCGCCGACTGCGCGATATTGATCATCCGGGCAGCCCCGGCCACCGAGGTCGTCTCGGACACCGCGAGGAAATAGCGGAACTGCTTGAGCGTGATATGGCGCTGCATCGGTCTGGGCTTGTCCGGCTATCGAAAAATATTCGGGTTTTCCCTGACTATCTATTAACTAGATAGAGAGGGCATCGAATATTGAACTTCCCGCCATTGACCGTCAAGCCTATATTGGCGGCCACCCGGCGCGTTCGGCACAAGGGAGAGCCCCGCCGGACTTCAATCAACCCCAACGGAGTGCAACGATGAAATTCCTGAAACTTGCGACGATCGCGATCGGTATCGCGGCTTTTGGCAGCGCCAGCCTGGCGCAAAAAGCCCTGCAAAAACTGGGCAAAGGTGAGGGCCAGGTCGATATCGTGGCCTGGGCGGGCTACATCGAGCGCGGTGCCACCGACAAGGCCTTCGATTGGGTGACCGATTTCGAGAAAGCCAGTGGCTGCAAGGTCAACGTCAAGACCGCCGGCACCTCCGACGAGATGGTGGCGCTGATGAACGAAGGCGGCTTCGACCTGGTGACGGCATCGGGCGATGCCAGCACCCGACTGATCCGCGGCAAGCGGGTCCAACCCATCAACGTGGGCCTGATTCCCAGCTACAAGAACGTCGATCAGCGGTTGCAAAAAGCGCCGTGGCATTTCGAGAACAACGCCCATTATGGTGTGCCGTACCAATGGGGCTGGAACATCCTGATGTACAACACCAAGGTTTTTGGCGACAAGAAACCCACCAGTTGGAGCGTGGTGTTCGAAGAGCAGACTCTTCCGGACGGCAAGAGCAACAAGGGCCGGGTACAGGCCTTTGACGGCGCCATTCACATTGCCGACGCCGCGCTGTACCTGATGAAGAAGAATCCTGCGCTGGGCATCAAGGACCCCTACGAACTCAACGAGGCCCAATATAAGGCCGCGCTGGATCTGCTGCGCGGCCAGCGCAAACTGGTCGGCAAATACTGGCACGACGCGTTTGTGCAGATCGACGACTTCACTAACGAAGGCGTCGTCGCCTCGGGTAGCTGGCAATTCCAGGCCAACATCCTGGGATCCAAAAAAGTGCCTGTCGCAACCGTCGTGCCGGTCGAGGGTGCCACTGGCTGGGCCGACTCGACCATGATGCATGCCGAGGCCAAGCATCCGAACTGCGCCTATATGTGGCTGGAACATTCGCTCAATCCCAAGCTGCAGGGTGACCTGTCGGCCTGGTTTGGCTCCGTGCCGGCCGTGCCCGCGGCCTGCAAGGGCAACAAGCTGCTGGGTGATGCCGGCTGCGACCGCCAGGGCTTCAAGGACTTCGAGCGCATCTCGTTCTGGAAGACACCGACCAGCCAGTGCAAGACCCAGGACAACAAGTGTGTGCCTTACCACAAGTGGGCCTCTGACTACATCGCGATCCTTGGCGGGCGCTGAGGCCGGCTGGCTGGCGGAGCCCGGGTCAGCCAGCCCCGCGTTCCAGAAGGTGGCTCCGAGGTCGCACGACAAGGCCGTTCGATGACCGCAGCCGTCGCCCTGCACGCGGTATCGTGCCTGTTTCGATCCGGTAACAAAAAGTCGGTGCTGGCGGTCGATCGGGTCTCGCTGGAGGTCGAACCGGGTGAGTTCTTTACCTTGCTGGGACCATCGGGGTCGGGCAAGACCACCTGCCTGCGCATGATCGGCGGCTTCACGCTGCCCACCAGCGGCAGCATCACCATCGACGGCGCCGACATGAGCCGCCACCCGCCCTACGCGCGTCCGGTCAACACGGTGTTCCAGGACTATGCGCTGTTTCCGCACATGTCGATTCTGGACAACGTCGCCTATGCGCTGATGGTGCGCGGCGTCGATCGCACCCAGCGCGAGCGGCGCGCCCACGCATTGCTGGAGACCGTTCAATTGCCCGATGTAGCGCAGCGCAAGCCGGTCCAGCTATCGGGCGGGCAACGCCAGCGGGTGGCGCTGGCCAGGGCCTTGATCAGCGAGCCCAAGGTGCTGCTGCTCGACGAGCCGCTCGGTGCGTTGGACCTCAAGCTGCGCGAGCAATTGCAAAGTGAACTCAAGAGCCTGCAGCGCAAACTGGGCATCACCTTCATCTTCGTCACGCATGACCAGCATGAGGCCTTGTCGATGAGCGACCGCATCGGCGTGTTCAACAACGGGCGCATCGAGCAGATCGCATCAGCCGCCGATCTGTACAACCGGCCAAAGACCCGCTTCGTGGCGGAGTTTGTTGGCGCCACCAATGTGCTGCGGGGCCCTCATGCGCTGAGATTCGGCACGGCGCCCGCGATCATGATCCGGCCCGAGCAGATCACGCTGCAGTGGGGCACCGAGCCCACCGATCGTGTGGCCGTGCGCGCCAGCGGGGTGGTGCAGGAGGTGCAGTTCTTCGGCTCGTTCTCGCGCGTGCGGGTGCAGTTGCCGCACGACGGTGCGGTATTGCAGGTCGACGTGCCGGTGCGGGGCAACCCGCGCATGGCGCAGGTCGGCGATGCGGCCCATCTGTCCTGGGCCGATGCGGCGATCCACCCGATCAACGACGATCCGACGCCGCCATGACCGCCACCCAAGCCACGCTGAGCGCGCCCGGCACGCTGGCCGACCGTCTGTCGACGCTGCTGTACACGCGCCGCGGCCTGTTGTTGGCCGTGCTGCTGGCACCGCCCCTTTTGTGGTTCGGCGTCATCTACCTTGGCTCGTTGTTCAGCCTGCTGGCAAACAGCCTTTTCCGGCTCGATGATTTCACCGGGCAGGTCGTGCGCGAGGTGGGCCTGCGCAATTTCGTCGAGATCTTTTCGCCCACCAACCTGGACGTGGCGCTGCGCAGCACACTGATGGCGATCGCGGTCACGCTGGCCTGCAGCGTGATCGGCTTTCCGATTGCCTACTACATGGCCCGGCACGCGCGCGGCGCACAGAAAGCCATTTTGTTCGTCGCCGTCATGTTGCCGCTGTGGTCCAGTTACCTGGTGCGCGTCTACGCCTGGAAGCTGCTGCTGGCCAAGGAGGGCGCGATTTCCTGGGTTGCCGAGGCGTTGCACCTGCAGTGGCTGCTGGACGGTCTGCTCGGCCTGCCGGTTGTCGGCGGCAGCTCGCTGAGCTTCTCGCCGACGGGCACCTTCATCGTGTTTGTCTACATGTGGCTGCCGTTCATGATCCTGCCGATTCAGGCGGCCATCGAGCGCATCCCGGGCTCCTATCTGGAAGCCTCGGGCGACCTGGGCGCGACGCCGGCGCAGACCTTGCGCAAGGTTATCCTGCCGCTGGCGATGCCGGGCATCGCCGCAGGGTCGATCTTCTCGTTTTCGCTGACGCTGGGCGACTACATCATTCCGCAGATCATCGGCAATTCCACCCAGTACATCGGGCAGGTGGTCTACCGCCAGCAGGGGGTCGCAGGCAACCTGCCGTTCGCAGCGGCGTTCTCGCTGGTGCCGATCGCGATCATCGGTGTCTACCTGTGGCTGGCCAAACGCAAGGGAGCCTTTGATGCGCTCTAGCTCCGCCCGATCGTCCAAACCAGTGCGGGGCGCCTCCGTGGGACTAAAAGTCGCGGCCTGGGGTGGCGTGCTGTTCCTGCATATTCCGCTGGCGCTGATCATCCTGTACGCGTTCAGCAGCGAGGACAAGAGCTATATCTTTCCACCACCGGGCCTCACCACCCGATGGTTTGCGGTGGCGATGGAACGCCAGGATGTCTGGGACGCCATGGCGCTGTCGTTCCAGGTGGCCTCTTGGGCGACCGGCGTTGCCCTGGTGCTGGGCACATTGGCGGCCGGCGCGCTGGCACGCACCCGGTTCTTCGGCCGCGAGGTCGTCAACCTGCTGCTGATCCTGCCGATCGCACTGCCCGGCGTGATCACGGGCATCGCGCTGCGCTCGGCCTACCACTCGCTGGACATACCCTTCAGTTTCTGGACCATCGTGATCGGACACGCCACGTTCTGTGTGGTGGTGGTCTACAACAATGTCGTGGCCCGGTTGCGGCGGGTCAGTCCGTCGCTGCTCGAAGCATCGATGGATCTGGGCGCGAACGCATTCCAGACCTTTCGGCATGTGCTGCTGCCGCAGCTCGGCAGCGCCATGCTGGCCGGCGGTCTGCTGGCATTCGCGCTGAGTTTCGACGAAGTGATCGTGACCACGTTCACCGCCGGTCAGCAGACCACGCTGCCGATCTGGATGTTCCAGGAGCTGATCCGGCCGCGCCAGCGACCGGTCACCAATGTCGTCGCGGTGATCATCATCGGGCTGACCTTTGTACCCATCGTGGCCGCCTATTGGCTGACCCGCTCCAACGAGGACAGCCATAGCCGCTGATTCCGCCGCAGCGCCTACCACGTATTGCCAGCAACCGACCCAAGGAGTGACGAGCATGAACCAACCAACCGCACCCGACACAGCGCTGCCGACCGAACTGCTGATCGACCACCAGCTGGTCAAGGGCGAAGGGCCCGACGAGGCCATCCTCAATCCCGCAACGGGCGACGTGCTGTGCATCGTTGCCGAAGCCTCACAGGAGCAGGTGCATCGCGCTGTCCTGGCGGCCGGTCGTGCCTTCGAGACCTTCTCACAGACCACTCCGGGCGAACGCGCCGGCATGCTGCTGCGGCTGGCCGACGCGATCGAAGACCATGCCGAACGGTTTGCGCGGCTCGAATCACTCAACTGCGGCAAGCCCCATGCGCGGGCCCTGGGGGACGAGATACCGGCGATTGCCGATTGTTTCCGCTATTTTGCCGGCGCCGCCCGCTGCATGACCGGCTCGATCGCGGGTGAGTATCTGGCCGGACACACCAGCATGATCCGGCGCGATCCGATCGGCGTTGTCGCGTCGATCGCACCGTGGAATTACCCGCTGATGATGGCCGCCTGGAAGATCGCGCCCGCGCTGGCGGGCGGCAACACGGTCGTTCTAAAGCCCAGCGAGCAAACGCCGCTGACCGCGCTGTTGCTGGCGCGGCTGGCGATCGACATCCTGCCCAAGGGCGTGCTCAATGTCGTGTGTGGCCGTGGCGCCAGCGTCGGCCAGAGCCTGGTCGAGCATCCGCAGGTGCGCATGGTGTCGGTCACCGGCGACGTGGCCACCGGCCGCCGGATCCTTCAGGCTGCGTCGGCTACGCTCAAGCGCACCCATCTCGAGCTCGGCGGCAAGGCGCCGGTGATCGTGTTCGACGATGCCGACCTGGCCGCCGTTGTCGAGGGCCTGCGCACCTTCGGCTACTACAACGCAGGCCAGGACTGCACGGCGGCCTGCCGTGTCTATGCCGGGGCCCGCATCTACGACAGGCTGGTCGCCGATCTCAGTTCCGCCGCGGCCAGCCTGAAGATGGGAACCCAGGACGAAGACGGCGTCGAACTCGGCCCGCTGATATCGGACCGCCAGCGCAACCGGGTGGCCAGCTTTGTCGAGCGGGCCCAGATGGCCGGCCACATGGAGGTCACCACCGGCGGCAAGCTGCGGCCGGGCGCCGGTTTTTTCTACGAACCCACGGTAATTGCCGGTGCGCGCCAGGAAGACGAGATCGTGCAACGCGAAGTATTCGGACCGGTCGTGTCCGTCACGCGATTCAACGACACCGACCAGATGGTGCGCTGGGCCAACGACTCGGAGTACGGCCTGGCCTCCAGCGTCTGGACCCAGGACGTGGGCCGCGCCATGCGCGTCGCCAAGCAGTTGCAGTATGGCTGCACCTGGATCAACACCCACTTCATGCTGGTCAACGAGATGCCGCACGGTGGTCTCAAGTCATCGGGCTATGGCAAGGACATGTCGATGGTTGCCCTGGAAGACTACACGGTGGCGCGCCACGTGATGGTGAAACTGCACTGAGGCAGGCATCTGCGCGCACGCCGGTGTTCGCGCGGACCGGCCGCTCAGGCGGCAATAGTGTCCACCAGGATCGGGCGCTCCGTTGGAGCCATGTCCCCGATCGTGATGCACTGGGCCGCGCGCGTGCAGGCCGATGCGGCCATGGCCGCATCGGCTGCATGCAGCTGCGCGATCCGGTCACCCACCGTGACCCGGGCGCCTACACCGAGCACCGCGTCAAGCCCGACACGGTGGTCAACCGGATCGCTGGCGCGCCGGCGCCCGCCGCCCAGTTCGATCACCAGCAGGCCAATCTCTCGCGTCGCGATATTGGTGATCCAGCCATCGCGCGTCGCCAGTACCGGCTGTTGCACCGGCGCGGCTGCGAGGTACTGCGCGGGGCGCTCGACGAAATCGCCCGGACCACCCAGTACTGCGACCATGCGCGCGAAATGCTCCAGTGCAGAACCATCGTCCAGCACCCGGTCGAGCCGAACGATCGCCTGCTCCCGACCGGTCGCCAGCTTGCCTAAAACCAGCAACTCCGCGCACAAGGCCAACGTCACCGCCAATAGCCGCGGCTCGCGGCGCCGGCCGCTGAGAAAATCAACCGCCTCACGCACCTCCAGTGCATTGCCGCAACTGTGGCCCAGCACCTGGTTCATGTCGGTGATCAGCGCGCGCGTCGGCAATCCGGCGCCATTGGCCACCGACACCAATGACTGCGCAAGTTCGCGCGCCATCGCGGTGGACGCGGCAAACGCGCCATTGCCGGTCTTGACGTCCAGCACCAGTCCCTGCAACCCGGCCGCCAGCTTCTTGGACAGTATGCTGGCGGTGATCAGCGGGATCGATTCGACAGTGGCGGTCACGTCGCGCACCGCATACAGCCGCCGATCGGCCGGGGCGAGGTCGGCGGTCTGGCCAACGATGGCGCAGCCGGCGGCGCGCAGGGCCTGGCGCAACCTGTCGTTCGTCGGGGCGGTCTGGTAGCCAGGAATGCTGTCCATCTTGTCCAGCGTGCCGCCGGTGTGGCCCAGGCCGCGGCCAGAGATCATCGGCACGAAGGCGCCGCAGGCCGCCAGCATCGGCGCCAGCACCAGGCTGACCTTGTCGCCGACGCCGCCGGTGGAATGCTTGTCCAGGGTCGGGCCGTCGAAGTTCTCGCCGCTCCAGTCCATCACGCGGCCCGAATGCGTCATCGCGCGGGTCAGCGCTACGGTCTCGGCTGTGTCCATGCCATTGAGGAAGGCCGCCATGGCCATCGCGGCGGCCTGGCCCTCGCTCCAACTGCCGTCGACCAGGCCGGTGACAAAGGCCGCAATCTGCGCCTGGTTCAGCGTCCCACCGTCGCGTTTGATGCGAATAATCTCCTGGGCCAGCATCGCCATCGCCTGGACTCCCCGATCAGGCCAGGTGTTCGGGACCGAAACTATGCGGCAGCAGTTGATCCAGCGTAAAGCTCGCCCGCACCTGTTGCGGATTGGCGATCAGGATCGGCGTTTGCGGCCCGGCGAATTCGCGAATCTTCTGGCGGCAGCCGCCACATGGCGTGACCAGGCCGTCGCCCAGGCCGACCACCATTACCGCGCGCACGTTGCTGCCACCGGCCAGCACCATTGCGCTGAGCGCGCCGGCCTCGGCGCACAGGCCCTGCGGATAGGCCGCGTTCTCCACATTGCAACCGGCATGGATGCGGCCCTGCGCATCGAGCACCGCCGCGCCGACAGGGAAACGCGAGTACGGCGCATGCGCGCGCGCCATCGCTGCACTGGCGGCTGCCAGCAGCGCGCCTCGTAGCGCCTCGTCGATCTCGAACGGTTCGGCCATCGCGCTCAACGCTCCTTCAGGTAGGGCCGGCCCAACGCCTGCGGCGCGACGGTACGCCCGATGAACCCGGCCAGCAGCACCACCGTCAACAGATACGGCAGGGCCTGTATGGCTTGCACCGGCACCAGGCCGATGATCGGCAACGGCACGCCCTGCAGTCGGATTGCGACCGCATCCAGGAAGCCAAACAACAGACAGGCCCAGAACGCTCCCACCGGATGCCATTTGCCGAAGATCATCGCGGCCAGCGCCATGAAGCCACGGCCCGCCGTCATGTTGGGCACGAAGGACGCGTTCTGCGCCAGCACCAGATAGCTGCCGGCCAGGCCGCACAGCAGGCCGTTGAGCGTCAGCGCCGCATAGCGCATGCGCGACACCGAGACACCGGCGGCATCGACCATGTGGGCATTCTCGCCCACCGCGCGCAGCCGCAGGCCGAAGCGGGTGCGGTACAGCAGCCACCAGACCGCCGGCACCAGGGACAGCGCCACATACACCAGGATGTTGTGGCTGAGCAGTCCCTCGCCCAGCACAGGGCCAACCACCGGAACGTTTTGCAAGGCCGCGACGGCGCCCGGCATCAACGCCTGCATCCGCACCTCGGTCGTCACGGGGGGCGTCTGGCCGCCTTGCGCGAACCAGGCGATGCCCAGCACCGCCGTCATGCCCACCGCGATGATGTTGATCGCCACTCCCGACACGACCTGGTCGCCGCGATGGCTGACGCAGGCCAGCCCGTGCAACCAGGACAGCAGCACGGTGGTGCCCATCGCGATCACCAGGGCCAGCGTTGTGGAGCCGAAAGTCACGCCGGCGGCGCCTGCCGCAAAGGCGGCGAACAGCATCTTGCCCTCCAGCCCGATATCGATGACACCGGCGCGCTCCGACAACAACCCGGCCAGCGCGCACAGGATCAGCGGCGTCGACACCCGCAGCGTCGACGCAATCAACGAGCCGATCATGGCCTCATCCATGGGCGGCCCCTTTCGCCACCGATGCGCCGCCACGCAAGGCGTTCAACGCCCACGCAACCGTGGGCGCCAGTACATACGCCATCGCGCCCGAGAACAACACGATGAATCCCTGCAGCATCACCACCATGTCGCGGCTGAAGCCGCGCACCTCGAAGCTGACCTCGGCGCCGCCCTGAAACAACGCGCCAAACAGGATGCTGGCCAGCACGATGCCAAACGGATGGCTGCGCCCCATCAGCGATACCGCGATGCCGGTGAAGCCGGCGCCGCTGACATATTCGAGCATCAGGCGCCCGCTGACGCCGGCAATCTCGTTCATGCCAACCATGCCGGCCAGCGCACCCGATACCCCCATCGCCAAAATGACCTGGTGGTTCGGGTTGATGCCGGCGTAGGCGGCAGCACGGGCGCTGGAGCCGGTGGCGCGCAGGTCGTAGCCAAGCCGGGTATGCCAGAGCAGGAAATACACGCCCGCTGCGGCCAGCAAGGCCAGAAAGACGCTGGTGTTGAGTGGCGAATTGGGCCATTCCACACCGAGCCACCCCATGAAACTGTGCATGCTCGGCAGCTTGGCCGATTCCGCGAAGGAAGCGCTCTCGACCGACATGTTGCCCGGCACCTTGAGATGGTTGACCAGCAGGTAGACCAGCAGGCTGCTGGCCAGGAAATTGAACATGATGGTGGTGATCACGACATGGCTGCCGCGGTAGGCCTGCAGGTAGGCCGGCACCGCCGCCCAGACCATGCCGAACAGGGCTCCGACCAGCAGCATCAGCGGCAGCATCGCCCAGGCCGGCAGCATGTGCGACAGCCATAGCGCGACCAGGCCGGTGCCCAGGCCTCCCAGGATGGCCTGGCCCTCGCCGCCAATATTGAACAGGCCGCCGTGAAAGGCCACCGCCACCGCCAGCCCGGTGAAGACGAAGGTGGTCGCGTAGTACAGGGTATAGCTCAGGCCGCGCGTGGTTCCAAAGGCCCCGTGCACCAGCACCTGGATCACCTCCAGCGGATTCTGGCCGACCAGCCAGACCATCACACCGGCCGCCAGCAGGGCAACTGCCAGGTTGATGACGGGCAACAGGACGAGGTCGGCCCAGCGCGGCAAAGGTTGATTTGTCATGCGGACGTTCCCGTGGCCGCGGCCTTGGCAGCAACGCCCTCTTTGGCGCGCCCGCCACCGATCATCAACATGCCCAGCGTGCTCTCGTTGCACTCGCCGATTGGCAGCTCGCCGGCGACCCGGCCCTGGTTCATCACGATCACCCGATCGGACAACGCCAGGATTTCATCCAACTCGCTGGACACCACCAGCACCGCGCAACCGGCGTCGCGCATCGCCCGTAGCTGGCTGTAGATGAATTCGATGGCGCCGATGTCCACGCCGCGCGTCGGCTGACCGACCAGCAGCACCGTGGGCGACTGGCCAAGCTCGCGCGCCAGCACCAGCTTTTGCTGATTGCCACCCGAAAAACTCGCACACTGCAATTGCGCGTCGCGCGGGCGCACGTCAAAGCGCTCCATCATGTCGACCGTGGCCCGCTGCATCTGTGGATGCTGCATCCAGCCGGCCCGGCAATACTGCGGCAACCATTCGTAACCGAGCACCGCCGATTCCCAGGCCTCGAAGGCCATGACCATGGCGCGTTCATGCCGGTCCTCCGGCACGTGCGCCACACCCAGGTTGCGGGCCGTGCGCGGGTCGATCCAGGCACCGGCACGAAAGGTCTTGGCCCCGACCGACAAGCTGCCCTCGCCCGGCGCCAGCAGCCCGGACAACACCTCCAGCAGTTCGCTCTGGCCATTGCCCGACACGCCGGCAATGCCGACGATCTCGCCGGCCTTGAGATCGATATCGAGCTTGTGCAGCCGCACCACGCCCATCGGGTCGCGCACATGGATGCCGCGCGCCTGCATCAACACTGCGCCTGGCGGCTTGTCGCTGTCACCGACCCGGCCCATGTTCACCTTGCGCCCGACCATGGCCTCGGCCAGCCCCTCGATGCTGGCGTCGGCAATCGCGACCTCCTGCACCACGCGACCGGCGCGCATCACCGTGACGCGGTCGCACAGCCGCATCACTTCCTTGAGCTTGTGGGTGATGAGCAAGATCGTCGTACCTTGCTCGCGCAGCAGCGCCAGCACGCCGAACAACTGCTCGGTCTCCTGCGGCGTCAGCACCGCGGTGGGTTCGTCCAGGATCAGGATCTTCGCGCCGCGATACAGGGCCTTGAGAATCTCCAGCCGCTGCCGATCGCCCACCGACAGATCGCCCACCAGCGCGTCGAGTTCGACCTTCAGGCCGGTGGAGGCCATGAGCTCGATCAAACGCTTGCGCACAATACCCTCTGCTTTGTGCAGCAGCACATGCGGCTCTGCGCCCAGCATCACGTTTTCCAGCGCCGACAGCGTATCGACCAGCATGAAATGCTGGTGCACCATGCCGATGCCCAGCGCGATCGCCTCGTGCGCATTGCGGATCGTGGCGTCCTTGCCGAACACCCGGATCGAGCCGCTGTCGCAGGCATAGAACCCGTACAGCACCGACATCAGCGTGCTCTTGCCAGCCCCGTTTTCCCCCACGATGCCATGCACCGTGCCCTCGGCCACGGTCAGGTTCACATCCGCATTGGCCTGCACCGGGCCAAACCGTTTGCTGATACCGAGCATCTCGACCGCTGGCGCGTCGGACAAAGCGGTCGCCCTTTATGCGATGGAAGTGATCTTGACACTATGAGATGGTGCAGATTCCGTAGCGAGCGGGTCAAGATGGCGCCGAGGAGCAAAGCCGTACACCTGTACGGAGAGCACCGCAGACGCCAGATTGGCCCGCGCAGTAGGAAGATGCACTATCTCAATATTTGCAGGCGTTGTCGGCCATGTAATCGGCCACCTTGATCTTGCCCGAGATGATGTCGGCCTTGGCGGCGTCGACCTTCTTCTTCATGTCGGCGCTGACCAATTTTTCATTGTTCTTGTCGATCGCATAGTCGACACCGGCCTCTTTCAGTCCCAGCACCGACATGCCGGGTTTGTGGTTCTTGGACACGTTGTAGACCGCCACGTCAACGCGCTTGAGCATCGAGGTCAGCATGGTTCCGGGCTGCAGGTGGTTCTGGTTGCTGTCCACGCCAATGGCCAGTTTGCCGCCGTCCTTGGCAGCCTGGTACACGCCCATGCCGGTGCCGCCGGCCGCGGCAAAGATCACGTCGGCACCCTTGGCAAACTGGGCCTTGGCCAGTTCGCCACCGCGCGCCGGGTCATTCCAGGCCGCACCGGTGGTGCCGGTCATGTTCTGGAACACCTCGGCCTTGGGGTTGGCGAACTTGGCGCCCTGCTCATAGCCACATTCGAACTTGCGGATCAGCGGAATGTCCATGCCGCCCACGAAGCCGACCTTGCCGGTCTTGCTGGCCATGGCCGCCATCATGCCGACCAGGAAGCTGCCTTCCTGCTCCTTGAACACCACCGACTGCACGTTGGGCAGATCGACCACCATGTCGATGATGGCGAACTTGAGCTTGGGAAATTCCTTGGCGACTTTTTCGATCGCCGAGGCCTGGCTGAAGCTCATCGCTATGATCGGGCTGGCGCCTTTCTCGGCCATGCGGCGGATTGCCTGCTCGCGCTGCGACTCGTTGGACACCTCGAATTCGAGGTAGCTCTTGCCGGATTCCTTTTTCCAGCGCTCCATGCCATTGAAGGCTGCTTCATTGAACGACTTGTCGAACTTGCCGCCCAGGTCGTACACGATGGCGGGTTCGGCCATGGCCTGAAAACTGGCTGCGAGGGCAACGGCAAGAATCCCGAGTTGGGTCTGGAGTTTCATGGTGAAGGTCTTTCGAGGTTGATAAGCAAAATACAAGGAATCAGCAAGCCTAGGCCTGCGCCCACCGGTTCGCAATCCGGGCTTTCCCGATAACGCGCAACCGACGGTTCTGGTTTACCTGGCCGCCGCGGTGGCGATAAGCGGATCATAACCACCGATCTGCGCCAATTGCACCGCGATCGCACTGGCCAGCCGGGCATTGTTCAAAACCAGTTCGATATTGGTCGCCAGACTGTCGCCGCCGGTCAACTCCGACACCCTTGCCAGCAGAAAGGGCGTGACCCGCTTGCCGGCGACCTGCTGTTGCTGCGCCTCCAGCAGCGCCTGCTCGATTGCGGCGTCCATACGCGCGCGCGGCTGCGCAAACGCCTGCGGCACCGGGTTGGCCACCACCATGCCGCCGCGCAGGCCCATCGCCCATTTCGCGTGCATGGCCCGGGCAATCTGCTGCGCGCTGTCGAGCCGGTAATCGACAGCGCAATCGCTGTCCACGGTGAAAAATGCCGGCAGGGTATCGGTCCGGTAGCCGATCACCGGCACGCCATGGGTTTCCAGGTACTCCAGCGTGAGCGGCAGGTCCAGGATCGATTTCGCGCCCGCGCAGACCACCGCCACCGGTGTGCGGGCAAGTTCCTGCAGGTCGGCCGACACATCGAAACTGTGCTGCGCTCCCCGGTGCACACCACCGATGCCACCGGTGGCAAACACCCGGATGCCGGCCATCGCGGCGATGATCATCGTCGAGGCCACCGTAGTTGCGCCCATGGCGCCGCTGGTCACGATGAACGGCAGGTCGCGCCGGCTCACCTTGGCCACCGCCGGGCCGGTGCGGCCCAGGGTTTCGATCTCGTCGGGCGTCAGGCCGGCTTTCAGGCGCCCGCCCAGCACCGCGATGGTGGCCGGCACCGCGCCATGGTCGCGGATCTCGGCTTCCACCCGCAACGCCGTTGCCACGTTGTCCGGATACGGCATGCCGTGCGAGATGATGGTCGATTCGAGCGCGACGACCGGTCGCTGTTCGGACAAGGCCTGCGCGACGTCGGGATGGATGTCCAGATAGGGTGGGGTGTTCATTTCATGCGTTCTCGGTCTTGATCGATCTGGCTCACGTGGTCCGGGCTTTCCAGCAAGCGCTGGACAGTCGCAATGGACAGGTTCAGATGGTTGGCCTGGGGCGCGGTCAGTGTCAGCGCCGCGCATCCCGCGGCAAAACCGACCGCGTCCTGCAAACAAGCGCCTTCCAGAAAGCGGTGCATCAGACCCGCCATCAGCGCATCGCCGGCACCGGTTGCGTTGACAACCGCGACCGCTGTGGCCGACTGCCAGCCAGCGGCGCCTGCGCGATCGCTCCAGTAAAAGCCGCGCCCCCCCAGGCTCAGCACCACCTGGCACACGCCGCGCTCGTGCAACCAGCGGGCGGCTGCGACCACGTCGTCATCCGTATCAACGATGCGGTCGGTCAGCGCCTGTGCTTCCAGCCGGTTGGCCTTGAGCGTGTGCACCTGTTCCAGCCAGGGCAACAGGCGGCGACACTTGAAAGCCGACACCGGCTCGGCAAACAAGGGGGTCATGCGCGCCTGCGCAAAAATCCAGCCCAGTGCCGCCTGCGGCAGATTGCAATCAACCAGCACCGCGCTGGCATGGCGCAGGCGGTCTGCGTGGGCGGCCAGGCGCTTGGGCGTGATGTGCTCCAGGATCGCCATGTCATTGAGCGCCATGGCCATGTCGCCGTCGGACCCGTGCAATGAGAGATAGGTCGACGTCGCCTGACCCGCCAGCACCCGACACCCCTGTACATCGACGCCTGCGCGGCGGGTGTGCTCCAGCAGGCTGCTACCGTACAGATCATCGCCGACCGCGCTGACCAGCCGCACGTCATGGCCCAGCCGGGCCAGGTTTTCCGCCACATTGCGCGCCACGCCGCCCGGCGCGCAACGAATGCGGCCCGGTGTCGAATCCTGCGCCACGAGCGGATGGGCCGAACTCCCGGTGATGTCCATATTGCAGGCGCCAACGGCAACGACGAAGCGGTCCGCCGCCAGTACATACCCGCGCCCGACGATATGCCCCTTGTGCGTCAGATGCATGATGTGACCAGCCACGGCGGCGCGGCTGATGCCCAGCCGGTCCGCCAGCGCCTGCTGGGCAATCAGCGGTTCATCACGCAGTATGTCGAGGATTTCCTGTTCGCGGCCGGCCATTCAAACAATTGTTTGCCAGGTTAATGAGTGTTTGCATTGTAGGCATCGTTCGAAGTCCGCAAGCGACCGGAGCCTGTTCGAGCCGCAAGATCCGCGCACCACACTGCCGGTCGGATGCAGCATTGGAGCGCGGACAATAAGGCCATGCCTGACACTCCCCTGTGGCACCCAGTCATGCCGGCGCATGCGCTGCGCGCCGGCGACAACGTGCTGGCCTGCAGCGTGCTGGGCCAGGAACTGGCCGTGTGGCGCAGCGCGGCGGGCCAGGTGCAGGCATGGGAAGATCGTTGCCCGCACCGCGGTGTGGCGCTGAGCCTGGGGCGGGTTCAGGGCGATCGGCTGGCCTGTGCCTACCATGGCTGGGAATATGCAGCCGGCAGCGGACGCTGCATCGCGATTCCTGCGCTGCCCGATATCCCGGTACCCGGTAATGTATGCGTCAAGACCTACACCGCGCTGGAAAGCAATGGCATGGTCTGGGTCCACATTGGCGACCGCCTGGCTCGCGATTCGCCAGCGCCACTGCCTTTGCTGCCGGACGACGCGGCGCCCGCACGGTTTCTGCGCACCATGGGCCTGCGTGCCTCAGCGCAACAGGTCGACCACGCGTTATCCGCACACGGCTACCATCGTTTGTCGCCTTGCCATTGGCGCGGCGAACTGGCCCAGCAGCCCGTGCACCTGTTCGTGCTGTCGGCCCAGGCGCATCTGTGCCTGCTGCATCTGGCTTGCGCCACGGAACCACCCAGGGTATCGCTGATCGCGCTGTTTGGCGCAGCGCGCCTGTTGCGCGGCGCGATCGAATCTGGCGCGCCCTGATCAGCATGCCGTTCTGCACCCAGGACCCCAATATGCGCGACGACTGGCTCACGCTCGGATCGTGCGACCGGCTGGCCGCATCCGGTCCCTCGCGCCCGATCGAGACGCGCCTGCTCGGCCAGGCCGTGCAACTGTGGCGCGATGCCGATGGCACGCCGCGCGCCCGCGCCGACGGCACAGACCTGCCGGTGCAGGAACACTATGGATACCTGTGGGTCCATACCGGCGACGGCACGCCACCCCCGCTGTTCGACCTGCCCGAATACCGCGAGCCCGGGCGGCGCATCGTTGACTGCGGCGGCATCGGCGTCGCGACCTCCGGGCTGCGGGTCGTGGAGAACTTCCTGGACATGGGCCATTTCCCCTATGTGCACGCCGGCACGCTGGGCAAGGTTCCGCACACCGCCGTCGCGCCCTACGACGTTGCCATCGACCCCGATACCCGCGAAATCTGGGCCACCGGTTGCCGCTTCTTCCAGCCCCGCGCGTCGGCGTCCGCCGCCGCGGGCATCGAGGCACACTACCGCTACCGGGTGATGCAGCCCTTCACCGCCGCGCTGTACAAGTCATGCCCGAATCGCCAAGGCGCGCAGGACGTGATCGGCCTGTTCGTGCAGCCACTGGACGACGAGCAGGTGATTGCCCATGTGCTGCTGGTCTACTTCGAGGATGCGTTGTCAGACGCCGAGATGATCGCGTTCCAGCACAGGATCTTCGGCCAGGACAAACCGATCCTGGAGAGCCAGCGTCCGCGCCGACTGCCACTCGACGGGCCGCTGGAATCCCACATGCGCTGTGACCTGACATCGGCAACCTACCGGCGCTGGCTGCGCAGGCGCGGCATGGTCTTTGGCGTGCACCCGACGCAGGAAGCATGATCCGGCTGTACGACTACGAACTCTCCGGCAACTGCTACAAGTTGCGGCTGCTGCTGCACTGGCTGGGCCTGCAATACGAGCACGTACCGGTCAATTTTCATCCGGGGCGCGAGCACAAATCAGATTCATTCCTGCGCAACATCAACCCGCTGGGCCAGTTGCCGGTGATCGACGACGACGGATTCCTGCTGCGCGACGCTCAGGCCTGCCTGGTGTATCTGGCCAGCCGTTACGACCCCGGCGGGCATTGGCACCCGCTCGATGCCAGTACGCGGGGCCGCATTCAGTTGTGGCTGGCCACCGCCGACGACCTGACCCGCGGCATTGCAGCCCTGCGGCTGCACTACAGCTTCGGCACCGCAGCCGATGTTGTGCTCTGCGAGCGCGTCGCAGATGCGGCGTTGCGGCTGATGGACGACACCATGGCAGAAAACCAATACCGTGGCCAACGCTGGCTGGCGACCGAGCGGCCCAGCATTGCCGATATCGCCTGTTTTCCTTACGCAGCGCTGGCCGGCGAGGCGCGCATCGATCTGCGGCCTTATCCAGCGCTGCAGGCCTGGATTCGCGACCTGCGCCACCTGCCCGATTTCATCGCCATGCCGGGCATCCTGGACCCGGCCTTGTGATCGAACCGGACCTGACCGCCGTACACTGGCAGATCCAACTTTTTTGAAAGCTCTTTTGCCATGAAATTGCTGATCACCGGTGGCGGCGGATTTGTCGGCGCGCGACTGGCCCGCGCCCTGCTCGCGCGCGGCGAACTGGCCGGACAGACCATCAAGACCCTGGTGTTGACCGACCAGGTCGCGTCACCGGCCGACCTGATTGCCGACGCCCGGGTGCAGGATCGCACGGGGCCCCTGCTGACGCAGTGCGAAGCGCTCAAGACTGAACCCTTCGACGGCATTTTCCACCTGGCCTCGGCGGTGTCGGGCGAATGCGAACTCGACTTCGAACTGGGCATGCGCTCGAACCTGGACAGCACCCGCGCCCTGCTCGACGCGCTGCGCGCCGCCAGCCTGTCCAGCGGCAAGCCGGCACGCTTCGTGTTCTCCAGCTCGGTGGCGGTATTCGGACCCGATGCCGCCGTTCCGATGCCCTCGCCAGTGGCCGACGACACGCTGCCGGCACCGCAGTCGTCCTATGGCATCCAGAAGCTGATCTGCGAACACCTGATTTCCGACTACACGCGAAAGGGCTTCATCGACGGCCGCGCGGCCCGGCTGATGACGGTATCGGTGCGCCCAGGGCGTCCCAACGGCGCGGCATCGTCGTTTTTCTCCGGCATCATCCGCGAGCCCCTGGCCGGTGTCGATTCGATCTGCCCGGTGGACGACCAGGTATCCCATCCGCTGGCATCGCCCGGCAAGACCGTCGAAGGACTGATCACGGTTTTCGAGGCCAGTCGCGAGGCCTTTCGCGGCCGCCTGGGCATGAACCTGCCCTCGATCAACGTGCGGGTCTGCGACATGCTCGACGCACTGGAGCGGGTGGCCGGCAAGGCGGTACGGGCGCGGGTGCGCTTTGCGCGCGACGAACGCATTGCCGGCATGGTCGCCAACTGGCCCACCGGTGCCACCGCCGCGCGCGCAGTCGCTCTGGGCTTGCACCCGGACGAGAGTTTCGAAGCCATCATCCAGCAGTACGTGGACGACTGCCGCAAGACGCCGGGAGCCCAAGCCGCGCTCGCGGGGCTCTCAGGCTGAGACCAAGCGCGTCCTGCATCGCACGCGCAAGCCGCAGACTGCGCGACCAGGCTTCAGACCAGTTTCCACTGCATCCACGCCGCCGAATTGAAGAAACTGGCGACCACGCTGCCCGGCGGCACCAGCGCATCGCAGGCCGCGCGCAGTTCATCCGACAACGCCATATCGGCCACCGGCAACGCCTGGCGCAGTTGCGCCAGTGTGCGCGGGCCGATGATGGGCGCAGTCACACCCGGCTGGTCCTTGACCCACAGGTAGGCCAGTTGCGCCGGATCATGGCCATGCTGGCGCGCCAGGGCCGCAAACAGCTGCCCCACCGCGATGCCGCGCTCGGTGACCCTTTCGGCGTAGATACCACCACGCAGTGCCGCTCGGCTGTCTGTCGCCGGCGTGCTGCCCTGCGCATAACGCCCCGCAAGCATGCCCATGGCCATCGGTGACCAGGTCAGCAGCGCCAGGCCATAGCGCTGGCAAGCCGGTACCAGTTCATTCTCGATGCGCCGCTCCAGCAGGTTGTAGGGTGACTGCTCGGACACAAACGACGCCAGACCCTGCTGCGCACTGGTGTGCTGCGCCTGCGCCACCTGCCATGCCGGCGTGGTGCTGGAGCCGACATAGCGCACCTTGCCCTGGCGCACCAACAAGTCCAGCGCGGACAAGGTCTGCTCGATCGGCGTGTCCGGGTCCGGCCGGTGCGTCTGGTACAGGTCGATGTGGTCGGTGCCCAGGCGGCGCAGCGAGTCTTCGCAGGCCTGCACGATATGGTGGCGACTCAGGCCGCGGTCGTTGGCGCCGGGGCCGGTGGGATAGAACACCTTGGTCGCGATGAGCATGTCGTCACGCCGCTTGCGTCGTGTCAGCCACTTGCCGATCAGGCGCTCGGCCTCGCCACCGGCGTAGCTGTTGCTGGTATCGACCAGGTTGATGCCGCCCTCGACCGCCGCATCCAGGATCGCCAGGCTCTCGGCCTCGGGCGTCGGGTTGGCCAGGTTGTCGGTGCCCAGCACCAGGGACGACAGCTTCAGGCCGGTACGGCCAAACGGACGATACTGCATGGCCTATTGCGTGCTGAAGCCACCATCGACGTAGACCATTGCACCGGTCATGTAGCTGGCTGCGTCGCTGCACAGGAACACCGCGACCCGGGCAATCTCCTCGGGCTGGGCGAGTCGCCCCATGGGCACCACCCGGTCGGCGATCTCCTGCGCCTGCGCGTCGGTCAGCGGCGTGGCGCGCCCGGCGGCGCGCAGCATCGGCGTGTCGACCTCACCGGGACACACGCAATTGAAGCGCACGCCGTCGCGCGCCAACTCCAAAGCAAAACTGCGCGTGACCTGCTGCACTGCGCCCTTGCTCGCCGCATAGGCCAACGCGCCCTTGCCGCCCAGTTCGCCCCAGATGCTGCCGAAGTTGACAACCGCGCCGCCACCGTGGGCGCGCATGTGGCGCGCCGCCGCGCGGCTGAGGTAGAAGACGCCGCCGGCGTTGACAGCCATCGCGCGCTCCCACTCGGCATCCAGCGTGTCGACACCGCTCTTGCGCGCGATGATGCCGGCGCAATTGACGACCGCGTCCAGGCGCCCGGTCTTTTCAACGGCGCTGGCCACGGCCCGATTGCAGAACGCGGCGTCGCTGACATCGCCCGCCACCGCAGTTGCGCCCATCTCCAGTGCGGTGCGCTCGGCCAGCGCCGCATTGGCGTCGACGATGAAGACGTCGGCGCCGGCACCGGCGAACAGGCGTGCGACCTGCGCCCCCATGCCGCTGGCCCCGCCGCTGACCAGCGCCGTGCTGCCATGAAAATCGAAATGCACCTGCCCCATCGCGAACTCCTCGTCATGCGCAAACGGTTGCCGTGGCCTCGGCGCGCCAGCGCGTGCACCACGGGGCCAGATCCTCGGCTGGCATCGGTTTGGCCAGGTGATAACCCTGCACCTCATCGCATGCCAGCGCACGCAGTTGCTCGAGTATCACCGCGTTCTCGACGCCTTCGGCCACCACCGTCAACCCCAGGTTGTGCGCCAGGTCGATGGTCGAGCGCACGATCTTGGCGTCGTCTTCATCCTCCTGCATGTTCATCACGAAGGACTTGTCGATCTTGAGCTCGTCCACCGGCAAGCGCTTGAGATAGGCCAATGACGAATACCCGGTGCCGAAATCATCGATCGACAGCGCAAAACCGCGCCGCGACAACTTGTCGAGCGTGGCCAATGCGCGCTGCGGATCGTCCATGATGGCGCTTTCGGTGATCTCCAGACAGAATGCGCTGGCGTCGACCGTGTTTCTCTGCAGGATTTCCTCCAGCCGCGCCGGCAGGTCGATGTCCAGCATGTCGCGGGTCGACAGATTGATCGACAGGCGCAGCCCCAGGCCTTGCGTGCGCAGTTCACGGCTCAGGCGCGCCGAGCGGTCGAACATCCACAAGGTCAGTTGGCGCACGAAGCCGGTCTGCTCAGCGAACGGAATGAACTGCAATGGCGGCACCAGGCCGCGCGTCGGATGCTGCCAGCGCACCAGGGCCTCGGCCGCCACCACCGCATCGTCGACCAGCCGGATCTTGGGCTGCAGAAACAGACGCAGCTCGTCGTGGTCGATGGCATGGCGCAATTCGGTCAGCAGCGACAGAGTCTGCGTACTCGACGAGTCCAGCGCCGGGTCGTACAGCTGGATGCCGGTGGTACGGCTCTTGGCCGCGTACATCGCGACCTCGGCCCGCGACAGCAGGGTGTCGGCGTCATCGGCATGCATTGGCCAGCAGGCCACACCGATGCCGGCACTCAGGTCCACCGTCTGGTCGTCAAACGCCAGCGGCAGCTCGAACGATTTGGCTATCCGCTCGGCCACCGCCAATGCGGCGGGCGCATCGCTGATCGTGAGCAACACCGCGAATTCGTCGCCACCGAGCCGGGCTACCATGTCCCCGGTGCGCAGGTCCTGCTGGGTCAGGCGCTTGGCCACTGCCATCAGCAACATGTCGCCAAACGAGTAGCCCAGTACATCATTGACATGTTTGAAACGGTCGATGTCGAGCATCACCACCGCAATGTTGCCGCGGCCCATTTCCGCGACGGCGCCCTGGCTGTCGATCTCGCTTTGCAGCGCTTCGCGAAAACGCGCCCGGTTGGGCAGGCCGGTCAGCCGGTCCCAGTAGGCCAGGGTGCGGATCTCGGCCTGCTGGGCACCAATGTTGATGCGCATCTGATCGAAAGCCTTGGCCAGGCCGCCGATTTCGTCATGCCGGTCCATATGCTCCATCGGCACGTCGTACTGCCCCAAGCCCAGGCGCCGGGTCGCATCGACCAGCGAGCGCAGCGGCGTGGTCACGCGACGCGCCGCAAAAATGCTCCCGATGCCGAACAGCACCACGCCCATCGCCGTGATCCAGGCCAGTGCCACCTGGGCCTGGCGAAACGGCGCCACCACCTCGTTGAGCGAACGCAGCAACACGGTCCGCACACTGCCCGAACTGCCGGTATCGAGCTTGACACTGCGCGCAACCAGCAGGTCACCATGGTCGGCCAGCTCCACCACGTCGCCCTGGTGATCCTTCAGCGTCTGCAAGGCCTCGGGAGGCAGGGTCGTGACGACGACGCTGCCCTTGTCGTTGCCGACGTCGCTGATCAGCGCCAGGTGCATGTCGGAGATCGCCCGCATGTCGTCGACCAGCTTCTGGTTGATCGGAAAGCCCATCAGCACATACCCCACCAGCACGGGCGCCTTCATCGGCACCATCACGAACTGGTGCGGAATGCCACCCACCAGCGCCACCTGGCTGCCCTGGGCGTCGCGCGCCAGCGGACCGACCAGTTCGGCCAGCACCGGCTTGAGTTCGTCGACAGCGACAGCCTCGCCGACCGCCCGCAGTTCCATCCGGGTATCGACCAGCGCGGTGATGGTGGCCCCGATCCGCGCGCCGTTGTTCTCGAGCGCGGAGCCAATGGTCTGGGTATCGCCCGAACTGACCGCGGCGCGAAAGCCGAAATCCGCCGCAAGCACGCCGGCGCCCTGGCGCAGTTGCTGCGCATTCTGGTCCAGCAGGCGACGCCAGACCCGCTCGCCCACCAGCAGTTCCTGCGCCACCTGCTGGCGCGCGCTTTGCTCGATGCTGATCTGAACCACGCTAAAAACGGCCGTTTGCACCAGCAGCAGCAGCAACAACGACAGGGCTACGATGCGCGAGGACAGTCCCCAGCGATGGGGCAACCAGTTGCGCGTCATCGGCGAACCAGCGGCCCTCGCGCCAATCGATGCGACCCCCAGCAGGGCCTTGCCGTCATGGCGCCACCGCACCCATGAGGCGCACCGTGGTGTTGACATCGGCGCCACCCACGATCAGCGCCTGCTCCGCTGCCGCGGCTCCCACCGGCAGGGACGGGTGCCAGACCCGCAGCCGGTAATTGCCGGCCGGCACCTGGTTCATGGCCACCGTGCCGGCGGTGGCGGTGCGCCCGTAAAACGGCGTGTCTACCACCACCACCCAGGCGGTCATCGCGTCATGGATGTTGCAGCCAAGTACCGCGATGCCGGTCTTGTCAAACAGCACCGGATTGGCCGGCACGCCGCTGTAGAGCTTGAGCTCGAAGCTCTTGGCCGCAGAGAACGAATACACATGGTGGCGCACCGTGTCGCGGTTCGGGAACGCCACGGCGGTTCCCACCGGCACAACCAGCACCGGCGGGTCGAACAACTTGCCCTTTTGCGCCATTTCGGCGCCCTGGGCCGGCTTGACCAATGCCCTGGCTTCGCGCGATTCCAGAAACACCACGGCATCCGTCAACACCTTGCCCGCCTCGTCCTGCACCTGGACCTGCACCGTGGCCGCCAGACCCGGGGCCAGCACCGAGCCCAGCAGGCAGGCAAACAGGACCCTGCGTGCGACCCGAGCGACGCGGGGTCCGGGCGTCGTGGGTGGCGGCTGATCGGGTCTCGTCATTGGCTGGCAGTCGGTCATCATCCCAGAGTATCGCAACATCTGTCGTCGGCCAGCGCCTGTACCCGGGCCACCGACCCGCGGGCGGTGCCGGGCCTTGCCGCCCAGCCGCACAACTTGCCGCGGCCGGCCCGCCAACTCAAACGCCACCGGTCGGGTGGGTCGGGTCAAGCCACAGCACCTGCTCCGGCTTTTCGACCGGCTCGATGTCGATGTTGATCGCCACGGCCTCACCGTCGCTGCGACACAACACACATTCGAGCAGGTCGGACGGGCTGGCGTTGATCTCCTGGTGCGGCACGTAGGGCGGTACATAGATGAAATCGCCCGGGCCGGCCTCGGCGACGAACTCGAGCTTGTCGCCCCAGCGCATCCGGGCCCGGCCCTTGACGATGTAGATCACGCTCTCCAGATGCCCGTGGTGGTGGGCACCCGTGCGTGCGTTGGCATGGATGGTCACGGTGCCAGCCCACAGCTTGTGCGCGCCAACCCGCGCAAAATTGATCGCCGCCTTGCGGTCCATGCCGGGCGTCTGCGCCGTATTGCCATCGAGCTGGCCGGCGGGGATCACCCGCACGCCGTCGTGTTTCCAGGGCGCATCGTCATGGCTGTGGGGGGTATGCATCGTGGACTCCCTGTCATGCGCAATCTTGCCGGCGACGCCGGCGAAGAAGTGAAAAGCTTACACCACCGCATGGTGGCCCGTGCGAACCGGGCTGTGCCAGTTGCAAAGAGCTCCCTCGTCAACCCGCGAAAAAGGCGCACCGGGCCATTGGCGGTGCAACAAATGGGCATACTCAAGTGCATGTCTGACTACTGCCCCTATCGGTCCACCGGGTACCCGCGCTCGCGTTGCGCGCTGGTCATGCTGTGTCTGTCCGCGCTGGGCTGCGGACCCGCCGCGCTGGCCGACACGGGCAAGCTGCGCCTGACCGGCGGTGTCAGCAGCATCGAAGGGGCGGCCGGCGGTGGCCTGACACCCTGGGCCACGATCGGCAGCAACGCCACTGCCGGAGAGACCGGTGCGTCCGCCTACCTGAGCCGCACCCGCACCCAGGACTACGGACTCACCAGCACCGGCGTCGCGCTGGGCTGGAACGAACGCGTTGAGTTGTCGCTGGCGCGCCAGGACTTCGACGCCGCGCCGGCAGTGGCCCTCAATGCCATCGCGCCGTTCGGCGTCGCGCCCGGCCAGCATATCCGGATGGATGTGCTGGGCCTCAAGTTGCGACTGGCCGGCGACGCGGTCCTCGATGCCGACAGCTGGCTGCCGCAAGTCTCGATCGGCCTGCAATACAAGACGCTGCGCCCTGGCACACTGGCATCGGTGCAGCGTTTCCTGGGCGCCGACAGCCATGGCACCGATATCTACCTGAATGCAACCAAGCTGTTGCTGGCCGAGAGCGTGCTGGTCCATGCCACGCTGCGTGCGACCCGCGCCAACCAGAACGGATTGCTCGGTTTCGGCTCGGGCTCTCCCGGGCGCGACCGCTACAGCCTGCAGCCGGAATTCTCGCTCGCCTGGCTGCTGCGCAAGGATCTTGCCATCGGCGCCGAATACCGCTTCAAGCCGAACAACCTGCAGGCGCTGGGCGCCGCGGCGGGCCTGGGCTCGGCACTGCGCGAAGACGACTGGGCCGATCTGTTCATCGCCTGGGCACCCAACCGCCATAGTTCGCTGACGCTGGCGTGGGTCGAGCTTGGCCGTATCGTGCCGGGCATCACAGCGAATCGTCGCCAGCGGGGCCTGTATTTTTCAGGCCAGCTGGCCTTTTGATATGCGCATCCTTCTGCGCGCTTGGACCCTGCTGTTGCATTGCCTGTTGTTGAACGGCGCTGCATTGGCGCAGCACGCCGGCGGTCCGGACGCCCTGTACCGCGCGCTGGGCGAGAAACCCGGCATCACCGCGCTGATGGACGATTTCGTCGAGCGGCTGATCGTGGACCCGCGCATCGGCACGATGTTCGCCAAGACCAAACCGGCCAACCTGAAAGAACAGCTGCGCGACCAGGTCTGCCAGCTCAGCGGCGGTCCCTGCAAATACGAAGGCGACACGATGAAGGCGGCCCATGCCGACCTGGGCGTGCGCAAATCGGACTTCCATGCGCTGGTGGAGGTGCTGCAGATCGCGATGGACGCGCGCCAGATACCGTTTCGCGACCAGAACCGGCTGCTGGCGCTGCTTGCGCCCATGCATCGCGACATCATCACCCGATAGCAATTGGGGCTCGATAATGGGTCCGCAGTACATCGCTCATGATGCCGCTGCGGCCAGACCGACCTGACGGAGACTGCCCCATGTTGCTCGATGCCGAAGAATGCCAGCTGGTGCTGATCGACTACCAGACCCGCCTGATGCCAGCGGTTGCTGACGGGCCGTCGGTGCTGGCCCATGCGGTACGTCTGGCACGCATGGCGCAGGCGCTGGGAGTTCCCATCACTGCCACCGAACAAAATCCTGCCAGGCTGGGCGCCAGCGCGGCAGACCTGGGTGCGGTGTTGACCGAGGCGCGCGCACGCGTACTACCCAAAATGGCTTTCAGCGCCTGCGCCGAGGGCCTGCTCGACGTGCTGCGACCGGCACAGCGCAAGGCTTCGGCCGGCAACGCGCGCAGCCTGCCCAAACACCTGCAAAAAGCGATTCCTGAAGCCGCGCCGGCCCGCAACACGGTGGTGATCGCCGGCGTCGAGGCCCATGTCTGCCTGCTGCAGACGGCGCTGGAACTGCTGCAAGAGGAGTTCGACGTCTGGGTCGTCACCGACGCCTGCGGCTCGCGCACCGAGCGCAACCGCGACGCCGCCTATGACCGCCTGGCCGGCAATGGCGCGGAACTGGTCACCACCGAGATGGTGGCGTTCGAATGGCTGCGCGGTGCCGACCATCCGCTGTTTCGGGAGATACAGGGCTTGATCAAATAAGCGTCGGCCTGGGCCGCCGCGCATGGCGCATCGATCTCGATCGTGCAGTGGCATGAGGACCAGATCGATTGAACCGTTGTACCTCCTGCTTCCCACCAATCGCGCTGAAACTCATTCGGCAAAGACCTCCTGCAATATGCCCAATGTGCCGAGCAAAGTCTTGGTCGAGACCGCTCCCAATTGCTTGGCAAGTCGCACTTCGTCCACCGCCCGCAGCTGATCCAGCAGGATCAGGCCTTTTTGGCCCGCATGGGTCACCGCCATGCGAAAGGGCGCCGGTCGACTCTTGCTGGTCATGGGTGCCACGATGACCGTGCGAAGGTGGTCGTGCATTTCGGGAAGCAACGGGGTCGTTGGCAAGGCTGTAGGACTGCGCCACGGTCCCGTCACGCGGAATTGGTACAGTGTTGCCTGGTCCATCGGGTTATTGGGTTTTTCCGGCAGCGCGACGGTCGAACTTCACTGGCCTGGATCGTCGTGTTGCACGGGCCCGGCCCGCGGCGCAGCTGCGCGGGTCCCGTTTCATGGCCCATTTTTCCATTATGCGATTGAACGAGTTATTGATCATCAGTTGTGTGGCCCTGAGCCTGGCCGGATGCGCTATCGCGCCTGCGCCGCGCGCAGCGCCGGCGGCGCTGGCCCCCCCTTCGCAGTGGCAGGCTCCTCTGCCCCACAGCGGCAATGTGACGGACCTGACCCAGTGGTGGCAGCAACTCGGCGACCCCTTGCTGGTCGCGCTGCTGGATGCGGCGCAGCAGGCCAGTCCTTCGCTGGCAAGCGCCCGCTCGCGGGTGGTGCAGAACCGCGCGGCGCTGAGCCAGGCGCGTGCGGCCCTGGGCCCGACGCTGGACGGTTCGGCCAGCGTCGCCCGTGCCAATACCCAGCCCGTTACACTGGCGACCACGACGCTGCAGGCGGGTGTACAGGCCGCTTGGGAGATCGACCTTTTCGGCGCCAACCGGCTGGCCAGCGACGCGGCACAGGCCCGGCTCGACAGCGCGAAAGCGTCCTGGCATGACGCGCGGGTGCTGGTGGCGGCCGAAGTCGCTAGCCGCTATTTCGGCCAGCGCGCCTGCGAACAGCAACGCACCATCGCCCAGGCCGACGCCCAGTCACGCGCAGAAACGGCGCGGCTCAGCGATTTGAGCCTGAAGGCTGGATTCACGGCCAGCGGAACCGCTGCATTGGCGCGAGCCGCGGCCAGCGAAGCCAGCGGCCGCGTGAACCGCCAGGACGCGGCATGTACCCAGACCATCAAGGCCCTGGTCGCGTTGACCGGCCTGCCCGAACCCGGGCTGCGCCAGCGGCTGGCGCAAGCGCCGCTGGATCTGGCGCCACAGGCGCAGATGGTTGTGGCCAGCGTGCCCGCCGATACGCTGGCCCAACGCCCGGATGTGTTCGCCGCCGAGCGCGACATCGCCGCCGCCAGCGCGGACATCGGCGGAGCACAGGCGCAGCGTTACCCGCGGCTGGGCCTGTCGGGCTCCATCGGGGCGCTGCACTATCGGGCAGCGGGCAATGGCAGTGACATGGCGACCTGGTCTATCGGGCCGCTCGCGCTCAGCGTGCCGTTGTTCGATGGCGGGCGGCGCGAGGCCAACGTCACTGCGGCGCAGGCGCGCTACGACGAGTCGATCGCGCTGTACCAGGCTCGCGTACGACAGGCGGTGCGCGAGGTCGAGCAGGCCTTGGTCGCATTGCAAAGCACGTCCGAGCGGGCAGCGGATGCGGCCAGCGCGCAGGCCGGCTATCAATCCTGGCTGAGCGCCACCGAAGCGCGCTACCAGGGCGGCCTGGCCAGCCTGGTGGAGCTGGAAGACGCGCGCCGGCTCCGCCTGACTGCCGCCGACGCGCTGGTGGCCTTGCAACTGGAACGGATACAGGCCTGGATCGACCTGTACCGCGCTGCAGGGGGCGGCTGGACATCCGCAGCCGCCGCTGCCCAACCCTGATGGCTCGGCTACCCGCCGCACGCCTGCACGAAGAGACCTGATGATGAGTTCGACATTCAAACGCAATTGCCTGGCCGCTCTGGCATTGGCACTGTGCGCCGCCGTCGTGGCGGTCTTGTGGGCCCGCAGCACGGCAGCCGATGGCCCCGCTGATCCGGCGCCAGCCGCCACAACCAAACCGGCGCTGACCGTCACCGCGGTGCGCCCGCAGCTCGGCCGCCTGCCAATCCAGCTGACCGCCAATGGCAGTGTCGCCGCCTGGCAGGAAGCCAGCGTGGGGACGGAGGCCAGCGGCCTGCGGCTGGTCGAGGTGCGCGCCAACATCGGCGATGTCGTGCGTGCCGGCCAGGTGCTGGCCACGTTCGCCGGCGAGTCGGTGCAGGCCGATCTGGCGCTGGCGCGCGCCAATGTGCTGGAAGCCCAGGCCAACGGGCTGGAGGCCGCCGGCAACGCCGAACGCGCCCGCACCCTGAAGAACAGCGGCGCGCTGAGCACGCAGCAGATCAACCAGTACCTGACGCTGGAGCAGACGGCCCAGGCGCGGGTGACGGCGGCCAAGGCCGCGCTCGACATACAGCAACTGCGGCTCAGGCACACCCAGGTGCTGGCGCCGGATCGGGGCATCATCTCGGCCCGATCGGCTACGGTCGGAGCGGTCGTGCCGGCCGGCACCGAGCTGTTCCGGATGATCCGTCAGGGCCGCCTCGAGTGGCGCGCCGAGATCACGGCCACCGAGCTGGGGCGCATCAAGCCTGGCACACCGGTCCTTGTGACCGCCGTCAGCGGCACCCAGGTCAAGGGCAAGGTGCGCATGGTAGGCCCGACGGTGGACGCCCAGACCCGCATGGCACTGGTCTATGTCGATCTGCCCTCGACCGACGGCATGTCCGCGCCGCCCAAGCCGGGCATGTTTGCGTCCGGCGCGTTCGAGTTGGGCGACACCAGCGCCCTGCTGGTACCGCAGTCGACCCTGGTCATGCGCGACGGATTCAGTTATGTGTACCGCCTGAACGAGGACAACCGCGTCTCGCGCATCAAGGTGCAGACCGGCCGCCAGGCCGGCGAGCAGGTCGAGGTCACCAGTGCGCTGGATGCCAACACCCGCCTGGTCGCCAGCGGCGCGGGTTTCCTGAACGAAGGCGACCTGGTCCGGGTGGTGGACGCAGCCGGCACACCATCGGCGCAGCATCCGGCCGCATCGGCCTCGCGCTGAGGCAGGCACCATGATCAACGTCTCCTCCTGGTCGATCCGCAACCCGATTCCGGCCGTGATGCTGTTTGTGTTGCTGTGTTTTGCCGGCCTGCTGTCGTTCAACGCGATGAAGGTGCAGCAGTTCCCGGATATCGAACTTCCGACCGTCAGCGTGGTTGCGTCCCTGCCCGGTGCGGCCCCGGCGCAACTTGAAACCGAAGTGGCGCGCAAGCTGGAGAACTCGATCGCCTCGGTACAGGGCCTGCGACACATCTATACGAAGGTACAGGACGGCGGCGTCACCATCACAGCGGAATTTCGGCTGGAAAAGCCGGTGCAGGAAGCAGTGGACGATGTGCGCTCGGCCGTCGGAAAGGTGCGCAGCGACCTGCCGGCCGACCTGCGCGACCCGATCGTCAACAAGCTCGACATGGCGGCCCAGCCGGTGCTGGCGTTCACCGTGCGATCGTTGGCGCGCGCGGGAAGCACCGGCATGGACGACGAGGCCCTGTCCTGGTTCGTCGACAACGATGTGACGCGGCGCCTGCTCGCGGTGCGCGGCGTCGGCGGCGTGACCCGGGTCGGCGGCGTCAACCGCGAGGTGCGGGTGGCCCTGGACCCGATGCGCTTGCAGGCACTGGGTGCGACCGCGGCCGACATTTCACGCCAGCTGCGCCAGACGCAGCAGGAAAGCGCCGGCGGGCGGGTCGATGTCGGCGGTGGCGAGCAGCCCGTACGCACGCTGGGCACGGTGCAGACAGCCCAGCAGCTCGGTGCCCTGCAGCTGGCCCTGTCCGATGGGCGGCGTATCCGGCTCGACCAGGTTGCCACGGTGTCCGACACCATTGCCGAGCAGCGCTCGGCAGCGCTGCTCAACGGCCAGCCGGTGGTGGGATTCGAGGTCTCGCGCAGCAAGGGTGAAAGCGAGGTCACGGTGGGCGCCGCGGTGCAGCAGGCACTGCGCGAACTCAAGGCCACGCATCCGGACATCGCGTTCACCGAAGCCTTCAACTTCGTCGACCCGGTGCAGGAGGAATACACCGGCTCGATGCACCTGCTGTACGAAGGCGCAGCACTTGCGGTGCTGGTGGTCTGGCTGTTCCTGCGCAACTGGCGTGCGACGTTCGTCTCCGCGGTGGCGTTGCCGCTGTCGGTGATACCGGCATTTGCCGGCATGTACCTGTTGGGCTTTAGCGTCAATGTGATCACGCTGCTGGCCCTGTCGCTGGTGATCGGCATCCTGGTGGACGACGCCATCGTCGAGGTGGAGAACATCGTGCGCCATTTGCGCATGGGCAAGTCGCCCTACCAGGCGGCCATGGAAGCGGCTGACGAGATCGGTCTGGCCGTGATCGCCACCACCTTCACGCTGGTGGCGGTGTTCCTGCCCACCGCCTTCATGAGCGGCGTTGCCGGCAAGTTCTTCAAGCAGTTCGGCTGGACCGCGTCGCTGGCCGTGGTCGCCTCGCTGGTTGTGGCGCGGGTGCTGACCCCGATGATGTCGGCCTACATGCTCAAGCCGGCGCAGGGTGAGCACAAGGACCCGGTCTGGATGAAGATCTATTTGCGCATGGCCACCTGGAGCCTCAAGCACCGGTTCCTGACCATGCTGGGCGCTACCGCGTTTTTCCTGGCCTCGATCGCGCTGATTCCGCTGCTGCCCACCGGTTTCATTCCGCCGGACGACAACTCGCAGACCCAGGTCTACCTGGAGTTGCCGCCCGGCTCCACACTGGAGCAGACCGTGCGCTCTGCCGAGCGCGCGCGCCTGCTGGTGGCCGGGGTCGAGCATGTCACAAGCGTCTACACCACCATCGGCGGCGGCACGGCCGGTGCCGACCCGTTTGCACCGCAGGGCGCGGCCGAGGTGCGCAAGGCCACGCTGACGGTGCAGCTGACCGAACGCGGTACCCGGCCCCGCAAACAGGGCATCGAGAACAATATCCGCACGGCACTGGAACAACTCCCCGGTGCGCGCAGCAAGGTCGGCCTAGGCGGCTCGGGTGAAAAATACATCCTGGTGCTGACCGGCGACGATCCGCTGGCGCTGCAGAACGCGGCACTGGCAATCGAGAACGGACTGCGCACCATCCCCGGTCTGGGCAGCGTGGCCTCCAGCGCCAGTCTGATCCGGCCCGAGATCGCGGTGCGACCGGACTTCGCGCGCGCCGCCGACCTGGGCGTGACCAGCGCCGCCATCGGCGACACGCTGCGCATCGCCACCCTGGGCGACTACGACGTCGCTTTGGCCAAGCTCAATCTGTCGCAGCGTCAGGTCCCGATCGTGGTGCGGCTGCAGGACAGCGCACGCAGCAACCTGCAACTGCTGGAGCGGCTGGCCGTGCCGGGCAGCCGCGGCCCGGTGATGCTGGGCCAGGTGGCGACGCTCGAAATGACTGGCGGACCGGCGGTGATCGACCGCTACGACCGGGCGCGCAACGTGAACTTCGAGATCGAGTTGTCGGGTCTGCCACTGGGCGACGTGAAGAAGGCGGTCGATCAGCTACCCGCCGTCAAGCAATTGCCACCCGGCGTAAAGATCGTCGAGATTGGTGACGCCGAGGTGATGGGCGAACTGTTTGCCAGCTTCGGACTGGCGATGCTGACCGGCGTACTGTGCATCTACATCGTGCTGGTGTTGCTGTTCAAGGACTTCCTGCACCCGGTCACCATCCTGTGCGCGCTGCCGCTGGCGCTGGGCGGTGCCTTCGTCGGGCTGCTGGTGGCCGACAAGAGCTTTTCCATGCCCTCGCTGATCGGCCTGATCATGCTGATGGGCATCGCCACCAAGAACTCGATCCTGCTGGTCGAATACGCCATCGTCGCGCGGCGCGACCATGGCCTCGGCCGGCTCGAGGCCCTGCTCGACGCCTGCCACAAGCGCGCCCGGCCGATCGTCATGACCACACTGGCGATGGGCGCTGGCATGATGCCGATCGCGCTGGGCCTGGGGGTGGCCGATGCGAGCTTCCGTTCCCCGATGGCCATTGCGGTGATCGGCGGCCTGATCACCTCCACCGTGCTGAGCCTGTTGGTGGTGCCGGCGGTGTTCACCTATATCGACGATGTCGGCAACGGATGGCGCCGCCTGCTGCACTGGATGCAGCGTCGCTCCGCGTCCCCTACCGATTCGCCACCAGCGGGTGGCCTCAACGTCGCAGAGGCGCCGCCTGCGCGGGCCTGACGGTCACCTGAGCTGGGTCGGCCTGTGCAGCGCGCTGGCGCTGGCCAGCGTCGTGGCGCAGGGGAGCGGCGATCCGCTGGCCCTGGCCTGGCATGCATCGGGGTGGATGCGTCACCCCTGGATGCTGTGGACCGCCAGCCTTTCGCACCTGACGCCCGTCCACCTGATCGTGAATCTGGCTGCCCTGCTGGTCATGGCGCTGCTGGGCGGCCTGTTGCGCGCGCAATGGCCGGCCACGGTGGCCGTGCTGCTGGCCTGGCCCATAGGCACGCTCGCGCTGGCATGGTGGCCGCAGATTGGCTATTACGGCGGCATGTCCGGACTGCTGATGGCCATGCTCGCGGTGTTGTGGGTCGACGCGACATGGCAAGGCAGTTCCCGCACGGCCTCGGTCGTCTTGTCAGTCGTGTTGCTGGTCAAACTGCTGGCCGAGCATGCGTGGTCGCAGCCGATCGTGTTCGATCCCGCTTGGGGTTTCAACGTGGTCCAGGCCGCGCACCTGAGCGGCGCCCTGGCCGGCATGCTGTGTGCCGTGCTGGTACGGGCGGCAATCGCCATCCGGGATTAAGATCGCTGGCATGAACTGGCTGCGTAAACTTCCCGGCTACCGGCGCAGTCCTGCCGGCTTCGAATGGCGGCTGCTGCGCCTGCTGCCTTCGGTCTGGCTGGCCGGCACCGCACTGCCCGCATTGATGGCGCTGGCCGCGCGCTGGCTGATCAGCGCTGACAATGCCGCAGCGCTGGCGCGGCATATCCAGCTGTTCGACTACATGATGATCGGCCTGGTGATCTTCATCTGGACGCTGGTGCTCACGGTCGCGATCGGCTGCATTATCGTCTGGCTGATGAAAGGCCCAGCCTATGTGGCCGATGGTTTCGAGGTGTCGCACAGCGACGCGCCGCGGCGCTGACACCCCATCGGCTCAGCGTGGCGCCCGTCCCTGCGCGGCCTCGATCTCGCGCACCACTTGCATCGTGCGCAGCACCCGGTCCGGCGTCAGGCTGATGCTGTCGATGCCCAGTTCGACCAGGTAGCGCGCCACCTCGATGTGGTCGGACGGCGCCTGGCCGCAGATGCCGCAATGGCGCTGGTTGCGCTTGGCGCCTTCGACCGCCATCTTCAGTATCTTGCGCATGCCCGGGTCCTGCTCATCGAAGGACTCGGCAACGATGGCGCTGTCGCGGTCCACGCCCAGCGTGAGCTGGGTCAGGTCGTTGGAGCCGATCGAGAAACCGTCGAACAGTTCAGCGAACTCGTCGATCAACAACACGTTATTGGGAATCTCGCACATCACATAAACCTCGAGCCCGTTCTTGCCGCGCTCGAGCCCGTGGTCTGCCATCGCGGCCAGCACCCGACGCGCCTCGTCCAGGCGGCGGCAAAACGGCACCATCAACTTGAGATTGGTCAGCCCCATCATGTCGCGCACCCGCAGCATGGCCTCGCATTCGAGTGCAAAAGCATCGGCATAGGCCGGATGCACATACCGCGCCGCGCCGCGAAACCCGAGCATCGGGTTTTCTTCGTGCGGCTCGAAATCGCGCCCGCCCATCAACGCCGCATATTCATTGCTCTTGAAGTCGGACAGGCGCACGATGACCGGGCGTGGAAAAAACGCCGCCGCAATCGTGCCGACGCCTTCGGCCAGCCGTTCGACGAAATAGCTGCGACCGTCGGCATATCCTGCCGACAGGGCCCGTACGCGCTCGCGCTCGGCCACGTCCTGGATGCGTTCGGGGTGCAGCACCGCCATCGGATGCACCTGGATGTGCTCATTGATGATGAACTCCATGCGCGCCAGTCCGACGCCATCGCACGGCATCTGGCTGACCTGGAATGCCAGTTCCGGGTTGCCCAGGTTGACCATGATCTCGGTCTGTGGGCGCTGCAGGCCGGTCAGGTCGATGACGTTCTTGTGGAAGGCCAGCTTGCCCTGGTACACCTTGCCGAGCGCGCCCTCGGCGCAGGACACGGTCACCGATTCGCCGTCATGCAGCACCTCGCTGGCGTGCTCTGCGCCGACGACCGCTGGAATGCCGAGTTCTCGTGCAACGATGGCCGCATGGCAGGTGCGCCCGCCCCGGTTGGTCACGATGGCGGCGGCGGTCTTCATGACCGGCTCCCAGTCCGGCGAGGTGGTGTCGGCCACCAGCACCTCGCCCGGCCGGAACGCCGACAGATGACTGCCATCGGTCACCACCCGCACCGTGCCGGCGGCGATCTTCGAACCCACCGCCCGGCCCTGCGCGCGCACGGTACCGGTTGCGTCGAGCACATGCTCCTCCAGCAGCATCGCCGAGCGCTGGGAGATTGCTGTCTCGGGCCGCGCCTGCACGATGTACAACGCACCACTCGGGCCGTCCTTGGCCCACTCGATATCCATCGCGCGGCGCGTTCCGGCGCGCAGGCTGTAGTGGTCCTCGATCTTGATCGCCGCATCGGCCAGCACCAACACATCGTCGTCACTCAGGCAGTAGCGCTTGCGGTCAGCCTTGGGCGTAGGCTTGTTGACCACCGGCTCGCGGGTGCGCCCCGGTGCGTACACCATGCGCACCTGCTTGTCTCCCAGCGACTTGCGCAGGACGCAGCGAAAGCCGGCACGGTAGGTCGGCTTGTGCACATAGAACTCGTCCGGATCGACCGCGCCCTGCACCACGTTCTCGCCCAGGCCCCAGGCCCCGGTGATGAACACCATGTCCGGATGACCCGACTCGGTGTCGATGGTGAACATCACGCCGGCGCTGGCCAGGTCGCTGCGCACCATCTGCATAACGGCAACCGACAGGAACACCTTGAAATGGTCGAAGCCGTTGTCGATGCGGTAGGAAATGGCGCGGTCGGTGAACAACGAGGCCTGGCAGCGCTTGACCGCGTCAATCAGCATTTCTTCGCCCTGCACGTTCAGGTAGGTGTCATGCTGGCCGGCGAAGCTGGCGTTGGGCAGATCTTCGGCCGTGGCCGAACTGCGCACCGCGACGCTCAGCGCATCGCCGCTGGCGGCCTTGAATTTGCGCCAGGCCTGGCGCAGCTGCTGCTCCACGCTGGCCGGCATGGCGGCGCCGTAGACGATCTCGCGTGCCCGCGCCCCGGCACGGGACAACGCGTCGGTGTCGGTCTTGTCCAGGCCATCGAGCAGGCGATGCAGTTCAGGCCAGGCCTGCGCGGCGTCCAGGGCATCGCAATACGCGACGGCCGTGACGGCAAAACCATCCGGCACCCGGATGCCCATCGGCGTCAATTGCTGGAACATTTCCCCCAGCGAGGCGTTCTTGCCTCCGACCAGCGCCAGGTCGTCGAGCGAGAGTTCCTTGAACCAGCGGATGTAAGTGGCGTCTGGCATGTAAGTCCTTGCTGCGATTGCAAGGTTCCATCATGGCCCAGTCCAGGGCAGACCGGCTTGACGTCGGTCAATGCCATCGCGGTTGTTCTTGCGCCAACCCACAGCGTCATGGGAAGAGCGCAGCACATGGTATAAGTCCAGACCAACAAAGGCCATAGATCCAGATGCCACCCGTCTCAGCCCATGTCCTCGATCAGGGACCTGCTGCGGCGCGCGTCGCGCGCGGCGACTCCGCGATGTGGGTGCGCCTGTTCCGGCGCGTCGGAAACCGGGGCAGCCTGCAGGCGCGCATCCGGGACATGTTCACGCATGCGATTCACGAGGGCCTGCTGCAACCGGGTGCCGCGTTACCCTCGACGCGCTTGCTGGCCCTCGAACTGGGTGTCTCGCGGATCACCGTGACCCGGGCCCTCGAATACCTGTGTGACAGTGGCCTGACCGAATCCCGGTCCCGCAGTGGTCACTATGTGTGCCACAACGCATTGCGTAGCAAAGTCGTGGTGGCGGCGGCTCAGCACGCCGCACTGCCGCCAGGGCGCGTTCCCGCGTGGGATGCACGGCTCAAGCTGCGCCCGTCGGCCCAGATCAACATCCGCAAGCCGGCCAATTGGCAGCAGCTGCCCTACCCCTTCATCTACGGTCAGTTCGACGACACGCTGTTTCCGTTGGCGCAATGGCGCGAATGCGCGATGGAGACGATGCATGTGGCCTCGATCCGCAGTTGGGCACCGGACCATATTGACCGTGACCACGAGCCCCTGATCGAGCAGATCCAGCAGCGACTGCTGCCGGCGCGCGGCATCTGGGCGCGGCGCGAGGAAATCCTGGTTACCGCCGGTGCACAGCAGGCTACATTTCTGCTCACACAACTGCTGGTGGGGGCGCGCACGGTCGTCGGTATCGAGGACCCCGGTTATCCGGACGCGCGCAACAATTTTCTGCTGCGCACGTCGCAGGTACGCCGATTGCCGGTAGACGCTGAGGGTGTGATTGTTGGCGCGGCTCTGGCCCGCTGCCGGTATGTGTATGTGACCCCCAGCCACCAGTGCCCGACCACGGTCACCATGTCGCTGGCCCGGCGCCACCAATTGCTGGCGCATGCCGATCGGCACGACGTGGTGGTGATCGAGGACGACCATGAAAGTGAGCTCAATTTCTCCAGCCAACCAACGGCCGCGCTCAAGAGCCTCGATACCAGCGAGCGGGTCATCTACATCGGCAGCCTGTCCAAGACCCTGGCGCACGGGCTGCGCATCGGCTACCTGGTCGCGCCGGCCCCGTTGATCGCCGAGCTGCGGGCACTGCGCCGGCTCATGCTGCGCCATCCCGCAACCAACAACGAGCACACCGCAGCCCGGTTCATCGCGCACGGATTCCATGAAACCTTCATGCGCCGGCTCAATGCGGCCTACCGTGAGCGCGCCGACATACTGCAGCAGTCGCTGGACAAGCATCTGCCCCAGGCACACTACCGCCACGCCATGGGTGGCTCCGCACTGTGGGTTGCACTGCCCGAGCAGGCCGACACGCGCGAGCTGGCGCAGCGCGCATTGCAACAAGGCATCGTGATCGAACCCGGCGCCGTGTTTTTCGGCGGGCCGAAAGCTCCGTCCCACCACATGCGTTTGGGTTACTCGTCGATCGCGGCCAGCCGCATCGCGCAAGGGGTGGCTGAATTGGCGGGATTGATCCAGGGCTGAGTGCCGACTCTGCGACACAACCTAGGGTCTGGCCTGGAACCAGACCTGGCTCACAAACGGCGCATCGTGCTGGTAGGGCTCGCCGACCCGCGGCGTGATGACCAGCACGCCCCTGGCCTTGGCGGCGGCCAGCGTACGCACAATGGGCTCAGCCCAGGCGTGGTAGGACATGTTGAAGGTCGCCCAGTGCACCGGCAACAGGACGCGCGCGCCCAGGTCCAGGTGCGATTGCACCGCGGACTCCGGGTCCATATGGATGTCGAGCCAACTGTTGCCATAGGCGCCGACCTTCATCAACGCCAGATCGGGTGCGCCCAGCCGCTTGCGCACTTCGCTGAAATGGGGCCCGTAGCCGGTATCGCCGCTGTAATAGACCGCGTAGCCCGCGCCCTTGAGCATCCATGACGTCCACAGCGTCGAGTCGTCCATGCGCTTGCGGCCGGAATAGTGGCGCGCCGGTGTCGCATGGATCTCCACGCCCTTGAAACTGCGCTTCTCCCACCAATCCATTTCGTGGATCTGCACCAGCGGAACGCTCCAGCGCTGCAGGTGTGCGCCGATGCCCAGCCCGACAAAAAAATGCGTACCGCCACGCGCCAGTTGCAGCACCGTATCGCGGTCCAGGTGGTCGTAGTGGTCGTGCGAGATCACCGCCGCGTCGATGCCCTCCAGCTGCGCCAGCGCGATCGGCGGGGGGTGCATGCGTTCGGGTCCGACAAACTGGAACGGCGATGCGCGCTGCGACAACACCGGGTCGGTCATGATGCGCACCCCGTCGATCTCGACCAGCACCGTCGAATGGCCAAACCAGATCGCGCGCAGGCCCGTCAGCGGCGGCAGGTTCAGGCTGCCGGGAGCCAGTGGCAGCACGGGAATCGTGAATCCGGGCTCGCGCTGCTGGCCGCCGGAGTAGTCGCGAATGTTCTGCACCAGCGCCAGTTTGCTGCGGTAGGGCGGCGTGTTCTCGAACTTTGCATCGACGTACTGCGGCGACGCACGCATGCGGGCGAGCCGCTCGCCCTCCATCACGCCGCCGAAGGTCGGCAGGCCCAGCACCTGCACGACGGCCAGGGTCAGAAACGCCACCAATACCAGCACGACCAGCAAGAACTTGGAACGACGCGCCATAGCATTTTCCCTTCCGCCCGATTCTGGCAGATACCCGCCACGCCATGCCCGGGCAAATTGTCACGCTACTGTCATCGCCGACGACGATGCTCACATCTCCGTCATCAATCTGCTATTTCAATTTTTTCATGACAACCCCATCTATGACCCCACGCGCTGAATTCAACGACGAGGACTCCAACCGGTCCGACAACCCGCATATCGAGACTGTCATCGCCCACCGGCTCAACCGACGCGCATTGCTGCGCGCCGGCGCCGGTGCAGCGGCCGGCGTGGCTTTTGGCGGCCTGGCATTGACCGGCTGCGCCAGCCCCGGCGCAGCCGCCGAGGGCGTCGCGCCAAGCCCCGTCACCCGGCTGGGTTTCACAGCGGTCGGCAAGAGCCTGGCCGATGCGGTGCAGGTGCCTGTCGGTTATCGCGCCGAGGTGTTGTATGCGCTGGGTGACCCGATCCTGCCCGGCGCGTTGGCGTTTCGCAACGACGGCCTGGATGCCGACTTCGACAAACGGGCCGGCGACCACCACGACGGCATGGAGTGGTTCGGGCTCGACGCCAGCAGCAAACCGTCCACCTCGTATGCCAGCCGCGGCCTGCTCGCGATGAACCACGAGGCAACCACCGATGAAAAACTCTCGTCGTTCTTCCTGCATGCCGACGGTGGCGGAACAACGCTACCGCGCACGGCGGCCGAGGTCGACAAGGAACTGATGATCCACGGCCTGACGGTGGTCGAGATAGAAGCCGGCGCCAACACCTGGTCCTACAAAAAGGACTCCACCTTCAATCGGCGGGTCACGACGATGACGCCGGCCGCGATCAACGGCCCCGCACGTGGCAGCGCGCACCTGGTGACCCGCTACAGCCCGGACGCTACCCGGACCCGGGGCACGCTGAACAACTGCGGCACCGGCAAGACGCCCTGGGGCACCTTCGTATCGGGCGAGGAAAACTGGTTTGGCTATTTTCACCGCAATGCCAAGGACGATGAGCGCCGCGGCAAGAAGGACCCGGCCATCGTTGCACTCGAGCGTTACGGCCGCACGGCTGGCGCTGCCAGCCGGCACGGCTGGGAAAGCGCAGGCCCCGAAGACATGTACGCCCGCTGGTACAACGGCGTTGTCGGCGCCACGGCACGCGACGACTACCGCAACGAAATGAACAACTTCGGCTACATCGTCGAGCTCGACCCGTACGACGGGGCGCAGGCACTGCGCAAACGCTCCGCACTGGGCCGCATGGGCCACGAGAACGCGACCTTTGCCAAGCCGGTCGCCGGCCAGCCGGTGGTGGCTTACATGGGCGACGACTCGCGCGGCGAGTACATCTACAAGTTCGTCTCTGGCGCGCGCTGGGACGCACGCGATGCACAGGCGGCGAACCGGATCGCAGTCGGCGACAAATACCTGGACAAGGGGACGCTGTACGTGGCCAAGTTCAAGGAGGACGGAAGCGGCGAGTGGCTGGAGTTGTCGATGAACAACCCGATCGTGGCTGCGAATCCCGATTTCCCGTTCACCTCGGACGCCGACATCGCCATCTTCACCCGGCTTGCCGCCGACGCGGTGGGCGCCACCCGCATGGACCGTCCGGAATGGGGCGGTGTCAACCCGCGCAACGGCGAGGTTTACTTCACGCTGACCAACAACAGCAACCGCAGTCTGGACGGCGCGATGGCCGCCGACGCCGCCAACCCACGCGTGTATGCGGACCAGAAAGGCAGCCGGACCAACAATGGCAATGTCAATGGCCATATCGTGCGCATCGCCGAGGCCCAGGCGGCCGACACCCGGTTTCGCTGGGATATCTATCTGTTTGCATCCGAAGCCGGCGCCGACCAGGGCTCGATCAACCTGTCCAGCCTGGACGCAACGAACGACCTGTCCTCCCCCGACGGACTGGTGTTCAGCCCGTCCACCGGCATCTGCTGGATCCAGACCGATGACGGCGCCTACACCGATGTCACCAACTGCATGCTGATGGCCGCGATTCCCGGACAGGTCGGCGACGGCAGCCGCAAGTCGTTGACCTACAAGCGCTCCGATGGCAGCGAGAAACGGGTCGACACCCACGCCGGCAAGGCGCAGACCGAAGCCACGTTCAAGCGTTTCCTGGTCGGTCCCAAGGGCGCGGAGATCACCGGCTGGTGCGAAAGCCCGGACGGCCGCGCGATGTTCGTCAACATCCAGCACCCGGGCGAGAACACGAAGATGGCCGATGTTCGCGACCCGGCAAAATACGAAAGCCAGTGGCCGGCCAATGCCGGTTACGGCGCGGGCAAACGGCCGCGCTCGGCGACCATCGTCATCACCAAGCTGGACGGCGGACGCATCGGCACCTGAGCTGCGGGCCGGGCGATGGCGGTTCTGCCGACACCCGTTGCCAG
>JANNKH010000017.1:0-104197 GCA_031396205.1 Rhodoferax sp.
CGCAGCCCGTTTCGGGGGACATTCGCGGAGCCGTTCACCCGCCCTGCTGGGCCCGCCAACGACCGTTCACAATTCCGAACCAGCGACAGCACAAAAAGGATCAGGACGGAAACCAATGCCGGGTCCGATTCGCAAACGCCACCAGCGACAGCATCACCGGCACTTCAACCAGCACACCCACCACCGTGGCCAGCGCTGCACCCGAGTGCAGGCCGAACAGGGAAATGGCCACTGCCACCGCCAGTTCGAAGAAGTTCGACGTGCCGATCAGGCATGCCGGCGCGGCGATGTTGTAGGGCAGGCGCAAGCGGCGCGCAGCCACGAACGTCAGCGCGAATATGCCGTAGCTCTGCAGTACCAGCGGCACCGCGATCAGCACGATGATGAGCGGCCTGTCGACCAGCGTGCCGGCCTGGAATCCGAATAGCAGCACCACGGTCGCGATCAGGCCGACGACCGACCAGGGCTTGAATGCCGCAACACCATGCGCCAGCCGCTGCGGCCCGCCGGCGCGCAACCAGGCGCGCCGCGTCAGCGCCCCGGCGACAAGCGGCAACAGCACGTACAGCACGGTTGACAGCACCAGGGTCTCCCAGGGTACGCTGACATCCGTCACGCCGAGCAGGAATGCGGCAATTGGCGCAAACGCAACCACCATGATCAGGTCGTTGATGGACACCTGCACCAATGTGTAGTTCGGGTCGCCGCGCACCAGCTGGCTCCAGACAAACACCATCGCAGTGCAGGGCGCCACGCCGAGCAGGATCATGCCGGCGATGTATTCGCTGGCCGATTGCGGATCGACCCTGGGCGCGAACAGGTAGTGGAAAAACAGCACCGCCAGCGCCGCCATCGTGAACGGCTTGATGAGCCAGTTCACGACCAGGGTCAGCATCAGGCCGCGCGGCCGCTGGCCCACATTCTTGATCGCAGCCAGGTCGATCTGGATCATCATCGGATAGATCATGACCCAGATGAACACCGCGACCACCAGATTCACATGGGCCCATTCGATCGCGGCGACGGCCTGGAACAGGCCGGGAAGCCACAGACCGAGCCCGACACCCGCCGCCATACCCAAGCCGACCCATACGCTCAGGTAGCGTTCAAACAATCCCATGAAATACCTCGTTCTTTTAGATGCGCATTAACCGCGTCAGCGATCGGCCTTCAACGGCGGCCGATCTCCCGCAACGCTTGCGCGAGTGCAGCCGCATCCAGGGACTGCAAGGGCAGATCCAGTAGCTGCAGCATGCGGTAGCCGATCGCCTGGCGTGTCAGCTCGAACGCACGGCGCTTGCCCGCTTCACCGCCGTCGGCCAGGGACGGGTCTGGATAACCCCAATGAACCTTGACTGGCGGCAATGCGCCGGCGCCGGTAAACACCGGAACAGCCCCAGTTGCGGATAGGCCGGAAGCGCGGTGGGCGCAGCCAGGACCGGCACCGCGCCAACGATTGGCCTTGTGCTGCGGCATTGGCAGGTACAGGTCTGGAACTGGCTAATAGACCCGACCCGTATTGCCATGGGCGGCTCAGCAACACGATGCCCTGGCGCCGGCAGGCACCGCCTGCCGATCACCGCTGGCCGGGTCAGTGGCGCAACAAGCCTGCGCAGCGGGCTCCGACGCAGCTGACGCCGCCGCCTCCTTGAAAACCGCGATGTCGGCCATCGTATGGAAGTATTCCCATGCGATACCCTGCGGGTCCGTCACCCAGTTTTTTTCGCTACGCGCATAACAACAGGTGGTGGCGCCCTCGTCCTGCACAACCATGTCTGCCGCACGGGCGCGCTCCTTGAGCTGTTCGAGTTCGGCCTTGTCGTCGGTCTGCATCCCCAGGTGATCGATTCCATTGGCCGGACCGCGCGAGGAGATCGCGAAGTTGAGTCGCGGGTCCTCCAGCATCCACTTGGCATAGTCGGACTCCAGACGGGTCGGCTCCGCGGCAAACAGCCGCGAATAAAAGCCGATGTTGGCAGCGAGGTCGTCGACATGCAGGTGGATATGGAAACGTTTCATGGTTATTTCCAGGTGGTGGGATCAACAATGGGTGCAATCGGCAGTCGCGCTCGCCGCGCAGCCTTCGCCCTGGCAACAATGCGCGGTCAGGTATTCCAGCAAGGCCGTCATCTGGTCGAACGCCGGGCGGTAGATCAGGCTGCGCCCATCGCGCTCTTGCTCTGCCAGGCCGGCATGCATCAACTCCTTCAGATGAAAGGACAAGGTCGACGCAGGCACATCGAGCAATTCCGTCAGACTGCCTGGCGTCAGTCCCTGGGGACCCGCGCCCACCAGTGCGCGGAAAATGCGCAGGCGCCCTTCCTGGGCCAGCGCAGCCAATGCAATGACAGCATTTTTCTCTTCCATAATTCTATTATTATCGAAATATAGAATTCTCAGGTAAACCCGCGTTGAACTCAGGGTCGATCACGGTCGTGCACCACGGACCTGCGCATCCGCCGTCACCGGCCATTCCGACGCACAGGCCCATGCGCAGTGCTACTTGGCCTCGTCGATCATCCGGATCGTCTTGTCCTCGACTTCGCGGGCCACGGGCAATAACGCGGGGTCTTGCGACAGCGATGACAGCATCTTGACCGGCGTGATCAGACCAATGCGGGTCGATCCTCTCTCGGTATAGACCGAGATCCGGCACGGCAGCGCCATGTTCAACCGCATATCGGACGACAGCACCTTGGCGGCCTGCTCCGGATTGCAGACCTCGAACACCTTGCACTGTTCGACGAAGTCGATGCCCTTGCTGCGCAGGGTCGCGCCCAGATCGTGCACATGCAGCACGCCAAATCCATTGCGCTTGACCGCCGCATCGAGGTCCTGCGCGGCCTGCTCGAATGGCTTGTCGGTGTCGACGATGTAGTACATTTGAAATCTTCCAATGGACGAGTGTCTCGTTATACAGAGATATTCGGATGGGCAGATGCGCTGGATCAAGGTGGCGGCGCAGGCTGCAGGTCGGTGCAACCCGGACCCGGCCACCGCCCGGATTTTCCGGAGCTACAGCGTCAAAATCGTGCAACCCGTCGTCTTGCGCGCTTCCAGGTCCCGGTGCGCCTGCTGCACCTGTTCCAGTGGATAGCGCTGGCCGATGCGGATCTTGACCTTGCCGCTGGTCACCACCTCGAACAGCTGATCCGCCATCGCCTGGGTACTTTCGCGGGTTGCCATATGCGTGAACAGCGTCTGGCGCGTCACGTACAACGACCCCTTCGCTCCCAGGATGCCGGGCGCAAACGGCGGCGCCGCGCCCGACGCATTGCCGAAACTGGCCATCAGGCCAAACGGGGAAAGGCAGTTGAGCGACTTGTCCCAGGTGTCCTTGCCGACCGAGTCGTAGACCACCTTGACGCCCTTGCCACCGGTGATTTCCTTGACCTTCGCCTCGAAGTCCTCCGTGCTGTAGTTGATCACATGCGCCGCGCCATGCTCCTTGGCCAGTGCGCATTTGGCGTCGCTGCCCGCGGTGCCGATCAACTGGTAGCCCAGCGCCTTGGCCCATTGGCAGGCGATCAGGCCCACACCGCCGGCTGCGGCGTGGAACAGAACAAAGTCGCCGTCTTGCAGGCCTTGTACCGGCAACGTCTTCTTGAGCAGGTACTGCGCAGTCAGGCCCTTGAGCATCATCGCCGCGCCGGTATCAAAATCAATTGCATCGGGCAGTTTGCACACCGTCTTGGCCGGCATCACCCGCGCCTCGCAGTAACTGCCGGGCGGCTGGCTGGCATAGGCCGCGCGGTCGCCGGCCTCGAGGTGGCTAACGCCCTCGCCCACCGCCTCGACGATGCCCGAGGCTTCCATGCCCAGTTGCAGCGGCATCGGCATCGCGTACAGGCCGTCACGCTGGTAGATGTCGATGAAATTGAGGCCGACCGCCTTGTGACGGATGCGGATCTCGCCCGGTCCGGGGTCGCCTACCTGCACGTCGACCAGTTGCAGGACTTCGGGTCCGCCATTTTTCTCGATACGAATTGCCTTGCTCATCGGATGCTCCTTTGCTTCACAAATATTCGGGATTCAGGCGCGCCAGTCCGGGCGCCGCTTGTCGATGAACGCCTGCACGCCTTCGAGCGCCGTCTCGTCCATCATGTTGCAAGCCATGGTCTGGGCGGCGTCGGTGTAGGCCGCGTCTAGGCCCTGTTCAAGCTGCCGGTAGAACAGCGCCTTGCCCAGCGCCAATGCGATGCGCGGCTTGGACCGGATCGCCGCGACCCGTTGCTCGATCGCCGCATCCAGAGCGTCGTGCGGTACCACGCAATTGACCAGGCCGTGCGCCTTTGCTTCGTCGGCGCTGATGAAGTCGCCAGTGACCAGCATCTCGAATGCCGCCTTGCGCCCGATGTTACGCGACAACGCCACGCTGGGCGTGGAGCAAAACAGGCCAAAGTTGACACCACTGACAGCGAACCGGGCGTCGCTGCTTGCCACTGCCATGTCGCACATCGCCACCAGCTGGCAACCGGCTGCGGTGGCCATGCCTTGCACCCTGGCAATCACCGGAACCGGCAGCCGCTGCAGCGCCAGCATCATGTCGCTGCACTGGTGAAACAGCTTTTGGTAGTACTCCAGCGAAGGTTCACTGCGCATCTGCTTGAGGTCGTGACCGGCGCAGAACGCCTTGCCCGCGGCAGCCAGCACGACGACGCGCACCGTGGCGTCCTTGGAGATGGTCGCCAACGCGTGTTGCAACGCAGTCAGCAGTTCTTCGGACAGGGCGTTGAACGCCGCCGGCCGGTTCAGCGTCAGCGTCAGCACGCCGCGGTCGTCGCGGTGGCTCAGCAGGCAGCCGGGGCTATTGTTCGTCATGGTGATTTCCTCCAGTCGGTGCGGGTCGCGGGTCGCGGATTCATCGGGCGCCTGTATCCAACGCCTGGTCAATATCCCACAGGATATCGTCGATGTGTTCGATACCGACCGACATGCGGATCATGTCGGGCAATACACCGGCGTCGAGTTGCTGCTGCGCGTCGAGCTGGCGATGCGTCGTCGATGCGGGATGGATGATCAGCGTGCGGGTGTCGCCGATATTGGCCAGATGGCTCATGAACTGCGCCGCCTCGATGAATCGCACGCCGGCGTCCAGACCGCCCTTGACGCCAAACGAAAGCAGTCCGGATGCGCCCGGCAGGCCATCCACCGGGCGCATCTGCTTTTTGACCAGGTCGAACTGCGGATGGTCGGCAAGACCCGGGTAATTGACCCAGCCCACGCGCGGATCGTCCTTCAGGTACTGCGCCACCTTGCGGGTATTGCTGCAGTGGCGCTCCATGCGCACATGCAGGCTCTCCGTGCCCTGCAGGATCTGCCAGGCGGAGAACGGCGAGAGTGTCGCGCCGTAAACGCGCAACACCTCCATGCGCGCGCGCATGCAATACGCAAAATCGCCGAAGGTCTCGAAGAACTTGACGCCGTGGTAACCCGGCGACGGCTCGGTCATGCCCGGGAACTTGCCGTTGTCCCAGGGGAACTTGCCGCTTTCGACCATCACACCGGCCAGCGTGGTGCCGTGCCCGCCCAAATACTTGGTGGCTGAATGCACGACGATGTCGGCGCCCAGGCGCAGGGGGTTGCACAGAAAGGGCGAGGGCACGGTGTTGTCGACGATCAGCGGCACGCCGTGGGCATGCGCGACTTCGGCCACGGACGCGATGTCGAGCACCGTCAGGCTGGGGTTGCCCAGGCTCTCGGCAAACACGGCTCGGGTGCTGGGCCTTATTGCGGCGGCAAAGGCGTCGGGATCGGTCGCCTTGACGAAGCTGGTCTCGATGCCGAAGCGTTTCAGGTTGACCGCCAGCATCGTCACGCTGCCGCCGTACAAGGCGCCGCCGGCCACCACATGGTCGCCCTGCTGCAGGATCGTCATCAAGGCTATCGCCTCGGCCGCCATGCCGCTGGCCGAGGCCAGGCCGGCACGTCCGCCCTCCAGCGCGGCGACACGCTCCTCGAGCGCCGCAACCGTCGGATTGGACAACCGCGAATAGACGTTGCCAAAGGTCTGCAGGTTGAACAGGCTGGCGGCATGTTCGGCGCTGTCGAACACGAAACTGCTGGTCTGGTAGATCGGCAATGCGCGCGCGCCGGTGGCGCTGTCGGGCACCTGCCCGGCATGGATGGCCAGGGTCTCGGGTTGGTATCGATGGTCCGCCATGGTGTCACTTTCCCGCCTCATGCGCGCCGTTTGGCCGAAATGACGCCGGTGTTCACCCCCGCCCAGTGCAGGCCGCCGAAAAGCCGCGCATGTTCAATCTTGACACAGCGGTCCATCACCGATTCCAGCCCGGCATCGCGCACCAAGGTGTCGGCCTGCAGGTTGACGACACCGATCTGCTGCCAAAGACATTTGGCGCCGATCTCGGTCGCCTGGCGCGCGATCGGCAGCACGTCGTCGGTGCGCCGGAACACATCGACCATGTCGACCGGGAACGGGATATCCGCCAGATCGGCGTAGACCTCCTCGTTCAGGATGGTGGCGCCGCTGGCGGCATAACGCGGGTTGACCGGCACGATCTTGTAGCCATGCGTCTGCATATACTTGGCGGCGAAAAAACTCGGCCGATTCCAGTCCGCCGACAGGCCGACGACCGCGATGGTGCGGCAGGTGTGCAGGATGCGGGTAAGTTGGCTGATAGTGTTCATGCGGTCTGGATGTTGACACGATCGATCACGAAGCCGGCATTTGGTCGTCCGCCCTTGCGAAAGGGCCCGCCACACGCGACGGGCTCCCGAACGGCGTAGTGCGCCACCCCGGAACGGATTATCGGGATTTGTGCCAACATCCTATGCTCTCGTTTCCATCCACCGCCAGCCCCCCGACCCATGATTTCCCTAGCCGACTTCCCGATCACCCGCAAATGGCCACCCCAACACCCTGACCGCCTCCAACTGTATTCGCTGCCCACGCCCAATGGCGTCAAGGTCTCGATCATGCTGGAGGAAACCGGGCTGGCGTATGAGCCCCACCTGGTCAGTTTCGAGACCCAGGACCAGCAAGCTCCCGAATTCCTGTCGCTCAATCCGAACGGCAAGATCCCGGCCATCATCGACCCCGACGGTCCTGGCGGACAGCCGATGCCGTTGTGGGAAAGCGGGGCCATCCTGCTTTACCTGGCCGAGAAGACCGGCCGATTCCTGCCAAGCGACGCGGCAAGGCGTTTTGCCACCATCCAGTGGCTGATGTTCCAGATGGCGGGTGTGGGGCCGATGTTCGGGCAGGTAGGCTTCTTTCACAAATTTGCCGGCAAGGCGTTCGACGACAAGCGTCCACGCGACAAATACGTGGCTGAGTCCCGGCGTCTGCTGGGCGTGCTGGACCGGCAGTTGGACCGGCGCAGCTGGATCATGGGTGACGACTACACCATCGCGGATATCGCGGTGTTTCCCTGGGTGCGCAACCTGATCGGTTTCTACGACGCCGGCGAACTGGTCGGCATCCGGGATTTTGCGCAGGTAAGCCGCGCGCTAGAGGCTTTTGTCGCTCGGCCTGCCGTCGCACGCGGGCTGCTCCTGCCCCTGCGCAGCGGACAGCGCGGTTGACCGGATGCATCAATCAGACCGACAAAACGCATCAATCATTGCTGCCATGGCCGATAGCATCCCGTGATGGCTTAACCGTGCGAGGCTGCCGAATCGGGCAAGGCACTGCTCCGGTGGCGGCAGACTGCACACTTTGAGGAACACCCCATGCTTACGCTCTACATCGGCAACAAGAACTACTCGTCCTGGTCCATGCGACCCTGGGTCCTGCTCAAGCAAGCTGGCATCGCCTTTGACGAGGTGATGGTGCGTTTCGACGCCTTCTCGGCCGATTCCCAGTTCAAGCAGCGGCTTGGACCAATCAGCCCGGCTGGCAAGGTGCCGGTGCTGGTGGACGACGGCTTTGCGATCTGGGACACGCTGGCAATTGGCGAGTACCTGGCCGAGAGGTTTCCCGACCACCACCTGTGGCCGAAGCATGCGCGCGCCCGCGCGCGGGCGCGCAGCATCAGCGCCGAGATGCACTCGGGCTTTGCGAACCTGCGCGGCGCCTGCCCGATGAACATCGAGGCCGACCTGTCGCAGGCCGGCGCGCTGATCTGGCGCGACAAGCCGGCGGTGCGCGGCGACGTAGCGCGTATCGTCGCGATGTGGAGCGAACTGCTGGACGAACACCAGGGCCCGATGCTGTTCGGCGACTTTTCGATCGCGGACGCCATGTTCGCGCCGGTGGCCATGCGCCTGTCGCGTTATGCGCTGCCGGTGCCGCATCCGGTCACGGCCTACATACGACGCGTGCAGGCCTTGCCCGGCGTTGCGGCCTGGATCGATCAGGCCCTGCAGGAAAAGGACTTTCTGGACTTCGAGGAACCGTACCGGCTCAAGCCTTGAATCGCCGGCACGCCGACCGGCGTGGGACCTAAACTCCGGCCATGGACATCTATCTGGTCGGCGGTGCGGTAAGGGACACCCTGCTCGGATTGCCGGTACAGGACCGCGACTGGGTCGTCGTGGGCGCCTCGCCGCAGCAATTGGTCGCGCTGGGTTTCCTGCCGGTGGGCAAGGACTTCCCGGTATTCCTGCATCCGGTCAGCAAGGAAGAATACGCGCTGGCCCGCACCGAACGCAGTACGGCGCGCGGCTACAGGGGGTTCGCCGTGCATGCCGCGCCCGACGTGACGCTGGAGCAGGACCTGGCGCGGCGTGACCTGACCATCAACGCCATCGCGGTGTCCACACGGCAGCTGGACGGCCACGGCAATTTCGACCCCGCCACGGCCACGCTCGATGACCCGTTCCACGGACAGCGCGACCTCGCACTACGCCAGCTTCGGCATGTCACCGCCGCCTTTCTTGATGACCCGGTGCGTATCCTGCGGGCGGCCCGATTTGCCGCGCGCTTCGCCGGCTTTCAGGTCGCCGATGAGACCATGGTGCTGATGCGCAGCATGGTCGCCAACGGCGAGGTCGACGCCCTGGTACCCGAGCGGGTCTGGCAGGAGCTGGCGCGCGGACTGATGGAAGACACGCCCTCGCGGATGCTGCAGGTGCTGGACCAGTGTGGTGCGCTGGCGCAACTGCTGACCGAGCTGACCGCTGCCCCCGGCGACGACCGCACGGCGCGCGCTGATCCGGCCCTGCTGATCGACCAGGCAGCCCGGTCACGGGCATCGCTGGCTGTGCGTTTCGCCGCGTTGTGCCGCGCGATACCCGATGCGGCCGCGCTGGGTGCGCTGTGTGCGCGGCTACGCGCACCCAATGATTGCCGCGACCTGGCCTTGCTGGCAGCGCGTGAATCCGACGCCATCGACCAGAGCGTAACTCTGGATGCCCCCGCCTTGGTCGAGCTGATCGAACGCTGCGATGCATTGCGCAAGCCAGCGCGATTCGACGAAATGCTGCAGGTATGTGCGATCGGCGCCGCCGTCGACAGCCGCACCCGTGAAGGCCATTATTCGCCGAAGGATCGGCTGCGCAAGGCGCTATCGGCCGCGCAATCGGTGGCCACCGACGCGATTGCGCATCGCGTGATGGCCTGCGGCCGATCGGGACCCGATGTCGGCGCCGCGATTCACGCGGCCCGCGTCGAAGCCGTGGCGGCCATCCTGTAACACTGCGACAACGCCGCGCCAGACCACACCGGCACAACGCCCCGTCCTTGCCACATGCAGTTCAGCGCATCCCCAGCACGGTTTTGCCAAACAGGTCAGCGTGCTCGCGCGGCGGCGAACGCCAGTATTGCGGCGGCGCAATCACCTGCGCGCCCAGCTCGGCGGCCGCATGCCATGGCCAGCGCGGATCGAAGACCATGCCGCGCGCCAGCGCCACCAGATCGGCCTGCCCCTCGGCCAGGACGACCTCGGCCTGCCGCGGCGTCGTGATCAGGCCGACCGCCATCGTGGTCACCCCAGTGGCCTGGCGCACCGCCTGCGCGAACGGCACCTGGTAGCCGGGCCCCAGGGTGATCTTCTGCGCCGGCGAAATACCGCCGGAGGACACGTCGACCCAATCGACTCCGCGCGCCTGCAATGCCTGCACGAACGCGATCGTCTGATCGATGTCCCAACCACCATCGATCCAGTCGGTGGCGGACACCCGCACGCCTACCGGCTTGTCTTTGGGAAAGGCGGTACGGACCGCATCGAACACTTCCAGCGGGAACCGCATCCGATTCTCCAGCGCGCCACCGTAATTGTCCGTGCGCCGGTTCGAGATCGGCGACAGGAACTCGTGCAACAAATAGCCATGCGCGGCATGCACCTCGATACCGTCGAGCCCCAGTCGCGCAGCGCGTGCGGCGGTGGCGACGAAAGCGTCCCGGATGCGCCGCATTCCCGCCTCGTCCAGGGCCAGGGGCGCCATTTCCCCTTCCTTGATCGGCACTGCGGACGGCGCATGCGCCAGCCATCCACCATCGGCCAGCGCAATCTGCTGGCCGCCGTTCCACGGCTCCCGGCTCGACGCCTTGCGTCCGGCATGCGCCAACTGGATCGTGATCGGCATCTGCGCGTACTGACGGATCGCCGCCAACACACCGGCCAGTGCCGCCTCGCAAGCCTCGTCATACAGGCCCAGGTCGCCTGGCGTGATGCGCCCCTCGGCCTCGACCGCAGTCGCCTCGATGCACAGCATGCCGGCGCCGGAAAGCGCCAGTTGCCCGAGATGTATCAGGTGCCAGGGCTGCGCCCGTCCGTCGATGGCGGAATACTGGCACATCGGCGAAATGACGATCCGGTTGGGCAGAGTCAATGCGCGCAGCGCGAAGGGGGAAAACAATGCGGTCATGGGAGGGTCAGGGTCCAGGTCAATAGCGTCAAGGATAGTGGATGCCGCGACGGGCTCGCATCGGTGTGGTTCCGTCGGCGCATCGCCGCATCGGCAGCGACAACTAGGTGAGCCACCCATGAATGCGGCAGAGACGCTCGATCTCCCGCCGCTCGTCCGCATCCACACCCAATTGCGGCTCACGGCAGGCCGCCGATGGAATGTGGCCCTGCAGCCGCAGCACTTCCTTCATGCGCGGACGGAAATCCCGGATCGGCAGCCGCCAGCAATAACGCGCGATCGGGCCGATCTTGTCCCAGATCGTCCGGCCGGCGGCCAGATCACCGGACTGCACGGCTGCGTGCATTGCCACGAGTTCGCGCGTTGCGGTTGCGGCAAAACCAATCAATGCACCGCTACATCCCATCACCATGGCTTCGAAAATGAAGGTGTCGCTGCCGGTCAACACACCGATGGGATGCGCCAGGACGCGCGCGCCCTCGATCGTCTGCAGAGTCTGGCCGACATCGAAGCTGGCCTCCTTGATCGCCACCAGTTGCGGAATCTGCGCCATCGCCTGCAGTATCTCGGGCGTGTAGTCGGGTCCCCAGCCCTTGGGAAACTGAAAGCAGATGATCGGCAGATCGGCGGCCTGCGCGATCGCGCGGTGGTAGCGTACGATCATCTCGCTGGGCACCGGCGCGCCGCTGAAGGTCGGAAACGGCGGAAAAATCGTCAGACCTTCGGCGCCCGCATCGCGCAGACGCCGCGCCTTGTGTACGGCCGCCCGCGTGGAGCCTGCGACAACGCCCGAGAGCAAAGGCACCCGAGCGGCGATGACCTGCCGGCAAGTGGCGATGACGCGCAACTGCTCGTCATCATCCAGCGCAATCACCTCGGAGGCGTCGACATTCATGACGATGGCCGCCGGCCGCTGCGCGGCTATCCAGTCGACATACCGTTCCAGCGCCGGCCAGTCGATGTCGCCGCCCTCCTGCATCGGCAACATGGGGGCGGCGATCACGCCAGTGAATGGTCGTTGCAGCATGGTTGCTCCTTGCAGTTCAGCCTGATTGACCCATGCGTGCGAGCCGCCATATCAGTAGCGGATCACGCCATAGCGCATGAAACACTCGGTGATCTCGTCGCAATACGCGGTGAACCGTGCGCTGGTGATCACCGCCTTGTTGCGCGGCCGCGGCAGGTCGATGGCGATGATCTTCTCGATTCTGCCCGGCCTGGGCGTCATCACCACCACCCGGTCGGCCAGCGCCACGGCCTCGGCAATGCCGTGCGTCACGAAGATCAGCGTGTGGCGTTGCTGCAGCCACAGCTTCTCCAGGTCGATGCGCATCTGTTCCCGCGTCAACGCATCGAGCGCACCAAAGGGCTCGTCCATCATCAGCAGCGTCGGATCATGGATCAATGCGCGCACAATCGCCACCCGCTGGCGCATGCCGCCAGAGAGTTCGCGCGGTCGGCGGTCCTGGAACTCGGCCAGGCCGACGTCAGTCAGCAACTGCAGCGCCTTGTTCCGGTAATGGTTGGCATCAAGGCCGCGCAGTTCGATCTGGACCAGCACGTTGTCGAGCACATTGCGCCAGTCCAGCAACACAGGGCTCTGGAATACGATGCCAAGGTCTGTTTGCGGCCCCGCGACATCCTTGCCGCGCACCTGCACCACACCCGCCGTGAACGGCAACAGGCCGGCCACGATGCGCAGCAAGGTGCTCTTGCCGCAACCCGATGGTCCTACCACCACCACCAACTCGCCGGTGCGCACCTGCAGGTCCAGGCCATCGAGCGCCTGCGTCACCCTACCGGCGCGCACAAAGGTATGGCGCAGGCCCCGGATATCGATGTGGACCGGTGCGTTCCCGGCCCGCAGCGGATCGGTGGGCAAGGGCCCGCTGCCGCCGGGCTCCTGCGATGCCCTCACTTGGGCAGAAATTCGTTCGTGTGGAACGTCGTCCAGGGTTCTGCGGTGTTGAGGTCGCGGTATTGCTTGAGCAGCGCGATGGTCTGGTCCCAGTCGGCCTTGGCGCCCATACCCACCTTGCCCCTGGAATTGGGCGAATCGAGCAGCTCGAAGTCGACCATCATCTGGTCAAGGGTGGACTGGCGGTTCAGGTCGGACTTGACCTTGAGTGCCGCGTCGACGGCCGCATTCGGATTCTTCTTTGCCTCTTCCCAGGATCGTACCGAAGCCTTGACGAAGCGCCGCACCAGGTCGGGCTTGGTCTTGATCAGGTTGCCGGTGGTCAGGATCGTCATGCCGACGATATTGGCGCCGTGATCGGCATAGCGCAACGCAGCCGGTTCCTGGCCCTTGTACTTGATCAAAAAGTACTGGTCATCGGCCCCGCCCAGCAGCGCGTCGACCTTCTTCTCGAGCACCGACACCACCTTGGCCGCCGGGTCCACCTGCACAAACTTGATGGTGCTCATGTCGAGCTTGTTGTGTGCTGCCAGCGCGCGGAACAACTGGCCCAGCGGATCGCCGGGAGAGACCGCGAGCGACTTGCCCTCCAGATCCTTGGGAGTCTTGATGCCGCTTGATGCCAACGACACGACCGAGAAGCCGGTGGAATTGAGCAGCGACATCACCGACTTGACGTCAGCGCCCTTGGAGGCCGTGGTGATCAGGCTGGACGAATCGGCCATGCCAAAGGTGTCCGAACCCGCCGCCACCACCTGCACCGTATTGCCGGAGCCGCGACCCTCGTTGATCGTCAGGTCGATCCCCTCCTGCTTGAAGAAGCCCATCTCCTTGCCATAGTAGTACGGCACATGCAGGCCGCCCAGATACCAGTTCAACCGCAGCGACACCGCGTCCTGCGCCGTGGCCAGGTTTGCAGCGACAGCCAGTGCGGCGCCAAGAATCAGCTTGATGATGCGCATGAAAATCTCCTTGTGAGTTCGCCCGATAAGTCCTCAAATCGCGGTGTGGCTGCCCTGGCTCTGCGAGGTATGCCAGGGGATGGTGATGCGTTCGATGAACTCGACGGTGTAGTACACCGCCAGTCCGATGAAGCTCAGCAGAAAAATGACGGCGAACACCATCGGCGTATCCAGGTTGCCGTTGTACTGCAGCAGCAGGTAACCCAGCCCCCGGTCGGATGCGACAAACTCGGCCACGATGGCGGCCGTGGCCGACAGCGCGGCTCCAACTTTCATGCCGGTGAAAATGTCCGGCAGGGCCTGCGGCAGCCGGATCTTCGCGAACAGTTTCCAGCCACCGGCACCGGTGGTGCGCGCAAAGTCGGCGATCTCCGGGTCGACGGCCTTGAAGCCCGCAATGCTGGATACGACGATGGGGAAAAACGACAGCAGGAACACGATCAGCAACTTGGGCGTGTAGCCAAAGCCGAACCAGATGATGAACAGCGGCGCGATTGCGATCTTGGGCACGATCTGCAGAAACACCACCACTGGATAGACCGCGTTCTCCATGAAGCGCGAGTAGGTGACCGCCAGCGCAAACGGGATGCTGACCACCACCGCCAACAGGTAGCCACCCAGTATTTCCTGTGTGGTGACCCAGGCGCCGTCCATCACGACCGGCATGCGCTTGGCGAACTCGGTCCAGATCCTGGTCGGCGGCGGCAGCAGGTATTCCTTGATGCCCAGCACCCGTACTGCGACCTCCCAGAGCAACAGCAGGCCGAGCGCCAGCAAAACGGCGCCCATGCGCTGGCGCAGCCAGCGTGCGAACGCGCTGCTCGGGGCACCCGGCGTACCCGCCGAGACGCAAGGCGCCGTAGCATTTGTCATGCGCCGCCCACGCCGCTGGCCGAATCTGCATCAAGGTCCCGGGTGCCGAACACCGCCGGCACGTTGATTTCGATCAGTTCCAGATCGTCCGAGCGTCCCACCACATTGTGCGGAACACCGCCGGGCTGGGACAGGCAGGTTCCGGCGTGCGCGGTGATGTCGCCGTCGATACCCGCATATCGAAACCTGATCCAGCCGCGCAATACATAGTTGAAATGACCGGTCATGTCGTGCCAGTGCCAACCGGTCTCCTTGTCGAACGGCGCAATGGCCCGGATATGGCGCGCACCGATGCGGCCCTGTGTGCTGGCCGCCAGGCCGAGATCGCGGTACTCCACGTCGGCGCGCGGGCCGTCGCGGGTGAACGCGGCGGCTGACAACTCGACCACGCCGAAGAGCGAGCGCGCCGCATCCAGGCGTAACGGGCCCGGGTAGTTCGGCATGGCGTCTGGCTGCATGGTCAGTCCTCCGTTTCATGTTAGCACATTAATGGAACGATGTTCCATTACAATTTCCGGCACGCGGTTCAACGCCACAGGCCCATCCATCCGAACAAGCCATTTCACGCTACGTACACCATGAGACTCGTCAAGGGACTGCTCAACCGCTGCCTGGAGGTGCTCGAACTGCTGTCGGCCGATTCGCAGTGGCGCCGCCTGTCTGACATTGCCGCGGCGCTGGACCAGCCCAAGGGGGCGGTACACCGCCTGCTGGCCGAACTGCAGGGTCTGGGATGGATCGAGCGCGACCACGACACCGAGCGCTACCGGCTCACGCTCAAACTGGCGCTGCTGGGTCAGCAATACCTGCGCGCAACCGGGCTGCCCGGCATCGCCCAGCCGATACTGGACGAGGTGGCCAAGCGCTGCCGCGAACTGGTGCGGCTCACTGTATTGCAGGACCACGGATTGCACTGGCTGGCGTCGTCACAAGGCGCGCCCACCGGGCTGATGTACCAGCCCGCATTCAATGGCCGGCTGACGCTGCATACCACTGCCAACGGCAAGATCTGGCTGTCCACGCTGGACGACAGCCTCGCAGTCGCGATGGCGATCCAGGGCGGACTCGGTCAACCAGCCGGACCGGGGTTGCTGATCGGCCCACGCGCGCTGCGCGACGCCCAGGCCCTGCGGGACGACCTCACTCGATGTCGCTCGCGCGGCTATGGGCTGGCCATCGAAGAGGCCGAGCCCGGCGTAAAGGCGATTGCGGTCGTCGTGCGCGCGCAGGACGATCAACGGATCCTGGGCACGATGAGCATTGCCGGCCCGCTGGTGCGCATGGGCCCCGAGCGCGACGCCGAGTTCCATGCACTGTTGCTGCAGGCCGTCGGCACGCTGGCGCTGGTGTGGCCCCATGACAGCCTGCCGCTGGCGGGCGCCGGCTGATGGCGCGCCAGTATCTGGCCTGCAGGGCGTGTCAACAATCTGCGTTGCAAAATTCTGCGGGGAGACAGTGATGAGTCTATGCGGACATGGTGTCGTCACAATCTGGCACGATCTGCTGCCGCAGGCCAAGGATGCGTTCTACGAATGGCATAACCGCGAACACATGCCCGAGCGGGTTGGCATACCGGGCTTCCGGCGCGGGCGCCGGTATATCGCGCTCATTGGCGCTCCCGAGTACTTCAATCTCTATGAAGCGGACAGCCCCGAAGTTCTTTCGGGACCGGACTACCTGAACCGCCTGAACGCGCCGACGCCGTGGACCCGGGAACTGGTGGTGTCGTTTCGCAATGTCACGCGGGCCATCTGCGGTGTGCTGTACAGCGCCGGGATTGGCCAGGGCGGCTGCATGCTGACGCTGCGCTTCGATCTCGCGCCAGCCGCGGCGCAGACCGTGGTGACGCTGTTGTGCCAGGAGCTGCTGCCGCAACTGGCCAATGCGAAGGGCATCGCCGGTGTGCACCTGTGTCACGCCGATGAAAGCGCCAGCCGGATCGAGACCGCGGAAAAGAAGGCGCGCCAACAGGAGACGCGGGTACCGCGCTGGATCCTCCTGATCGAGGGCATATCGGCTGGCGCGGTGCAAGCCGGGCTAGACCAGTTGCAGCGTGCACTGGCCCAACATCGGCAGGCACTGGACGAAACGGTCCAGGCCGTCTATCTGCTTGAAACCCAGCGCTGCAAATTGGCAAGCGCCTGACCGGCCGCGACCAGTGACGATGCGACCAGTGCCTCTGGCGCCCGCGCCGCAGGCTGGTGCCTATCAGCGCTCGATCACCCGCCGGGCAAAACGCTCCAGATAGTCCATCAGCTCTGCCGCACCAAGCGCTGCCGCGGCTTCATCCCCGGAGGCTATGCCCTGGGCCAGCTGCAGGTGGGCACGCGCGCCCTCGCCCATCTCGCCCTCCTGCTGGTAGGCATACCAGAAGCGTCGGCATTGCACGATCAATGGCACGACGCAATTGACGGCTGACTTGTTGTCGCTCGCAAGGTGGTTGACCAGGTCCAGGGCATGGTCGGCGCGCATGTAGTCGTCCAGACTGCGACGCGTGGCCGCCTGGACCATGCCGTGCGCGCAGCGCACGATTTCCCTGCGTTGGTCCGCGCCGGCGCGCCGGGCGGAGCAGGCAGCGATCAAGGTTTCCAATACCCTGCGGGTCTGGATGACGTCCAGGTGCTCGGCCAGGTCGATGCTGGAAACCAGCAGGCCTCGCTGGGGCTGCTGCACGATCAACCCGCATGAGACCATCCGCATCAGCGCTTCGCGCACCGGCGTGCGCCCGAGCCCGGTGCGTTCGATCAGGTCGGTTTCGACGATCGGGCTGCCGGGTTCCAGCTGCAGGGTCGAGAACAAGGTTTCGATCGCGTCGTAGGCGAGGTCGGCCACCCTGCGCTTGGGCTGCCGTCCGGCGCCCTTCGCGGCCACGGCAGGCGTAAGTAACAATGGACCAGCCTGCGTGCTGCGCACTGCGGCATTCGCCTTGGGAGCGGCCCTGCGGCTCATGCAATGGCGCTCCGAGGCATCGTACGCCGCGCGATGGCCTGGACACGCGCCACTTCGGCGCAATGCAGGGGAGTCATTCGTTTGCGCCCGGGAAAGATGCTTGCATTCCAACTGCCGGCTGACCCGTAGTCAACCAGTCGGGCATGCGGGCGGGCGCCCGCCCGCTACAGGCGACTTCGACGCAATCGCGCAGCGAACCAAAACAGGTCTTGCGCCCCACGAGGCCGGGGGCGTAGTGCGCGTATTTGCCAGAGTTTGTCATGATGCTGTGCGCATGCACCGGAATGACCGGCTCCTGCAACATGCACCAGCAGGTGTCGACCACGAACCGCACGCCGAACGCTTTCAGGCTTGCCACCGGCCCGGCCACCGCCGCCTGCGCAAGTACATGCCGGCTGGTGGTGACAACGATCTCGACCGAGACCGACTTGACGCGACCGGCGCACAACACGGCCAGCGCGCTGACCTCGTCCGCTGAAAAATGGGGATTGCCCAGTGCGACCAGTTCCACCGTTTCGGCGTGCGACGTGTTCAGCGCGCGCCAGGCCTGCGCTAGTTCGGTCAGTGCCACGGTGTGCTCGGCAATGGCAGGCACACCGCCGAGCGCCACCTGCGCATCCGCCGCTTCCGGGGTAATGCCGGCAATGTGGAACATCGGAGCCGAGGACGTGGTTGCGAACGCCGCGCCGAGGGCGCGCAGGTCATCCCGGGTTGGTTTCGCGTTTTCCAGCCCGCATATCACCGGAATATGTCGACCCGACAGCAGGCCGACGTGGTACCCGAGCAGTGGATACAGCGACTCGTCAACCCGATGCGAAAGACCCACCAGATCGACCCGGATCCGGGCCTTGCGCAGTGCGTCCAGATGACAGTCACAGGCCGGGGCACGGCCGGTCAGCGCCATCAGGATATCGAGGAAGTCCGGGTATTTCGCGGTGCGCGCGCCGATCACGCTATTGGCATACACAACCGCGTTGGACTCGGCCCAGGCGATATGTTGACCCGCGACCGGCGCGCTGTCCAGCAGATAGGGCGCGCAGGTGTAGGTCGGCGCGGCGCCCAGATCGACATAGGCCTGCGCCAGCGCTTCTGCAGGCTCGCCGAATGCGGCTGGGATACCCTGCTGGCGCCACCCGCAACGGTCGACCGAAATCGCATTCAGGCTTGTCGGCACCGCGACACGCCCACCCCAGGCGACCAGTTGTTCGGCAAAGCGCAGGCTGCCCGAGCCGGTGTAGATGCAGCCATCGATATGCGCCTGCGCAATGTCGATCAGCTCGGTTGCGCCTGAGGCCTGCGCCATGTGGATGATGATCTCCAGCGCCACCTGTTTGGCCCGCCCGAGTTCGCCAGCGCGCATGCGCTGGTCCAGCGGGCTCAGAGCCAGCGTCGTAGCCCGGGCCGGATGCGCCACCAGGCACATCCGGCCTTCTGACCCGTCAGTAGCAGCGCGCGCAACGGTAGTTGCCAGCTCCTGGGCAGCATCAGCCGCTTGCGCGGCCACGCGAATGGCATCGACATGCCGCAGCGCGGTGAAGTGCTGCGGATCGACGGAGACGACCGGTATGCTGTGACCGAACATGAGCTTGGCCACCAGCACACCCAGCAGCAGGATGTCGTCCTGACCGGCCAGGATCAGGGCGCTGGGCGCATTGCCGCTGAGCAGCAATTCCAGCATCACACTGCTACCGGTGCATGATCCCCGTCCAGCGGGAATGGCCAGAACCGCATGGCGTACGCTGCGGCCACAAAGCGGATGGTGGCGGTCGATCACGACACCGCTGGCGGGATCGATGCCGCCCCAGAAACTCAGCCCGACGTCGGACCACAGCAGGTTGCCTTCTGCCTCGCCGGCGATCAAGGTGTGGCCGGACCATGCGGACCACGCTGCGGACGCGGCAACAGCGGCCTTGCCTGTGCCGGTACGGATTCGGGTGCTCATTGCAGAGGGATGGCCCGTGGCAACGACGGCGTTGAGTGCGAAACGGCTCAGGGCACCGACAGGTATTTGGCCGGACGGGTCGCCAGCGCCTGCGCAACGATCTTTTCGACGAACGCGCGCTCCTGGCCAATCAGCGGCAGGCGCGGGCGGCGCATGTGTTCGGTGCCCACGCCGACCAGCAGATCGATGAGCTTGAGGTTCTGCACCAGTTTGGTCGAAACGTCCAGGTGCAGCATCGGCGTCATCCACTGGTACAGCGTGAGCGCCTCAGGGTATTTGCCCGCTTTGATCAGGTCGTACAAGGCCACGGTTTCACGTGGAAAGGCGCAGCCAACACCCGCCAGCAGGCCGTCACATCCCAGGGTCAGGCCCTCGAACGCCAGATCGTCGACGCCCAGGAACAACTGATAGCGATCGCCCAGCACATGGCGCAGATCGGTGATGCGGCGTGTATCGCCGCAGCTTTCCTTGATGGCGGCGATCCACTCGCAATCGGCCAGCTCGAGCATGTGCTCGGGTTTGAGGTCGACCCGATAGGCGATCGGATTGTTGTAGATCATGAGCGGCCTTTGCGCGGCCTGCGCCATGGCGCGCACATTGGCCATCGCTTCGCGCTCATCGGCGACATAGATCACCGAAGGCATGACCATGTAGCCCGCCACGCCCATCCGGTTACCGCCCTCGATGAAGCGCAATGCCTCGCGGGTGCTGGTCTCGGACACATTGGCCAGCACGGGAATGCGACCGGCGCTGGCGTCGAGCGCAATCCGGGTGACTTGCAGCTTTTCCTCCAGCGTCAGGGTGCTGGCTTCGCCCAGCGAGCCACAGGTGACGAGTCCATGGATGCCGTTGCGGATCTGAAAGTCGATGTGCCGCGCGGTGCCTTCGGCATCGATGCGCTCATCGGCATGGAACTTGGTGGTGATGGCGGGGAAGATGCCTTGCCAGCGGGGATTTTTCACAAGCGGCTCCTGGTGTTGCCGCTGGGTGCAGCAGGGTTGACGGCGCATAGACGTGCGCCGCGGGCGGGTGGCGCGATGGCCGGCGATCCGGTTGGTCCGGTTGGTCCGGTTGGTCCGATATGGCAAAAGTATATCGTCGATATATTAGTGCCTGCGACAGAGCGGGCCGGGTCGACCCGCCAGCGCACTAGGGTTTGCACCAATACCGACTTGCAATCGGCTCCTCCATACTTGGTTCACCGGTCGAACTAAGTAGACAGCCGTCCACACAATCGCCCGGACGCGGCATCGGATTGCAGGCTCAGCGCAGTGTTGCGCCATCGATCCAGGCCGTGATGCGCGACACGAATCCGAGCCCGAGCGGGCCTACCAACTGGAGAAATGAATGCAATTCAAACGTCACCTCACCGCCCTGGCACTGGCCATGGGTTCGGTTGCCGCCTTTGCCCAAGCCACGGTCGGCGTGAGCTGGTCCAATTTTCAGGAGGAGCGCTGGAAGACCGACGAAGGGGCCATCAAGACCCAGCTGGAAAAATCGGGCGCCAAGTACATCAGCGCCGACGCCGGCGGCTCGCCCGAGAAGCAGCTCTCCGACATCGACGGTCTGATCGCCAAGGGTGCCAAGGTGCTGATCGTGCTGGCGATGGACAAGGACGCGATCCTGCCGGCGGTCAACAAGGCCAACCAGCAAAAGATCCCGGTGATCGCCTATGACCGGCTGATCGAGGCGCCCGGTGTGACCTACATCACGTTCGACAACAAGGAAGTTGGCCGCATGCAGGCACGCGCCGTACTGGCCGCCAAGCCCAAGGGCAACTACGCCATGATCAAGGGCTCACCCACCGATCCGAATGCCAACTTCTTGCGCGAAGGCCAACAGGAAGTGCTGGACGCTGCGATCAAGAAGGGCGACATCAAGATCGTCGGTGATGAGTACACCGACGGCTGGAAGCCCGAGGTCGCGCAGAAGAACATGGAGCAGATCCTGACCAAGAACGGTGGCAAGGTCGACGCGGTGGTGGCCTCCAACGACGGCATGGCCGGCGGCGTGGTTGCGGCACTGACCGCCAAGGGCCTCAAGGGTGTTCCGGTGTCCGGCCAGGACGGCGACCATGCGGCGCTGAACCGCGTCGCGCTGGGAAGCCAGACCGTCTCGGTGTGGAAAGACGCGCGCGAGCTGGGCCGCGAATCGGCAGCTGCAGCGGTTGAACTGGCCGCAGGCAAGAAGGCCTCCAAGTCCGCTGAGTGGAGTGGTGGCGAGAAGAAGATCAAGGTGATGGCCCAGTTCCTCAAGCCGATCCCGGTGACCCAGAGTAATCTGGATGCCGTGGTCAAGGCCGGCTGGATCACCAAAGACGCCTTGTGCAAAGGCGTGACCGACAAGAAAGTCGCCGCCTGCAAGTAAACAGCAGGCACTGACCCCGGCTGCCCGCCGCGCACTGCGCGCCGACGGGCGCCGGCTGACCATCTGCCGCTCGGCACGTGGTCCAAGCGGGCTCCACGGCAGCCCGTTCTCATCGCCGGACCTGTTTGCGGTCGTTTGGCTCGCCCGCACAGGCGAAAGGACAACATGAACCAGACTCTTCAATCGCTGCGGCGCGCCTCGATCGACTGGCGCATGGTGCTGATGGCCTCCGTGCTGGTGGTTATCGCGCTGGCCTTCAACGCCATGTCCAATGGCATTTTCCTGTCACCTGAGAACCTGTACAACATTGCCCAGCAAACCGCGGTCGTCGGCATCCTGGCCACGGTCATGGTGCTGATCATCGTCGCGCGCCACATCGACCTGTCGGTCGGCTCGGTACTCGGATTCATCGGCGTGCTGATCGCCACGCTGATGTACAGCTTCAACTGGCCCTGGCCCACCGCCGCGCTGGCCGGCCTTGCCACCGCGATCGCGGTCGCGATGTACCAGGGTTACCTGACTGCCGTCATCGGTGTGCCCTCCTTTGTCGTCACGCTGGGCGGCCTGATGTCGTTTCGCGGCGCCGCATTCCTGGTCGCCGACGGGCGCACGCAGCCGATCACGAACGAATTTTTCCTGCGCCTGGGCGGCGGTTATGACGGCGCCATCGGCACCACCGCCAGCTGGGCGCTGGGCCTGTTGATGTGCGCGGCCCTGGTCTGGTGGAAGGTCAGCCAGCGCCGGGCCCGCCAGGCTTACGGCGTACCCACCAATGCGTTGTGGGTCGACAGCCTGATGACTGCGGTGCCATTGGTCATCGTCATCGGCTTCGTCGCAGCGATGAACGCCTACCAGATTCCGAACAAGTCAGCGCCGCAGGGCATTCCGATCCCGGTGCTGATCTGGATCGCGGTGGCGCTCTTCGTCTCGTTCCTGGTGCATCGCACGCGCTTTGGCCGCTATGTGTTCGCCATGGGCGGAAACCCGGATGCCGCAGCGCTGGTTGGCATTCCGGTGCGGCGCGTGATGCTGATGCTGTTCGCCCTGCTGGCCGTGCTGACAACCGTCGCAGCCATCGTGTCGATCGCCCGGCTCAACGCCGGCACCAACTCGCTGGGCACCAATATGGAATTGCTGGTCATCGCGGCCACCGTGATCGGCGGCACCGCCCTTGCCGGTGGCAGCGGCTCGATCCTGGGATCGGTGCTGGGCGCGCTGATCATGCAGTCGATCGACAGCGGCATGCTGCTGCTCGACGTGCCGATCGGTTGGCGCTACGTCATCATCGGCCAGGTGCTGATCGCAGCCGTGGTGTTCGACGTCGTGTATCGCAAATGGACCGGGGAGCTGCAATGAACACCACCGCGACGCCCCCGGCGACCGACAAAAAAACAACGGCTGACCCATCGCGCTGCCTGGTCGAACTGCGCAACATCCGCAAGGCCTTTGGCGGTGTGCACGCGGTCGACGATGTCAGCCTGAACCTGTACCCCGGCGAAGTCGTCGCGGTGCTGGGCCACAACGGCGCCGGCAAGTCGACGCTGATGAAGATGCTGGCCGGCGCCTATCCGATCGACAGCGGCGAGGTCGTCATCGACGGCAAGCCGGTGCATGTGCGCGCGCCGGCCGACGCGCAGCGCCTGGGCATCGAGTCGATCTACCAGACACTGGCGCTGGCCGACAACCTGGACGCGGTGGCCAATCTGTTCCTGGGCCGCGAACTGCTGACCCGCTGGCGCACGCTGGACGACCACCGCATGGACGCCGACGCGCGCACTGTTTTCAAGCGCCTGAACAAGAACTTCACCAATGTGCGCACGCCAGTGCGCCGGCTCTCGGGCGGGCAGCGCCAGGTGGTGGCGATCTCGCGCGCGATTTACTTCAACGCCCGCATCCTGATCATGGACGAACCTACTGCGGCGCTGGGCCCGGAGGAAACCGCGATGGTCGGCAACCTGGTGCGCCAACTCAAGGCCGATGGTGTCGGCATCTTCCTGGTCAGCCACGACATGCACGATGTGTTCGCGCTCAGCGACCGGCTGGCCGTGATGAAGAATGGCAAGTTGGTCGGCACCTACCGCACCCAGGACGTGACCGAGGATGAGGTGTTGGGCATGATCATCGCGGGAAAACAACCCGCCGGGAAGGAGCAGTTTGCGCGGCCGGCGCGCTGACAGCGGCATGAAAACCAAGGGAGACCAGCAACTGCTCAAACGCATCAACCGCAGCGTGCTGTTGCGACTGCTGCGCGTGCAGCCGGGCCAGTCACGGGCGCGGCTGGCGCAGGCCAGCGGCCTGACCAAGTCAACCGTCAGCGCGCTGGTGCGTGAATTGCTGGACGAACGCTGGATCCGCGAATCCGGCGCAGCGGTCGCCGGTGAGGGCATGGGCCGGCCCTCCACGCCACTGGAACTCGATGCCTCGGCGCGGGCCCTGATCGGCGTCGAGATCGGCGTGCAGCAAATGCGGCTGGTGACTGTGTCGCTGACCGGCGAGGTGTTGCATGCGACCGACGGAGCGATGGGCAGCACCGATGCACGCAAGGTGTGCGATCAGCTCGCACACATGGTGATCCAGGCCTGGCGCGCGCTGGCCGGCGACCATCTCGTGCTGTCGGGCATCGGTGTGTGCCTTCCCGGCGCCATCGATGAAATGGCAGCGCTGGTGCGATTCGCACCCAACCTGGGCTGGCGCGATCTCTCGTTTCACGCGATGCTGACCGAAGCGCTGCGGGAATCCGGCGTGCCGGACGTGGAAATCCATCTGCACAACGACGCCGACGCCGCCGCGTTGGGCGAATACGAGTTCGCGTCCGTCGACGATGCCGACCCGCTGATCTTCATCAGTTGCGACGTCGGCGTGGGCGCTGGCATCGTGCTCAACGACCATCTGTTCACGGGCGCGCGCGGCATGGCCGGCGAGATCGGCCACAGCATCATGCAGGTCGACGGCGAACTGTGTTCCTGCGGGCGCCGCGGCTGCGCCGAAACTTTCATCGGTGCCCGTGCCCTGGGCACGGCCGCCGGAAGCGAGCGTGCGGCCCGCTATCTGGGTGTGCTGATCCAGAATCTGGATGTGATGTTCAACCCGCGCATGGTGGTGGTCGGCGGGCAGTCGTGCACCACCCGCCCCGAACTGCTGGACAACGCGATCCGCGTCGTTGCGCAATACGCCGACAGCGCCGGCGTGCCCGCGCCCCGGGTCCGCGCTGCCCGTTACGGCTTGCAGGCGGCGGCCGTTGGCGCGGCGGCAGTGGCATGGCACCGGTACCTGCGGCCGGTGCGCGCCGAGTCCTCGTTTCCGGTGGGTCCGCTGGCACAAGGCAGTTCACCACCAAACGCGGCCAGCGGTGCCGACGTCGGCTTGGTTGATGTCGTCGCCCGTTCTGCGCCGCACACATTGGAGCCCACATGAAAGAAGTCGTCTGGGGTGTGCTGAGCACCGCAAGGATCGGCCGCGAAAAGGTGATTCCCGCGATGCAGATGGCCACGTTGCGATCTACTCGGGCGATGGACGGATTCGCCACCACCACAATCCGGGCTGCAGTTGCGGTCGCCGCGCTGGTGGCCGTCCATGCCGGAGCCGCACCGGGTGATCCCACCCTGGTGCGATTTGTCGAAGAAACCGACAGCGCCGGCCTGCAGAGCCGCTTCGAGGGCGACTTCGAGTTCCAGGTTGGCGGTGGCGTGGCCAGCTTTGACTGCGACGGCGATGGACTGCCCGAGGTCTATGCCACCGGGGGTGTGGCCAAGGCCAGGCTGTATCGCAACCGCAGCACACGCGGCGGGCCGATCAAACTGGTGGAAGAAAATTCCGGGCTGGAACTGACCGGCGCCAATGGCGCTTATCCGATCGACATCGATGCCGATGGCAACAGCGACCTGGTCGTACTGCGGGTCGGTGAGGTCCAACTGTTCCGGGGCCTGGGGGGCTGTCGATTCGAACGCGCCAATGATCGCTGGCGCATGCGCGCCGACAACGCCTGGCACAGCGCCTTCAGCGCGACCTGGGAGAAAGGCCAGGAATGGCCCACGCTGGCGATCGGCAGTTATGTCGATCGCAGCAAGCACGACTTTCCCTGGGGCAGCTGCACCCCGGGCAGCCTGCTGCGCCCGGCCGCGGCTGGGCGCGGATTTGCCGATCCGATGCCGCTGGCGCCCGGCCATTGCGCGCTGTCGATGCTGTTCTCGGACTGGAGTGGCCGGGGTGATGTGGCGCTGCGGGTCAGCAACGACCGCGAGTATTTCAAGGGTGGCCAGGAGCAGTTGTGGCGCATCGCGCCGGGCCAGCCGCCGCGGCTGTACTCCGAAGCCGAGGGCTGGCGGCCGCTGCAGGTCTGGGGCATGGGCATCGCCAGCCACGACCTGGACGGCAATGGCCGACCGGCGGTGTTCCTGACCAGCATGTCCGACAACAAGCTGCAGGTGCTCGAGGGCAGCGGTGACAAGCCCAGCTACCGCGACATGGCCTTCAAGCGCGGCGTCACCGCCCATCGGCCGTATGTAGGCGGCGACATCCACCCCTCGACTGCCTGGCATGCGCAGTTTGCCGACGTCAACCACGATGGCCTGACCGACCTGTTCGTCGTCAAGGGCAACGTAGCCAGCATGCCCGATTTCGCAACGCTGGATCCGAACAACCTGCTGCTGCAGCGCGCCGACGGCCAGTTCGTCGAGACCGGCCAGCAAGCTGGCATCGCGAGCTACCGGCGCGGGCGGGGCGGCTTGCTGGTGGACCTCAACGGCGACGGCATGCTCGACATGTTGGTCGTCAACCGCTGGGACAAGGCACAGTTGTGGCGCAATGTCGGCACCGGCACCGCCGCGCAACCGGCCGTACCCGGCGCATGGCTGCAACTGCGGCTGCGCCAGAGCGGTGGCAACCGCGACGCCATCGGCGCCTGGGTCGAGGTCGACCTGGGCGGGCGCGTGATCCGCCAGGAACTGACCATCGGCGGCGGCCATGCCAGCGGCCACCTCGGTTTCATGCATTTCGGACTGGGCAGCGCGAAGGATGTGAAGCTGCGGGTGCGATGGCCACACCGTGATTGGAGCGCCTGGTACGGTGCCGTAGCAGGCAACTCCTATCTGGTGGACCAGGCTGCGGGCGTCAGCCTGTGGAAGTCGCCATGACGACGATCGCACGCCTGCGCTGCTGGCTCGCCCTGGCCGTTGTGCCGATGCTGATGGCCGGCGCTGCCCTTGCCCAGTCGACTACACCTGCAGACCGACCGACCAACGCCTACAGCGCCGCACTGGTCACCGACTGGTTCAATCTGGCCTTGCAACTGACCCAGCAGACGCCCGGTTTCAGCCCGCCGGTGGCGTCGCGCGCGCTGGCCTACCTGTCGCTGGCGCTCTACGAATCGGTCGTGCCCGGCATGCCGGAGTACCAGAGCCTGGCCGGGCAGCTGAACGAGCTCAGTTCGCTGCCCTGGGCACAGCCCGACGAATCCCTGCACTGGCCAACTGTGGCCAACGCCGCGCTGGCCACCATGACGCGTATGATGTTTGGCAACGCCAGTGCCGAGAACAAGGCCCGCATCGACCTGCTGGAACGCGACATGGTGCTGCGCCATGCGCAGGACTTCGATCCGGCCGACCGCAGTCCGGACGTGGTCAACCGCTCGGCGAGCTTTGGCAAGCTGATGGCGATGGCGCTGATGACCTGGGCCCGCACCGATGGCGGCCATGAGGCCTGGGGTCCGCCGCGGCGCGACATTCCGAACTATGTGCGGCCCAGCGGCGAGGGCCAATGGAGCCCGACGCCGCCGGCCTACGCACCGGCCCTGCTGCCGCGCTGGGGCAACAACCGCCCGTTCGTGCTCGAAAGCCCGACCGTCTGCCCAGCGCCTGCGCCGCCACCTTATGCGCTGGACAAAGGTTCGGATATCTACAAGGACGCCCAGGAGGTCTACCGCATCAGCCAGCAGGCCACCCAGGAACAGCGACAGATCGCCCTGTATTGGGCCGACGATCCGGGCAAGACGCCGACCCCAGCCGGTCACTGGGCATTCATTGCCACCGACCTGCTCAAGGAGCGCAAGGCCAGCCTGGCCGACGCGGCCCAGCTGCTGGCACAACTCAACCTGGCGATGGCCGACGCGTTCATCGCTGCCTGGCACGCCAAATACAGCCACAGCCTGCTGCGACCGGTGACCTATGTGCAACTGGCGATCGACAGCAACTGGGTACCGACGCTGCTGACGACGCCGCCGTTCCCTGAATATCCGTCGGCCCACTCGGTGCAATCGAGCGCAGCGGCCGCCATTCTGGCCAAAGTGTTCGGCACGCAGACCCGGTTCACCGACAACACCCACAACGACCGGGGCTGGGGCCCGCGCAACTTTGCCAGTTTCGAGGCCGCCGCCGACGAAGCCGCGCGCTCACGCCTGTACGCGGGCATCCATTTCGGCTTCGGCGTGCGGGGCGGCCAGGCCCAGGGCCGCTGCGTGGCGGCAAAGGTACTGGCCTTGAGCCTGCGCGCGAAATGATCGCCTGTCCGGTGTCGGGCCGTCGGCGCGACCGGGCACAAGGTTCGGATTTGTGCCAGCATCGGGCATGAATCTGCTCAACCGATCCTTGGCCGAAGGCATCCGAAAGGTCGGATTTCGCAAATGGTACGAGCGCGAGTTGTTGTCCAGCCATGCACACATGCTGCTGGCCTTCCTGTGCGTCATCGCGCTCATGGGCAGCATGGAAGCATTCTCCAGCTCCAGCGCGTCGGGCAAACTGGTCAACGTGGCACTGGTGCTGATCAGTGGCGGCATCGGGTTGTGGGCCCTGCGGCGCTATCTGTATCTGTTGATGCATGCCGAGCAGGTAGCCAACCAGGCCAACTGCCCGCAATGCACGACCTATGGCAGCATGACGTTGGTCGAGGAAAACCGGCGCAATGGCCAGGCGCTGGTGTGCTGCAAGAAATGCGCGCACCAATGGACGATCGAGCCGTGAGCTGGCAGGCGCCAAGAAAACGCCGGGCCGCTCCCAAGTTTTCTTGCACCCCCTCGGGGGGCCTGGCGCAGCCAGGAATGGGGGCAATTACAGCGTCAGAGCCAGGGCGGCGTAGTCGCCGACCTTGTCACCCAGGCCGGCGCCCGTCAGGACACATCCCTGCGTCAGGGCCGGCAGCTTGCCGTCGATATGGATGCGCAGTCTGGGCAGCAGGAACTCGTGGTGATGGGAGAACACGCTGCCACCCATGCTGATGCCCTGAAGGTCCAGCGTCGCGACAAGGTTGTACAACATGCGCCCCATCACCAGGCACAGTGCGTCGGCGATCGCCAATGCCGATGCGTCGCCGTTTCGGGCCGCGGCCAGCAGCACCGCCGCGTCGTGGTAACCGTGCGACGCGAAACGCCGTGCCACGGCATTGCCGGCAACCTGCCCTTCCACGTCACCGATGTTGCCGCAACCACACAACGCGTCCAGGTTGTCGTTGACGAACATGTGGCCGGCATGCCCGGCATTGCCGTTCTTGCCATGCAGTACATGGCCGTCGACGCACAAGCCGATGCCGATGCCGGTGCTCCAGGTAACGTAGGCGCAATGGTCCATGCGCTGCAACGCACCCCAGCGGCGTTCGGCCATCAAGGCGGCAATCGCATCGTTGGCCACGGTCACCTTGGCGAACCGGGCGCGCAGCGGCGCCTCCAGCAGCGCGCTATTCCAATCGTTGGGCAAGCCACGTGCCTTGCCGGCGAGTCCGCCGCAGATATTGGGCGCCGCCAGTTCCACGCACCCACCCTGGATCACGAAAGGCCCGCAAGCAGCTACGCCCACCGCGGCGACAGCCTCGGCAGCGACACCGGCCAACGCGCAACTTGCGTCGATCAGGCGCAGCACCTGCAGCGCCAGCGCATCGTTGCTGCCCCGCTTTGCCGTGGGTTCGGCAACCCGTCCGCGAATACCTTGACTGTCGGCCACGCTGACTGCCACCTTGGTGCCGCCCACGTCGACGCAGACCCTGAGGCCCTGCAGGCCATCAAAGACGGTTGCGTCGATGGGGTGCTGGTTTGGCTGTGATTCCAATTTGCGATCCCGGTAAATGAAGTGATGGCAGTGACGCCGGCAGACGCTGCGACCGGCCACTTGCGGCCGGCGCCTGTCGCGGCATTGGATGAAGCAGCATCCTACCAGCGCATAGGCGGTAACCCCGCTGTAACCGGCCACTACGGACGGATGGCGCACATCACCCCGGAGTTGGGTCGATCGGTTGCCACCACCCTTCGACGCGATCGGGCAAAGAAAAGCCAAAGTAGTTGCCCCCGCCGTTGGCCGGCTGGTCCCAGCGTCGATCGATCGGCTGGTGCGTCAGGTGGCAATACAGCAGGGTTCCGACCGCGCCATGCGACACGATCGCGATCACGCCATCGCTGCGGTCGGTCCGCACGATGCCACGCACTGCCCGCACGATGCGCGCCTGGGCGTCACAGGCGCGTTCCCAGCCCCGCACCGAATCCTGCGGACGGGCGAAGAACTGGTCCGCCATGGCCTCGAACGCGAGAGGTGGCAGGAAACCGGTCGAGGAGCGGTCGTTCTCTCCCAATTCCTCCACGCGCACAACCGGCAAGCCGCAATGGGTTGCGAGAATCTGCGCACCATCGATCGCTTTCTGTTCGCCGCTGCAACAGACGGCAGTCAGCGAACGGACCCAGGGCTGGGAAAGCGCCGCACGCATCCGGCCAAGCCCGCGTTCGGACAAGGGCCAGCGCGGCACCGGCAATTGGGGATCGACCACCACGTTGGGGTGCGTGATGAATACCAACCGGCGCGTCATGACCGCAGCGCCTGGAGCCGGCCGCAGTCGTCTGGCCAGCGTTCGATGTCGTTTTCGTCAAGCACTGCGCCGAACGGGACTTCGACCAGTTCCATCGCCTGCGCGGTCCGGTTCGCAAGCCGATGCACCTCTCCAACCGCGATGTCTATGTGTTCCCCGACCTGTAGCCCAACGACCCGCGCGCCAACCGTGGCGACAGCGGTACCGACTACGACCACCCAGTGCTCGGCACGGTGCTGGTGTCGTTGCAGGCTGAGTTGCTGACCGGGCGATACGCCGATGCGCTTGATCTTGCAGCCCGGTCGCTCGCAGACGGTTTCAAACCAGCCCCAGGGGCGTTCGACGCACTCAGGGTCTTGGAAGTTATCCGTCACAGGCATCGATTGGCAGATCATCACCCGTATGCTATTCGCAAGGGTCGCTGCCGCCAATTGCGATCAAGCTTTTGCTGGAATCTACCGCGCAGCTGCCAACAGCGGCGAGATCGGCAGCCCGTCGATGGATATTGGGCGCAACGGCACCGGCGTAGTCAACGTGCGCAACGGCGGACGTCTCGAGATCGCCGCGACACTGGCGGAGGGCAGCACGGCGGCCAATATTTCTCTCGGCCGTGGGTCCGCGTCGTCCGGTACGCTCAACATTGCCGGGGCTGGCTCCGTGGTGCAGATGTCGTCGCAGTCGGTGGTCGCTGGCGGAGGGCCCACCGAGGCTTTCAACCCGTTGTTGCGCGTGGGACGCGATGGCAATGGCGAACTCAATATCACACAGGGCGGCAAGCTGCTGATGTACGGGCAGGCCGCATCGACCATCGCTGACCCGCGTAATACGTCGCTGCACATTGGCGACAATAGCAGCACGACCCCCGGCGGCAAGGGTATTGCGCTGGTCTCTGGCGTTGGCTCTGAAATTCGAATGACTGGCAGCGACCCTTTCCTCGCAGTCGGCTGGGGGCCGCAAAGTTTCGGACAATTCACCCTGACTGATTTTGGTTCGATCGACTCTGGTGGCATCATTGTGGGAGGCGTCGGGACCGGCGTGCTCAAACTGGACCGCGCGACAGTCAATCTGTCCGGTCAATACACGGGCGGCAACCAGGCTGGGGCATTCCTTGTCGTCGGCGATGGCGGCGGCATCGGTGTCGCGACCATGGCCAATGGCAGCGTGCTCACTATCAGTAACCAGGGCTCCAACGGCGCTGGCGTGTTCCTCGGCGGCACACTGGTGCGGCCATTCGGTGATGGCAGCCTGACGATGACCGGCGGCTCGCAGATCAACATTCAGGCCGCGCCCGGCCTGGGCATGGTCCGTATCGGCCGCGACGGCAGCGCCCTGATGCGTGTTCGCGGAGCCAGCAGCGTCAACATCGGCGACGGACAACTCATCGTCGCGCGCGACAAGGGTTCGGACGGCACCTTGCTGGTCAGCGAAAATTCCAGCGTCACCGCCGGATGGGTGGGTGTCAGGCGCAACAAGACGGCCATAGGCGACGAGGATGGTGGTACCGGCACAGTTGTTTTGATCAACAGCACGCTGGTCGCGCCAACCATCGTGATCGGCAGCAACGGATTCCTGGGCGGCAGCGGCACCATCACCGGCAACATCACCAACTACGGCATCTTCGCGCCGGGCAACTCACCCGGCACGCTGGAGATCGACGGCTCCTTCACCGCGCTGGCCGGCAGCAAGATGATTCTGGAGGTGGAGAGCAATGGCTTGGGCGGCTTCAACACCGACCTGGTGATCTTCAAGGGCGGGCAGCCGCTGGATCTGGCACACCTGAATGCCGAGTTCCGATTCCTGGGAGCCACCGATCCGAACGCCTTCGGTGGCAGCGGTGAGTTCAACCTCGCTACCTTCTTCCAGGAGCGCCAGGCCGACAACAGCCTGGCGGCGCTGGCTCCTGATGCGTTCGACAACGCGGTATTCACTGCGCAGGCTGACAGCTACAAGATCACCAGCTTCAATTTCAGCCCGGCCACCGGTGGCAGCATCATCGCCACCGCGGTGCCCGAGCCCGAAGCCTGGGCGTTGATGCTGGCCGGATTGTTGACCATCGGTAGCATCGCGCGCCGACGCCGTCGCGTTCAAGACGCTTGACACTCGCCGCTCCCGCCACGCGAGCAGAGTTGCCTTGCGGCGCCATGCGCTGGACGCCGCGTTCGATCAACCGAGCTGCGCCCGCGTCCAGCGCACGATGTCGGCTGCTCCCATGGCGCCGGCCTGGCGCGCGATCTCGCGCCCGCCGCGAAACAATGCCAGCGTCGGAATGCTGCGGATATTGAAGCGCTGCCCCAGCCCCTGCACCGCTTCGGTGTCGACCTTGGCCAGTCGCACACCCGGTTCGAGCTGGGCAGCCGCCTGCTCGAAGGCGGGCGCCATTTGCCGGCACGGTCCGCACCAGGGCGCCCAGAAATCGACCAACACCGGGATGTCGTTGCGACCGATGTGGCGCTCGAACGCCGCGGCATCGAGGGCAGTCGAATGGGCCATGAACAGGGGCTGATGACAACGCCCGCAGTCGGGCGCGTTGGGCAGGTCGGACTGCGCCAATCGGTTGGTGGTGTGGCAGTGGGGACAGACGATGTGGACAGGTTCGCTCATGCTGGCATTCCGATTCGGCGATGGAACTGGCACCGCATCAACACCGGTACCGCTAGCGGGCACATGGGGACGTGCCGCGTCGCTTCAAGTGCCATCGCGCCGCCGGGCGTGGGCTCGGGCGATTGCCGCTCCCCAGTTTTCTGGCACCGCCTCGGGGGGCCTGGCGCAGCCAGGGTTGGAGGCGACGACACCCTCAGGTCACGCGATCGAGCCGCCAGGTCAGCCACCACATCGCCAGCAGCGCCAGGCCGATCGCCGGCATGATGGCCCACAAACCGACGCGCGCACCCAGCAAGCCCAGCGCAGCCGGACCCAGCGCGCAGCCGACATAGGCGAAGGCGACCTGGCGCCCGATGACGCGCCGGGCGGTCACGGCATCGAAGCGGCGGGTTGCCTCATGCATCAGCGAGGGGTAAATCGGTGCGCAGCCCAGCCCCATCAGCACCAAGCCGAGCAGAGACAAGGCATCGGGCAAGGGGCCGGCTCCGAACAAGGCAGTACCGGCCAGCGCGGCCACGATGCCGGCGCGCACCAGCCGCCGGTTGCCCAGCCGATCCGCCACCAGGCCAATCGCAAATCGTCCGGTCATGATGGCGCCAAAAAAGCAGGCCACCCACACGCCGGCACTCACCGGGTCCTTGCCGCGACCATCGACCAGGATACTGGCCGCCCACAGACCGGTGCCGAGTTCGATCGTCGTGTAGACCAGGAACACGGCAGCGGCCACCCAGGTCGCCCAGGCGGGCGGCTGCTTGCGCGCCATGCCGCCTGCGGACGGTTCCTGCGTGGCTTGCAGTCGTTCCGGTTCGCGCTGCCACAGCCGTAGGTTGAACACGAACAGCGCCGCAAGGATCAACTGGATCCCGGCGATCGTGCGGTAGCCCCCCTGCCATCCCGCGCCGGCGGCCAGTGCCGAACCCATGATGGCCGGCCCCAGGGTGGCGCCAATGCCCCAGCATCCATGCAGCCAGTTCATGTGGCGCGCGCTGTAGTGCCGCGCCACGAAATGGTTCAGGCCGGCGTCGACCGAGCCGGCGCCCAGGCCCAGCGGCACCGTCAGCAAAAGGATCCAGCCGAACGACGGCGCAAACGCAAAACCGAGCAATGCCAGGCCGGTCAAAAAGCCGCTGATGGCCACGACCGATCCTGTACCCAGGCGCGCCAGCACCATGCCGCTGGCGAATCCGGACGCGGCTGAACACGCCGTCAGAATGAAGGTGATCAGCCCGGCCGCTTCCAGCGCCTGGCCCAGACCGGAGCGCATCGCCGGCCAGGCAACACCGAGCACGCCATCAGGCAGGCCCAGGCTGATGAAAGCGCCATAAACCAGTGCCAGCAGGGCGACATGCGACAGCGCGCCCGAGGGCTTCACAACGCGCGCGCCACCAGTGCGGCCGCCATGCTGACCAGCACCGTGGTGGCAACCGGCAGGTAGAAGTCCCGGCCAAACAGCCGAAAACGGAAATCGCCCGGCAGCTTTCCGAACCCGATCTTGTGCAGGAACGGTGAGAACCAGTTGATCAGGATCAAGACCAGGAAAACGACAATCAACCAGCGGATCATGGGCGTGTGCTCACAGGCTGTGGCTGCGGTCGCCCTGAGAAAAACCGATCGCGTCCCAGGGCAAACCCCGGCAGAAACCGATTACCTTGAACAGTTCGCCCATTTCATGCTCCGTCACCAGTTTTTCGGCCATGCTGCGCTCGCGCAGGCTGACGGACTCCATCATGCCTGCCAGACCGCAGTTCAATAGAAAACGGGCCTGGCTGGTGTAGCCCAGCAGATGCCACGCGGCTGATGTGCCGGACTCCTGTGCCGCCTCCTGCGCCGCCAGTGCAATGCCGCTGAAGTTCACATGCGCCGTGATGTCCTTGGCACCGACATCGACCAGCGGGTTGTCATCCATGCGGTGCGCCTGGTGGCACATTACGGTGCCCATCTGGCGCTGTGCGTGGTAATACTCCCGCTCGGGAAATCCGTAGTCGACCAGGAACACCGCGCCCTGCGCCAACCGGTCGACCAGGGTGCGCATGAAGCCCTGCGCCTGCGGGTGTACCTCGGTCAGATAGTCATGGTGCCCGGCCACGTCGCAGGGCGGGCGTAACGCCGTCGGTCGGTCCTGCCAGAAAAACCGGCCGTCGGCGGCGACCCCTACGCCGCGCTCGTGCCAACGCCCCTGTCTACGCGCCAGCAACTTGACCGGCATGGCGTCGAGCACTTCATTGCCGACCACCACACCGCGCAGCGCATCGGGCAACTCGCTCACCCAGACGACCTTGTCACCGAATTTGGCCAGCAGCGCGCGCTGGCGCTGCTGCAAGGCTCCGGACAGATCGACAATGGTATAGCGCTCGACCTGGTCGCCCAGCGCCTGCAACAACTGCGCAGCCATGGCACCTGTTCCGGCGCCGAACTCCCAGATGGCGCTGGTTGCCGTCTGGCGCAGCGCTTCTTGCACCTGCACCGCCAGCGCGCGTCCGAACAGCGGCGAGATGCCCGGCGCCGTGGCGAAATCACTGGTTTGGCCTGCCCGCCCGGCGGGCAGGTTGCCGATCTGGCCGTCACCGCGGGCGTAATACCCCAGGCCCGGCGCATACAGCGCCTGCGCCATGAACGGGTCGAAGCCAATCCAGCCGCCATGGTCGGTGATCACCTGCGCCAACTGGGCTGCCAGTGCGCTCGTTAAACTCGGGGCTATTGCCATTGCCCCGGATTGTCCCTGAATGCCTGCCGCCTCCCCCGCCCGCGTTGTACTTGTCACCGGTTCCGCCAAGCGCCTCGGGCGCGAGATCGCGCTCGCGCTGGCGCGCTCGGGCTGGCATGTCGCGGTGCACTACCGTGACTCGGTCGAGGACGCCCACCGCACAACGGCCCAATGCGCCGAGCTGTCGGGCAACAGCATGTCATTTCGTACCAACCTGGCCAACGAAACAGCCGTACGCCATTTGTTGCCCAGCGTGATCGAACACTTCGGACATGTCGACGCCATCGTCAACAGTGCGTCGACGTTCGAGCATGACAGCGCCGCCAGCTTCGGTTTTGCGGCGCTGGAAAAGCACATGCGCAGCAATGCCGGCGCCGCCATCCTGCTGGCCCAGGCGCTGCACGAACACCTGGTGGCACGCCGCGCCGCCCAGGGCGAACCCGTCGCCGGCGAGCCGCCGGCGCAAGGTGCGGTGGTGAACCTGCTGGACCAGAAGCTCTGGAACCAGAACCCGGATTTCCTGAGCTATACCTTGTCCAAGGCGGCGCTCGAAGCAGCCACGACGATGCTGGCACTGGCACTGGCCCCCTTGGTGCGGGTCGTGGGCGTCGCACCCGGACTGACGCTGACCAGTACCATGCTCAGCGACGAGGCGTTCAAGGAACGCCACAAGATGGCGCTGCTGGACCAATCCTCGACGCCCGCCGATGTGGCCGCCACCGTCCGGTTTGCGCTTGACAACCGATCCATCACCGGCACCTCGCTGCTGGTGGACGGGGGCCAGCACCTGATGCGTTTTTCGCGCGATTTCTCGTTGATGTGAACGCATGGCGCGTTGCCAACCCCCGCACCCGATCACCATGACCAAAGCCCGCGGCACCCAGATCCTGACGCTCAACGGGCTGCGCTTTGCCGCCAACCTGGGCATTCTGGACGTCGAGAAAACCGGCCCGCAGCCGATACAGGTCGACGCCGAGCTCAACCTGGGCGCGCAGGACCTGCATCCGGTCGATGACGAGATCAACCATGTGCTGGACTACCGCAAGATCCGCCAGATCATCATCGATGAATGCACCGCGCAACACGTCAACCTGCTCGAGACGCTGATCGGCAAGCTGGCGCGCCGGCTCATGCACATACCCGGCGTACAGGGCGTGCGGGTCAAGATCGCGAAGCTGGAAATTTTTGACGATTGCGAAGTGGCGATTCGCGTGGAAACGGGGCAGTGGTGATGCAGGCGGCCTGGCTGCAAGCCGCGACTAGCGCCGCAGCCGATGCGGTCGGTGCCCCCGCCGCGCGGCTGAAGGTCGAGCGCGAAACCCACAAGCTGGAAAAGCGCCTGTGCCGCCTGGTCGGCCAGGCCATCGTCGACTACAACATGATCGACGAAGGCGACAAGGTCATGGTCTGCGTCAGCGGCGGCAAGGACAGCTATGCCATGCTGGACATCCTGCAAAAGATGCAGGCCCGCGCGCCGGTGCGTTTCGATCTGATTGCCGTCAATCTGGACCAGAAACAGCCGGGGTTTCCGGAGCATGTACTGCCGCAGTACCTGGCGCGGCAGGATGTGCCGTTCCACATCGAGAACCAGGACACCTATTCCATCGTCAAGCGCCTGGTACCCGAGGGCAAGACGATGTGCAGCCTGTGCAGCCGGCTGCGCCGCGGCATCCTGTACCGCGTGGCAGACGAACTGGGCGCCACCAAGATCGCGCTGGGCCACCACCGCGACGACATCCTGCAGACGTTTTTCCTGAACATGTTCTTTTGCGGCAAGCTCAAGGGCATGCCACCCAAACTGGTCAGCGACGACGGCAGGCACATCGTGATCCGGCCGATGGCCCAGGTGAGCGAGAAGGACCTGATCCGCTGGGCCGCACACCGCGCCTACCCGATCATCCCCTGCACTTTGTGTGGCAGCCAGGCCAACCTGCAGCGCAAGCAGGTTGCCGCGATGCTGCAAGAATGGGAAAAAAAGCACCCGGGCCGCATCGAGAGCATGTTCACCGCGTTACAGAATGTCGTACCTTCGCATTTGATGGACGGAACGCGCCACGACTTCAAGGGTCTGACCGCCAGTGGACTGGCCGACGACGATGGCGACAAGGCGTTCGACACCGAGGATTTCCCGATCACCACTGCGCCGGCGCTGCAGGTTGTGCGGTTCGATAGCTGAACGATCGCTGCGAGACCCTGCCGCCGGCGAAAGCCGATGCTGGCACGGCGCGCGGGGCAGGAAGGAACACAGATGGGAAAACTCACTCGCGGGTGCGGAGCCATCGCGCTGATCGCGATGCTTGCGCTACTGGCAGGCTGCTCCGGCATGCGCATCGTGGACTCGGACGTGCGCGCGTTCGCGGCCAACCAGGGCGTTGCCGTTCCCGCCAACTACCGCTTCGAGCGCATGCCGTCGCAGCAGGCCCAGGGGGCGCAACAGGATCGGCTGGAGGCGATCGTACAAGCCGAGTTGACCAAGGTCGACATGCAGCGCAACGACGCCATCGCCCGTTACAGCGTGTCGTTCGACCTGCGCCTGGCCCGCGACCCGCGCGCCCCCTGGGACGATCCGCCATTGTGGGGTGGCCTGCACCACGCGGCGGTGGTCGTCACGCCAAACGGAACCATCGTTCACTACCCGTTGCTGGTGCTGCAGTTCGATACGCCTTACTACCGGCGCGAGGTACACCTGCTGGTGCGCCGCCTGTCCGACGGCATACTGGTTTTCGAGAGCCGCGCCAACCACGATGGCCGCTGGAGCGATGACGAAGCGGTGTTGCCGGCGATGTTCGAAGCCGCGCTGCGCGGGTTCCCGCATCCGCCGCAGGGCGTTCGGCGGATCGGCATCGAAATCCCGCGTTAGCGGGGGCGGGCGGCATGGCCGACGCTTCGGCGGGCCAGCGCCCGACCGGCCGGCGTCCTAAAATCGGCCCATGCACAGTACCCGCATCATCGCCGTGCGCCACGGCGAAACCGAATGGAACGCCAACGCACGCATCCAGGGCCAGCGCGACATACCGCTCAACGAGAAAGGGCAATGGCAGGCGCAACGGGCCGCACAGGTGCTCGCGAAGACCGGTGAGCCGGTTGCCGCGATCTACAGCAGCGACCTTGCGCGTGCGCTCGATACCGCGCGCAGTATTGCCCGCGCATTGGGCATCGGTGTCGACACCGATCTGCGCCTGCGTGAACGCAGCTTTGGCGACTTCGAGGGCAACACCTTCACCGAACTCGAGCGCGCGTTTCCGCTCGACGCTGCGCGCTGGCGCGTGCGTGACCCGCAGTGGGCACCGCCCGGCGGCGAGACACTGGTCGCGTTGCAGGCACGGGTGCGCACGGCCACCGACGCCCTGGCGCAGCAGCATCTGGGCCAGCAGATCGTGCTGGTGGCCCACGGCGGCGTGCTCGACATGATGTACCGCATCGCGACCCGGCAGGAGGTCGAGGCACCGCGCACCTGGGAGCTGGGCAACGCCAGCATCAATCGCCTGTTGTGGACGCCGCAGGGTCTGAGTCTGGTAGGCTGGTCCGACACGCGCCATCTCGACGTACATTGGCGCGACGAGGTTATCGGTTGAGCCGTCTCGGCCCCTTGCGCACCCGCCCTGCCGACCAAGGCCGCACCACCCGACCGCCATGACTGCCAGCCAGGTCATTGTTCTTGCAATCCCGGTCTTCCTGCTGATGATGCTGGGCGAGTTCGCGCTGGCCCGCAAGCGCGGCGTGGTCGTGTACCGGTTCAGCGACGCGATCAACAGTCTCACCCTGGGCGGCCTGAGCCAACTCAGCGGCCTGTTCACCAAATTGCTGGCGCTGGGCATCTACACGGCGGTCTACGATACGGTGGCCGTGTTCCCGCATCTGGCGTTCTGGAGCACCTGGTACGGCGTGTTGCTGGCGCTGCTCTTCTACGACCTGTGCTACTACTGGCTGCACCGCGCCGGCCATGAGGTGGCGGTGTTCTGGGCCGCGCATGTGGTGCACCACCAGAGCCAGCACTACAACCTGTCGACCGCCCTGCGCCAGACCAGCAGCGGCGCGCTGCTGGGGTGGCTTTTCTACCTGCCGATGGCCGTGGCCGGCGTGCCCCCGCTGATCTTCGGCATCGTGGCCCTGATCGACCTGCTCTACCAGTTCTGGGTGCATACCGAGTTGGTGCGCAAGCTGGGCTGGTTTGACCGGGTGTTCTGCTCGCCCAGCAACCACCGGGTGCACCACGCCGTCAACGAGCAGTACCTGGACAAGAACTACGGTGGCATCCTGATCCTGTGGGACCGGCTGTTCGGCAGCTTCCGGGAAGAAGGCGAACCGTGTGTCTACGGCACGCGCGGCGAACTGCGCAGTTGGGACCCGCTGTGGGCCAACGCCGCGGTCTATGCCGAATTGGCCCGGGACAGCTGGCGTACCGGCAACGGGCTCGACAAGCTGCGCGTGTGGTTCAAGCCACCCGGCTGGCGCCCGGCCGATGTCGCAACGCGCTGGCCCAAGCCCGCCTTCGACCTGGCCCGGGTGCGGGTGTACGACCCGCCCGTTGACCGAACCGCGATGACCTTCGTCGGCACTTGCTTCGTTTTGCTGCTGGGGGGGGTATCGGCGCTACTGTGGTCTGCCCACACCCTGAGTGCAACCGCGGTTGGCGTGTGGAGCGCGGCCCTGATCGCCATGTTCTGGGCGCTGGGCGCGGTGCTGCAGGCCCGATTGACCGTACTGGCAGCACTGGTGGTCGCCTCGGCGGCGCTGGCCACCGCCACTGCCGCACTTGGTTTGCAGAACCTGCACTACCTGTTCAAGCCGCTGACAATGGTGTTGGCCATGCTGTTGGTCATACATCGCGGTACCAGCGCCATTGGCAGTCGCAGTGCCAGGCCGATGCAATGGCTGTTGATAGCCGCCTTGTGCGCGTCCATGACCGGCGACGTGTTTCTGATGCTGCCGGGCAACTGGTTCATTCCGGGCCTGGCCGCATTCCTGGTCGGGCACCTGTTCTATATCGCGCTGTTCCGGCAACAGCAAGCATGGTTTCCCAACCGCGGGGCCCTGGCAACGGTGCTGGCCGTGGGCGCTGCAATGCTGGCCATCTTGTGGAGCAACCTGGGTGAGCCCGGGCTCAAGGCCGCAGTCGGTACGTATGTCGTGGTGATCAGCCTGATGGCCGCACAGGCTGTCGGCCGCGCCAGCGTGCTGCGCGACAGACACGCCGCACTGGTGGCGGCAGGCGCCTGCATGTTCATGCTGAGCGACACGCTGATTGCGATCAACCGGTTTATTGCGCCGCTGCCACTGGCAAGCCTGTGGATTTTGGCCACTTACTATCTGGCGCAGGTGCTGATCGTGCTGCATACTTGCGCGCACGGTATGGTCAATTCCAATGCGCCGGCTGACAGTGTTGCGTCAGCACGCTTGCAGGCCTGAGCGGCGGGTCAAGGCCCGCCGGTAGTGGCGTTCGCTGATGCAACCGCCTCGTCCCGCGCGATCGTTCCGTCTATCAGCTCGACCAGCCGATCACAGCGCGCCGCCAGCCGCGGATCGTGGGTGACCACGACAAACGAGGTTCCACGCTCGCTGTGCATGCGCCGCAGTTCCTTGAACACCTCGTCCGACGATGCGGTATCCAGGTTGCCGGTCGGTTCGTCGGCCAGCACCAGCGGCGGATCGAACACCAGGGCGCGGGCGATTGCCACGCGTTGCTGCATGCCGCCGGACAACTCGGACGGGCGCTTGTCCATCGCCTTGGCCAATCCGACGGCCGCCAGCAGCTCGCGCGCGCGCTCGCGCTGCTGGCCACTGACATGGCCCTCGCGGATCAGGCCCGGCATGGTGACATTTTCCAGCGCGGTGAATGCCGGCAACAGGTGGTGGAACTGGAACACGAAGCCCAGCGTGTCGCGGCGCAGCAGGGTCAGCGCCCGATCATCGAGCGTTTCCACGGCGCTGCCATTGATGCGATAGGCGCCGCTGGTCATGCGCTCGAGCAGGCCGACGATGTTGAGCAAGGTGCTCTTGCCTGAACCTGACGGTCCGATCAGCGCAACAAATTCGCCGCGCTTGATCGTCAATGACAGCCCATGCAGCACTTCTGCTTCGCTGGCAAGGCCGATGTTGTAGGACTTGCGCACTTCGGCCAGTTCGACCAGTGGGGCGGACACCGCCTTGGCATCGCCGCCCGGCACGCTCTGGAGGTCGGTAGTCGCCACCACAGGCATCGGTCAGATCCGGATCGCCTGCGCCGGATCCATCGCCGCGGCGCGGCGTGCCGGTGCAATCGCCGCCAGCACGCCACACACGCTGGCGATCAAAGCCACCTGCACGGCCAGCGATGGCGGCAGGGTAATGGCAAACAACGGCTGGCCATCCGACCCGCGCACGAAGGTCGTGAACAGGAAGATCATCAGCAGCGCCAGCCCCAGCCCCAGCACCGACCCCACCGCGCCAACGATGCCGCCCTGCACCAGAAATACCCGCACCATCTGGCCCCGGGTCGCACCCATCGCGCGCAAGATGCCGATCTCGCGTCGTTTTTGCACCACCGATACCACCAGCACGCTGGCAATGCCCAATACCACGACGATGAGCACAATGATCCGGATCAGCCCGGTGCTGACCGACTGCGCGTTGAGCGCCGACACCAGTTGTGCGTTGGTCTCCTGCCAGCTTTCGACCTTGTACGGAAACTGGCGCCGCATCTGCTGCGCCATGGTCTGCGCGCCCCAGACATCGGCGAGCGTCATGTCCAGGCTGGTCGCGCCACCCGGCAATCCGAGCAGGCTTTGGGCCAGGCGCAGTGGTACGATCACGGTACGCCGGTTCAGTTCGCGCACGCCCAGGTCCACCAGCGCGGTCACGCGCACTGTCTCGCTGACCGCGCCGGTCAACACCGTCAGTCGGTCGCCGGGCCGCAATCCGAGGTCGGCCGCCAGCGCGATGCCGATGATGCCTTCGCCCGGCTCGAGACGGGCGGTACCGGCCACCACCTTCTCGCGCAACCGCACCACCCGGTCGTACCGGTCCAGGTCCACACCCGACAGGGCAATCGACTGGGTGGCCTCGCCGCGCACTGCCAGGCCGCCGCCGGCCACGATGGGCGACACGGCGGCTACTCCGGGCCAGCCTTCGAGCAGCGGCAGCAACGACTGCCAGTTGGAGACCGACCGCAGTCGCTGCGCCTTGGCCTGCGTGTCGCTGAGCACCAGGATACCGGCATCGGTGACACGCGCCGGCGTGACCACATCGTCGCGCGATTGCAGCGTCACATGCGGCTGGCTGCCCAGCGTCTTGTCGAAGGTATTCTTCTGCAGGCCGGTCACCAACGCAGAGATGTAGGCGATCACCGCAACGCCTGCGGCGACACCGACCATGATCAGTGCGGTTTGCAGTCGGCCTTCGCGCAGGAAACGCACCGCCACGCGGGTTTCGAATCCGAGCCAGGCATGCAGCGCCATGGTGCTAGCGCCCCATCATGTTGGTCAGCTGCGCGGCACCGCCGCCGGCCGCGCCGGTGCCGATCTGACCGGCTTGCAGATCGGCAGCCACGATCCTGGCCCGCACCCGCTGCCCTACCGGTCGCGCCGTGTCGAGCAGGATATGGTCGCCTTCGCCCAGACCTTCTCGCACCTCGGCGGCGCTCAGGGTGCGCAAGCCCAGGCGCACGCTGCGCTCTTCGATGCGTCCGTCCTGCACCACCCGGACCCGGGCGGCGCTGGCATCGGCCGACGGAATCAGTGCTGCGATCGGAACTACCAGCGCGCGCGCACGCCTACCGGTCTCGACCTCGATCGACAGGGTCATGTCCTGGCGCAGGAATGGCGGTGCCGCGCCCTGCAGAGTGAACTTGACCTCGATCGCGCCCCGTTGCGGGTCCACCGCGGGCGATATCGACACGACCCGAGCAGCGAAGCGGCGGCCCGGGTAGGCGTCGGCCACCACGGCGGCGCTCTGGCCCACGGCCAACTGGTCGAGGAATCGTTCGTCAACCTGGGCGCTGAGCTGGGTCGGGCCATCCAGCGCCAGCGTCAGCAGGGCCTTGCCCGGTTGCACGATCTGACCCGGTTCAACCTGCCGCGACAGCACCTGCGCGTCGGCCGGCGCGCGCAATCGGGTCTGCGCCAACCGGGCTTGAGCGGCCACGACGCTGGCCTGCGCCAATGCGCTTTGCGCCTGCGCCTGCACGATCTCGGCGCCTGCATCACCAACGGCCTGCGCCTGGAACCGCGCCGCGTCAAGTTGAGCAGCGGCAACGTCGCGGGCCCGGCGGGCTTCGTCCATGCGGGATGGACTCAGAAAACCCTGCGCCACCAATTGCGCAACCCGGGCGAATTCCGTGCGCGCCGCATCCTGGGCCGCCTGTGCCTGGGCCACGCCGGCCTGTGCGGCGCCACGACCGGTACTGCGCAAACCCGCCAACCGCGCGCCAGCCTGCTGCTGCGACGCCTGGGTCTGGACCAGCGCGGCACGCAACTCGCGCGACTCAAGCTCCACAAGCACGGCCTCGGCCTGCACCTGCGCACCTTCGGTCACGAGCACCCGCTCGACCCGGCCGGTCAGCGTGCTGCCGACCTCAACCCGCGACAAGGCCTCGACCCGGGCCGAAAACTGCAGGGTGCGCACCAACGGCGCGAATTGCAGCTCGACCACATCGACCAGCGGTGGGCGCTGCATCCACAACACGCCGGCGCCAGCGGCCAGAGCCACCAGCGCAAGCACCACCAGACCACGTATCCAGCGCCGCATCCTGGCGCCTAGCCGTTGAACATGTCGGAGCCACTGCGATCGGGCGGCGCGACGCCCAGATGGCGGTAGGCGGCCAGCGTGGCGATGCGCCCGCGCGGCGTGCGCTGCAGAAAACCCTGCTGTATCAGGTACGGTTCGATCACGTCCTCGATGGTCTCGCGTTCCTCGCCGATGCTGGCCGCGATGTTGTCCAGCCCGACCGGGCCGCCGTCAAACCGGTGCACCACCGCTTCGAGCAGTTTACGGTCCATCACATCGAAGCCCTGCGGGTCCACATCGAGCATGGCCAGCGCCCGATTGGCGATGTCCAGCGAAATGGCACCGTCGCCCTTGACCTCGGCATAGTCGCGCACCCGGCGCAGCAGGCGGTTGGCAATCCGTGGCGTGCCGCGCGAACGCCGCGCGATCTCGAAACCGCCATCGGAGTCCAGCGGCACCTTGAGCAGGCCGGCGCTGCGGCGCACGATCAGCGCCAGTTCGTCCGCTGAATAGAACTCCAGCCGCGCCACGATGCCGAACCGGTCGCGCAGCGGATTGGTCAACATGCCGGCCCGCGTCGTGGCGCCGACCAGCGTGAACGGCTGCAGGTCAAGCTTGATTGAACGGGCCGCGGGCCCTTCGCCGATCATGATGTCGATCTTGTAGTCTTCCAGCGCCGGGTACAGGATTTCCTCGACCACCGGTGAGAGACGATGGATCTCGTCGATGAACAGGACGTCGTTCTTTTCCAGATTGGTTAGCAGGGCCGCCAGGTCCTTTGGTTTCTCGAGCACCGGACCACTGGTTTGGCGCAAGTTCACACCCAGTTCGTGCGCGATGATGTGCGACAGTGTCGTCTTGCCCAGTCCGGGTGGGCCGAACAGCAACACATGGTCGAGCGCCTCCGAGCGCTTGCGTGCCGCGCCCACGAAAATCTCCAGTTGTTCGCGAATCTTGGCCTGGCCCACATAGTCGTCCAGCAACTTGGGCCGCAGCGCGCGCTCCACTGCCTCCTCGTTCGGTGACGCGGTCGACGCCGACAGAACCCGGCGTGCCGGTGCATCGGAGAAATCGTCGGTCTGGATGGTCACGCGTCACGCAGCGCCCGGTAGGCGCAAAAAAGATTGTCCGACTATACTGCGCGCCCTGCGGGCCCAGCCGGTGGCACTCAAGATGCAGCCGAAAGCTGCCGATAGACGTCCATGGCCCTGACTGTCCCCTCCCATCCTGTTCGCCCATTCGTTTCCCGCTCACTGATGCACGTGCTGCTGCTGAGCCTGTGCGCCGGGCCCATGCTCGCCCTGGCAAACGACGCTGTCGACAAGCCTGCTGCGCCACCTACCGCCAAGCAGATCGGCCAACAGGTACGCAACGCGCTGGCAGCCGGCGTTACGCCCGCAAAGGAAATGATCGTCGGAGCCGGTGGCGCAGCCGCCGCGCCAGCCAGCGGCGCCATTGCCAACCCCAAGACCAGTCGCCAGTACATTCGCGCCAAGGCTGCCGCTCTGGCGGCACGCAAGGAGCCGATCGAGGAAATCATCGAGTCGTCACACCGCATGGGGGAGGTGCATTGGGACTATGAGGGCCAAAATGGCCCTCAGGCCTGGGCCAGGCTCAAGCCCGAGTTCGCGACCTGCGCAAGCGGCAAGCAACAGTCACCGATCAACATCGACGACTCCATCACGCTGCGCGGGCCGGCCGAGGCGATCGGCTTTGACTACAACACCAGTAGCGCAACGGTCGCCAACAACGGTCACACCATCCAGATCGACGTGACCGGCGACAACGGCATCATGGTGCGCGGTTCGCGCTTCCAGTTGCTGCAGCTGCACTTTCACCATCCCAGCGAAGAACGCATCAATCACCGCAATTTCGCCATGGTCGCCCACCTGGTGCACCGGGACTATATGAGCCGACTGGCCGTGGTGGCCATCCTGCTGGAACCCGGTCCAGCCAATCCGGTGATCGACAAATTCTGGACTTACATGCCGCTGGGCAAGGGCGACCGGGTGGCCATGCCGGCGGCCTCGGTCGAACTCGCCAAACTCCTGCCCAAGGACCAGCGCTACTACCAGTTCATGGGGTCGCTGACCACGCCACCCTGTTCGGAAGAGGTGCTGTGGATGATCCTCAAGCAGCCAGTGACGCTAAGCCACCAGCAGATGCGCCTGTTCGCGCAGCAGTTTCCGAACAACGCCCGACCGGTACAGCCGATCAATGGGCGGGTGATTCGGGACGCGCAGTAGTCGCATCGACCGACAAGCAACTATTCGTTCACCATGGGCCTGTCGAAGGGCATGTGCCCAGTTCGACCAGCTCAAGCCGAACGGTGTCGTGGACCTCTTTGGTCGCTGGTCACCAGGTTCAGGCCCTTGACAGCGACTTGAGCGCCATCTTGATGCCCTCACTCACGCCCACACCGGCCGGCAGGGCCTTTTGCGAAAGTGCGGCCTCCTTGTCGCTGTAACCGAGCGCCACAAGCGCCTGCAGGATATCGACCTGGGCATCATGGGCCACGCCGACCGGTGTGCCGATGTCGGCACCGAGCTTGCCCCTGAGTTCGAGCAGCAGCCGTTCGGCCGTTTTCTTGCCGATGCCCGGCACCTTGACCAGGCGCCCCGATTCCTGGGCCGTCACCGCGTGCGCCAGGTCCGCAACGGTCATGCCCGACAACACCGCCAGTGCAGTGCGTGGACCGACACCCGATATCTTGATCAGCTGGCGGAACGACTCGCGCTCGGCCGGAGTTTCGAACCCGTACAACACCTGGGCATCCTCGCGCACGACGAAATGGGTCAGCAGGCTGACCGGCTCGCCACGGGCGGGCAGGTTGTAATAGGTACTCATGGGCACGAACACCTCATATCCCACGCCATGGCACTCCACCAATACCTGTGGCGGGCTCTTCTCGCCCAATGTGCCGGTCAACTTGCCTATCATCGGTTAACCTGTCCTTCCCAGTACCGGGCACCACCGCGGTACCCACGCCGGAATTATCAACGTGATCCTTCGCCATCTTTTCTCGCCGCCCGACAATACCCGCCTGACCCATCTGTGCGGGCCGATGGACGAACACCTGCGCACGATCGAGACCGCACTGCAGGTGAAGATCGCACACCGGCATGAGCAGTTCAAGGTCGATGGGCCCAAGGACAAGGCGCAGCGTGGCATGGAAATGCTGCAGGCCCTGTACGAAATGGCGGCCCGTCCGATCGACGCGACCACGGTGCAGTTGATGCTGGCCGGCGACAGCCGCATGGACGATGCCGACTCTCCCAACCTGCAGACCCGGCGTGCCGACCTCAAGCCCCGCACGCCCAACCAGGCGACCTACCTGGACAGCATCGCCCAGCATGACGTTACCTTCGGCATCGGCCCGGCCGGCACCGGCAAGACGTATCTGGCCGTGGCTTGCGCGGTCGATGCGCAGCAGCGCAGCGCCGTGCAGCGCATCGTGCTGACGCGTCCGGCGGTGGAGGCCGGTGAACGGCTGGGCTTCCTGCCCGGCGATCTGAACCAGAAGATCGATCCCTACCTACGCCCGCTGTACGACGCACTATACGACCTGATGGGATTCGATGCGGTGCAAAAGGCATTCGAACGCCAGGCGATCGAAGTCGCGCCGTTGGCATTCATGCGCGGACGCACGCTGAACAACGCCTTCATCATCCTGGACGAAGCCCAGAACACCACGCCCGAACAAATGAAGATGTTCCTTACCCGCATCGGCTTTGGCGCCAAGGCGGTGGTGACGGGCGACGTCAGCCAGATCGACCTGCCCAAGTCGCAACTCAGCGGTCTTGTCGAGGCCGAACAGATACTGCGCCGGGTCGAGGGCATCGCAATCTGTCGCCTGACCAGTGCCGATGTCGTCCGTCACCCGCTGGTGGCGCGCATCGTCGACGCCTACGATATGCGGCGCCAACCACCCGAAGAAGTGCCCGTCAGGGTCTCTGGCCGAAGCGCCGCGCGCAAGCGCTCGGCCTGAGTCACGGTGCACCGCATGCTTGCGCAACTGGGCCTGTCACTGCAATTCGCGTTGGCCCATGGCGCCGGCGAACACCGCACCGCCCTGCCGCGCCACAAGGTCAGGCGCTGGATTCGCCATGCGCTCGCTGGCGACGCGCAGATCACGGTGCGCGTCGTCGACGCAGCGGAAGGTCGCGCGCTGAACCGCAACTACCGGCACAAGGACTACGCCACCAATGTGCTGACCTTTGGCTACGGCGGCGCGCCTTTGAGTGCCGACCTGGTGCTGTGCGCACCGGTTGTCGAGCGCGAGGCGCAGCAGTTGGGCCGTGCGCTGCAGGACCACTACGCCCACCTGATCGTGCACGGAAGCCTGCATGCCCAGGGCTGGGACCATGAAACCAGCGCCTCCGATGCCCGCAAGATGGAAGCGCGCGAAACACGCATCCTGGCCGCACTGGGTTTCGACAACCCGTACCCGCAGGCCTAGACGCACAGCCTGCGGCAAGGGCCGACTGGTACGCCGCACGGGGACTGCCTGACGACATCCCACGGCGCGCAGCGTCACTGCGATGGATCGATCCGCAGCGGAATCGTTACCGGCCCGTCATTGACAAGGGCCACCTGCATCTCGGCCCCGAACCGGCCGTTGTGTACCACCGGATGCGCCGCGCGTGCCTGATCCAGGAAATACTCATACAGGCGCAGGCCCAGTTCCGGCGGGGCCGCCTTGGTAAAGCCGGGCCGATTGCCACTCAACGTATCCGCCGCCAACGTGAACTGGCTGACCACCAGCAAACCGCCTGCAATGTCCTGCACGCTGCGGTTCATCTTGCCATCGGCGTCTGCGAAGACGCGCAGCTTGAGTATCTTGGCCAGCATCCGATCGGCGTGGCGCTCGGCGTCGAGCGGTTCGGCACACAGCAACACCAACAGGCCGGCGCCAATCTGGCCAATCACCGCGTCATTGACCGTTACGCTGGCCTGGCGCACGCGTTGCAGCAGGGCAATCAAATCAGGTCCTTCTCATCATCAAAATGGGCCTCTACATTGCTGGGCAGCAACTGGATCGTTGCGCGCAGCCCCGGCACGGCGCTCATCAGGGCCTGCTCGACGCTCATGCGCAGGGCCGCGGCGCGCCCCAGCGACCAGTTGGCGGGCATGTGCATGTGCATGTCGACGAATCGCCGTTGGCCGGAACGCCGGGTGCTGACATGGTCGAAACGGATGGTGGGATGGTCGAACTCTTTCAGCGTGCGCTCGATCTGGAGTTGCAACTCGGGCTCCAATGCCTCGTCCATCAGCCCCTGCGAGGAACGCCACACCAGGCGAAAGCCTTCGCGCAGGATATTGATCGCCACACCGATCGCCACCAGCGGATCGAGCCACAACCAGTCGGTAATAACCACCAGACCAATGCCCACCACCACGCCCGCCGAGGTCCAGACGTCGGTGATCAGGTGTTTGGCGTCGGCCTCCAGCGCGATCGACCGATGCGTGCGCGCGACGTCGAACATGACCCAGGCCAGCAAACCGTTGAGGATGGAGCTGACCACCGACAGCGCAAGACCCCAGCCCACCGCGGTCAGCGGTTGCGGATCGAACAACCGGTGGCCGGCCGCCCAGATGATGCCGCCCGCGGCGCCGATGATCAGGATGCCCTCAAAGCCCGATGAGAAATACTCCGCCTTGTGATGCCCATAGGGGTGTTCGGCATCGGCCGGCCGCAGGGCGATGGTCACCATCAGCAGCGCAAACAGCGCACTGGCCAGGTTGACGAACGATTCCATCGCGTCGGACAACAAGCCAACCGAATCCGTCACATACCAGGCCAGTGTCTTGAGCGTGATGGTGATGACGGCCACTACTACCGACGCCCGCAGCAGATACTGGGGTGTCAGGTACTGGCTGGGAAGGAATCGCATGGACCGCATTGTCGACGATGGTCGCGCGTTGGGGAGCAGGCACAATGGCGCATCACTCACTCGCCTCTCCATCGCCATGTGCCGATCGCTATCGCACGTTTGCCTCTTTGCGGCCTTGCTGGCAGCGTCACCGCTTGGCGTCGCCCAGACCAGTCCATCCGCGCTGCAAGCGGCGCAATACCGTGGACTGCATGCGGCAGCGCACAGCGGCGATGTGGCAGCAATCACGCGCATGCTCGCGTCGCCGGAGGGACGCGCGCAGATCGACGCGCGCGACACCCATGGCCGCACACCGGTACACGTGGCCACCTTCGCCCGCCAACACGCCGCAATCTTGGCACTTGCCAAGGCCGGTGCGCAACTGGAACTACTGGAAAACGACCGTTACGATGCCGTCACTGTTGCCGCCGTAGCCGACGACGAGGCCACCTTGGCCCTGTTGCTGTCGCTGGGCGCCAGCGCCCGATTGACCACGAGTGTCTACGACGGGACCGCCCTGATCGCCGCCGCGCACCTGGGACATGATGGCGTAGTACGCCAACTGATCGCTGCCGACGCGCCGCTGGACCATGTCAACAACCTGCACTGGACGGCGCTGATCGAGTCGATCGTTCTGGGTGACGGCGGGTCGCGCCACCAGAAAACGCTGCAGGCGTTGCTCGATGCCGGGGCCAGCACCCGGCTCACGGACCGGGCCGGCAGGACGCCGCTGCAGCTGGCGCGAGGACGCGGCTACCAGGCCATGGTGCGCCAACTGGAGCGTGCTGGCGCAAAGTGACACACGACCACGGCGTCGTCACCGCAGGCGGCGCTTAGCCGGTCAGGCCAGCGTCACCCGCACGAACTTGCGCTTGCCCACCTGCAACACATAGGTGCCGCCAGCCAGCTTGAGCGACTTGTCGCTGACCGGCTGTGAATCCACCCGCACCCCGCCGCCGTCGATCAGCCGGTTGCCCTCGCCGCTTGACGCAGCAAGACCGGCCAGCTTGAGCAACTTGCCGATGCCGACGGGTGCGCCGTCTTGCAGCGGCAATGCGAGCTTGTGAATTTCGTCCGGGATGCCACCATGCGCACGGTTATTGAAATCACGTTCAGCCGCGTCGGCGGCGGCTGCAGAATGAAATCGCGCCGTGATCTCGCGCGCCAGCGCCACCTTGGCCTCCTTGGGGTTGCGTCCGCCATCCACTTCGGCCTTGAGCGCAGATACCTCCGCGTCCGACCGAAAACTCAGCAGCGTGTACCAGCGCCACATCAGTACATCAGAGATGCTGAGTACCTTGGCAAACATGGCGTTGGCGTGCTCCGAAATGCCGATGTAATTGTTCTTGCTCTTGGACATCTTTTCCACGCCATCCAGGCCCTCGAGCAATGGCATGGTCAGGATGCACTGCGGCTCCTGACCATACTCGGCCTGCAGATGGCGCCCGACCAGCAGGTTGAATTTCTGGTCCGTGCCACCCAGTTCGAGATCTGACTTCAAGGCTACCGAGTCGTAACCCTGCAACAGGGGGTACAGGAACTCATGCACGCTGATCGAGCGCCCCTCCTTGAAGCGCCTGGCGAAATCGTCGCGCTCCATCATGCGCGCGACGTTGTAGCGTGCCGCCAGCTCGATCATTCCGCGCGCGCCCAGCGGGTCGCTCCATTCACTGTTGTAACGGATCTCGGTGCGCGCCGGATCCAGCACCATCGCAGCTTGCTGATAATAGGTCTGCGCGTTGGCCTCGATCTTCTCGCGGGTCAGCGGCGGGCGGGTGGTGTTGCGCCCGGACGGGTCACCAATCATGCTGGTGAAGTCGCCGATGAGGAAAATAACGGTATGACCGAGGTCCTGCAACTGGCGCATCTTGTTGAGCACGACGGTGTGGCCGATATGGATGTCGGGCGCCGTCGGGTCCAGGCCCAACTTGACACGCAGCGGCGTGCCGGTGGCCTGGGAACGCGCCAGCTTGTGAATCCATTCGTCCCCGGGAATCAGCTCCTCGCAACCACGCAGAGTCACCGCGAGCGCTGCGCGGACCTCGTCGGTTATCGGGAAATCGGACTTTGTGGTTACATTCATGTCGCTTTTTTGGCTTGCACTGAAGGGGTGCGTCGATATAATCTCTGCTTTTCTTGGCGTTCGATTCTATGTCGCTCCAAGAACACCGCGACGGCGATGGTCCGGCGTCGCTGACAACAATAAACGTTGGGAAACCCGAATTGACTCACGGTACTCTTGCCGTAGCGGAAGCCTTGTGCACCGCTGCAGGTCGTGCGATCGCGCGGCACCCCAAGCGACTGGCGGCGATAGTGGCAGCCATGCTGCTCGGCGCAGGATCGGTCTCCATTGCTTCTCTGGCTCCGGATGCGTCCGAACTTGAAGTCAGCCAGATCATCGAATCGGTCCAGCCGCTCCCCGTTCAGTCGCAAATAGACGAGTTGGCCGAACACGCGCTGCGCCTGTACCGCTCCGACCTCACACGCTCCAGCGACACCGCCGACAGCCTGCTCAAGCGACTTGGCGTACTGGACGGCGCTGCCGCTGCGCACTTGCAATCCGACAAACTGGCGCGCCAGGCACTGTTCGGTCGCGCCGGGCGCAATGTGCGTGTCGAAGCCGGAGACGACAACCGCCTGTTGCGCCTGACGGCCCGCTGGAGTCCGGACAACGGCGGCAGCTTCCAGCGGCTGGTAGTCGAGAAAACAGCCAACGGCTTTGTCTCCAGCGTGGAGACCGCTCCCCTGGTGGCTTCGTCGCGCCTGGTCAGTGGCGTGATCCAGTCATCGCTGTTCGCGGCCACCGACGAATCGCGCATTCCGGACTCCATCGCGACCCAGGTCGCCGAATTGTTCTCCGGCGATATTGACTTCCACCGCGCCCTGCGCAAGGGCGACCGCTTCTCCATCGTCTATGAGACGCTGGAGGGTGACGGCGAGCCGTTGCGCAGCGGCCGGGTGCTGAGCGCAGAGTTTGTCAACAATGGCAAGACGCTGCAGGCGATGTGGTTCCAGGAGGCACCGGTCAACGGCAGTGGCGCCAGCAAGGGCGGCTATTACACGCTCGACGGCCAGAGCATGCGGCGCAGTTTCCTGGCCTCGCCGATGGAGTTCACCCGCGTATCGAGTGGCTTCAAGATGCGATTCCATCCGATCATGAAAGAATGGCGCGCACATCTGGGCGTCGACTATGCGTCCCCATCCGGCACCGCCGTGCGCACCGTGGGTGACGGCGTGGTCGAGTTCGCTGGCTGGCAAAACGGCTACGGAAATGTGGTAATCGTGGCCCACCGCAACCAAAATACCACTGTGTACGCGCACCTGAGCCGCGTCAACGTACAGCGCGGGCAGGGCGTTGACCAGGGGCAGCTGATCGGTGCCGTAGGCTCGACCGGCTGGGCGACCGGGCCCCATCTGCATTTCGAGTTCCGCGTCAAGGGTGTCCATTACGATCCGCTGACCATTGCGCAAAACAGCGACGCAATTCCGGTATCGGCCGCGGCCAGGCCCGTCTTTGCGGTCGAAGCCAAGCTGGCTCGAATACAACTTGCCGCAGCCTCCACCATTGGTCAGGTCAGCATCGAATAGCGACCCAAAGCGCGCCCCCGCAGTCCCTATGGGCACGCTATACATCGGCCTGATGTCGGGCACCTCGCTCGACGGCCTGGACGGCGTTCTGGTCGACTTTGCAAGTGGCTCGCCCACGGTACTGCAGCATGCCTATCGCCCCTTTACTGCCGCATTTGCGGCCGAGCTATTGGCGCTGAATAGTCCGTCGGACAACGAGGTCCACCGCGTCGCACTGGCGGCCAATGCCCTGGCGCATGCCTACGCGCTGGTGGTCCAGGACCTGCTCCGCGCCGCCGATTTGCCGGCCAGCGCCGTCGACGCCATTGGCGCACATGGCCAGACGATCCGTCATCGGCCGCAGGAATTCGACACCCACGGGTACACGGTCCAGTTGAACAACCCCGCGATGCTGGCCGAGTTGACCGGCATCGATGTGGTTGCGGACTTCCGCAGTCGCGACGTTGCAGCCGGTGGTCAGGGCGCGCCGCTGGTGCCCGCGTTTCACGTCGACGTTTTTGGCCATGGTTCGGACCACATCTGTGCACTCAACATTGGCGGTATCGCGAACCTGACCGTATTGACCGCCGTGCGCGAAAACGGTTTGGCTGCCGACCAGCGCGTTCTTGGCTTTGACTGTGGCCCCGGCAATGTGCTGATGGATTATTGGTGTCTACGCCATACCGGGCAGACATTTGACCGCGACGGCGCCTGGGCCGATAGCGGCACCGTCCTTGCCCCTTTGCTGGACCAATTGCTGGCCGAACCGTACTTCGCCAAGGCGCCGCCCAAGAGCACCGGGCGCGACCTCTTCAATCCGGACTGGCTGTCTTTGCAGTTGCGCTTCCATCCGGCGGCCCATTCCACCGATGTTCAGGCCACCCTGTGCGAATGGACCGCCCAGGCCTGCGCAAACGATGTGCAGCGCCATGCGCCACAGACCAAACTGCTGATTGTGTGCGGCGGCGGCGCACTCAACGGCAGTCTGATGCGCCGTCTGCAAACAGCCTTGCCCCATGTCGAGGTGCATTCGTCGGCGAAACATGGCCTCGCGCCGCTGCAGGTGGAGGCCAGCGCCTTCGCCTGGCTGGCGCGCAAGGCGCTATTGCGCGAACCTGCAAGCCTGCAAAGCGTTACGGGCGCCAGAGGCGCCCGTGTGCTGGGGGCGATCTATCCCCGTTGAGGCCCGCGCCCAGGTATCAGGTCGAAAAGCTCGAACCGCAACCGCAGGTGGTTGTTGCGTTCGGGTTCTTGATGACGAACTGGGCGCCCTGCAGGTCTTCCTTGTAGTCGATCTCGGCCCCCAGCAGATACTGGTAGCTCATCGCATCAATCAGCAGGGAAACACCGTTTTTGGTCATCGTGGTGTCGTCGTCGTTGGTGACCTCGTCAAAGGTAAATCCGTACTGAAAACCGGAACAGCCGCCACCCTGCACAAAGACGCGCAGTTTGAGATCGGGGTTGCCCTCTTCGGCAATCAGGTCCGCTACCTTGGCCGCCGCGTTGTCGGTGAACAGGATCGGCTCGGGCATTTCAGTGGGCAGGGATTGGGCGACGGCGCTCATGGGCGACTCCGGTTGATCAAACTAACCCGATGCTAACGCAATGCGGGCAAAAGCCCACTCATTTGTTATTTGCCGCCAATTTGAGTGTGGGCTTTGCCTCGCCAACGACTGTTGGATGCATTTGCCCGGCGATGGTCGCGCCTTGGTGCATTTCCAGTGCGCGGTAAAACACGTCGCCCTCGATGCGTGCCTTGGGCTGCAATTCCAGCATCAGGTTGGCATGCACCGGCCCTTTGACATATCCACTGATGATGATGTGGTCGGCTTGGACCAGACCGTTGACCGATGCGGATTCCGAAATCACCAGGATGCTGGGTTGGTCGTCATTGGCGCGAATATCGCCAACCACGGCGCCGTCGATGCGCAGGCCGTCGGTGAACGTGAAGTTGCCGGCAATATGGCTGCCATGCGCAATCAGGCTCTTGATCGGGGGCTGTTTTCTTTTGTTGAACATGGAAACTCCACAATGTTGCCGACCTACAGATTAACGGACTCCGCCGCCTTGACCTTCGAACCCTCCATGACCCGGACCGCCACGCTCTTCACTACCACCTGGGGCGGCAGGTCCAGAAAACCTTGAAAGCGACCGAACTGGGTGAACCTGATGGCCACTTCCTGCTCCGACATCGGCATCTGCCATGGCTTTCCGTTCAGTAGCCCGGCCAGCCTGAACTCCAGGTTGCCCTTGAATTCAGCGGCGGTCTTTTGTGGCTGGATCAACAGCACGCGCCACTTCAGGCGTCGGTCTTCGCCGACCTCGGCCTGCAATACGCGCACCGCGATGCCGTCGACGCCGGTCATCGGAATCAGTTTTTCGAAAAAGCCCAAGTCATCGCGTAGGCCCAGGATTTCCTGTTCCAGCTGCTTGTTCCGGGCAATCAACTGCTCCTGCGCCGCGTGCCCGGCGGTCTGCAGAGTTTGCGACGTATTGGCGATCGACTGCGCCTCGTCGCGTTCCTTTTGGGCCTTCTCCAGTTCAGCGCGCAGCTCAATCGCCTGATCGCTGGAATGGCCGTCGACACCAGCGATCATCTTGCCAAACTCGAACGCCCACAGGGCAATGGCGGCGCAAAAACCGAAAACCAACGCCAGCATCACCCAGCGAAACGGCCACGGCAAGGCGCTGCGCACCGCCATCCTCGGCGCGCTAACGGTCAGGCGACGGCGAAGCAGGCGAAACCGCATGGGCTGGCAGAATGGAAAAAACCGTCGCCAGGACGGTTTTCGATGTTCGGCCGCGAACGGTACGCAACCACAACCAGCCACCGCGACACCACCCGCAGCCCCAGCCAGGGTGGTTTCCCGTGGTCGGAACTGCGCAGCGCCATCGCGGCAACCAGAGTCAGCGCTTGGAGAACTGCTTGCGGCGGCGTGCAGAGTGCAAACCGACCTTCTTGCGTTCCACTTCGCGCGCGTCACGGGTCACGAAACCGGCCTTGGACAACTCGGGCTTGAGTGCCGTGTCGTAATCGATCAGCGCGCGGGTGATGCCGTGGCGGGTTGCACCGGCCTGGCCAGACTCACCGCCACCCGCCACGTTGACCATGATGTCGAAGGTTTCGACATGTTTTGTCAAGAACAGCGGCTGTTTGACGATCATGATCGAGGTTTCACGGCCGAAGAACTCCTGGATGTCCTTGCCGTTGACCGTGATCTTGCCACTGCCCTTCTTGAGAAACACGCGCGCGACGCTCGATTTGCGACGCCCGGTGCCATTGTTCCAATCACCAATCATTCTCAAGGCTCCTTAAATTTCCAACACTTTGGGTTGCTGGGCAGTGTGCGGGTGCTCAGCACCACCGTACACCTTGAGCTTCTTGATCATGGCGTAGCCGAGCGGGCCCTTGGGCAGCATGCCCTTGACGGCCTTCTCGAGCGCGCGCCCCGGGAACCGGGACTGCATGTCCTTGAAGTTGATGGACGAAATGCCACCGGGGTAGCCAGAATGGCTGTAGTAGATCTTGTCGAGCGGCTTGGCGCCGGTGACTCGCAGCTTGGCTGCGTTGACGATGACGATGAAGTCACCGGTATCGACGTGAGGCGTATAAATGGCCTTGTGTTTGCCGCGCAAACGGAGAGCAACTTCGCTGGCTACTCGTCCGAGGACCTTGTCGGTCGCGTCAATCACAAACCACTCGTGCTTCACGTCAGCGGGTTTGGCGCTGAACGTTTTCATGAGTTACTCTTATGCAGTTGGTTTGTCGGGCTACTGTCGCGTAGCCACTGGCGGTGCCTCTTTTCTACGGTCGGGTTTTCCTCTAGTGGGAATCTCTTAGGTAGGGTTTCGCACCATTGCGGAGACAGGGCGCCGGTTTGCTGCGACTTCGCCGCGGAAGCACTTGGGCGCTGCGAAGCCGGCCATTATACGAAAGTCTGGCGAACGGCAATTGCAAATGTCAATCGTGCCAAATCCAGGCCGCCGCCAATGCACCGACTGAAACCTGTGCGGCGCCGGACCGGTGCCCGTGAACACGAAACCCCTTGACCATCGCGCGCCGGCCGTGGCGTACCATAGGGGACGGGTAGGACGACGGATTTTGCCGCACTGCCCGCTCAAGGTCCCACCCAGGAGCGCTACGTGGTCATGCAGCATTTCGTGCAATTTGTGATCGGTACGCACAGCCACCAGGCGTGCAACGGTGCTCCCCTGCTCCGGCTCCTGCTACCGGCAACCGTCTGGGCAGGCCTGGGACGTCGACAGCATGCGTAGCGCAACGCAACGCGCCATAGCGCAGGATATCATCTCCACCTGCGCCAGACTGCATGCCAGAAACATGCTGGCCGGTGCGGACGGCAATGTCAGCGTGCGCGTGTCCGACAACGAGATCCTGATCACGCCAACGGGAATCGCCAAGGCCTTCATGGAGCCCGACCAAGTAGCCGTCATCAACCTGGCGGGCGACATACTGGCCGGGAAACCGTCGTCCGAGCGGTGGATGCATCTGCAGATTTTTCGGCAATGTCCGCAAGCCAGGGCGATCGTGCATGCGCATCCTCCAACCGCCATCGCCTGGTCGATAGCAAGGCCGGATCTGGACCAATTGCCCTGCGACTGCCTTTCGGAAGTGATCCTTGCCACCGGTGGAATCCCATTTGTTCCGTATGCCAGGCCCGGCACGACCGACATGGCGGATGTCCTGCTGCCCTATCTTCCCGATTTCCGCGCGCTGGTGCTGCGGGCGCATGGCGCCGTCGCCTGGGGGTGTGACCTGGCCGAGGCCTACCGCGGCATGGAGCGAATCGAGCATTCGGCACAGATTCTGGCCGCGGCCGTGCAACTGGGCGGTCTGCATCCACTTCCGGCGCAGGAGCTTGCACACCTGCATGCATTACGCAAAGAGATCGGGCACGTCCTGCTATGACCCTATTAATTTCCATGGCACTCAAGGCCGACATCGCGGCCGACGCACTGACACTGCAGTTGCTCGACCAAACCTTGCTGCCGCACGAAGAACACTGGATCACGATCGAGAGCAGTGCGCAAATGATCGAGGCGATCCAGGCCTTGCGCGTTCGGGGCGCGCCGCTGCTCGGCGTCGCAGCGGCCATGATGCTGGCCCGCGCGGGCCTTCAGGGCCTGTCGCGCAACGAATGGCTCGACCATGCGCGGGCCCTGCGCGATGCCCGCCCGACTGCGGTCAACCTGTCAAACTGCATCGACCGCCTGGTCAAGGCAATCAGCCTGGATGCCACGCCGGCGGCGATCTGCGATCTCGCCATGCGGATTTTTCAAGAAGACGTGGCACTGTGCAACCAGATTGCTGACCATGGCGCAGCGTTGATCGACGATGGCGACAGCATCCTGACCCATTGCAATTCCGGCGGCCTGGCCACCGTTGGCATCGGCACGGCACTGGGTGTCATCCGCCGGGCGCACGACCAGGGCAAGAAGATTCACGTTTACGTCAACGAGACGCGGCCGCTGTTGCAGGGCGCACGACTGACCGCTTGGGAGCTGTCCAAGTTGAACATTCCCTGCACGCTTATCGCTGACAGCATGGCAGCTTACCTGATGAGCCAAGGAAAAATCGACAAGGCGATCGTGGGTGCCGACAGGATCGCCGTCAATGGCGATTTTGCAAACAAGATCGGCACATACAACGTAGCCGTTGGTTGCCAGTACCACCGGATACCGTTCCACGTCGCCGCGCCGCACACGACACTCGATCGCGGTTGCGCGGAAGGTTCGCAGATCCCGATCGAGCAACGCGTCGCGAGCGAGGTCCGTGGCGTCAGCGGCAGCTTCGGACAGGTCTCCTGGGCGCCGCCGAACGTCGCCGTCTATAACCCCGCCTTTGATGTCACCCCGGCCCATCTGGTCGGCCGATGGATACTGGACAGTGGCGCATTTACCCAAGCGGAAGTTCAACAAGGAGTACTGCGCTCATGCTAGGCGTTATTGGCGGATCCGGATTCGAAAAATTCGAAGCGTTCGAGACCATCGCGCTGCTCGACCGAGCAACACCGTTTGGCCCGGCCGCGAGCGGGTTCAAGAAAGTGCGCGTCGATGGCCACGAATTCCTGTTTATTTCGCGGCATGGCGAGCACCACGAACACCTGCCCAGCGAGATCAACTACCGGGCCAATATTTTTGCGCTGAAGAAGCTGGGCGCCAGCGCCGTCGTGTCCTTCAGCGCCGTGGGATCGTTGCACGAGGCGCTGGCCCCCGGTGACCTTGTTGTGCCCTACCAGTACATCGACTGCACCCGATCATTGCGAGCGCGCTCATTCATGGGCGACGGACTGGTGGGCCATGTGTCGCTGGCGCATCCGATCTGCGAGGAAATGGCCGGGCGGACCCGCAAGCTGTTGGCCGCTGCTGCGTTCAAGGCCCATTTCGGTCAGACCTACGTATGCATCGAAGGGCCGTACTTCTCGACCAAGGCCGAATCCAACCACTACCGCCAGATGCAGGCGCATATTGTGGGCATGTCAAATTTTCCCGAATACGCGCTGGCGCGTGAAGCCGGTCTGCCGTACCTGCCCTGCTGCTTCGTGACCGACTTTGATTGCTGGAAGGACGACGGTCCCCATGTCACGATTGATGAAGTCATCCGGGTCATGCGGGCCAACAATGCCAAGGCGTTTTCTGTCCTGCAATCGATCCTGGCCACGCCGGACATCGCCGAGGGCAGCGTGGCGCCGCAAGGCGGGTTGCGCTCGGGCCTGTTCATGCCGCTGGAAGCGATCCCGGCAGACAAACGCCCCTGGGTCGATGTACTGATGGCATCGTCCTGAGTCGACCGCGCACAGCGCGAGGGTCATCCAGAGTTCGCGCCGCGTCGATGGTAGTTGTGCACGGCCTGCAGCACCACCGCGCGGTTGCGCTGGTCCAGGCCAAAGAACCAGTACAAGCTGGCAAACAGCACGGCGAGCAGCGCATTGCGAAGCACCAGCGCGACAATGCCGCTGCCGTCCCCGATGGGCAGGTAATTCGATGCCAACAGCATCGCCAGCCCGGTTGCCAGCGTCAACACTCCTATGCGCACCAGTGACGGGCGCACAATGCGAATATCCATCAGCCGCTTGACCTGATAGACGCGCAAAACGCTGACCAGCAGGCACGCCAGGGCAGTCGCGCCGGCAGCGCCGATGCTGCCATAGCTGGGGATCAGCATGACGTTCAGCACAATCGCTGCCGCCGCCGCATACACGGCATTGGTCGTTTCGTATTGCTGCCGCCCGCTCATGACCAGCAAGTAACCGGCGCTGCCGATGCAACACAACAACGCATGCCCCAGCGCCAACAGCGCCAACGTGTTCGCGCCGGCGACAAACTCCGGCCCCATCAAGCGCATCAGGTCGTGCCGGTTGACTGCGACGGCCAGCACCATGGCGAACGCCAGCGACGACATCCACAGCGTGATGCGCTCGACCAATTTCACCAGTTCCTCGCGCCGATTGTTGCGCTCTAGCACCGGATACAGATGGCCGACCGCGGCATTGAACGCGATAAGTACCATGTCAAACGGTATGACGATCTGCATGCTGGCTCGATAGATGCCGATTTCCTTGTCGCTATGCATCACTCCCAGCAACAAAATGGGCGTGCAGGCAACGACCAAATACATCAAGCTGTTGAGCAGGACCGGGAACGAATAACCATACAGTTCCCGGTACGACGGCTGCGGACGCTGACGAAATAAATGGTGGCCGCCAACCTTGATGACTGCCGCCACGCCAACACCGCAGGCGACCATCATTGCCAAGCTGAAAGCGGCCGGAATCCAGCGCGCATCGTACTGGTAGACCGTGATCATCAACAACATGCCGAGAAATACCAGCGGCGGCACCAGACTGCGGATAACGACGTAATAGATGGCATGGCCAAATCCTCGCGTGATCACGCCCAGCACCTCGGACAAGCCCATGAACGGAATCGCGACGGCCAGTGCCCGGATGTAGGGGACAGCCTTCGTGTTGTCGAAAATACTGACAGCCAGCGCCGGCGCAAAAAACCACAACAAGGCGGTGAAACAGCCGCCGATCAGGAATGGCGGCAGCAGCGATGCCAGGATGGTTCCCAACACGCGACGTGGCTGGTTCTGGTCGCGGTAAACCGACACGAAATGCAGCGTCGCCACCGGAAGCCCGATGGCCGCGATCACTTCCGCGATGCGCGCCAGTACGAGTGCGAACGCATACAGACCATAGGTGTTGAGGCCCAGGTAGCGCGCGCAGATCACCTCGTTGACGATCGCCAGCACACCACCGATGCCGCTGCCAAGCAATGTAATCCGTGCCCGGCGCAAAACGTCTCCGGCACGGGTGCTTTGGTGTTCCTTGTGGGCGAAAGACGGCGCCAGGGCCGAAGCCGGCTGCGGGTCTCCTTTGTCGTCAGCCTGGGCCGTCATAACCCCGCTTTGGGCGTTCCATTGAATATGATCCGTGCCGAATCCGAAGAACCGTCACCTGGGAAAAACGTGCTGTGACCATACAGGTAGCCCCGCGGCAGAGGAATCATCTTGCGGTTCTTGCCATCGGGTGTCATGGTGTACAGGCCGATTTCCTTGGGCTTGGCGGTGTCTACATGAACGAAAAGCAGCAGTTTGCCATCGCTGGACCAGGTCGGCAACCACTCCATCGGCGCACCCTGTGACAGCAGCTTTTCTTCGCTCGTTGCCAGGTCGAGCACCATCACCTTCCAGCTGGTGCCGCCGTCGATCCGCATAAACGCCACCTTCCCTCCATCGGGGGAGACTTTCGGATCGAAATCGCCATACAAGCCCGGAGCGCTCTTGCTGCGCGGGGGTTTGGTAACTTGCCGCGCGTTTGCGCCGTCGGCATTCATGATCCATAGCGCATCCGCACCCTTGCCTTCTGTCGCCTTGACGGCAAACACGATCTTTCCTGCTTCCCAGTGCGGATCGGTCGCGCTGAGGCCAGCCGGCGTCGGCACCCGCTTCACCTGGCGGCTCGCCAGATCGATCTGGCGGATCTCCGGCGCGCGGGACGGGTTATCGGTGGAAATGAAGATCAGCGACTTGCCATCCGGCGACCAGCAGCCATTGGCGGCGACGATACCGGGCTTGGCCGGAATGATGGTTTCCTGCCCCGAGCCGTCGAGGTTGAGGATCAGGATTTCGGTGCCTTCATAGCCCTGTTCCTCGGTGGCTTTGCCGTCTTTGCCGCGTTTGGTGTAGCGCGTCAGCACGATTCGCGTGCGGTCGGGCGACACCCGAGGATGCGACATCTCCTGCTCCGGGTTGCTGATCAGGACCTTGACGTCGCCGCCGTCGTTGCGGGCTGTGAAAACCGCAAATGTCGCTGGCACCTGGCTTGCCACGGAAGCGGCCGACCGGGTAGCGCTGCGTGGTGCCGCAGCGAGCGCGGCCGGCGCCGAGCGGCTGGCTCTTTCTCCGCCGAGATCGCGAAAGGCGACATAGGCCGGTTTCGGCTTGCCGTCGGCGTCGATCAGCCCGAGTTTGGCAGTGAAAAACAGCAATACCTTTACGTCATGCAAGAAGCTCCAGGACAGCATGGCCGGCTTGAGCGTGCCCAACAAGCGCGGCAGGTCGCGAATAAAGGCGACCTGGTCCGCCTCACCGGCCTTTCCTTCCGACGGCCAGGTGAGCTCGAGGAACACCGGTTGGCCACTGGACACGATTGCGCCCATGCGGGAGTAATAGTTGGCCGGGATGCTCGCCGGGCCTCGGGACTCGAACAGCTTGCGCGGATCGGAATTCACCGCGAACAGATCCAGATTGGGCCGCAGCGCATCGACCAGCTTGCGGATTGCCGCTTCATCCTTGCCCTGCAGGGCATCCCACTGAAAGCTCACGTACACCTTGGTATCGGGCGAACGCTGTTTGATCCTGCCATACAGACTCTTGTAAAGGTCAGCGAACGCATTGAACTCTGCAGGATTGGACTGCTGCAGCAGATTCACGTCGGTCGCCAGGGCGAGATAGGCCGGGCGCAGTTCGGCCAGCTCCATGACGGCCTTGGAGAATCCTTGCGCAACCGCCGGGTTGGTAAAGGAGACCTTACCCCCGGCAGCGTCCGAAACATCCTTCGGCGGGCTGAGGCTGGCACCCTTGAGTTCATCGGCCTTGAACGCCGTAAACTCCAGTGCGACCGCCAGATTGTTCTTTTGTGCCAGCCCCACCATCACCTGGGCGGCCTCCCATCGACCGGGATCGCTCCAGTCGACCCGGATCACCGCAAAGCTGCCCAGCTCCGCACCCAGGCGAAACATGTCGACTACATCCTCGCCTGTGTGGTTCGGAAAATTTTTGGGCGTAACCATCACCCCGGTTCGCGCAGAGAGCCCTCCTTGCGCAGCGACCATGGTGGTCAGTCCGGCCATGAAGAGGGTCAGCATCACAATGGCCGCTAATTTGAACCTGGTCATACGATCTCCAATCGATCAGCACATGACGGCCGATAGACAAACGAAGTAGCTCACATCGGGGCAAAGCGCACGACGAACATTCTCGCACGCTCCTTTCCGGCCATCATGATGACCCAATCGAATCGGCGGGCAATCATGCCCATCGGCATCCATGCACTGGAAAACTCCATCCGCCGGCTCGCCGATGCGTCACCCATCACAGCATCAGTCCCAAGCCGTTCATCCGGGCCCGACCAGGCGCGCGGCCTTGCAAAAATGACCATATGAGCCAACTCTCAATTGAGTTCCAAGGCGACTGGAACACAACACGGTTTGGTGCGGCGTGTGGCGCAGTACCCGATCGATCGCGTCGACAGGATTTCAGCATCTTGTTGACCAGCCCCGCACTGACGGCCGCCGAGTCCACGGGGTACGCCTCGTCAAGCGCCCGGACGGGTTCTAGGCGCCGACTTGCGGCGCGTCTCCGAAACGCGCGCGACCATCGCGGCAACCAACGATGAAGTAGTGCACGATCACACCGCGGTACATGTTCTCATGCATGCAGCTGGCCAGCCAGCGCATGCGCTCGGCCGCGGCGAACACCGGCAACCACAGGAACTGGGTGGTGAACCAGTTGAACATGATCGTTCGCTGGATATAGCGCAACGCCAGCCACGCGAGGCTGCGGTCGCCCCCCATCAGGTAGGACCGACGCGACCCGGTGAGTTCGTCGCGGCAGGCGAGCAGCGTCGCCAGGTTGTAGGCGCGGTAGGCGACGTCCATTTCCGGATGCGGCACCCGACGCCGGAAATCCAGCCAGTTCAGGCCACGCTGGTAACTGCGCTGCAGGCTGCCTTCGAGGGTCTCGACATGGTGGTGGTAGCCGAGCGCGCCGCTGTCGTAGATGACCCTCAGGCCCTGCTGGTGCAGCCGGTAACCCAGTTCGACGTCTTCATGCGCCGCAGCGCCCGCGCGGCCCATCGCGTCACGGAACATGCCGTGTTGCCGCATGAAGTCGCGCCGCACTGAGATGTTGCAGGCCCAGAACATGTAATAAGGCATCTCCAGACCATCAGGTAGATTGCCCAGGTGCCAGGGGTCCCATTTCGTGAGGAACACCGACCCGGTCAGGCGGGGCGACTGCAGCACGCGGCCAAGCACTGCGATCTTGCCACTGGTGTCGGCGTCGTGGCGCGCCAGGTGAGCCGCCAGGGCGCCCGCAGCCAGGAATATATCGTCCGCGATCAACAGCACGATCGGAGCCCGCGCCTGCCGCATCCCGCGATTCTGGGTGTAGCCGGGGCCGCGGTTGGCATGGTGCAGGTACTGCAACGGAAACCGCGCCAGCCGCTGCCAGTCCTCGACGATCTCCCGCGTGTTGTCGGGGGATCCGTCATCCACCACGATGACTTCGAAGTCAGCTGCGGCCAGCGTCTGTTCCTGCAGGTGGCGCAAGGTCTCACGCAGTGTTTCAGCACGGTTGTAAGTGGCCAACACGACGCTAATTCTGGGAACGATATCGGATGGGCGCCGGTCGGGCTGCGTCACGATTCTCCCCTTTCCGGCACGAGAGCGTCTTCGCGCGACAGCCGTGTCAGCGCCACGGCCAGTGCCACGTTCATCCAAAAACACATGTAGATTGTCGGTTCACGAAACAGTGGATTGCTCATGCCATCGAAAATATAGCCGAGAATGCCCGCCATCGCCGCCAGCGCCACATAACAATAAGGCGCCCGGCGCTGGCGCACCAGTCGCCACAGCCGCAACACCATGAACAGCACCAGCCCATAATAGGCGATGACCCCGAGCAGGCCAAGCTCCGCGCCAATGAACAAGGGAACATTGTGTACCGGCTCGGGCAAGGACCAGTTGGTGTTCATCTCCTCCATCCGCACCATGTAGTTGCCGGCCCCGGCTCCAAACAGGAAGTTTTCGCGCCAGATCGCCCAGGCGATAGGGAACTGATCGAACCGGACCAACAACAAATCCGAGGAAGCCTCGAAAAACCGGGCAAAGATGCGCGCAAGTACCCATGGCGCCGTCACCATCCCGGCCAGCACGGCCACAAACACGCTGCCAGCCACAAAACGCTCGCGCCATGCCATCAGTACCACGATCACGATGCTGGTGGAGATGAACGTCGCCAGCCAGGCCGATCGCGAGTAGGTGACGACCAGCGCGATCACCGCCGGCACCAGCAATCCGGCGCATAGCAACCGCAGCCGCGGCGGCTGGTCCTGTTTGTAGAGGAACACCAACACGAATGGAACCAGCATCGACAGATAGGTCCCCAGGGCATGCGAGTCGTAGAGGCTACCGGTGGCCCGGCTGACATTTTCGATGCCCGGCACCACGTATTGCTGTTCGAGCCGGTCGCTGCCGGCACCCTTGTCGAGGATCAAACCGGGCGGCAGCACGTCCAGGAACTGCAGCATGCCGATCATGCCCTCCGCCAGGATCGCGAATCCCACCGACGCCATGAACCAGGGCAGGTGGTCGCGCCGGAAATGGCGCGCAACATAAAAATAGATCAACACATACTTGACCTGATGCTCGAGTGCAAAAATGCCCAGCGGCTGCATCGCGCCCCACTGCGAGAGAACATTCGCCAAAACGACCAGCCCGACCCAGGCATCGAGCCGGTCTAGTCTGGGCAGCACCTCGCGCAAAACAACGACGCGAAAGGCCCATGCACCATACAAGCCGACGATCAGGAAATCGAGTATGCCGACGCCCAGGGTGCCGGTATACAACGATGCATCCCGCACATCCTGGGACAGTCTTTCATCCAGGAAAGACCACTTGGCAAATCCGGCTAACGGAACACTGAAGAAAAGAACGATCAGCAGGAAATCAGAAAATTTCCCTGCGAACAGCATCGACACCGAGACCAGGGCGATACCCACGACCGCGACGACGAACCAGCGCCCCTCCAGCCCCCACAGCGGATGCACTGCAAGTGCAAACAGTGCACCAACGATGCCGATCAGCAGATAGCGCCAGAACGGACGGACTTGCTCGACCGAATCACCCACGGTTGGACGTCAACGAAGCCCCGCGCGGCGACTGCACCAGAGTCGAAAGACCACGATCAAAGCGGTGAAAAGACAAGTTTTCCCGCATCGATCAGGCCGGGCTTGGGATTGCCAAAACCATCCAGCAGGCCCATGCCGTTGAAATGGCCGAACAATGCGTCAATATCGACACCGATACCCTCAAGGAACGCCGTCGATTCGGGCGACAGCAACGCCCGACTGTAATACTCCACGTCGTGCAGCACGGCCCACGTGACCAATTGGGGGCGGACCGTTGACATCAGGCGTGGCAGATTGCGCAGGTACTCCTGCTGGATGGCGGGCGTTCCGCGTACCTTGCTGGCCCAACCAACTTCGGAAAAAACGATAGCGGCATTCGGATAGGCCAAGCGGGAGGCACCGTACCACTCGGGCGGGATGGCCGCGATCGACGCGAAATGTCCTTCGCGCACCAGCCATTCCGGATAGGTCGTGAAGGCGATGAAATCATAGGGCTGCAACTTGGCTGGCACGTCGACTTTGCTGATGTGGAAATCGGCAAACCATAATGAATAGAGGTAGGAGACACCGACCTTGGTATTGGGAGATGTTGCCTTGGCCAAGGCGTAGGCCTCGGAATGCAAGGACCGGTAAAGCTCGAATTCGGCCGGACTAAACCGGTGCATCAGGTTGGCCTCCGTCGTCAGGACCAGATAGTCGGGTTTGGCCCGAGCCAGCACCAGCACATCGGCCAAAAGCCGGGCCCGGGTGTTCGGGTCGCCAAAGCTTCTGACGAAACCGGGCGGCGGAGCGGGCGTCCCGAGAAAGGTCGTTCCCAGCTGCAGCATCGATTTCAGGCCGAACTGGCGCATGGCATCGGCCAGCGGGCCCAACTTGCTCAGGGCATCGGGATCGCCCCAGACGCCGATCTTTGAACCATGGCTGCCGATCTGCGAAATAAGGACGATCGAGTTCACTACGTCGTTGACGCTACTGAGCGGAAAGTTGGGGGGGATCAGTTCGACACCGAAGGGCGTATCCTTGGCGGCATGGGTACCGCCCGCCGCAACCGCCAACATCGCCCACGCGAACCAACTGCGCCATCCTCGCCAGCCGCGGCGACTGGCTGTGCCGCCAGGGGGTCTGTTCTTCAAGGGCGTTTGTTCGCGCATATCAATCCCACCTCGGTTTGCTGGCCAGACACCCAATGAGTGCGGTGATCAAACAGATCGAGTTGCCAGTGACACCGATGCAAACACCGCGTTTACCCCGACCGTCGACTCCAACCTGAATCCTTACAAGGATGTTAGCGCGCCGCAGACCGCTGTGTCAATGCGCAACATGCGCAACATGCACGCAAACGGCGCTTGTGCGGGACCGCTCAGCCCGAGGCCGGCAGCGCATCGCGGTGAAAACCGATGACCTCGTCGATCTTATCCTCCAGGCTGAACGCGGGCGCGTAGCCGAGCGCGGCGGAAATTCGACCGATGTCGGCAATCGAGTGGCGCAACTCGCTCGGTACCGCCGGAAGATGGCGCGGCTCGATGGCAGGGTTGATCCGGGCGCACAACAGTGCTGCGATCTGGTTGACGGTCGTCGCGCGTCCGGTTCCGACGTTGAAGAGAGCGCTGCGCAAGTTTGAATCAAGGCACAGCAAGTTCGCTGCAACGATGTCATCGACGTGGACAAAATCCCGGCGCTGTTCGCCATCGCCGAAGATGTCGGGCTGCTGACCCAGCAGCAGGCGGCGGATGAAGATCGTGATCACGCCCACATAGGGCGTAAAGGTCTGCCCAGGCCCGAAGGTATTGAAATAGCGCAGCACATAGCAGTCGATTCCCAGCTCACGCGCCAGTTGCAGGCAATATTTCTCGGCAGCCAGCTTGGCAATTCCGTACGGCGCGATCGGCTCGGTCGGATGATCTTCACGCATGCTATGCAGCGAATCGCCTTCCGCATAGACGGCCATCGACGAGGCAAACACCAGCTTTCTCACCGCGGTACCGGCGCAGCAACGCAGCAGGTTCAGTGTGCCCATGAAATTGGTGTCGGCGTCCTGGTAAAAATCCTTCACTGATGCCCGTACGCTGACCCGCGCAGCCTCGTGGAACACGATATCGGCGCCCTCGATTGCGAGACTGACCGCTTCCCGCGAGCCGACATCGCCCAGCACGAATCGCGCCCCGTCCGGGACGTTCGCCTGCTTGCCCATCGACAGGTCATCCAATACCGTAACGTCAAGACCATGGGCCAGCAAGGCGCGCGTCAATCGCGAACCGATGAAGCCGGCGCCACCGGTGACCAACGCCTTTCGATAGGGCAGCGTCATTTTCTCGCCTGCGCAAGAGTGCGGCAATCGATCTGAACCTCGGGTGTCAGGATAAAGCTGTCGATGGCGCTCTGCGAACTGACCCGTGTATGGGGAAATATGACACTATTGCTGATCGTGACCGGGTGCTCGATCGTCGCACCCTCGCCCACCACGACGTTGTCGAGTATTGCGCCGGGATGGATATTCGTGTTCTCGCCCACGAGCTGCGTCAGGCCAGCGCGCCGCAATTCGAACAGGTTGCAGGTCAGCACATCCGACGGCACGGTGAGATTGACGTCCCATTTGACGACATCCGCGGTATAGACCGGCAGACCATCATCGACCAGGATCTGGATCGAATCGGTGATCTCGTACTCGTCGCGCATGGCCGTCCTGGGAGTACGGCGGATCGCGTCGAAAATGGACAGATCGAACAAATACAGTCCGCAACCCTTGACGTTGGTCGCCACATGGCGCGGCTTCTCGATGACACGACGGACCCGCCCGCTGGCATCGCTCTGAACCGTGAAGTTGCGCCGAATCGCCGCCGGATCCGTCTCGTGCTTGACCGCCAGGATGGCGCTGGCTTTGCGCTCGTCCATCATGTCGGTCATGTTCGTCAAATCGTCGGCCAGCAGGTAAATGTCGCCCAGCGCCATCAGGAAGCGGCACGACAAAAAGGGTTCGAGTTGACCCAGCGCCGAGGCAATGCCCAGGATCTGGGTCTGTTCAACGTAGCGGATCTTGACGCCAAGCGCCCTGCCGTCGCCAAGTGTCTGCACCAGTTCATGTCCCAGATGGCCGATGACGATGAAAATTTCGTCGATGCAAAGGGCGTGGAATTTCTCGATCCAGTGCTGAATCAGAGGCTTGTTGCAGATCGGCAGACCCGGCTTTGGATAGTAGTTACTGAACGGATGCATCCGCGTGCCTTTGCCGGCGGCGAGAATGACAGCAACTGTCTTATTCATGTAAGTCTGACGCGGCCTTGGCCGGTCGTGGTGGGCTTGCCGGATTATACTGAGCCGACTTGTGCGAGCCAGGTAAACACAGCGCTGCGCTCGCTCGAAATGCGAAGGGTGCCACATGGTTGAATCCAATCCCAGTCTGACAATCCTTATCGTGACCTGGAACTCCTGGGGTGACCTTAAACGCTGTCTCGAATCCATTCGCGACGCCGGCGCCGGCGAGTCCGAGATTTTGGTCTTCGACAACGGCTCGATCGATGGCACGCCCGAGTTGGTGGGCCAGCATTTTCCGCAGGTACGACTTGAACGCAGCCCGGTCAACCTGGGCCTGCCGCCGGCGGTCAATCGCGGCCTGATGCTCGCGCAGGGCGACTTTGTCATGCTGCTAGACGTGGACACCGAAGTGAAGCCCGGAACGGCCAGGCGCCTGCTCGATTTCCTGCGGCAACGGCCCGATGTCGCGCTGGTGGCGCCACGCATCTACACGCCCGAGGGGAACATCGAGCCGAGCGCGCGCAATCTGCCCTCTGCGATGAGCGGCCTGTTCGGTCGCCAATCGGTGCTGTCGCGGATGTTTCCCAACAACCGGTTCTCGCGACGCTATATGGCGCCGCACAATCTCGGCAAAACCGAGCCATTCCAGGTCGAACAGGTGTCGGCCGCGTGCATGTTCATGCGCCGCTCGCTTGTCCAGGAAGTGGGGCCATGGGACGAGACATACCGCTGCTACTGGGTCGACTCCGACTGGTGCGCGCAAATCAAGCGCGCCGGCAAGGCTGTCTATTGCGTGCCCGACGTGGGAATCGTCCACCACGAGAACAACCGCGCCGGCAAGAAAAAGAGCACTTGGCGGATCCGTCATTTCCACATCGGCGCATATCGGTTTTACCGCAAACACCACGCATTGGGCCCGCTCGACCCGCGCGCCCTGTTTGCTGGCGCAGCGCTGGCGACGCGCACGGTGATCATGCTCGCGCTGAACGAACTCAAGTCCGATCCCAAGAAGGCGGTCGTGGGACGCTAGGCTTGCGCAGCACCGGTTGGCCATCTGCGCTGCACGGGCGTCGGCCGAAGTTTCTCAGTGTCCTTTCGTGCCCAGCAAGTTGCGCATGAAACGCGCGATACGCCGCCGCTCAAACCCGGCCCATACCAGCAGGAACTTGATCCTGAGGCCGAATTTGACGTATGGGTGGCTCTTGATCGCCAGGAACTGGCGGTGGCTGACTTCCAGCCGCTCCTCGACCGCCGCCAGGTGTTGCGCATCGGTTTTCTGCGCAAGTGGCAAGACGGTGCCGGAATGGTGGATCAGGATCCACTGTTGCGGATCGGGATGCCGCCAGTCAATCAGCGTGCAAGACATGCCCTCCTCTTCGATCATCCTGCCCATGTGCTCGAGCGAGTAGTCGGCCTTGGCGACCCACTTGCTGCCGCCATAGTTCTCCGGGCCCTCGAAAAAAGTCGCCGCAAAGATGCCGTCCGGCTTGAGCGTGAGTTTCACCTGCGAGATGCAACGCCGGATCTGCGCCTGCGAGGCGTGCGAGAAGATCGACTGCGCAATCATGAAATCGAACTGCCGACCGAACACGCTAAGCGAGAAGTTCTCGTCGTTGCTGAAGGTTGGCGACTTGATGCTGATCATCGACTCACCGATCTCCTTGTCGATGCCCTCCTGGATCAGCCACTGCAGCGGCTCGATACCGAAATAGCGTCCTGGCCGCAGGTAGGGTATGAACAGTCGCCCGGCGCGCAACGAGCCGCAACCGATATCGAGCAGGTAATGCGTGTCGCGCATCCCCAATGCGGTGAGCAGATTGAACTGGATGGCGCTCAGCACGTCGAAGTATTGAGGCTCGCCAATGTGAATGCGGTACTCTTCCAAGCCCGAAATCTCGCGCTGCATTTCTGAGGCGTTGGAGAATTCAACAGCAGTGGAAGCCGCTCTTTCGGTTTGCAATGCCATCGGAATCCTTTTGAGTGTGATGGGCTTCGCAACGCCGTTGTTGCGCACCGGTAGAGTGTCAGTCGCCGAAGATCCGGCGGCCGTCGCGTACCCCACGCAGGAAATGGTAGTACAGAAACGCCCTGTACATGGACGGCTTGACCAAAGAGGCCACCGTGGCGTACTTCTCGGCAAGGTCAAAGAGCGGTCGCCAGAACAGAGGGACCGTCCATGCATTGAGCACCAGCAATCGCCCGGCGTGCCACAGCAGATGCCATGCAACCTTTTTTTCGCGACCCCGGAACGAGTTGGGTCCGCGCAATACGCTGAAGTATTCGCGCGCCGTATGACGGTTGAGCAGGTGAAAGTGCACCGTGAGTTCCGGCAATGGCGCGTGCCGGCGGAACTCACCATAATTCAGACCCCGTTCATGCCAGCGCGTGATCGCCTGATCCATCGTCACCACGTGATAATGCTTGGCCAAAGCGGCCTTCGAATAGTACAGACGCAGGCCGAACTGTTTCAGGCGTACGCCAAGTTCGAGGTCCTCCATGCAGGAAGGACCGCCACGGCCGCGGTGCTCGAGGTACAGGCCGTTGCGCAGCAGGAAATCGCGCTTGACCGAGATGTTCATTGCAAAAAAACGGTAGGCCGGCAACTCCTCCAGGTCTTCCAGCGCATTGAACCTGAACGGATCCCATTTTTTCAGGAAAACGGTCTGCGTCAGTTCTGGAGACTGGACCACTTTTCCCAGCACAGCCACGGCCAGCCCGTCGTGGAGCCGGTGTTGTTCCAGGTGCGCGCGCAGCGCGGCGGGCTCCAGAAAGATGTCGTCCGCCAGCAACAGAACGACCGGCGCTCTGGCCTGCTCGATGCCGCGGTTCTGCGTATACCCCGGCCCCCGGTTCTCATGGCGCAGGAAACGGATCGTGTACGGGAGCTGCGGGGTAATCGCAGCCACCACTTCCGGTGTGTTGTCCGGCGAGCCGTCGTCCACGACGATGACCTCGAACTGCTCTGGTGGCAGATCCTGGCGCGCCAGGTGTTCGAGCGTTTTTCGCAGCACGTCCGCGCGCCGGAAGGTCGCCACTACCACGCTGATCTGCAGTGCAACCGCCTGAGCCGCCAACGATTCATGCCGCTGGATCACAGCGGCCATTTCGGAGGTGCGGGCGTTCATCATCGGCGTGCGCTCCATGCAGAGAGAATCATCATGCGTCGTTGAGCCCGGACGAATCACATGCCAATCGAGCGCAGCAAATAGGATGCCAGTACCGCCACGACCAGCCCGAAAAGCGCAATGATCATGTACCGTATCACCGTTGGCAGTTGGCGCCGCCGGTTGCGGATAAGCGGAGCCTGCGGCACCAGTCCGATGCGTCTTCTTTCCCTGGGATCTTGTTCAGCCATTCTGCGCAACGTCTTTCGTTTCGTCCATTGTCGGTTCGATCGGCGGCGTATCCTTGGGCACAACTGCCGGCGGCGCACGCCATGCAGGTCCGCGCGACGCAAACAAGATGCGAATATTCAGGAAATCAAGCAGGTACACCAGCCCAAGTGAAAACAAGAGGCCCAGCCCGCCAGCCAACAGCACATGGTAAACCTTGATTGGGCCGACCGGGCTCGTCGGAACCGACGCTGCATGCAGCAGTACCACTTCGCTCAGCGGCGACGTTGCCCGTACAGCCGCCTCCTGATAGCCGTCATTGAGCAGTGCGTAGTCCCGCTCCAGCGATGCGAGGGACAGTTTCATTGCGTCCAGCCGGGCCTGAATGCCGGGCAAACCACGCAGCCGCTGCGCGATTGTGCCGATCGATACCTGCAATGACGCACGCTTGGCGCGCAGGCTGCCGAGTTCGATGTCGTCGAACAGACCTTGGGTGGTCAACTTCTTGAAGTCTTCCGGCTGGATGAATTCACCACTGCGCCCCGGAACAGGAACGGCTCCGAGCCCAGCGGCCACTGGAGACGGCATGCTTTGCGCAACCGCAGCCGCCGGCGCGGCTAGTGCGATTTCCGGCGTGCCAACCGCCGCGGCAGGGGCGTTCAGCAAGCGCCGCTTGATGGCCAGCTTTGACTGGACTGATGATTGCCGCGCCTCCGCCTGCGCGACTTCACTGGCCATGCGCGATTCCTCAAGCTTGAGTGTGTATAGCTGGTCGGTCAGGCGCTCGGTCTCCTGTTGCACCGATACCAGGTTGTTCGAGGTGAGCAGCAACTCGATTTCCTTGCGCCGCGTCAGCAGTTCGGCGGTCTTGCCGTCCAGCAAGAGGCGCAACTGGTCGGCCCGCGATCGGCCCGGCTGGCGATCGAACTCCAGCAGCCAATCTGCCAGGACCTTGCCCAGGTAGTTCGCGATCGCGGCCGCCCGGTCCGGGTAGTTGTCGCGAACCTGCACGTAAAAGACGTACGAGTCCCGATTCGTGACCTTGATGTTGCTGCGCAATTCGCCGATCGCCAGCGCCACGGGTTCATCTTCGACGATGCGCCCGTACTTCAGCAGCTTCCAGGCATATCCACTGTATTCCTTGACCCAATCCTTGGTCTTCTGGTACCAGACCTGGTACCAGGGGCCGTCATAGCTGGCCACACGTTTTTCATGCAGCTTCAACGCCAGCACCACGTCGCTCAAAATGGCGTCGCTCTTGAGCACCTCCTGAAGCGTCTGTCCAATGACCTTGAACGGCGCGGCCGGCGCCGGAGACCCCATCGCCGCGCTCTGTTGGGCCTTGTACTGGGTGACCTCCTGAACCCGGTAGGAAATCGCCGTTGTCGACTCATACTTTTCGGAATACACATAGGTCAACGTCAATGCCGTCACAATGGCCGACAGCGCAAAGGCAATGATGAAGCCGCTCTGGCGCGCCAATGGCGCAAGAAAATCCAGGTTTCCGGGCGTGGCCGGTCCTCGCGCCGGTACGGCTGTCTGGTCATTCATAGGCGCATCACCCAACCGAGTCTTTTCAGAAAGCGCCCTTGCGGACCAGGATCAGCCAGGCAGTGGCAAACAGGATCTTCACATCCAGCATAACGGATCGTTCTTGCACATACCTTAGATCCCATTCGATCTGGTCACCAATATTGAGCTTGCCGCGGCCCTTGATCACCGCCATGCCGGTGATGCCTGGGCGCACTGTGAACTTGCGCATTTCCTGCGCCGTATAGTAGGGCAGGAACGCCGGACCTTCAGGGCGCGGCCCAACCAAACCGATGTTGCCCGCCACGATATTCCAGAAATTCGGCAATTCATCCACGGTGATCCTGCGCAACCATCGGCCGGCCGGTGTCACCCGCGGGTCATCATCCAGTTTGTAGAAGCCCGCGCGAAATTCTGCATGGTCATTGAATCGGCGCGCGTAGAAGTCGGGAAACCGCTCCTGGGCGTCGACATACATGGTACGGAACTTGATGAACCTGAACATCGTCGGAACCCAGTACAGCTTGTCGGGCTCGAATCGCCCTGTGGCTGAAACCAGGTCGGTGCGCCCGAGCAGTTCCGAGCCACGCATGACCCGGCTGCGTCCACAGCGCCACTGAACAAACAAGGCCGGACCCGGCGTATCGAGCTTGATGATGATCGCGACGATCAGCATGACCGGCAAAAACACAATCAGCGCGATGAAGGACGTGATGAATTCGAGCACCCGATAGATCCAGTGCAGGATCGGGTTGTCGCGCCCGCCATCGGGATCGACGGCGATCACAATGCGCGGGCGGCTGGCGGGCTGCTGCGCAGCATCGGCCAGTGCGCGGGCGGCCGGCCTGGCGGATGCGTAATCGCGGCTGTTCATGGCGACTGGATCTGGATCACCGGGTTGGTGTTGGTCACGCGCGACTTGTTCCAAGACCATCCCAACTGCAACTGTACGAAACGCGGCACGATGGCGTTGATGTACTGGTCGACGAACTGGCCAGCCTGCGCGATATCGCTCTTGGGCACATAGATCACATCGCGGCGGCGCAGGAATACATCGGAAGCCTCGTTACGAAGCACCTTTTCCAGGTCAACCTTGCTCACCTGAAGCCCGCCATCGTCCCGATGGCGAATCAGCAACACATTCCCAGTATTGGCCGAGGCCAGCGTGCCGCCTGCACGCGCGATCGCCTGCAGCAGCGTCAGGTCCCCGTCCATTTGCAACAGGGAGGGAACCTTGACCTCTCCGCTCAGGTAGACGTTCATGCCCGAGGTTCGCGTGACCGCGACCGTGAGGTCGGTATCACCCACCAGCGGTCGGTAAGCGGCCTTGATCTTGCTTGCCAGATCTTCGGGCGTCGTTCCGGTGACCAGCATTTCACCAACCAGCAGCACCGAGATGCGGCCATCAGGCCTGACCACCACTTCCTGATTCAACTGGGAATCAAAATAAGAGCGGATGGCCAGCGCATCGCCGACCTGCAGGTTGTATTTCTGCTCGATTGGCGCAACATAGAGTTGCGGCGCCTCATCCACCGCAGGCAGTGGCGGGGCCTCATACTTGACCGTGGTGCACCCCGCCATCAGCCCGACCATCAGGGCCATAAATATGAAGCGGAGCAAGACCACGGCGCGTTCAGTCACTCGCCTTTGCGTCGCTGGCGCGGCGGCCTGTCGACTTGCGACGCGCTGTCGCGTCCCACGACACCACCATCTTGCGCCGACCAGCGCGTTGCCGACGCTCATTGCCGTCTTTGGTTGCGCCCGCCATCGCAAGCGGGAACTCGCGCGTAACGTAGTCCTGAAGCGCCTCACGCCAGGGCCGCATGACATTGATTCCCAGCGCGGTCAGGTTGGCATTGCGCATCATCTCCGACACTGGCCTGGGGGCGAAGTAATTGCTTTCGAAGAAAGTCGAATCGACCGACTTGAGCTCGATGTCCTTATGGCCCGTAATATCGAGAATGTGGCGCGCGACATCGTAGCGCGTACCCGACCCCTCACACACCATGTGGTAGGTGCCGTATTGCTTGCTTTCGAGCAATTTAAAGAGGTTCAGCGCGAAGTCGTGGGTATAGGTTGGCGTACCGAAGCGGTCGTTGACGGCATGGATCAACTTGCTGCCGGCCACGATCTGGCCCAGGATATGGTGCACGAATTTGTGGTCCTTCCCCACGCCGCCGCCAACCATCCAGCCGGCGCGTACGATGAAGTGCCTGCTGCAGTACTTGGCCACACTCAGCTCGCCGTCGTACTTGGTCTGGCCATACACCATGATCGGCCTGGGCTGGTCCTGCTCGGTGTAAAAGCCGTCCTTGGCGCCATCGAACACACCTGCGGTACTGATGTACACCAGTGTGGCGCCGTATTCTTCGCACAACTCGGCTACTGCCCGGGTGGCCAGGTCGTTGGTGTCTTTGGCAACATCGGCATGGACTTCGCAGAACTCCAGATCGGTGCAAGCGGCCAGGTGCAACACCAGAGTCGGCTTGACTTCGGAAAACCAGGTCCGCAATTGCGTAATTTCACGGACATCGAGCGGGCGCAGCCAGGCCTCGTTGACATCCTTGTCGGTGGCGCAAACGCTGCTGAAGCGAGATGAAAAATAGGGAAAGACGGCATTGCCGAGCATGCCGCCTGCTCCTGTGATCAGAACGCGCTGATTCTCCATTGAACCCCCATTAAGTCCGAACGTGACGATTGTGCTTGCGAGCCGTCGCAAGGAGAAACGAAACTGTTGCCAACTCGGCGATTCCGGCACAAGCTTCGCCGCCCAGATGCCGCTGCACGTACAGGCGAAAATTAATTATAGACCGGGCATTTGCCTGGACAGACATGCACTTGTTCACGCTATCGAGCCAATTGCGCTGTCTGGACAGAACAAAGAACAGCAGGGCGCAGAACAGCAAGGGCGCGCCTATGACCCTTCGCGCGGCGATCTGTTCGGCCACCAAACGCCCGCGCATGATTTTCCTCTATCATGCTGGCGAACCGTTTGCATGCCCATGGCCCGTAGCACCGGCAGCCTCGGTCGCAACAGACAAATGGGAAGGATTGGTATTGCTCAAAGATCACTATCCTGCAGGAAAAGCAGCGGGAACGACCATCGACGCCATCACCCAACGCCCGGTACCACTCGTCCCGATCGCCATCTTGGGAGCGGGCATCAGCGGTCTGGCAGCCTCTATTTCGAGCGGCGCCCCGGTTTACGAAGCCGAGGATGTCGCGGGTGGTGTCGCGGCATCGGACACCGTTCAGGGGTTCACTTTCGACCGCGGCATCCACATCCTGCAGGCAGCCAGTACCAAGACCCACAAGGTACTTGAGGACGCAGGCGTGCGGTTGAACAGTCGCAGCCGCCAGGCGTTTATCTATTCGCACGGTGCCTATACGGCATATCCGTTCCAGGTCAACACCGCGCGCCTGCCGCTGATGTTGCGACTGCGTTGTGTCTGGGACTTTCTCAACCGCGAAGGTCGCAAACCTGACTCCCAGCCCGGCAATTACGAAGAGTGGATCATCGCGAACCTGGGACGGGGTTTTGCAGACACGTTCCTGGTTCCCTACAGCGACAAGTTCTGGACGGTTCACCCGCGCGAGATGACGCATGAGTGGACGGGCAATCGCGTTCCCCAGCCGACCACCATGCAGGTATTGCGCGGCGCCTTGTGGAACAAGCAGACCCGCATCGGCACCAATGTCGACTTCCAGTACCCGGTCAACGGCCGCGGGTACGGCTCGATCACCGAAGCCCTATCCCTTCAATGCAGCGCCATCCACCTGGGCCACCGCGCCAAGCGGCTCGACACGCGCAACAATTTGCTGCATTTCGAGAACGGCAGCGTCATTGCGTATCGGCAACTCATCAGCACCATTCCGCTGCCCGAGCTGGTCGCTATTTGTGACGAAGCGCCGAATGAGGTGCGCGCCGCCGCCGCCCAGTTGCGTGCCAACAGTATTTTGGTGGTCAATCTGGGCATCGGCCGTGCTCCGCGGTCCGGATGGCACTGGGTCCACTTTCCGCAAAAGGAAGAAGTCTTTTTCCGCATCAGTTTTCCGCACAACCTGGCCGACAACGTGACCCCGACCGGCATGTCGTCCGTCTCGGCGGAAGTGGCGTACTCGTCCGAGCGCCCGATCAACCACGCCACCATCGTGGACCAGGTTGTCGACGATTTGATCCGCGTCGGCTTGGTGCGGCGCGACGACCCTATCGTGTACCGCGCCACGTGCAACATCCGGTACGCCTACTGCATCCACGATTTCGCGCGCAAGGAGGCAGTGCGTACGGTGCGCAATTGGATGATCGAGCGCAATGTAATACCCACCGGGCGATACGGCCTGTGGAATTACTTCTGGAGCCATGAGTCGATGATGAGCGGCCTGCAGGCGGGGCGCAAGGCGCACATGACAACCCTTGGCGCGGGCGAGGAACTCGCAGCGGACGACACGTTTGATGGCGCCCATTGAGTTCCCGGCCCAGGCGCAGCGCTATAACGAGTACCGGTTCTGCCCGCGTTGCGGCGGCGCGTTCGGCCCGCACGACTTCAAGCCCGACGCATGTGTTTTCGTTTGCCGGGCCTGCAAGTTCGACTTCTATCAGAACGCATCGCCCGCCGCGGTCGCCGTCATCACCCACCCGCAACACATCGAACAGGTGCTGATGCTCAAGCGGCGTACCGCGCCCAATATCGGGCGCTGGTGCGTGCCCGGGGGTTTTCTCGTTTATGGAGAGGCACCGGCCGCCGGTGCCATCCGTGAGGCGATGGAAGAGGTCGGCCTGGCGATCGAGATCGTGCAGTTGCTGCATGCCGGACTCGTGGATTACTCCTACCAAGGTCGCCAGATCTGCGTGGTGGAGATCGGTTTTCTGGCCCGGCTGGCGGACCCCGGATCCACGCACGGCATCGCCACGGCGGAGGCCTCGGAAACCGCATTCATACCGATCGACGACATTTCTCGGGCGCCGGACATGTTGGCGTTTCCGGAACAACTCGCGCTGATGCGGGCATACAGGCAGGTCCTGGATGCAGCGTAATCCATCGCCTTCGTTCGCAGACTGCTGCTGACCGCGCCAAGACGCCGCCAAATGGTGCGCGATCGCGCGGGTAAACCCCTATCAGACAATCACGACAACCGCGTGAAAGCAGCCGAATTCGGCTATTTGCCACAACGTTGCGGAAATTGCGAACTGGCTTTTGACAAGCCCTGCGACCCACCGTAATATCTGGCGGCAAGCATTACAAAGTTTGACATTCGACAATAGACTACATACGCATAGGGAAGCAGCACATGGCCAAGGATTTAGGGAGCTATTCGTTCAAAAACCCGAGTTTTCTCTTGATGTACTCGGCGTTGCAGTTCGGCCCGGAGGAGATGGCGAAACCCGACGGTTCTTTGAGCCTTCCCTATCTTGCAGGCGCGATTCGCGAGGCCGGCTATGACGTCAAGATTCTCGACGTTTCCGTTGGTGACAAGGACGAGCCGCTTGCGGACAGCTTCTTCAACACCGAGCACCTGGCGAGCGGCTTGATCCGCTGTGGCATGCCGACCGAACAGATCGTCAAACAGATCGAGCAGTTTGACGTCATTGGCGTGTCATCGATATTCACCACCCAGACAACCATGGTGCTGGACCTGATCCGGCTGGCCAAGAAGACCCATCCGGACAAGCTCGTCATTGCGGGAGGCGTCAATGCCCGCAATTTGCGCGATCGCTTTTTCGACGCTGGCGTAGACATCATCGTCCTGTCGGAAGCCGAGCGCATCATCGTGGCGATCGCCGAGGCCCTGCGTGGGAAAAAGCCGCTCAACGAAGTAATGGGCATCGCCTTCCTTCGCGACGGCAAGGAAGTGGTGAACCGCACGCCACCACCGATCCATGACCTGGACGAGTTGCCCATGCCGGCGTGGGACCTGTTGCCGCTCAAGAAATACTGGGACCTTTCCCGCCCGCATGGTGGTCAGTTCCCGGAGGGCGCCCGCATTCAGTATGCGTCGTTGCAAACCTCGCGGGGATGTCCGTTCCAGTGTCTGTACTGCCACATTTCGAAAGAAGTTGACGACGAGGTCGCCGGCCCGGTGGGGGTGTTCCGCGTCAAGTCGATCGATCGGGTGATGGCCGAACTCCAGACCTTGAAAGACCTGGGCGCAGAGTACATCTTCTTTGAAGACGACAGTCTGTTCGCGAAAAAGCAGCGCGCCTACACGCTGTTCGGAAAGGTTGCAGAGTTGGGTTTGCATCTGTCTGACGTGAACGGCATCAACATCGTCCACTTGATGAAGAACTACAGCGGCAAACTCGACATCGACACCCAGTTTCTGGAGATCCTGTCTACCGCGGGTTTCCATATGCTGCACCTGCCATTCGAATCGGCCAACGAGAGGTTGGTCGACAAGTACTCGTCGGGCAAGTGGAACATGCGTGACACTGACACCCTCAAACTCATCCGCGAGTGCGAAAAAACCGGAATCAAGACAGCTGGCAACTACATGATCGGCTACCCGGACGAGACATTGGCCGAAATCCACAAAACCGTGCTCTTTGCCAAGATGCATGTGGAGAACGGCTTGAACCATGCAGCACTGTTTTCAGTAGTGCCGTTTCCTGGCACACGTCTCTACGACACGGTCATCCAGAATGGCCAACTTGATCCCGATTTCGATACCGACACCATGAAGTGGACAAAATCGATCATGAAGGACTTGGCGGTGCCCGCCGATACGCTCGAACACCTGCGCCAGTTGGCATGGCTCACGGTCAATTCGACCGATTTTGTCAATTACAAGATCGCCATGCGCGTTAAACAACCTGAACTGAACCTGCCGCCGACGATGCCTGCGGTGTCGCCGACCCAGCTCGCCGTGCTCTGACAGCGCGGTCGCGGCGGCAGCGCACGCCAGGCCGACGCAACTCTGGCGCCGCAGGGCGCATGCAAACCGGGCTACGATCGGCGCATGTTCAGTTACCGCCACGCTTTTCATGCGGGCAACCACGCCGATGTACTTAAACATACGGTGCTGATTGCCCTGCTGCGCCACCTCACGCTGAAAGAGAGCCCCTTCACGGTCATTGACACCCACGCCGGAGCCGGCCTGTACCGGCTGGACGGCGACTACGCGAAAACGAGCGAGGAAGCGGCCGATGGCTATTTGCGGCTGGTCGCCGCCAAGCCCCACCACGCGCCGGCATCGGCGGCCCCCGGCAAGGGCTCTGCCGGTACCGCCGGCGGTGCCGATGCGGCGTGGGCACCGCTGCTGAAGGACTACCTGGACATGGTCGCCAGCGTGAACACCAGTGGTTCGTACAAGGTCTACCCGGGCTCGCCATTCATCATTCAGCGGCTGTTGCGCGACCGCGACAAACTCAAGTTGTTCGAGCTGCACCCCACCGATGCCAAGGCACTGGCGGCAAATATTGCCCAGCTCGACGCGGGGCGACAGGTTGCGACACTTCGGGAGGACGGCTTCGACGGTCTGAAAAAATTCCTGCCGCCACCGCAACGGCGCGCCCTGGTGCTCAGCGACCCGAGCTACGAGCTCAAGACCGACTATGCGCGGGTGCTGACGGCGATCACAGACGCGCTGGAACGCTTTGCGACCGGCACCTACGCCATCTGGTACCCGATCATTCCTCGGCCGCAAGCCCATGACGTGCCGCGCAAACTCAAGACCTTGGCAAACCGGTCCGGCCGCGCCTGGCTCAATGCGACCTTGAGCGTCAAATCAAGCCGAATCACCACGGACACGGCCGGTCAACAGCACCGTCCCGGTCTGCCCGCCAGCGGCATGTTCGTGATCAATCCGCCCCACACCCTGAAAGCCGGGCTGGGCCTGGCCTTGCCCCAGATGGTGCGCGTACTGGGGCAGGACCAGCACGCGCAGTTTTCGCTCGACACGGGCGGACACTAAATGAATGGCGCCAAACGTGAAATAGTTCCTTCCGGCCGCACCCGCTCGGCTAACCACCCACGGGGCTGCTGATTAACATCGCTCTGGCCGGGCGTCGTCTATACTGCCCTGCAAAGCAAATGCGAGATTTAAATCGGGGCGAGTCATAGGTCGAACGGACTATTGTTGCGCTGCAATGTGCCAAACATAATCGGCTCGAGCGCGTTTGGCGTGGCGTGCAAATGAATTTATACACTAGGGGAAAATTATGACAATCAAGTCAACAATCAAGCAAGTTGCGGTTGCTGCCGCAATTGCCAGCGTCTGTGCGGCATCCAGTGCGGCTGTCAAGGATCTGGGTGTGCTAGCGGTGGGCACAACCAACTTCAACAACACGACGTTCCCGACTTTCGGCTCGACGTTCTCCGACGTTCTCTTGTTCGCATTGCCCAGCAACGGCGGCTCCAGCTATGGGGTCATTGATGCTCCGCTCGATCTTTCCGCAATCGTGCCTGGTCTGGTCTTCGGTTCCATCTTCAGCTTTGTATCGGTCAGCGGCCCTGGCAATGACGGCCTTTTGCTGACTGCTGACGACGTACTCCTGGCCGGCGGCATTGTGAACCCGGCTGCTCCTTCTTTCAAATTCGACATGTCAAGCAACACCGGCGGCGGGTTCTACCTGTTTATTACCGGTGTAGCGCCTATCGGCACTGTTGGTAGCCTGTATAGCGGCTCGATCACCGTCGCGGCTGTACCAGAACCCGAAAGCTACGCCATGTTGCTGGCCGGCCTGGGCGTCATGGGTGCCATCGCGGTGCGCCGCAACAAGTCCAAAAAGCGGGACTGACACACATTTGAGGCAGTGGCCTCAAAAAAAGGGATTGCATTGCAATCCCTTTTTTGTTGGCACGACGTGTGCGTGAAGAAATACACGCTTTGACCTACCCGTTCCAACTGCCATCGTCGGGTAATGCGATTGCGCTAGTCTTAGTCCCTAGAATGGACCGCACAATCGGTCCACTTCCGCCAGGCTGTTGTTGCAGATCGTTGGATAGCTGTATGTATCGACAGCGTCGAACGGCAGGGTGGGAGTGACCGTTCCCTGATCCGGATTGAGACTTTTCCACGCAACTTGATGACGTTCCTGCCCACGCTTTCGCCTGACGCACTTCATCGGTATCACCAAGCGGTGACCCGTTCGGTGGACATACGCACGCATTTCGACATGCTCGCATGGTTGCAGGGCGAGATGCAGCAATACCTGCCACACGACATCCTGATTGCAACCTGGGGCAATTTTAAGTTGGGCACCCTGCAACACGACGTGATCTCCACGCTCGACGGCGTTCGATCCCATGATTCGGACACCCAGACCGTTACCCCGCTGATGCGCAAACTGCATGAACGCTGGTCCGAGTTTGGTCGCCAGCCGTTTTCACTCAACGCAGGCCAGACCGGTTTTCTGCTCGGCGACAGCAACCTGAAGAACACCGTGGGCGACGCCCTGCAAAAAATGCGCAGCGCCATCGTGCATGGGATTGCCGACGAACGCGTCAGCCACCATTGCCTGTATGTTGGCTTCAGCGCCCGTGACTCGTTCAGTTCGGTCGAACGCAATGCGATGGCCGTGGTGCTGCCCTATGTCGACACGGCCCTGCGCCAGGTAACCCACCTGCCGCACCAAAACAAGCACCGTCGCCGGATGGCAGATACCGCCAAACCGGTAGCCGAACCAGGCTACAACCTGACCGAACGCGAATCCGAAGTGCTGTACTGGGTGGCCCGAGGCAAGACAAACCCGGAGATTGCGCTGATCCTGGAGATCAGCGCCTTCACCGTCAAGAACCATATGCAACGCGTATTCAAGAAACTCGACGTAACCAACCGAGCACAAGCCGTTAGCAAATACCGACCGTTTGCCAACGATGTCCAAGTCTGAAGCCGCCCTGTCAGCTGCCACGCTGGTCAAGCGCCCGTCTCCGGCGTCGATCGGGCGCGACAACGTGCTGGGCAGCATCGAGTCGCTGCTTGGCCCTAGCGCGTTCGTGTTCTCGTTGTGGGGCATTGCGCTGTACTACTTCGGTGGTGAATTACCGCCTCCCGTGTTGATCCTGTCGGTACTGGTGTTCGCGCTGACGTTTCCGGGCCAGTCGCATTTGCAGTCCTTGCACAGTCGGGTGGTGCTCGATGTCGTGCTCAACTGGCTCTGGGTTGCCGGCCTGATGCTCGCGATGGGCATTGCCACCGGGTATGTCCATGAATTCATGCAGGAGATGCTGATCACCTGGCTCTGGGTCGCGCCAGCTTCCGAACTTGGGCTGCATCTGCTGATGCGCGCGGTGGCGCCGCTGGTGCTCAAACTGCAGGGGCCCAATCAGCGCGCCATCATTGTCGGCATGAATGAGCAAGGCGCGGCCCTGGCCGACCGCATCCGCGAGGCGCCCTACTCGCGCATCGACCTGGTGGGGTTCATCGACAGCCGCGACGAGCACCGCCTCGCGCCAATGGCCGGGAACAAGCTGCTGGGTAAGCTCGATGACCTCGCCGCCATCGCCAAATCCCAGCATGTGCAACTGATCTACCTGTCGCTGCCCATGGCTTCCCAGCCGCGCATATTGCAACTTCTCGACGGCCTGAAGGACACCACCGCCTCGATCTATTTCGTGCCCGACATGTTCTTCACCGACCTGATCCAGGGACACACCGGCACCGTGTTCGGCATGCCCGTGATCTCGGTGTGCGAGACCCCATTTCGGGGCGCCGACGGCATCGTCAAGCGCGCCAGCGATATTCTGTTGTCGATCCTGATCCTGCTGTTGATTGCGCCGTTATTGCTGGTAATTGCCGTCGCCGTGAAGTACACCTCGCCCGGGCCGGTCATCTTCAAGCAGCGCCGCTATGGCCTGGATGGTGAGGAGATCCTGGTGTACAAGTTCCGCTCGATGACGGTCACCGAAGATGGCCCGACCATCATGCAGGCGGTAAAGGGCGACGCACGCATTACACCGCTGGGCGCGTTGATGCGCCGCACCTCGATCGACGAATTGCCGCAATTTGTCAACGTGCTGCAGGGCCGCATGAGCATCGTCGGCCCCCGGCCCCATGCGATTGCGCACAACGAGCTCTACCGCAAGCTGATCAAGGGGTATATGGTGCGCCACAAGGTGCGCCCTGGTATCACCGGCTGGGCGCAGGTCAACGGATACCGTGGCGAAACTACCACCCTGGACAAAATGCAGGGCCGAATCGACTACGATCTCGACTATTTGCGCAATTGGTCCTTGCGTCTGGATCTGCACATCATTCTCAAGACCATCCGGTTGGTCCTCAAGGATGAGAAAGCCCATTGACCTTGGCTACCGCCACTACCCGTTCGACCCTGTATGCCTGTTTGTCGTTATCAACGCCTGATCGTGCTCGCCCTGACAATGGGCGCAGCTGCGGGCACGTGGGCCGAGGGCGCAGACGACCTGCGGTTCTCGGCCTCGCTGGGCCAGGTACACGACAGCAACCTGTTTCGCCTGCCCTCCGATATCAACACACTGCCGCTGATCGGCCGCTCCTCGGCCGCAGAGACCATCACGATCGGCACGCTGGGTGCAAACTACCAGCGCAGCTACAGTTTGCAGCGGGTAGAACTTGACGTGCGCCTGACCAACTACCGCTACCAGAATTTCGACTACCTGAGCTTTCAAGCCACCAATTACCGTGCGGCCTGGAACTGGAGCTACACGCCGCGCCTGTATGGCCTGCTGCGCACCACGCGCGACGAATCGCTGAACAGTTTTGTCGACTTCCAGGGATTCACCCAGCGCAACCTGCGCTCGGACACCGCCCATGACGTCGACGCGACCTACGAACTCGATGCGCGCTGGCGCCTCAAGGGCGGCCTGACGCGCTCCGCGCGCAGCAACAGCCTGGCCGTGAATGGGGAGGCCGACTCCCGCCTCACGGCATTGCAGGCGGGTTTTCAGTATGTGATGCCGTCCGGCAGCTCCGCCAGCTACCGCCTGCGCAAGACCGACGGCACCTACACCAGGGGCCGCAGCATTCCATCTGCAGGCCTTTTCGATTCCGACTTCACCCAGACCGACAACATCGTGAGCGCAACCTGGGCCATCAGTCGCGACACCCGGGCCGATTTCTCGCTGGGCCATCGCAGCCGCAGTTATCCAATTTACTCGCAACGCAACTTCAATGATTTCATTGGCTCGGCCAGCGTGAATTGGTCCTATTCCGGCAAGTCCGGTGTCGTTGCCAGCTGGAGCCGTGAATTGGGCACCTTCGAGACGACCAACTTCAACTTCACCCAAACCGACCGTTTTTCGATTGGACCGGTCTGGCAGATCAGCCCCAAGGCCACGGTTCGAGCGCGCCTGGAGCATGCCGTCCGTGATTTCAGGGGCACTCCCTTTGGTGTTGTCACCGCACAGCGCCGCGACACCACCAACGACGCCAGTGTGGCGATCGACTGGGAGCCCTACCGCTTCCTGTTGCTCAGCGCCTCGCTGCAGAACTCGCGCCGCTCGTCGAGCGCTCCTGGTTTAAGTTTTAACAGTAATGTGATCAACTTCAGTGCGCAGTTCACTTACTGATACCCGCGTCAAACCCGCTGAAACTCCCAAAATGACCAAAATTCGTCCCATGAACCGCCTGTCACCACTCCATTTCACCCATGGCCTGCCCCGATCGGCACGCTGGGCCACCATCGCACTGGTCGCCATCGCCCTGGCCGCCTGCGGTGACAAGCCCGAAAAGAAGGCCGCAACCCAGGTCGCGGCCAAGGTCGGCTCCGAAGAAATTTCGGTGCACCAGATCAATTTCGTGCTCAGCCGTACCAGCGCCGCCAATGCGACGCCCGAGAACGCGCAGCGTTTGCGTCAGGAGGTACTGGAGAAACTCATCGACCAGCAACTGGCGGTAGACCAGGCAGTCGACAAGAAGCTCGACCGCTCCCCCGAGGTGGTTTCGCAGCTCGAGGCGGCGCGGCGCGAGGTGCTGGCGCGCGCCTATGTGCAGCAAATTACCGGCGCGCTGCCCAAGCCGTCCAACGAGGAGGCACAAAAATACTATGCAGACAATCTGCCCCTGTTCGCGCAGCGGCGCGTTTTCAACCTGCAGGAAATCCTGGTTCCGGTTGCGGCCGGCGCCGAAGTGGCAGAGCAGATCAAGGCCCAGGTGGCGGCAGGCAAGTCGATGGAAGACATGGCCAACTGGCTCAAGGGTCGCAATGTGCGGTTTGGCGGCAACAGCGCCACCCGCGCGGCCGAACAGATTCCACTGGAATTGCTCAAGACGGTGCATGGGCTCAAGGACGGCCAGACCACCATCATCAGCAACCCGCAGGGATTCACCGTCTTGCGGGTGGCGTCGTCCCAATCCGCACCCGTGGCCGAAGCAGTAGCGCTGCCACGCATCCAGCAATTCCTGGCCAACCAGCGTGGGGCCGAGGCCGTGAGCAAGACCATCAAGGATCTGCGCGCCAAAACCACGGTAACCTACATGGGTGATTTCGCGCCAGGCGCTACCGGAGCGGTGGCGCCTGGCCAGCCGGCGGCAGCCATCACGGCCGAGCCTGCTGCAGCACCCGCGGCGCCGCCTGCTGCCGCCCCCGCAGCGCCGCCGGTGGTGTCCCAGAGCGTGGACGACAAGACCAAGTCCGCCATCGAAAAGGGCGTCAAGGGGCTGAAGTAATTGACGTATCGCCGTCTTGTGGCGCCACTATCCTGTAACGATCACCCGACTTGCCATTTCCAACCGGACGCACCCATGACCTTGAGCATTCTTCGAATTCCCCACCTGTTGCTAGCTGCCGTGCTCGCCCTGGCCCACTGGAGCGTGCTGGCTCAGGCCAAATCCGACTATCCGCTCGGCGCCGGTGACACGATAAGGGTCCAGGTGTTCCAGAACCCCGACCTCACCATCGAGACGCGGGTTTCTGAAAACGGCAGCATCACCTACCCGTTGATCGGCTCGGTCGACCTGGGCGGCGTGTCGGTCGCGGCAGCCGAACGCAAGATCGCCGAGGCGCTGCAAAAAGGCGGATTCATCCGCCAGCCGCAGGTCACCATCGTGCTGCTGCAGATCCGCGGCAACCAGGTGTCGGTTCTGGGGCAGGTCAACCGACCGGGGCGATTCCCGCTCGAGACGGCCAACACCCGGCTGTCGGACATGCTGGCCACCGCGGGTGGGGCAACGCAGGTTGGCGACGACCTCGCCGTCGTGACCGGTGAGCGCGGCGGCAAGGATTTTCGCCAGGTGATCGATATCCCATCCATCTACCTGAACAACCAGCCGGCCGACGACATCATCCTCAAGGGTGGCGACACCGTCTATGTGCACCGCGCGCCGGTGTACTACATCTACGGCGAAGCGCAGCGGCCGGGCTCTTTCCGCGTCGAGCGCGGCATGACGGTGATGCAGGCGCTGGCGCAGGGCGGTGGTCCCACCGGCCGCGGCACCGAGAACAAGCTACGCCTGCACCGCAAGGCAGCCGACGGATCGATCGAACAAATCGTGCCCAAACTGACCGACCCGGTACTTCCCAACGATGTGATCTACGTCAACGAGCGACTGTTCTAAAAATTTCCCGAGCCAACAACCATGACACTCCAACAATTCCTGCTCATCCTGCGCGCCCGCTGGCTGGTGGCGCTGCTCACGCTGCTGGTGACCGTGCTGGTGACGGTCGGGGTCAGCATCGTGCTGCCCAAGCAATACACCTCCAACGCGGCCGTGGTGGTCGACGTCAAGTCCCCCGACCCGGTTACCGGCATGCTGCTGGCAGGCATGATGGCACCGGGCTACATGGCCACCCAGATCGACATCATCAACAGTGACCGGGTCGCGCAACGGGTCGTCAAGCTGCTGCGCATGGAAGAAAGCGCCGCGATCCGCCAGCAATGGCAGGACGAGACCGAAGGCAAGGGCCAGCTGCTGCAGTGGCTGGCCGCGCTGCTGCAAAAAAACCTGGACGTCAAACCAGCGCGCGAAAGCAACGTCATCAATATCAGCTACACCGGGGCCAACCCCGACTTCGCCGCCGCGGTGGCCAATGCCTTTGCCCAGTCCTACCTGGACGTCAACCTCGAGCTGAAACTGGCGCCGGCGCGCCAATACGCCAGCTTCTTCGAGGAACAAAGCAAGTCCGCCCGCGAACGGCTCGACCAGGCACTGGCTGCGCTGTCCAGCTACCAGCAGACCAACGGGCTGGTTTCGGCCGACGAACGGCTGGACTATGAAACCGCCAAGCTCAACGAGACCTCGAGCCAGCTCACGATGATCCAGGCCCAGACCACCGACAGCCAGAGCAAGCGCCAGAACGCAAAGGCCGACACTGTGGCCGAAGTCATGCAAAGCCCGCTGATCAACGGGCTCAAGTCCGACATCGCCCGGCTCGAAGCCAAGCTGCAGGAAGGCAACGTCATACTGGGCAAGAACCATCCGCAGACCCAGCGTACCGAATCCGAACTGGAGTCGCTGCGCTCGCAACTGGGGGCAGAAACCCGCAAGATCACCAGCTCGATCGACACCACCTACCAGGTCGGCAAGCAGCGCGAAGACCAGCTCAAGAAGGCGGTATCAGCGCAAAAGGTCCGGGTGCTGGAACTCAACAAGCAACGCGATGAATTGCGGGTGCTGCGCAACGACATCGACATTGCCCAGCGCGCCTTCGAGACTATCAGCCAACGTGCTTCGCAGACCAACGTGGAGAGCCAGAACAGCCAGTCCAATATCGCGGTATTGAACGCTGCTTCGCCTCCCAGCGAACCGTCGCGCCCGCGCATCCTGCTCAACGTATTGGTGTCGATCTTCCTGGGCACACTGCTGGGTGTGGGTCTGGCGCTGATGCTCGAATTGGCCAACCGCAAAGTGCGCTCGGCCGACGACCTGGTAGAGGCTCTGGACCTGCCGGTGCTGGGCGCCATCGCCTCGGCCGGGCGCTCGCTCAAGCGGGTGGGTGGCAGTGGCAAGTCAACCGGCCCTCTGGCCATTTCCGGAGCACGCGCATGAACGCCATGGTTGACAACCCCGCCAAGGCCGGCGCCATCGCACGGCCCATGGGCGACATCCTGGTCTCGACCGGGCGCTTGAGTGCCGAGAATGCGCAGCGCATCCTGGAGAAGGCCAGAAAAGACAACTCGCAGTTTGGTGACGCCGCGCTGGCACTCAAGCTGCTCAAGCGCGAAGACATCGACTTCGCACTGTCACAGCAATTTGACTATTCCTACCTGGCCGACAACGACCACACCCGCAGCCCCGAACTGGTAGCCGCGTACAAGCCGTTCAGCCGTGTCGGTGAAAACCTGCGCGCCGTGCGCAGCCAGCTGATGCTGCGCTGGTTCAACAACGAGGCCGCGCACAAGGCGGTGGCCCTGGTCAGCCCCGGCCGGGGCGAAGGCCGCAGTTTCATCGCCGCCAACCTGGCCATCGTTTTTTCGCAACAGGGCCAGCGCACGCTGCTGATCGACGCCAATTTGCGCGACGCGCGCCAGCACCTGCTGTTTGGCCTGGGTAAAAGTTCCGGCCTGTCGGGCATACTGGCCGATCGCGCCGGGCTCGAGGCTGCCATGCCGGTCGTCGGCATCGACAACCTGATGGTGCTGCCCGCCGGCGCCGTGCCTCCCAATCCGCAGGAGCTGCTGGGCCGCTCCGCCTTCGCCACACTGCTCAAGGCGGCCGCGGACAACTTCGATGTGGTCATCATCGACACTCCGGCCGGCACCGACTATGCCGATGCCGAGATCATCGCGTCCGCCGCCGGCGCCGCCGTGCTGGTGACCCGCAAAAACCAGACCCTGGTGCCCGAAGCATCCCTGCTCGCGCGTCGGTTGCAAGACGGCGGTGTGGTGCTGGTGGGATCGATCCTCAATGACGACTGATGCGTTGTTGATGCACAAGTCGATCAAGTCCGAGCGGATTACCAGGAGGCTCAAATGACGAACAAGGTCATCAACATCGTCACGGCGACCCATTTGCGCGAACACGAGATTCGGCTGGTGTTCGACGACGGTACCTCCCAAACCGTCAACTTCAAGCCGTTTTTACAACGCGCGCTGCACCCCGACGTTCGAGCGTTTCTCGAGCCCGGCAAGTTCGCAGACTTCCACATCGCGCATGGTGAACTCGTTTGGGGCGACTATGACCTGTGCTTTCCGATCGTGGATCTTTATGCCAACCAGCTTGAAAAGCAAGGCCTGCAGGAGCAACATGCGTAATCGTGCAGCGTCAATAGATGGCTGGTGGGATCGATCCTCAATGACGACTGACAACCTCGTCCTCCAGCCAGCGGTGCACCCTGCCCCGCCACACATGCAGCGCGGTCCCGCCCAGTGCCGCGCCGATGGCGTCGGCGGCCAGGTCGTCCCAGCCGGCGGCGCGGCCCGGCAAGGTGGACTGGTGCCATTCGTCGGCTACGCCCACCAGCGCCGCGCACGCAAAGCCCAGCCACCCCATGCGCGCGCCGCGCAGGCCGCTGGCGTAGCCGATGGCAGCCGCGAGCAGAGCGAACACCGCCGCATGGGCGAACTTATCCCACGGCGGGGGTATCAAACCCACGGCATAGGGCTGCGCGCCACCGAAAAACAGGCCGGCGGGCAGCGCCACGGCCGCCAACAAGGCCAGCAACCGGAACACGCGCTGTAACGCGCGCATGGAAATATTTTCGATGGACAACAGCATCCCCTGCAATTGCGGCAAACCCGTGACACTGCCCCTTTCAACGAGCGGCTCGATTAGCATTGTCGCCAACGGCCAGGCGTATCCGACGACATTGGCGGCTGACACCCCCTGACGACTACGCTAGCAGGACCAGAGACATGCGACTAAATGCCGACGAATTGAGTGCCATCCGCGCAACCTTGAGCGCGGCGGACCCTCATGGTCGCATTTATCTATTTGGCTCCAGAGCCGACGACACCCAACGTGGTGGCGATATCGATGTCTTCCTTGAGGCCAGCAAGGCCATGGACCTGCAGACCTCGCTGCGGTTGCAATACCGCCTGACCCTTGCGTGTGACGCCAAGGTCGACCTGCTCGTCAAAGGCCCTGACCAAGAAGACATGCCCATACATCAGATAGCGCGGCACGGTATCCCACTATGAGTAAGCAGCGCGCGATTCTGCAGTCAAGCCTGGTGGCGTGTGCCCAACGGGTTGACAAACTTCGCCAGTCACTTCAGCGGACGCGGGAGATGTTCCCATTGACCATGGAGTTGGCGGCGGGGATGACCGACGCGCGGGAAGAGTCAATTGACGCCTTGATACTGCGCTACTCCCAATGCGTATCAATGCTGCAAGATCAGATTTTTCGAGGCATTGCATACCTGGAACAAGAGGACATTGGCGACAAATCCAACCGTGACAAAGCACTGCTCATGGAAAAGCTCGGCGCCATCCAGTCGGCCGAGGCGTTTGGCACGGCCGCATTACTGCGCAACAAGCTCACGCATCACTATCCTGACCAATCGAAACTGCAGTTGGAGCAAATCAATCTTGTGGTTGCTGAAAGCCACTTGATCATAGAGGTATTCGAATCTGTAACGCGTTACCTCGAACGCAAAGGCCTCCCGTTGTGAATTTACGCAGCGACTCCTCTGCCTCGCAACTGCCCTCACGCGGTGAGGCGCCGCATTGGCGTGCCGGGTTGCTGCAATGGTGGCCGATCATCACAGGCTTGCTGGTGCTGTATGGGCCAAGCCTGTATGACCTGTTCAATGGCATTTGGAGCAAAGACGAACAAATGCACGGCCCGATCGTGCTGGGCCTATCCATCTGGCTGATCTACCGCAACTGGCCGGCGATGCTGCAGGCCAGCGCGGGGGAACCCACGCATTGGTCTGGCTGGATCTTTTTCGTCTTTGCACTAGTGTTGTATGCGTTGGGACGCTCGCAGGACATCTTGTTGTTCGAGATCGGCTCTGTCATATGGCTGCTGATTGGCATCGCGTTGCTGACGCGCGGCGTGGCGGCAGTCAAGGCGCAATGGTTCGCGTTGTTTTTCATGCTGTTCATGGTACCGCTGCCGTCTCAGGTGGTGGATGTGGTCACGCTACCCATGAAGATGGCGGTGTCCTACGTGGCCGAAGTCGTGCTGTTCTGGGTCGGCTATCCGATCGGCCGCAATGGTGTGATCCTGCAGATCGGCCAATACATGCTGCTGGTGGCCGACGCCTGCGCCGGTCTGCAGACGTTGCTCACGCTGGAGGCGCTCGGCCTTTTGTACCTCAACCTGGTGCGGCGTGACTCCGCTTTTCGCAATATCACCCTGGCCATACTGATCATCCCGATCTCGTTCACCGCCAACGTCATCCGTGTCATGGCTCTGAGCCTGATCACCTACCACTTCGGTGACGAAGCCGGGCAGGGTTTTCTGCACGGCTTCGCCGGCATGGTGCTGTTTTTGAGCGCGCTGTTGCTGATCATCGGTTTCGACACTGTGTTGCAGACCGCGGAGCGCCTGCGGGCACGGCGCGCCGTGCTTGCCACCTAGGAGCGGCATGATGCTGTCCATTCGCCATATCGTGATGCTGAGCCTGATGTTGGTGTCTGCCGGCCTGGCGGCGGCGCTACGCCCCAACATCAGCCTGGCGGACGAACGCCCGCCCATCAGCCTCAAGGCCATGGTTCCCAATGCATTTGGCGACTGGCAGGTGCAATTGCGGGGAACGGCACAGATCATCGACCCACGCGCACAGCAAGTGCTGGACGAGATTTACAGCGAAACGCTGACCCGCACCTATATCAACCGCAACGGCTACCAGATCATGCTGTCCATTGCCTACGGCAAGAACCAGAGCGACGCGTTGCAGTTGCACAAGCCCGAAGTCTGTTACCCGGCGCAGGGATTCCAGTTGACGAACAAGCAACCAGGCAGCCTTGCAGCCGCGGACCTGGTATTGCCGACCACCCGGCTGATGACCCGGCTCGCCCAACGTGCAGAACCGGTTACCTACTGGACCGTGGTGGGCGACCATGCCACCACCAGCGGCATCGACAAGAAACTCACCGAGATGCGCTACGCGCTGACCAACCGCATTCCCGACGGCATGCTGGTGCGGGTATCGTCCATCGACAGCAATATCGAGGCCGCCTACCGATTCCAGGACCAGTTTGCGCAACAGATGCTGGCTGCCATCGCGCCACAACACCGGCAGCGCTTTTCTGGCGCCAAGGGGCCCGATGCCGCAGTGACGCGAACCCCATGAACAAGACGGCTCTCATCACCGGCGTGACCGGCCAGGACGGAGCCTATCTGGCCGAGTTCCTGCTAAAAAAGGGATACGAAGTCCACGGCATCAAGCGCCGCGCGTCCTCGTTCAACACCAACCGCATCGACCACCTGTACCAGGACCCGCATGTCGACCATCGCCAGTTCGTGCTGCATTACGGCGACCTGACCGACACCAGCAACCTGACCCGCATCATCCAGCAGGTGCAACCGGACGAGATCTACAACCTGGCCGCCATGAGCCATGTGGCGGTAAGCTTCGAGAGCCCGGAGTACACCGCCGACGCAGACGGCATCGGCGCGCTGCGACTGCTGGAGGCCATCCGCATCCTGGGGCTGGAGAAAAAAACCCGTTTTTACCAGGCCTCCACCAGCGAACTGTATGGCCTGGTGCAGGAAACGCCACAAAAGGAAACCACCCCCTTCTACCCGCGCAGCCCGTACGCCGTGGCCAAGCTGTATGCCTACTGGATCACGGTGAACTACCGCGAAGCCTATGGCATCTATGCCTGCAACGGCATCCTGTTCAACCACGAAAGCCCGCTGCGCGGCGAGACCTTCGTAACCCGCAAGATCACCCGCGCCATTGCCCGCATCGCGCTGGGCCTGCAAGACTGCCTGTACCTGGGCAACATGAGCGCGCTGCGCGACTGGGGCCATGCCCGCGACTATGTGCAGATGCAATGGCTGATGCTGCAGCAAGACAAGCCGGAAGACTTCGTCATCGCCACCGGCGTGCAATACAGCGTGCGCCAGTTCGTGGAGTTTGCGGCGCAGGAACTGGGCATTCAACTGCGCTGGCAGGGCGAGGGCGAGAACGAGCAAGGCATCGTGAGCGAGGTGGCCGGCAAGCAAGCCAAGTGCAAGCCCGGCGATGTGATCGTCCAGGTGGACCCGCGCTATTTCCGGCCCACCGAGGTCGAATCGCTTCTGGGCGACCCGACCAAGGCCAAAGAGAAACTAGGCTGGACGCCCACCACCACACTCAAGGAACTGGTGGCCGAAATGGTGCAGGCCGACTTCAACAGCGCCAAACGCGATGCGCTGGTTAAGCTGGCAGGATTCCAGACCTTTGACTACAACGAATAGGCAAGGCGGCGCCAAAATGGACAAGCACGCCAAGATATATATTGCGGGCCACCGGGGCCTGGTGGGTTCGGCCATCGTTCGTAACTTGCAGATCAAGGGCTATGCCAACCTGTTGCTACGCACCCACGCCCAATTGGACTTGACCGACCAGGCGCAAACCAACGCATTCTTTGCGCAAGAAAAGCCCGACCATGTTTTTCTGGCGGCGGCCAAGGTTGGCGGCATACATGCCAACAACGAATACCCGGCCGAGTTCATTCGGGACAACCTGGCCATCCAGACTAACGTGATCCATGCCGCGTATGTGAACAAGGTTGAGCGACTGCTGTTCCTGGGTTCGAGCTGTATCTACCCGAAATTGGCGCCGCAGCCGATGAAAGAGGAATACCTGTTGACCGGCCCATTGGAGCCGACCAACCGGCCCTATGCGCTGGCAAAGATTGCCGGCATAGAAATGTGCTGGAGTTACAACCGGCAGTACGGCACCAAATACCTTGCGGCCATGCCCACCAATCTGTATGGGCCGGGGGACAACTACCACCCGGAGAACAGCCATGTGATTCCGGCGCTGATACGCAAGTTTCATGAAGCCAAGGTGAGCGGGGCGAAGGAAGTAGTGGTTTGGGGTACGGGCACGCCGCGGCGGGAGTTCATGTACAGCGAGGATATGGCGGATGCGTGTGTGCACCTGATGAATCTGCCCGATGCCCTGTATACAAGTCTGCTCGGAAGCGATGAATCGACGAGCGGAAAATTCGAGCCGCCTCTAGTGAATATTGGCGTGGGTGAAGACATAACGATCGAGGAGTTGGCAAACACAGTGCGGCAAGTCGTCGGCTTCCAAGGAAGCCTTGCTTTCGATACCAGCAAACCGGATGGAACCCCGAGAAAGCTGATGAATGTCAGCCTGTTGCGCTCCAAGGGCTGGTCGGCACACAGCACCCTGCCCGTCGGTTTGGGGGTGGCCTACGGCGCGTTCCTGAAATCAAACGATAGCCCCAATCAGTGACTGGCGCTGGCAATGACCTGCAGAAAGAGAGCATCACCGCCTTTCTCTGGGGAATCGGCGGTGCTTTCGCGCGAATCGTGCTCACACTTGGGACGCAGATCGTTCTGGCAAGGTTGCTGGGTCCGGCTGAATACGGCCTTTTTGCACTTGGCGTAGTGGTCGTCATGCTCAGTTCGTATTTTTCTGACGTTGGACTCGCGTACGGGTTGATACAAAAACCCACGGTAAGTCCGAACGACATTCGTTTTGTCTGGACTTGGCAATGGATACTGGGGCTGGCCGTCGCCGGCGCGCTATTTGCCGGCGCCGGAGAGCTTGCCCGTTTTTTCGCCAAGCCGGATTCAGAGACGATGTTCCGGTGGCTTGCCATAGTCACACTGATCAACGCGCTCACGGCGCCGTCCACCAATTTGCTCAAGAAGAACCTGAACTACAAGGCTTTGCAGCTGGCGCAGCTGTGCAGCTACTTCTTGGGCTACGTGTGTATCGGAATCCCGCTTGCGTACCATGATTACGGCAGCAGTGCGCTCGTTGCTTCCTGGCTGGTTCAGTCGACCACCAGTTTTGCCATCCTGTACGCCTATGTTCGCCACCCTGTCTTGCTAAAATTCTGGACGGCGGGCGGCGGAAAAATGCTGAGTTACGGGGCAACCGTGTTTGCAACAAATCTGATCAACTGGGTCTTGACCACGGCAGACAAAGCGCTGATCGGCCGACTCTTCCCCACCCACACTGTTGGCCTATACACCACGGCCTTCAATCTGGTCAACTCGCCAACGGCTGCCATCTACGGAAATCTGCAGTCCGTGGTTTTCTCCGCAAGCGCGAGATTGCAAGACAACTCCACCGCACTCAAAGGTGTCTACCTTCGCTTGCTGGCCGCAATATTTGTAGTTGTGTTTCCGCTTTTCGCCATCGTGGGCATTAACGCGCAGCTAGTCATTGCCGGGATCTACGGCCCGCAATGGGCGGAGGCCGTACCCTTCCTTAGGATTTTTGCGCTTGTCATGCCGTTCTTACTAGTATTGGGCATTTCCACACCCGTCTTGTGGAACTCTGGCCACACCAAACTTGAGCTGTGGCTGCAGTTACCCATGGTCCTCGTGTGGATAGCAGTGCTATACGGCGTGTCCAGTGCTCCGGCGCAAACAGTCGCATTCGCAGTGGCGTGCCTGTTTGTTGCGCGCTGCTCCGTAATGGCGCTTGCAGCAGCCTACGTCGTTCAGTTACCGGCCCGCTCCCTACTCAGGGCCATCCGTGGCGGATTGCTGATGACCTTGCTCATGGCCAGCGGCGCTGCGCTGGTTTCGCCCGCCCTTGCAGGGCTCGACGTGAATGCGCCAACGCTTTTGCTGATCACTCTTCTCACCAATGGTCTTGGCTACCTGCTATGCCTTGTCGCACTCGCACCGGCAGTAATGGACAAACAACTCGCGAGCTTCGTTGCGAGCCAGAGTCACAGGCTGCCGCACACACTTGACCTCCTTGTGCGGCTCTTAACGAGGAGGCACCAACAGTGAATGCTGCGATCATCGGCTATGCAGTCTACGGGCTCATTGCACTTCTATTGGCCGCAATACTCGTTTTGACGTTTGGGTTTGTACTGCATGCGGGGACGCGTGTCCGAAACGATCCGCTCCCACTCATATTTTTTGCGATTCTTGTCGCAATTATGGCCAGCCCAATTGCAACAGGCCGGATTTTGACGGCAGGTCTGTTCGAAAGCAATGCATCCGCAGAAGAAATTGGTTCGGCTTTTTGGCTTAGTCGGGTTGCAACACTGGTAGTTTTGGCCCTGTGCGGAGAGAGAATTCTCCGCTTCTTCGTGAGGCGGGACAGCAAGTCCACGGTCGGATGGGCATTATTCTGGTCTTTTGCTGCTTATGCATTTTCAAATCAAATACTGAATAGTGCTTTCGGTGCCAATCCATCGTTTGACCACAAGGCTCTCTATTCGTTTGTTTTTTATTTGGCTGCCTTCTTGGCCGCACAGCATGAGCCTGAGCGTTGCCTTCGCTTGGCAAGAAACGCACTATTGTTTTTTCTGGTTGCCAGTGCTGCAGTCGCAATTCTTCAACCAGCCATGGTGATTGAACGAGGCTATTCCGGCGGGCTGCCTGGTCTGAGTATCCGTTATTACGGGTTGGCGACACACGCGAATACTATGGGCCCTCTCATAATTGCATTTGCAATCTGTCTTTGGGGGTTTCCGTTCAAACTGACTTCGATCAATATCGGTGCTTGGATATTGTCTGCTGGTTCCTTGCTCCTGACCCAGTCAAAGACCAGCATCTTGATTGCAATCGTGATAGCCATGTTCCTGACGGGATACCAATACCGGTCACGATTAATAACGCGGGTGCCTGGTGGACGATTCGGGCTCTCGGTAGGCACCATGGCAGTTTTATGTTTTCTACTGGCAGCTATTGTCCTAGCGTTCTACTTTGGTGGAAGTTTGCTTGAGCCCCAACTGCGAAAATGGGACTCGGCAAGCGGCGGGCAAATTTCTTCCTTAACGGGGCGCACGCGAATCTGGGGCATCGCATGGCACGAATTCATGTCACACCCAATATTTGGCTACGGGCCATCGATCTGGGGACCCGACTATCGACTTTCTATTGGAGCACAGTTCGCCAGCCACGCCCACAATCAGCTTTTGCAATCTCTAAGTAGCGCCGGAATCATTGGCGGCATCGGTCTCGTCACCTATATCTTCGTTATTATCACTTACGGGTTTCGAGCAATGCAGCGTTCACGGGGGGTTTCGCTTGCTCTGGTCGCGCTACTTCTGCTGAGGACTTTTTCTGAAGTGCCGCTAGCCGTTGCCCAGGTTATGCAATCCGAGTTTTTCATCCATTTGTTGGCTTTGGTTGCTTGTGTTGGCTTCGCCCACTCCAAAAGCCCAGGCGGAGCGAGGAAGGCGACGCGTTCATCTTTAGGCCGCCCACTTCAATCTGAGTTGGCTGTGAGTCGACATTCGACGAGCTGATGTGATTGAAATGTTGATTTCAATTATTACAGTGTGCAGAAATAGCGAAAAGGTACTGCCTCAGGCGTTGGCATCTTTACGCGTACAGACACACCAACCGCGAGAGTGGGTCGTCATAGACGGCGCCTCCACAGACGGCACACTACAAATCATTGCAGAATGCGGCGAGTCTCTGGGGGACTGGGTGAGCGAAAGCGACACCGGGATCTACAACGCCATGAACAAGGGCATAGATCGAGCCAAGGGAGAGGTGCTGTTCTTTCTGAATTCCGATGACGCCTTGTTCGATTCCGAGGTCTTGTCCGATGTTGCTGCTGCCTTCGCAGCCGACCCACGGCTGGATTTTCTCTTCGGCAATGTGGTGTACCAGTACCCGGCCAAACGCGTCCTGCGTACATTTGCGCATATAAACGCGAACTCCCTGTTGTTCGAGGACCTCTGTCACCAGGCGGTTTTTGCGCGCCGTGCCTTGTTCAAGCAGATTGGCGGATTTGACGAGCGCTTCCGTCTGAATGCCGATTACGACTGGCTTATCCGCGCCTTCCGCAGCGGCGCGCGATGGAAAAGGATTGACCGCACAGTCGCCGTCTTTACTGCGGGGGGGGCCCATATGCAGAGTCCCGCCAAGTTGCGGACGGAGCGTCACGCCGTTAGACGGCAATATCTAACCCAGGCGCGATGGCTGGTCGGCGATTTTCAACGCCGCATACTGCACCGCTGGCACAGGCACTTGGCCGCCCATCCGCTTGGCAAGAAGCCTTTGCCGGATAAGACCCGTAGACCAGCGGTGGTACTGTTGTCGCACGGCTTCTCTGCTGAGTACGAACTGGGCTATGCAAATGGCTTGGCCCGCAATGGCGTCCAAGTGATGCTGATTGGCTCTGACACCACGGCCGTTGACCGCCTCGACTCCGGGATAGAACTGGTCAACCTGCGTGGCAGCCAGCGCGGGGACCGGCCGCGCCTTGCCAAGGTCACCAACCTCCTGCGGTATTTCGCCCGCTACTTTGCGCTCATAGCCCGCCAACGCGAGGCCACGGTGCATGTCATCGGACTCTTCACCACCCGAAATCTCTGGGTATCCGTTCTGGAGGCTTGGATCACGCGGGTTCTGACGGGGGGCTACATTCTGACCGTGCACAACCTCGTACCGCATGATCACCATACGGTTACTAATCATTGGCTGGGTCGACTTATTTTCCAGTCGGCAACGGTCTTGATGGTACACACCGAGAAAATGGCCACGGACCTGCGGCGAGACTATGGCAGGGACCCGAGCAGCATCGTTGTCGTGGAGCATGGCATAGAGCGACTGCTGCCGCGCACACAGTGCAGCAGAGACGCCATGCGTCTGAAACTCGGAGTCGGTTCCAATGAGCGGGTGGTGCTGTTTTTTGGAGCCATTGCCCGGTACAAGGGGGTGGACGTCCTGTTGCGCGCATTCGAACTCCCAGCGCTTGCATTGGCGGACAAACTGGTGATTGCTGGACGTTGTAGGGATAGCGCACTTCTTTCGGAGTTGCAGTCCATGGTGGCATCGCATTCCCGGCGCGAGGCGATTGTGTGGCGCCAGGGGTATATCGAAGAAGACGACGTGGGGCCCTTGTTCCACGCCGCTGACGTGCTTGCAATGCCCTACCGTCACATCGATCAAAGCGGCGTGATTTTCATGGCGATGGCCACAGGGCTGCGGACCGTGGTCACCGACGTCGGGGCGTTGCGCGACTATGTGGGGCAGGGATTTGGCCTGGTTGCGCCGGTCGGCGACCCCGCCGCATTAGCCGAGTGCATAGCGACGCTGCTAATCCAACGCCCGCCACCCGATTTTGTCCACCTTGCAGAGAAGTTCTTGTGGCAACGCACTGTCGTGCCGATTCTTCTGCGGTACAACCGTGAAACCGAGCGAATGCCGCCGCGCTTTGCACACTAGGAGAATCCATGCACACGCCTTCACTTGTCAACTGGATGACTTCCGGTCTGAAGCTGGTTTCCTTCGCGAGCCTGGGGTCGGCAATCTTGTGTTTGGATGCTTTGGCCCAGCCGGTGCCGAATGTGCCTGTGCCCATCGAATACTTCGGCCTTCATATCCATCGCGCGGATGTCGGCACCACTTGGCCGAATATTCCGTTTGGAAGCTGGCGGCTCTGGGATGCTTATGTCGGGTGGCAACAGCTGGAGCCAAAGCGTGGGCAATGGGACTTTTCGCGCCTTGACAAGTACGTCGCGATGGCCGCTCTGACCAAGGTCGATCTATTGCTGCCGCTTGCCATGACTCCCCAATGGGCGAGTGCGCGCCCTGCCGAAGCAAGTGGCTACAGCAGCGGCAACGCAGCCGAGCCCAGAGCCATCGACGATTGGCGCAATTATGTCGAGATGGTCGGGACGCGTTATCGCGGAAAAATCAAGCTGTTTGAAATCTGGAACGAGCCCAACGCCAAAGACCATTACACCGGCAACGTCGAAAAACTGGTGGAGCTCACATGCGAGGCACACCGAATACTCAAGGGCATCGACCCTGGTATTCGAATCGTTTCACCGGCTGTTGTCGGCGCTACCCAGGTGCAGTACCTCGACAAATTCCTGAGCCTTGGAGGCAAGAACTGCATTGATGTGGTCGGCTACCATTTTTACGTACCCAAACTGCGACCTGAGGCCATGGTTCCCGTAATGCGCGATGTCCGTGAAGTGATGCGTCGCAATGGCTTGCAGGACAAGCCGCTCTGGAACACGGAGACCGGCTGGTGGATAGCGAACGGGGACGGCACGCCTGACCATCCAATGGTGGCCAAGGGCGGCTGGAAGAAGTTGGATTTGGATCGGGAGGCCGGAGAGTACCTAGAGCACGCATTCCTGCTTGCCCGCGCGGAAGGTGTGGAGCGCTTTTACTGGTACTCATGGGACAATCCATACGGTCTTGGCATGCTTGATCCGACGTCAGGCAAACCGAAACCAATGGTTGAGGCTTGGAGACGTACCGTCAGCAGACTTCTCGGGGCTACAGATCTGAAATGTGGCCAAAATGGAAAAGACTGGACTTGTTCGTTTACTAACAGAACAGGGTCACAAGTGGTAGTCGCTTGGTCCTCTAATTAACGTTCTAGTGACTTTCGAACTTTTGCACAGGATGGCACAAGCCATCAATTGGGGGAGATCGAATGAGCATCAGCGTCGGCAGATCTAAGTGGTAATGCATCGACAGGAAATAGATATGGGTCGCATTTTGGCGATATTTAGACGATTGCAAACACTACTGAAGGTGTTTGGTAGAGGGCGATACCTCACCTATAAGGACGGCCTCCATGTGGGTAGAGGAACGCGAATTTGGGCGCCAAACAAACTAGTCATTGGAGAAAACGTTTACATTGGCAAACACGTCAACATCGAAGCTGACTGCGAAATAGGTGACTATTGTCTTATTGCCAATAGAGTGGCCATAGT
>JANNKH010000027.1:0-12749 GCA_031396205.1 Rhodoferax sp.
CGTGGATAAGGCGCTGATAGCCATGGAAGGCGAAAACGACGGGCTTGTCGGCGGTGAATAGCTCGACGAAACGCGATTCGTCCATGCCGTGAGGGTGCGCGTCGGGTGGGAAGAGCGTCATCAGGTCGACGACATTGACGAAGCGCAGCTTCAACTCGGGGGCGTGTTCGCGCAGCCACGCCGCCGCCGCAACCGACTCAAGTGTCGGCACGTCACCAGCGGCCGCGAGCACCACGTCGGGCTCTTCTTCGTCCGCCGTTCCCACCCACGGCCAAACGGAGGCACCGCGAGCGCAGTGCGCCGCAGCCGTCTCCATGTCCAACCACTGGAGTTGTGGCTGCTTGTCGATAACGATGAGGTTAACGTAGTCGCGACTGCGGAAACAGTGGTCCGCGACCGAGAGCAGGCAGTTCGCGTCGGGCGGCAGGTACACGCGCACGATCTCGGCCTTCTTGTTCACGACGTGATCGATGAAGCCCGGATCCTGGTGCGTGAAGCCGTTGTGATCCTGGCGCCAGACATGCGAGGCCAGCAGGTAATTGAGCGAGGCGATCTTGCGCCGCCAAGGCAGCCCAGCGCTGACTTTGAGCCACTTCGCGTGCTGGTTGAACATCGAGTCGACGATGTGGATGAAGGCCTCGTAGCAATTGAACAGTCCGTGCCGGCCGGTGAGCAGGTAACCCTCCAGCCATCCCTGGCACTGGTGTTCGCTGAGCATCTCCACTACCCGGCCCGAGGGCGCCAGCCATTGGTCGCCGGCAGCGGTGGCGGCGTCCCATTGGCGGTTGGTGGCATCGAACATGGCCGCAAGGCCGTTGGAGACGGTCTCGTCGGGTCCGAAGACGCGAAAGTTGCGCTGTTTGTCGTTGAACCGCGCCACGTCGCGCAGGAAGGGCCCGAGCACACGGGTGTCGCCGATGCCCGGTACGCCGGGTGTGGGCACGTCCACTGCGTACCCGTGGTAGTCGGGCAGGTGCAGGTCCGTCAGCAGCAGGCCGCCGTTGGCGTGGGGATTGGCCCCCATGCGCCGGGGGCCGTCGGGCGCCAGGGCTGCCAGCTCGGGCATCAGGGCGCCCTGCTCGTCGAAGAGCTGCTCCGGACGGTAGCTTCTCAGCCAATCTTCCAGCTGCTTCAGGTGTCCGGGATGCTCGGCCGGGTGCAGCGGCACCTGGTGTGAACGGAAGCTGCCCTCGTTCGGCTGACCATCGACCTCCTTCGGCCCGGTCCAGCCCTTGGGAGAACGGAGCACGACCATCGGCCAGCGCGGACGCGCGGTCTGACCATGCTGGCGTGCCTGGCGCTGAATGTGCCCGATCTCCTGCACCGCCTGATCCAGGGCCGCGGCCATCCGTGCGTGCATCGCCCCAGGCTCATGCCCCTCTACGAAGATGGGTGACCAGCCACAGCCGCGCAGGAACTGCTCCAATTCCTCGTGCGTGATACGCGCCAGCACTGTCGGGTTGGCAATCTTGTAGCCATTGAGGTGCAGGATCGGCAGCACCGCGCCGTCGGTGGCCGGGTCGAGGAACTTGTTCGAGTGCCAGGCGGTAGCCAGCGGTCCCGTCTCGGCCTCGCCGTCGCCGACCACGCAGGCGACGATCAGGTCGGGGTTGTCGAAGACGGCACCGAAGGAATGGCTAAGCGAGTAGCCCAGTTCACCACCTTCATGGATTGAGCCCGGGCATTCCGGCGAGGCGTGGCTGGGAATGCCACCGGGAAAGGAGAACTGCCTGAACAGCTTCTTCAGCCCGGCTTCGTCGCGGCTGATATCGGGGTAGACCTCGCTGTAGCTGCCCTCCAGGTAGGTGTTGCCGACCACCGCCGGGCCCCCGTGGCCGGGGCCCGAGACATAGATCATGTCCAGGTCGTAGGCCTTGATGGCGCGGTTCAAGTGCGCGTAAATGAAGTTCTGGCCCGGCGTCGTGCCCCAGTGCCCGAGCAGCATGGGTTTGACGTCGGCCAATGTCAGTGGGCGCTTGAGCAGCGGGTTGTCCCACAGGTAGATCTGGCCAACCGACAGGAAGTTGGCGGCGCGCCAGTAGGCGTCCAGAAGTTGGAGCGAGGCGGGCGTCGGTAGGTCAGTCATTGTTCAACGGTAAGCCGCGAAGGGCACCGGCGTCCGTTCGCTGCCGCACATTGCGACGCCTGCCCCCGTTGCGGCGCGGCTCGCGCCGACTGCCGTCTGCGTGCGACACCGCACAGACGGTCCTGTCGCGCGGCCCCACAGTGTCGGGTGCCGGGTCAATGGCTGATGCCGGTCGCGTTGCCATGCGCCGGGCAACCTTGCGCCCATCGGCGGCATCAAGGTCGTGGCGAAGAGCGGCTGGTATGCCGCGCGGCCTTCAGGCACCGAGGACATCTACAAGATCTACGCCGAGAGCTTCCAAGGCACGGCGCATCTGCAGCGCATCCTGATGCAAGCCCAGGCCACCGTAGACGCTGCGCTGGCTTCGCCATCATGAAGACTGCCGCCGCCCAGCCGGCCTACCATGTGAGGGTCGCCTGCGGTTGGACGAGGCGCGCCGTTTGAGCGCGCGGGCCGTGCCCCGGGCCATCGCGCAGCGTATTGCCGCCGGGGGCCATGTGACCAACAAGGAACCTGCATGAAAATCGACGCCAATGCATTCAAAGTCTGCGAAGGCGACACCGTTGACCTCGGCCTTTGGGCCACGCGGGTCAAACCGCTGTGCAAATCGAGGAAAATCTACCGCAAGTCGCTGGAGGACCAGGTCCATCAGCTAAGCGATCAGCAACGCCTGCTCTACGCGTCCAACCGACACGCCCTGCTGGTGATCTTCCAGGCGATGGACACGGCGGGCAAGGACGGCGCCATCCGCCGCGTGATGTCGGGCGTCAACCCGCAAGGCTGCCAGGTGTTCAGCTTCCAGCACCCGAGCGCGAAGGAACTGCAGCACGATTTCCTATGGCGTACCACGCGCGACCTGCCCGAACGCGGGCACATCGGCATCTTCAACCGTTCGTACTACGAAGAGGTACTGATCGTGCGCGTGCACGGCAGCCTCCTGCAAAGCGAGCGCCTTCCCGATGCTGCTGCCGACGAAACAGTGTGGCACGGTCGCTACCGCTCGATCATCGACCTGGAAAGGCATTTGCACGCCAATGGCACGCGCATCGTCAAGGTGTTCCTGCACCTGTCGAAGGAAGAGCAGCGCAAACGCCTGCTGGCGCGCATCGACCAGCCCGACAAGAACTGGAAGTTCAGCGCGGCCGATATCGCCGAGCGCAAATGCTGGGACGCCTACATGCAAGCCTATGGCCAGGCCCTGAGCGCGACCAGCACCACAGATTCACCCTGGTTTGTCGTTCCGGCCGATGCCAAGGACGATGCGCGGCTGATCGTGTCGCAGGTCGTGCTCGACGCACTGGAGAGCCTGAAATTGAGTTACCCAGAGGTCAGCGCGGCGCGCCGGCGCGAGTTACAGGTCATTCGCAGGCAGTTGGCGAAGTGAAGCCGTTCAGGCCAGCACTGCCGCGGCAACTTCTGGCGCTGCTGACCGGACAGAGCAGCAAGCGTCAGCACAGCGCTCGGTGCCCCACCGCACAGACCTGGCAAGCCTGGACGGGCAGACTGCCATGGAGGCTTTCAGCGTTGATTGCTGAGCGGGTTCTAGTCCAGCAGAACCAGATGTCCTTGCTTCGCGGCGGCCTCGACCTCTTCCACGGGCAGCGCGACGGAACTTTGACCGTTCGCGCCCCAGATGATGTCGACCAGGCTACCGCTGATCTGCTCGACCAGGCATGGGCCGAGCGGGATTCGACTTTTTGCGCCGCCGGCCTTGGCATAGGTCAACGGTCCGGTAATGCGTGCGCTGTGCGTGGTGGTGGTCATATGGGTAAACCTTTTGTGCGCTTGGGCGCGGGGTTTGAATCTCAGGGTAAGCCCGGGGTGTCTTGACGTTGATAGGAAAATGTCTCCGCGAGACGTGGGACAAGATGCCGCCAGGCCATGCGCGCAATAGCAGAGCTTTCCCGTTACTTCGTTGCTGGCGACACCACGATCAGCAGCAGCGGCGCCAGCGAGAACATCGTGTAGTAGGCCAGCGCCGCACCCATGCTTGGCACGTAGTCGTCGAGCCACGAGGTCGCGACCTGCTTGATCAGGCCCCACCACGCGGCGGGCAGGCCTGCGAGCGTCACAGGACGTCGGCACCGCCCGCCGCGTCGGTACGGACCTGCGTGCCTTCACTGCCGGCGAGCATGTCCTCGATCCGGTCGAGCGAGCCGATCACCGCGCGTCGGCCCGTGGCGAGCACGAAGTCGCGTGCTGCCTCGACCTTCGGGCCCATCGACCCTGCGGCGAAGTCGTGCCCGGCCAGGGCCTGCGGCGTCACCTTGCCGATGGCGCGCTGCGTGGGCAGGCCCCAGTCCAGGTAGACCGCCGGGACGTCGGTGGCAATGACCAGCACGTCGGCCTGCAGCTCGCGCGCCAGCAGACCGCTGCACAGGTCCTTGTCGATGACGGCCGATACTCCGTGCAGCTCCTGAGGGTTGGTGCCGTCGCTTGCGCGCACCACCGGAATGCCGCCGCCGCCGGCAGCGATGACGAGCGCGCCGTGTTCGAGCAACCAGCGGATGGCCTGCAGCCCGAGTACGCGCAGCGGCAGGGGCGATGCAACAACGCGCCGGAACGCATCACCGTCCGCCGCCATGACCCAGCCCTTGTCGGTGGCAACACGCTCGGATTGCGCCTTCGTGTACACCGGCCCGATCGGCTTGCTGGGGTTCTGGAAGGCGGGGTCGTTTGTATCGACTTCCACCCGTGTGATCAGCGTCGCGACCGCGCGCGTGGGCGCCAGCAGGTTGGCCAGTTCCTGTTCCAGCAGGTAGCCGATCATGCCGTCGGTCTGCGCGCCCAGCACGTCCAGCGGATAGGCCTCTACCTTCTCGTAAGCAGCGGCCTGCAACGCCAGCAGGCCCACCTGCGGGCCGTTGCCGTGCGTCAGCACCAGGTCGTGCTGCGCGGCCACGCGGGCCAGTTGGGCGGCGGCGCGGCGGATGTTCTCCAACTGGTTCTCGGCCGTCGGCGGCTGGTCGCGGCGCAGCAGCGCATTGCCGCCCAGAGCGACCACGACTTTCATGACCATGCTCCGCAAGAAGTCATCCGAGTGTTGCCACAAGCACCGCCTTGATGGTGTGCATGCGGTTCTCCGCCTGGTCAAAGACAATGGAGGCCGGGCTCTCAAAAACCTCGTCGGTGACCTCCATCGCGGTAATGCCGTGCGCTTTCTCCATTTGCGCGCCCACTTCGGTCTCGGTGTTGTGGAAGGCCGGCAGGCAATGCATGAAGCGAACGCGCGGGTTGCCGGTCTTCTTCATGGTCTGGGCGTTGACCTGATAGGGCATCAGCAAACGGATGCGCTCAGCCCAGACCGCTTCGGGTTCACCCATCGAGACCCAGACATCGGTGTACAGGAAGTCGCAGCCCTTCACACCCGCGGCCACGTCTTCGGTCAGCAAAATGCGCGCACCACTCTCTTTCGCCAGCACTTGCGCCTCGGCCACGATGCTGTCAACCGGCCACAGCGACTTGGGACCGCAGAGCCGCACGTCCATGCCCAGCTTGGCGGCGCCGATCAGCAGCGAGTCGCCCATGTTGTTACCCGCATCGCCAAGGAAGCAGAACGCGATCTCACGCAAAGGCTTCTCGCTGTGCTCACGCATGGTCAGCAGGTCGGCCAGAATCTGGGTCGGGTGGAACTGGTCGGTGAGCCCGTTGTAGACCGGCACGCCGGACCACTTGGCCAGCGTGTCCACCACGTCCTGGCCAAAGCCGCGGTACTCGATCGCGTCGTACACACGGCCCAGCACCCGGGCCGTGTCCTTGATCGATTCCTTGTGGCCGATGTGGCTGCCCGAGGGGCCAAGGTAGGTGACGGTGGCGCCCTGGTCGTGCGCCGCGACCTCGAAACCGACACGGGTGCGCGTGGAATCCTTCTCGAAGATCAGCGCAATCTCTTTGCCTTTGAGCGTGGGCTGCTCGGTGCCGGCGTACTTCGCGGCCTTGAGGTCGCCAGCGAGCTTGAGCAGAAAGCCGATCTCGTCTGCCGAATAGTCGCGCAGGGTGAGCAGGCTGCGGTTGCGAAGGTTGAAACCCATGCGGACTCCTCGTCTGGGTAGGATGTCAGAGCGCGTCGCGCTCGATCGGGCACGACATGCAATGGCTGCCACCACGGCCGCGGCCCAGTTCGGAACCGGGGATGGTGATCACCTCGACGCCGGCCTTGCGCAGAAGCGTGTTGGTGTGGGTGTTGCGCGCATAGCCCATCACCACGCCGGGCGCCAGCGCCAGCAGGTTGTTGCCGTCGTCCCATTGCTCGCGTTCGGCCTGCCAGGCGTCGCCGCCGGTGGCCACCGAACGCAATTTGGACAGACCCAGCGCGTCGGCCACGACATCGAGGAAAGGTTTCGTCTCGGTGCGCACGTCCAGGCTGTCCTCGCCCTCCCCCTGGCGCAGGCTGTGCACGCGGATCGCGTCGACCATCTCCGGGAAGCTCGTCACCAGGTCCACGTCGCAAAAGGTGAACACGGTGTCCAGGTGCATGGCGCCGCGCGACTTGGGGATTTGCGCGGCCAGCACCCGCGTTGCAGCGCCGCGCGCAAAAAGCGCGCGGGCCAGCTGGCTCACGGCCTGCGGCGACGTGCGCTCGCCCATGCCCACCAGCACCACGCCCTGGCCGAGCGGCATCACGTCGCCGCCCTCCAGCGTGGCGCCGCCGTGGTCCTGGTCCGGGTCACCCCACCAGGTCGTCACCTTGCCGGCGAACAGCGGATGAAAACGATACACCGCGGCGGTCAGCAGCGTCTCCTGCCGGCGTGCCGGCCAGTACATCGGGCACAGCACCACGCCATCACTCACCCAGCAACTGCTGTCGCGGCTGAACAGTGTGTTGGGCAGGGGCGGCATCAGGAAGTCGGTGGCCGCGGCATAGCGGGCCAGCAGGCCCAAGGGTTCGAACGGCAGCTCGGCGCGCGCCAGGCCGCCGATCAGGTGCTCTGCCAGGCGCAGCGGAGGCAAGGCCTCGAGCCAGGGACGCAGTTGCTGCGCCAGCTCGGCGTCGACCGTGCCCGGGCCGAGCTTGCGGTCGAGCAACCAGCTGCGGGCAACCGGGTCGGCCACTGTCGTGGCCAGCAACTCGTGCAACTCCAGCACCTCTACATCGCGGCTCACCATCGCGTTGGTGAAGGCATCGTGGTCATTGCGCGCCTGCGACACCCACAGCACATCGTCGAACAGCAACTCATGGCAGTTCGCAGGCGTCAGGCGCCGCTGCGCCAGCCCGGGCCGGCACACCAGCACGCGGCGCAGGCGGCCGACTTCGGAATTCACGCCGTGGGTCATGTTCATCCTGTGCACTGCCTCTGGTTTACGGATAGGGGGAAAAAATGGGCAAGAGACCAATCACAGGCCAAGCCGTCCCATGGCCAGCAGCGCGGCCGCCACGCCCGCCAGCGACACCAGCACTGCCAGGATGGCCCATTCCCAGGCTGTGAACACACGCTCCTGGCGCTGGCGCTTGGCCCACGCGTAGAGCAGCACGCCCGGGGCGTAGAGCAAGGCACTCAGCAGCAGGTATCTGAAGCCCGCCGCGTACAGCAGCCACACGCAGTACAGCGTGGCCAGCGCGGCAACGGGCATGTCGCTGCGATGGCGCGCATCCTTGACGCCCTCGCCGCGCCACGCCAGCGACAGGCCATAGGCGGCGCTGAACAGATAGGGCACCAGGATCATTGCGGTCGACAGCGAGATCAGCGCCAGGTACGACGCCTTGGAGAACAGCGTCAGCACCAGGAACAGCTGCACCATGCCGTTGGTCAGCCACAGTGCGTTGGCCGGCACGCCCTTGCCGTTGGGTTGGCCCAGCCACTTCGGCATGACGCCGCCGCCTGCCGGCGTGAACAACGACTCGGCGGCCAGCAGCATCCAGGCCAGGAAGCCGCCGCCCACCGAGACGATCAGGCCGACGTAGATCAGCACCGCGCCCCAGGTGCCGACGGCGCTTTCCAGCACCCCCGCCATCGACGGGTTCTTCAGACCGGCCAGCGTGGGCTGGTTGAAGACGCCCAGCGACAACAACGACACCGACATCAGCAGCAGCAGGCAGATCAGGAAGCCGATCACCGTGGCGCGGCCCACGTCCTCGCGCTTGCGGGCCCGCGCCGAATACACGCTGGCGCCTTCGATGCCGATGAACACCCACACCGTCACCAGCATCGTGCTCTTGACCTGGTCGAGCACCGAGCCGAGCTGGGCATCGCCCCAGAAGTCGAGGCGGAAAGTGTCGACCTGAAAGGCCATGGCCACCAGCGCGATGAACAGCACCAGCGGCACGATCTTGGCCAGCGTGACCACCGCGTTCAGCACCGCCGCGCCCTGGATGCCGCGCAGCACCAGCAGGTGGATGACCCATAACACCAGCGAGGCGCCCGCGATCGCCGCTGGCGAATTGCCGGTGCCGAACACCGGGAAGAAGTAGCCCAGGGCCCCGAACGCCGCCACCAGGTAACCGACGTTGCCGATCCAGGCGCTGACCCAGTAACCCCAGGCGGAATTGAAGCCGACGTACTCGCCCGACAGTGCGCGGGCATAGGCGTAGACGCCATTGTCGAGTTCGGGCTTGCGCAGCGACAGCATCTGGTACACCCGCACCAGCAGCAGCATGCCGACGCCGGTGACGCTCCAGCCGATCAGGATGGCGCCGGCACCGGCGCCCGCAGCCATGTTCTGCGGCAGGCCGAAGATGCCGCTGCCAATGATCGAACCGACAACCAGGGCCACCAGCAGGCCCAGGCCCAGCTTGGTCGGGGTATGCGCAGCCGTCGCCTTGGTTGGCGTCACGCTGCTGGCCGAGCCCGCGACCGTTACGGGCCCCGGGTTCGGCAATGCGCCAGTCGTGTTCATGCCACGTCGTCGCCGGACGCCTCCAGATGGCGCAGCCCCTTGACCCTGGCCTGCTGCGTGCTCGCGATGGCCCTTGCTTCTTCAGGAGTGGTGCCTGCCTTCCGACGCATGGACATGGTGCCGCGCGTACGCGCGGCACCAGGAACGACGAGCGGTTCGCAGACAACGGTGGTCGGGGCCTCGTCTGGCACATGGTCGCTCGGCGCCGGTTCCCTGACGATGCACCGATCGATGGCAGAACTGGGCTTGGACATGCACACTCCAGGAAACAAGGGTTGGACGAAGGTAGCCCCGTGACGGTCTTTCGTCTGTGCGTCACCGCACATGCTTTGTCATCCGCCTGCCACATCCCGGGGTGCCATGGCGTCGAAGCCGGCAATGACGTCGAACAGCTCCTCGTCGATGCCACTTTGGCGAAGGCGATGGAACTTGGCGCCGAGATCCGTGAGCAGCTCGCCGATGTTGCGATCGGCGCGTTGCATGGCGGAAAGGCGACTCGCGTTTTCGCTGGCCAGGGACTCGGCGCTGGCGCGAAACAGCGACACGAAAAGCTGCTCGCGGATGAAGGCCCGCAGCACCTGGGGGCCGGTGCCCAGCACTTCGGGCAACTGGGCCGTGGGCCAGGGCTGACGGGCCAGACCGCGCTGCCAGATTTCGTCCAGAGGCAGCAGTCGCTGACTCACGGGAGCGTAGCCCGAGTCGGTCGGCCGGTTGTAGAAGAGCATCAGCGTTCCACCCGGCGCTTCGCTCACCGATTCGCCGGCAGGCACCTGGACCTTCAGCAGGATCTGCCCGACGAGTCGCGTGATCAGACGCACCGATCCCGGGACCGGGAGCGGCCCCGCAGGCTGCATGCCCATGTCGTGCAGGCGCGCGTGCGCACGCTCGCCAACCGCCCAGACTTGCGCCTTTGCAGGCAACGATTCCAGGTGCACCATGGCATGGTCCACCACCACCTCGTTGAACCGGCCCACCAGCCCCTGATCGGAGCCGAACACGACGGCGCGCACCACGGTGTCGTCGGCGCGCGTTGCGGGGGCGTGCGCGTGGGAGGTATTCGGATCGACCGAACGCAGACATACGCCAAGCCCGAGTTCGACCGTGCGCGCGTAGTCGGCCAGTGCGGCAACCGACCTTTCGTACTGCCCGATGGCCGACGCCGCAGAGGCCTTCATCGTGCGCACCACGGACTTGAGGTCACCCGCGCTGCCGATCTGACGGCGCAATGCGGTCGTTGTCGCAGCCATCAGCGCTGCGCGGGTTCCGTCCCGGACAAGGGCAGGCCGGACGTCTTCTCACGATGGTCGTGCAGCCGTCCGAGCGTACTGTCCAGCAGATGCGCCAGCTTGTGCGCCGCGCCGTGCACCGCCTGTTCCAGCGTCGCGGCATGATCGGTGACCGCCACCGGCTGCCGGCCTTCGAAGCGGGCCTCCAGCATGCAGCGCTGGTCGTGCGGCCCGCTCTTGCCGCCGTTCTCGTCGCTCAGATGAATTTCCACCCGGGTGATGTGTTCGCTGAAGCGCTCCAGCGCCTGCTCGACCGTGGCGCCTACTTTCGCGGCAAGGGCCTCGGTGCCAGCGATGTGGACGTCAGTGTTGAGTTGGATCTTCATGGGTTCTCCTTTGGGGTTGGGGACAAAATCGGTGCGTGATGTCGCGTGGCCGTCCTGACAAGGAACCGGACCTCATGCCGCTGCCTGCTGTTCGGTCTCGGGCCCGGCCGCGGGCAGATCCGGGTTCGACTCCGCCTGGACCACGAACTTGGCAAGTGCCTGGCGGGCGGCTTCGGTGACCTGCTCGCGATCGGCGTCGGTCAGTTGATCACCATCGGTCAGCCGCTCGCCCACGTCGTCGGGCAGCGCGTTGGCAGCATCCGCCACGGCACGCTGGGCGGCGGCCATGCGCTCCAGCGGCACGGCGTCGAACAGTGCAGCGTTCAGCGCCAGCAGGATGGCGATCTGCGCTGGCACCGACACCGGCGACAGTTCCGGCTGGCCCAGGCAGGCGCGGATGCGCTTGCCGTGCGCGATCGACTGCCGTGTGCCCTCGTCGAGCCGGGCGCCGAAGCGGGCGAAGGTCTCGAGTTCCTCGAACTGCGCGTAGGCCAGCTTCAGATCGCCCGCCACCGCACGGTAGGCTGCGCGCTGCGCCTTGCCGCCCACGCGCGAGACCGACTGGCCGACATCGATGGCCGGCAGCACACCCAGCTCGAACAGCGATGGCGACAGCACGATCTGCCCGTCGGTGATGGAAATCAGGTTGGTCGGGATGTAGGCCGAGATGTTCTGCGCCTCGGTCTCGATGATGGGCAGGGCGGTCATCGAGCCACCGCCGCGCGCGTCGTTCAGATGGGTGGCGCGCTCGAGCATGCGCGAGTGGATGTAGAAGATGTCGCCCGGAAAGGCCTCGCGCCCCGGCGGGCGACGCAGCAGCAGCGACAGTTCGCGATAGGCGCGCGCATGGTGGGTGAGGTCGTCGTAGACGATCAGCACGTCGCGCCCCGCCTCCATGAAGTGCTCGGCGATGCTGGTGGCGGCATAGGGTGCGATGTAGGCCAGGCCCGGCGCGTCGTTGCCTTCGGCGACCACCACCACGGTGTAGGCCAGCGCCCCCTTGGCGCGCAGGTTCGCCACCGCCTTGGCCACTGCCGACGCGCGCTGGCCGATGGCGCAGTACACGCACAGCACGCCCTTGCCGCGCTGGTTGAAGATGGTGTCGATGGCGATCGCCGTCTTCCCGGTCTGGCGGTCGCCGAGGATCAGTTCGCGCTGGCCACGGCCAATGGGAATCAGCGCGTCCACGACCTTGAAGCCGGTCTGCAGCGGTTCGGTCACGGGGGCGCGGTCCATGATGGCCGCCGCTGGCCGCTCGATGGGCAGGCGCTCGCTCGTCGCCACGCGCCCCAGACCGTCCAGCGGCCGGCCCAGCGGGTCGATCACGCGGCCCAGCAAAGCATCGCCCACGGCCACGTCCATCACGCGGCCGGTGCGCTGAACCTCCTGGCCGGCCTGCAGGTGGGCGTAGTCGCCGAGAAGCACGACGTCGATGCCGTCCTCATCCAGGTTGAAGGCGATTCCCGACAGGCCGCCCGCGAACACCAGCAGTTCCTCGAAGCCCACGGCGGGCAAGCCGTGGACCCGTGCGATGCCCGTGGATACGCTGGCGACCGTGCCGACCTCACGCGGCGCCAGTTTGGGCTCGAAGGCATGCAGGCGTTCGGCAATGCCGGCGAATGCGTCCTGCACGACACGTTGCAGCGAAGCAGGCGCCGGCACGGTGGTCGTCACGCGGGCTCCGCCGCGCCGAGCCGCTCCTGCAGGCCGGACGACAGCGCTGCGAGGTAGTCCGAAATGCTCCAGGCCAGCTTCTGTCCCTGCGCGCTGAGCTCGATGCCGCTGACCAGTTCAGGGGCGGTCTCGAACTTCAGCGGGATCGGCTGCCCGAAGGATTCATCCAGGGCCGCCTGGATCGCCGCATGCTGCGCTGCCGGCAGCGCGAAGGCGCTGCGCAGCAAGGCAGGCTCGGTATCGGACGCCGCCTTGAGCGCCTCGCCGAGCGTGGCCAGTTCCGCGCCGTCGACGGCCCGCAGGCGTTGGATGAAGACCTCGCAGGCCTGCTGCTCCAGGGTGACCGATGCGAGGTCGCCCAGCACCCGGCGTGAGATGTCGAATACCTGATCCTGCGTGTGGCGGGTCATTTCGGCGCGCAGATGCCGCGCATCGCTCAGCAGCGCCATTGCGAGCGCGTCGCTTGCGACGTCGGCGGATTCCCGGGCCTCGGCCTGCAGTCGCTCGCGTTCGGCCTTCGCTGCGTCCGTGGCCTGGCGCAGC
>JANNKH010000118.1:0-20786 GCA_031396205.1 Rhodoferax sp.
CGGACCGGTGATGCCGGCATTGTTTACCAGTGCAACCAAGGGGCAATCGCCGCCGCGCAGCTGCGCGGCGACCTGCTCCCAGGCCTCGGGCCGCGCGACATCGAGTCGGTGCACCTGCAGCGTACCCGCATGTGTGTCGGCAAAGGCCTGCAGCGCACTCCAGGCGTTGTCATCGGGCGCAAGCGTGTCCATCACGTGTACCTGCGCGCCGGCTTCGAGCAGCAGACAGGCCACCGACGCGCCCTGTCCGCGCGCGCCGCCGGTCACGACGGCGGACTTGCCGTGCCAATAGTCTTGCGTGTCAATCATCAGCGCATCGCTTTCGTCAGGCTGGGGCAAACCGCGGCACTGCGGTTTCGCCCTCTTGCTCAATTACCAGGCGCAGCGGCTGTTCGATGTGCAATTGCGCGTCTTCGTCGATGCCGACCACATTGCTGATCAGCCGTGGGCCTTCGTCGAGTTCGACCACCGCCACGTTGTAGGGCAGCCGGTCCTTGAACGCCGGGTGGTAGGCGATGTGGTAAGTGACCCAGCTGATCAGCTTCGCAACGCCCCTGGCTTTTTCCCAGTGGTAGGTGTCGGCCAGGCAGACCGGGCATTCGCTCCGCGGCGGCAGCCAGGCGTTGCCACAGGCGTCGCAGCGCTGGTACGACAAGGCGCCCTGCGCCAGGCTGTCCCAGTACGGGCTGTTGATGGCGTCGCGCTCAGGCGCCAGCGCGGATTCGGTGGCGGTGGTCTTGTCCATGGTGCTTGTCATCCCTGCTGTCCGAGAATCAACGTCGCATGGGTGTGCATGATCCCGCCCTGGTTGCTCACGACGCAGGTGCGCGCGCCCTGGACCTGGTTGACCGAATCGCCACGCATCTGGCGCACGCCTTCAAGTACCAGCTGCAGTCCCGGCATGCCTGTTTCCGAAAGCAGGCCGCCCGATGTGTTGATGGGCAGTTCGCCACCGAGCTCGATACGGCCGTCCTGCACGAACAGGCCCCCCTGCCCTTTGGCACAGAAGCCGTAATCCTCCAGCGTCATCAGGACCGCGATGGTGAAGCAGTCGTAGATCTGCGCCACGTCGATGTCGGCCGGCTTCAGACCGGCCATGGCAAAGGCGGTTTGCGCCGACACCGTGGCCGCGGTGGTGGTGAGGTCGGGGCGCAGCGCCACGTCCCACGATGTCTGTCCCTGGCCAAAGCCCAGCACCGGCACCGGCTTGGCTACTTTCAGCTCAGCAGCCTTGCGGGCGCTCATCAGCACCACGGCGGCGGCGCCGTCGGAAACCAGGCAGCAGTCGTCGCGGCGCAGCGGCGCCACGATCAGGCGCGATTCGCGGTATTGCTCCAGGCTTAAAGGCTTGCGTAGTTGCGCGTGCGGATTGGCAGCGCCATGCCTGCGGCAGGCAATGGCGATGGCGCCCAGTTGGTCGGCGGTGGTGCCGTACCGGGCCATGTGGCGCTGCGCAATCATCGCGTAGCCGGCCGGTGTGCCAAACCAGCCGAACAGGCCACTTCCGTCATCGCCGTAGGATTTCTCATAGGCCTGGCGTGTGCCGGTGGCCGGGTTGTCGGCCAGTGAAACCACGGCGATCTCGCACTGTCCCGCCTCGATCGCCATGCTGGCATAGCTGATCATGCTGATATTGCTGGCGCCGCCATGATCGTACACGCCGCCGATGCGCGGCTGCATGCCCAGCGCCTCGGCCAGCTTCTGGCCGTACATCATCTCGAACTTGGATGTCGGCGCCTTGACCATCAGGCCATCGACCTGGCGCTTCTCGATGCCCGCATCGACCAGTGCCTTGCGGATCGCCTCCACGTTGAGCGACACGGTGCCGCGCCCCGGGTGCTTGCCAAAGGCGGTGTGGCCGATACCGGCGATGACGACCTTGCCACTCAGGTGATGGGCCATGGCTAGATGACCTCCTCGTCCTGCAGGCGCTGGATCTCGTCACGGGACAGGCCGAGCCAGTCGCCGAACAAGGCCTGGTTGTCGGCACCAAGCGCGCCGCTGGGCCGGATCGCCATCGGCTCCACGCCGTCAAAGCGCAGCGGAGAATTGGGCAGGCACATGCGGCCGTAGATCGGATGCTCGATCCACTCCAGCGCACGGCGGGCATGCATGTGCTCGTCATTGACGACCTCGTCCAGGTCGCGCACCGGCGCACAGGGCACCCGGTGGCGCATGAGCAGGTCGAACAGTTCCTTCCTGTCGTACCGCGACGTGAACTCACCCACCAGAGCGTCGATCGCATCGATGTTTGCCACGCGCGATTGGAGGTCGGCGAAGCGCGGGTCCTGGTTCAGGTCGTCGCGCTGCATCACGCCGAGCAACGACTTCCAGTGCGTCTCGCCGACGCAGATGATCGCGATATGGCCATCGCGGGTCGGGTAGACGTTGTAAGGTGCCTCGGCCATGCCGCCATGGCGGTTGCCGGTGCGCGCCGGCACCGCGTTGCCGTGGCCGTAGTGCAGACCCAGGTTGGACGCGAGCGAAGCGTACACCGCCTCTTGCATCGACACCTCAACCAGACGCCCGACGCCGGTCTTCTCGCGCTCGAACAACGCGGTCATGATGGCGCCGTACAGGTGCACACCGCCGAAGAAGTCACACAGTGCCGGGCCGGCCTTGACCGGTGGCCGGTCCGGGTATCCGGTCACATGCATGATGCCGGCCATCGCTTGCACCGTGAGGTCCATCGCCGGGTAGTCGCGGTTCGGGCCGCTGCGGCCATAGCCCGAACCGGCGCCGTAGATCAGGCGTGGGTTGACCTGCCGCAACACCTCGTAGCCCAGGCCGAGACGCTCCATCGCGCCGGGCGCGAAGTTCTCGACCAGGATGTCGCCACGGGCCACCATCTGCTTGAGCAGTTCCTTGCCGCGTGCCGTCTTGAGATTGAGGGTGGCGAGTTCCTTGTTCGAATTGAGCATGGCGAACGGCAGCGCCGCGCCACCCACGACACCGCGTTTGCGCAACTGCTCGCCGCCGCGGGTCTCGATCTTGATGACCCGGGCGCCGGCCATCGCCATCAGGAAGGTGCAATAGGGTCCGTTGTAGATCTGGCCCAGATCGATCACGGTGACGCCCTCGAGCGGAAAGTGTCCGGCCATCGTCATTGCCCCTTGAACTGCGGCGCACGCTTGGCCGCAAAGGCCGCGGGGCCCTCTTTCGCGTCTTCGGTCTGCATCAGCATGCGATTGATGACAGCCTCGAAACGCAGGCCGCTGGTCAGGTCCATGTCGCGGCTGCGCAGCGCCAGTTCCTTGGCCGCCTGCACCGCCAGCGGGGCATTGAGCGCGATGCGACGGGCATAGGCGTAGGCAGTCTCCAGCAACGCCTCCTTGGGCACGACCTTGTTGACCAGGCCCCAGCGCTCTGCGGCCACCGCGTCGATGCCGTCGCCGGTCAGCAGCATTTCCATCGCCACCGCGTAGGGCAACTGGTCGAGCACGCGCTGCGTGCCGCCATTGCCGGGAATGACACCGCGCTTGACCTCTGCCAGGCTGAAGGTCGCATGGGTCGCGGCGATCCGGATGTCGGTGGCCAGCATGAGCGTCATGCCGCCGCCCAGGCAATAGCCGTTGATGGCCGCAATGATCGGCTTCCAGACCTCGAGCCCGCGGTTGAGCAACTGGTCACGCTGGGTCAGCCACATCTCCGACAGGCCGGGCGGTGCGGCGACAAAACTCTTGATGTCGGCCCCGGTGGTGAAGGAACGCTCACCCGCGCCGGTGACGATGGCCACCCGCACCTGGGGGTCGTCGCGCACGGCGGTCCAGGCTCTGGACAAGGCCTGGTAATGCTCGGCATCCATCGCATTGAGCCGCTCCGGGCGGTTGATCGTGATGAGGGCGATACCCTCGTCCGACACCTGGTAGTCGATTGCCATGGTCAGGCCACCGACCGGCGCGCGCCGAGCATGTCGCGTGCAATCACCATCCGGTGCACTTCAGAGGGACCCTCGCCGATGCGCTTGATGCGCATCTCGCGGTACCAGCGCTCAAGCGGCAGTTCCTGCGCCACGCCCATGCCGCCCAGAATCTGGATGCAACGGTCGACCACGCGACCAGCGGTCTCGGTGCCATACACCTTGGCGATCGACGCGTCGACCTTGATGTCGCGCCCCATATCGGCATTCCAGGCAGCCTGGTATACCAGCAAACGGGACGCGCGCAACTCCACTTCGGAGTCGGCAATCATCCACTGGATTGCCTGCTTGTCGGACAGGTAGCTGCCGAAAGCCTTGCGCTCCTTGGCCCAATCGATGGCCAGATCCAGCGCCGCCTGCGCGATGCCGATTGTTGCCGCCGCGTAGGGTGGGCGGGCGTGCACCAGCCACTCCTCGGCGAATTTGAATCCCTTGCCCTCCTCGCCCAGGCGATCCTCGATCGGCACCTCGTAGTCGTCGAAGTGCACTTCGTACGGCGAATAAGAGCGGATCACCGGGATCTTCGACAGGCTGATGCCGGGACGGCTCTTGTCGACGACAAAGCTGGTGATGCCCTCGCGGCTCTTGCTGTCGCCGACCCGCGCGAACACGATGCCCCACTTGGCCATGCCGGCGCCCGAGATCCAGATCTTGGTGCCGTTGATCACGTAGCGGTCGCTCTTGCGCTCGGCGCGGGTCTGGATCGAACGCGCGGGATCGGAGCCACCGCTGGGCTCGCTGATGGCGACAAACGCCTTGGTGCCAGCCTGCACATCCTCGTGCGCGAAGCGCTGCTGGTGGTCGGTGCCCTTCCAGATCACGTTCGGCGGATCGAAGCCGAACGCACCGCAGCCTGCGATATAGGCGCCCATCCGGCATTTGGCAGTTTCTTCGGCAGCGACACACTGGCCGAGCAGATTGAGTCCGGCACCGCCGTGGTCGGCCGGTGTCTCCAGGCACCACAGACCGATGTCGCGCGCCTTCTCTTGTAATGCCTTGAGTTGTTCCGGCTCCGGCGTGTACGCGTCGTGCGGCAGTTTGTCCTCGACCGGCTTGACCTCTTCGCGCATGAAGCGCCGGATCGTGTCGCGGAGCATCCGCAGGTCCTCGGGCAGTTCCCAGCTTCCTGTACTGTCTGTGCTACTCATGCTGATTCCTTGTTGCGTAGTACGACCGGCGGCATCAGACGGCGTGCGCCTGGGCACCCAGCTTCTTGCGCCGTTCCATGCTCGCCGGCGCGTCGAGTCGGTAGACGGTATGACCCGCCGACAACGGATTGGCCTCGGCCACCACCGCGCCATACTGGTTTTCTGCCGTCGCGCGGCTGATGTAGCCGCGGTTCAGGTCGCGTTCGACCGATGCGAGATCGCGTTCGAACGGATTGCCGAAACCGCCACCGCCCGGCGATGCCGCCCGGATCGCGTCACCGGGAGCGAACACGACGTTGTCCTGCTTGCTGCGCAGCTCGGGAATCCAGTGTTTCCCGCCGGTGATGAATTCCACCTTGTTGGGCGCCGCCGGTCCACCTCCGGCAATGCCGAACGGTGGGTGATCAACCCGGTCTCCGAGCGACGAGACATTGCACTCGGCCCAGGCGGTGAATCCGTACTCGGTGCCGCAACCGCCGCGATGCCAGCCCGCGCCACCCGAATCCTCGCGCAGCCGGAAATAGTCGAAACGGATCGGAAATCGGTGTTCGGACATCTCCAACGACATGAAGTTGGCCATCGACTGTGGCGGCGTTCCGTTGACCAGGCCATCGCTGGCCTTGGTGGCGCCATAACCGCCCGGATACGGAAATACGCCGACGAAATAACTGCCGCTGCGCGGGTGCGTTCCGCTGATCGCAACCACACCGATGGTGCCGAAGAACGCGGCAGGCGCCTTATCCGGAATCGCCTTGGACATGGCGCCGAACACCACGTCGATTACGCGGCCCATCGGATCGAGGTAGCCACCGCACGGGGACGGATACTCGGCCGCCAGCAGGGTTCCGGCGGGCACATTGAAGCTGATCGGCCGGAATGTGCCGCCATTGACCGGCACGTCGGGGAAAATGTGCTTGATCGCAACGTAGCACGACGACAGCGTGGTGTTGCGCGACATGTTCTGCGGGCCGCGTGCCTTGGGCCCGGTGCCGGTGAAATCAAAATGCATCGTCTCGCCGGTGATGGTTATCGCCAGCCGCACGGGAATCGGCGTGTCGACGATGCCGTCGTTGTCGATCCAGTCCTCCCAGGTGTAGGTGCCGTCAGGCAGGTCGGCAATATACGAGCGCATCTGCCGCTCGGAATACGCGATCATCTCGTTCAGACACTCACTGAGAACGGAGCGGCCGTATTTCTTCACCAGCGCGTCGATACCGCGGTTGCCTACCGAGAAGACGTTGGACATCGCGGCCAGGTCACCCGCGATCTCCGCCGGCAGGCGCACATTGGCGCGGATGAAGGACACCAGCGCGGTGTTCAGCTTGCCTTCCTCGTACAGCTTGATCGGCGGGATGATGATGCCTTCCTGGTGGATTTCAGTGGCCTTGGGGCCCCAGCCTCCGGGCACGTTGCCGCCCATGTCCATCCAGTGGCCGGTGGTCGCCATCACGGCGAACAACTCGCCGCCGGCAAACACCGGGGCGATGATCTGCACGTCCTGCAAATGGCTGCCACCGATGTAGGTGTCGTTCATGATCCACATGTCGCCGGGCTTGAAGCCGCCTTCGGCATTGGCCAGTTCGATCACCTTCTGGACCGTGAACTGCATATAGGCCAGGAACACCGGAAGACCGTAACGCCCCTGCGCGATGGTCTCGCCGGTAGTCGGGTGGAAGATGCCGTTGGCACAGTCATTGGTCTCCGAGATGATCGGGGACATGGCCGCGTGGATCAGGTGCAGATCCATTTCATCGGCGATTTGTTCGAGGCTGCCGCGCACCACGGCAAGAGTTACGGGATCCATCATTTCACCTTTACCAACAGGTTGCCTTTGGCGTCGACCACCACACCCATGGACGGTTCGACGACGGTCGTGGTGTCGCTCTGCTCGATGATGGCGGGGCCATCAAAGCGCATGCCTGGCGCCAGTTCCGTGCGCTGGTAGACAGGTGTGTCGTACCACTGGTTGAAGTGCACCGGACGGCGCGCGGCGGGCCTGGGATCGCCACCGGCACCAACCTCGACTTGGGGCAGCGACGCGCTGGTGCGTGCGCCGATCGCGATGGTGCGCAAGATCACCATCACCACCGGGATGCCGACCAGCGTGTTGCCGAATTTTTCGCGGTAGACGTCGTTGAATGCCTGCTCAAGACGCGCGCTGTCCCAGTCGGGCTCGATCGGGACCCGCAACGAATGGATCTGCCCGGCATAGGCCATGTCGGCCGCGTGGGTGATCGTGGCCACGTCGATCGGCACCTCGCTCTCGTCGAGTTGACGCTGGCCTTGCGCCCGTTGGCGAGCGATGATCTCTGCCAGATCACTGCTCTTGAGTTTGTCGAGCCGCCACTCCACCGTCTGCGAGATGTCGTAGCGCAGGTCGGCGTAGACACAACCGAGGGCACACAGCACACCCGGATACAGCGGCACCAGCATGGTGCTGGTACCTGTCTCGCGCATCAATGCGCCGCAATGCAGGGGCCCGGCGCCACCGAACGCCACCATCGCGAAGTCGCGCGGGTCCAGACCGCGCTCGATCGACATCAGGCGGATGCGCCCGGCCATGCGCTGATTCACCACCGCCAGAATCGCCTCGGCGGCCTGCTCCAGGCCCAGGCCCAGTTGGACGCCGAGCTTGCGCACTGCCTCGCGTGCGCCCTCGACATCGAGCCTGTTTTCCGAGCCGTTCATCAGGCTGCCCGGGTTGATGCGTCCCAGCACCACGTTGGCGTCGGTGACAGTCGGCTCGGTTCCACCGCGCCGATACGCGACCGGTCCGGGTTTGGCGCCGGCGCTGCGTGGTCCGACCAGCAACATGCCGCCACGGTCCAGGTGCGCGATGCTGCCGCCGCCGGCCCCGATGGTGTGCACGTCGATCATCGGCAGACGCAGTGGAATGCGGAAGTCCAGGTTGGTGATCTCCGCAACCCTGGGTTCGCCGTTGATCACCACAGCGACGTCAAAACTGGTACCACCCATGTCGGCGGTGATGATGTGGGTGAAACCCGCTTCACCCGCAAGGCGCGCGGCCGCCATCACGCCGGCCGCCGGGCCGGAACGCACGATATAGGCCGAGCGCGCGCCGAGCTGGCGCAGCGGGGCCACGCCGCCGTTGGACTGCATGATGGCGATGTCGCGCTGGTAACCCCAGTCGCGCAGCTTTTGCGCCAGGTTCTTGGCGTACCTGGCCACCAGCGGCTGCAGGTAGCCTTGCACTACCGCGGTGCTGGTGCGCTCGAATTCGTAGTATTCGCGCACCACCGAAGTTGCCGCCACCAGTTCCCAGGCCGGGTTGATGCCGGCCAGGATCTCGCAGGCGCGCAGTTCGTGGGCCGGATTGGCATAGGCGTGCATGAAGGCGACGACGACCGATTCGGCCCCGCTTGTCAGCAGCACCTCGGCAATCGCACGCAGGCCCTGCTCGTCCAGCGGAACCAGCACCTTGCCTTCATGGTCGAGCCGCTCGTCGACCTCGAAGCGCATGTCGCGCGGCACCAGCGGTTCGTGCGTGCCCTCCAACCCGTACATGGTCGGGCGGTCGCGCCGCCCGAGTTCAAGCAGGTCACGGAATCCGGTGGTCGTGATCAGCGCGCATTTGGCACCGCGGCGCTCGATCACCGCGTTGGTGGCGATCGTCGTGCCATGCAGGATGGCGTCCAGGTCCACCGCCTCCAGGCCGGCCGCCTTGAGCGCGTTGAGCAGCCCCACCGAGGGATCCTGCGGCGTTGACGGAACCTTCAGGATCTGGTGCGGCTTGCCGTCACCTCCTGAGTAGAAAAGGTCAGTGAACGTGCCACCGACGTCGATGCCTACGATGCCTGCCATTGCTTCTCCTTTGGCGTATTGCCAATAAGCTTGTCCTGCGACTTTGTTTCCCGTACGTCCTTGATATAGGCGCCTACGTGACGCTCCATGCGCCGCGCCGCCGCCTCGCCATCGCCGGCGCGAATCGCCTCAATCACGCGCCGGTGCGCATGGATCACCGCGTTGCGCACCTCGGCCGAATTGAAGCCTTCCAGATCGGTGGCCAGGTAGACCGAATGCGAAACCGCTGAAATGAAGGCGATCAGCAGTTCGTTGTGGCTGGCACGCACCACCTGGACATGCCAGTCAAGGTTGGCGCGTACATAGGTGTCGACGTCATCGTTGTGCGAGGCCTGCTCGAGCTTGGCCTGGCACTTCTCGATCTCGGCCAGGTCTTCATCGGTGCGGTGCAGTGCGGCAAAACGCGCCGATGGTGGTTCGATCGCCGCGCGCGCTTCGAGCACCGCCTCTAGCCGTATGCCCAATCCGCGGATGAAGATGCCAACCGACCTCTCGATCGTCTCGCTGTTTGGTCGCGCCACGGTCGAGCCGCCATTGCGACCGATACGCGTCGTGATCAGGCCCTCGCCTTCCAGGATGCGCAGCGCTTCGCGTACCGACGCCCGCGAAAGGCCGGACTGCGCACAGAGGTCGCGCTCGTTCGGCAGGTCCGCACCTTCGCGCAGTTCACCACCCAGGATCTTTTCGCGCAACAGGTTCGCCAGCACGTCGGCGGCCTTGGGCACGCTGACGGGTTTGATATCTAGCATGCGTCCTCCTTCACCTGACGCGCAGGCTGCGGCTGGAACCGTTGTTGCAACCACAGACACGCATCGGCGAGCGCGGCATCGGCTGGCTCCAGCACACCGGCATATTTCAGAAAGCCATGGTTCATGCCGGCGTACCGACGCGTGATGGCGGCGATACCGGCGCCGGCCAGACGTTGCGCAAAGGCCTCGCCTTCGTCGCGCAACACGTCGAATTCGGCCACCAGAACGCAGGCCGGCGGCAGACCCACGGGCGTGTCCATGCGCAACGGGGACGCGTGGGCGTGGCTGGCACTAGCGGCATCTTCCAGATATTGCCGCCAGTACCAGCGCATGCCTTCTTCGGTGAGGCCGTATCCGGCTCCGAACGCGCGGTAGGAATCATTGGAAGCGGACGGGTAATCGGTCACCGGATACCAGAGCAGCTGACCGCACAAGCCTGGCCCGCCTTCGTCACGGATACGCAGCGCCGTGACCGCGGCCAGACATCCACCCGCACTGTCTCCGGCAACTGCCAGGCGCTGCGGATCACCGCCCAGTTCGGCGGCATGTTGCGCCACCCACCGTGTGGCGGCCAGGCAGTCGTCGGTCGCGGCTGGGAACTTGCTCTCGGGCGCCAGGCGGTAATCCACCGACACCACGATCGCGCCAGCGCCGGCACACAGGCGCCGGCAAATGTCGTCATGGGTGTCGATATCCAACAGCACGAAGCCACTGCCGTGGAAGAACACCACGACTGGATGCGGACCGGGGCCAAGCGGTGTGTAGATGCGGATTGCCATCGCGCCGGCGGGTCCGGGAATCGCACGATCCTGCACCGCCGCAACGGCCACCGGTTGCGGGCGCGGCGGATAACCGAGCCTGGCCTGCGCGCGGGCCTGGTTCAGCGGCAGCTTGTCGTACGGCAGCACGCCCTGTGCAGCCGCGAGCGCTTGCTGGATGACCGGATGCAGTGGCATGGGTCGTTACCGACGCTGCGCGTCCACGAAATCCATCGCCAACGACCAGCGCGGGCCAGCACCCTCGGCGAACGGCGCCGGCGCTGAGGCCGTTTTGAAAAACGGCCTGGCCAGCGACGCCCGCCGCACTGCCAGCCCGTTCTCGGCCAGAGTCCCGGTTCCAGCGGCTGGCCGATAACGCTGCGCATCCATGCATGTCTCCTCGTTGATCCATCCCGGCGGTGATTGGGGTGATTTGGGTCACCTACATGATTCCGTTAGATCTATTTTATGGTCTGACCTTTTAAAAGATATATTAGTATTAACCCTATGTTTTAGGATGCCGAAAATCTCGGACCCTGCAAAAAAACGCATGTCCCGCGCTGCATGGACAGCGAAGAAAACACCCCGACCCGGTCGGCGTGGAACCTAGGCCTTGGGAAAATCCGCCGCCAGGGCCGTCTCGCGCCAGCGCCCGATTTCGGTCAAGGTCGTGGACAACGCTGTCGTGACGGCGTCGAACCCGAACGCGCCCAGCACCAGGTGGCGCGGCGGCTCGGCCATCCCGGTGATGCCGATGATGGCTTCGGCGGCGCGCTGCGGATCGCCCTTTTGGCTGCCGCTGGCCTGGACTGTCGACTTCAGCCGCGCACCCGCGGTGTCGGCATATTCGGCAATGTGATTGGGAGTTTGCTGCAACGAGCGCGCCGCAAAGTCGGTCCGAAACGGGCCCGGCTCGATGCAGGTGACGTTGATGCCCAGCGGCTTGACTTCGGCCGCCAGGGCATCCGACCAGCCTTCGACCGCATGCTTGGACGCAGCGTAGTAGCCCGAGCCGGCAAATCCGACCAGGCCTGCGACCGAGCTGATACTGAGCACATGGCCGCGCCGACGCCCCCGCATGCCGGGCAACACGGCGCGGGTAAGCGCAAACAGGCCGAAGACATTGGTATCGAACATGTCGCGGATCCGCGCATCTTCTCCCTCTTCAACGGTGGCCTGGTAACCGTACCCGGCGTTGTTGACCAATACGTCGATACATCCGAACCGCGCCTGGGCGGCGGCCACGGCTGCGGCGATCTGGCTCGCGTCCGTCACGTCGAGCGCACAGGCCAACGCCTGTTCGTCGTGGCCGCGCAGTAGATCGACCAGCTGCGATGCGTCACGCGCCGTGGCGACGACACGCCAGCCGCGCGCAAGTACCTGGCGCGCCAATGCGCGGCCGAAGCCGCTGGAGCACCCGGTAATGAACCATACCGGTCTTGGGTTGGTTGCCATTGCAGGCCTCCTTTGTGGGTTGAATTGAGGAACGGGGCGGTCCGGACGCAACCGGCACCGGACCCCGGATCGGATCAGTCGGCATCGTGCCCGTCGCAGCCGGCACGATCACGACCGGCCTGGTGATGGTCCCTGGTCGGGCAACTCGTCGCAGTCGAACGCACGCGCCAGTTCGAACACGCGGCCCAGCACGTCGTCTCCCTGCTGCGCGTGTTGTGCCGCACGCTGCACAAGGGCATCGGCGACTGCCGACAGGCTGCGCTGCGGCACGACCACGACGCCGTCCCGGGACGCCGAAACCACGTCGCCGGGTTGCACCACCACACCACCACAGCACACCGGCACGTTGACCTCGAACGGGCCGGCCTTGGGACCGGAATAAGGGGCGAGCCCCGTGCCGTAGATCGGAAAGCCCGCGCTTTGCGCCGCATCCACGTCGCGATAGGCGCCATTGACCACCAGTCCGGCAAGGCCCCGCGTGGCACGCGCGTGCTGGAGCAGCTGGAATCCACCCAGGCACCAATGCGCAAATCCCTGGGCATCGACAACCAGCACATCGCCAGGCTCGACCAGCGTGAGCGCCTTGACCAGTCCCATGTTGTCGCCGGGCGGGCACTTGGCGGTGCTGACGACGCCGGTCAGCGGCAATGCAGGGACCGCCAGCGCACGAATGCCCGCATCCATCGTATACATGCCGCCCACCAGCTCACTAAGTACCGTCACATCCGCCAGGGCGATCCGCGCCACCAGTGCGCCGGGAGGACGCGCAAACTGCGTGCGAACCAGTGATCGCACGACACCGAGCCCATAGGGCCTGGTCGCCGGATTCGACGCTATGGTTGACATGGCTTGTCAAAGCCCCATTTCCTTGGCGATGATGCTGTGCTGGATTTCATTTGTTCCGCCACCCACCATGGCGTGTTTCGACTCACGGAAATAGCGCTCCATGTCGTAGTCGGGCAATTGCGCATAACCACCGAGTGCCTGCATGCCGTTGAACGCCGTCCTGTACAGGGCATTGGCCGCGAAAACCTTGGCCATCGACACCTCTTTCACCGCACGTTCGCTTCTGGCCATCTTCGTGGCGGCCGCGTAGGTCAGCAGCCGCGCGGCTTCGATCTCGCATTCGTTTTCGGCCATCCGGTGCTTGAGCACCTGAAACGAAGACAGCGCCTTGCCGAATTGCTTGCGCTCCTTGGTATAGCGCCGGGTATCGTCCAGCGCCGTGCGGGCATTGCCGACGTAGGAAGCGGCCAGACTCAGTCGCTCATGCTCCAGATGTTCGCCGATATAGGCCCAGCCCCGTCCGACCTCGCCGATGAGGTTCTCCCGCGGCAATCGCACGTCGTCGAGGTACAGCTGCGTCGTGCCCAGGCTCCTGCGCACGATCGTGTTCAGCTTGGTGATGGTCAGTCCCTTGGTCGTATTGGGCAGCAGGAACAGGCTCAGCCCCGCGTGCCGTTCCTCGCTGGTACGCGCCATGATGACGATGGTCGTGTTGGGCAGGTGCGCGCCCGAGCAGAAAGTCTTGCTGCCATTGAGCACCCAGTCGTCACCATCCGGCACCGCCTTGGTGCGGGCCGCCGCCGCATCGGAACCGGAACCGGGCTCGGTGATCGAAATGGAGAACGTGGCGTCGCCGCGCAGGAAGGCTGGCAGATACTTCTGTTTTTGCGCTGCCGTTCCGTGCCCGGAAATATTCGTGGCCGTGAACATGGACGTCATGATGCATGCGGCTGTATCGAGACTGTACTTGGCGATGGCTTCGCAGAAGATCGCAAACATGACGGGATCCGCCGCAACACCACCGTCTTCTTCCGGCAGCAACAGACCCAGCCATCCCTGCTCCGCCATCTTCTTGTAAATCTCGTAGGGGAAGGCACGGTCGTTATCGTGTGCCCGCGTGTATTCACGTCCGACCTCCTTCTCCATGAAGCTGTGCAGCGTGTCATGCCAGATGCGTTGCTCGTCGTTGAAGCGAAAGTCCATTGCCGGTACTCCATTGTTCAGGTCACATGCGGCCCGGTTTGCCAATTGCAGGGCGGCACCAGCGGGACACCCGCTGGCATCGAAGGCGAAAAATCGTGCGCGCAGTCTGGCGCGCCGGCACGCAACGGCGGCCTGGCACGGCGTTGCTTATTGCGGCTCGATCCCGGCTTCTTTTACCAGCCGGACCCACTTGGTGACCTCCTGGCGCGACCAGGTGACGAACTGCGGCAAGGGCATGGCGGCAGGCTCCGCGCCCAGGCTCAGCAGGCGTTCGCGTACGTCCGGCAACATGAGGGCCTTGGCAACCTCGGCATTGAGCTTCTCAAGGACGGGCTTGGGCGTGCCGGCCGGGGCAAACAGTCCGATCCATCCGGCCAGGTCGTAGTCGGCCACACCGCCTTCGGCTGCCGTCGGCACCTCCGGAATCACGGTGCTGCGCTGTGCCGTGGTCATGGCGATCGGCCGCACACTGCCCGAAAGCAGCAGTCCCTTGGCCGACGCAACGTCGGTGAACATCATGTTGACGCGACCGGCCACGACCTCCCGGATGGCGTCCGGGTTGCTCTTGAACGGCACGCGGAGCACCTTGATGCCGACCTGGCGGGCAAAGGTTTCGCCCATGACGATGCCGCTGGTATTGCCAGTGCCCAGCGTCAGTTCCTGCTTCTTGCCATAGGCGATCAGCTCGGCCAGGTTCTTGATCGGCAGGCTCGGACTGACCACGATGACGCTTGAAAAGATGCCGACCCGGTTGATCGGCTCGAAGCTCTTGACCGGGTCGTAGCGCAGGTCACGCACCAGCGCCGGATTGGAACCGTGTGTGGAGTTGGTGCCCATGATCAGGGTGTAGCCGTCCGGCTTGGCATTGGCGACGATATCGGCGGCAATGACGCCGTTGGCGCCGGGCTTGTTGTCGATCGTCACCGGTTGGCCCAATGAGTCGCTGAGTTTCTGTCCTATCAGTCGGGCACCGATATCGGTCCCGCTGCCGGGACCGAAAGGCACCACGATGGAGATGGGACGACTGGGATAGGTGTCCTGTGCCCACGCGGGCGCAGCCAGGCCCAGTGACGCCACGCACATCAGTGCTGCAGTTAGTTTTTTCATCGTGTCTCCTGTTGATCAATCGTGTTGGGGATTCACACCTCGACGGCGCGCCACAGGGTGACGCGTCGTCCATTTGCACGGCAGATGTCCCAAGTCAGCCGGCGGCGCGTGTTCTCATATTGCTGCGTCGCATTCACCGCGGCGCCTTGCTTGCATATGCGGCCGCGCGCTTTTCCTGGAATGCGCGGGCGGCCTCCTTCGAGTCGGGATGCGTCGACATGATGGCGGTGGCATAGGTTTCGACGTGGTATCCGTTGTCCAGGTCCATCGACTCGGTGAGGTTGATGACTTCCTTCATCAGCCGCACCGCAGCCGGGCTCTTGGCGCAGATGTCGTCCGCCACCGCGAATGCTGCCTCCAGCACGTTGTCGCGTGCCACGACCTTGTGCACGACACCCAGCCGCTCCAGGTAGGCGGCATCGACCCGGTGGCCGGTCAGCGCCATCCAACGCATCACCTTCTCCGGGACAATGCGCGCGAGATGCTTGGTTCCGCCCATGACGCCGACCGTGATTTCCGGCAACCCGAAACTGGCGTTGTCCGCCGCAACCACGACGTCGCACTGCGACACCATGACCAGACCACTGCCCAGCGCATGGCCATTCACGGCGGCTATCACCGGGACCGGATTGCGTCTGATCGCATCGAAAACCTGGCGCACGACGCGGGTTCGCTCCAGCGCCAGTTCGGGATTGAGCGCGCCGAGTTCTGCGACATCTCCGCCTGCTACAAACGCCCGGTCGCCAGCTCCCGTGAGCACGATGCAGCGGGTCTCGGCGTCGTCCGCAACGGCGCGCAGCGCAGCGAGCAATTCGCGGTGCGCGTCAACTGTCATGGCATTCGCAGGCGGCCGGTCAATGGTGATCAGCAGCACGTGCGGCCGGCCCTGTGGCCGGGACAGCTTGATGGAAGAGGCCTGCGCGACAGTCTTCTTGGACACGGTTATTCTCGAACCTATATTTGGTCAAACCATTGACTTTGTGAATTATATGCACCATGATCGTGACCTGTAAAGGCTTTCCGACGTGACAGAACTCAAACTCTCGCCCATCACTGTCCTCAAGACATCGGACGTACTCGCAGGCGAACTTCGCCGTCAGATACTGAACGGCACCATCGCCCCGGGAACACCGCTTCCGGCAGAGCGGGATCTGGTGACCCAGACCGGACTAAGCCGCGGATCGGTGCGTGAAGCCTTGCGCGTACTCGAGACCGAACACCTGGTATCGATACGGCCAGGACGTCACGGCGGGCCGGTCGCGCGCCAGCCGGGCGACGAATCACTGGCCAAGACCATCAGCCTGTTCGTGCATGGCCGCGGTATTACACTGCTGGCATTGATGCAAACGCGACTGGCACTCGAGCCTTCCCTGGCTGCCCTGGCCGCCAGCAACCGCACCGCCGACGAGTTGCAAGGACTTATTCGCGTGACAGACGACGTGGAGCGTGCGTTTTCCGACACGCCGCTGTTCCTCAGCGAAAACGTCAAGTGGCATTGCGCCATTGCGGCGGCCAGCCACAACGAACTGCTGCGCGCCTTCATGATCGCGATGTCGAGCATGGTCTACAAGGCCACGGCGATCGAGAACTTTGCGTCCGACGACGTGCGCACCGTGGTCGTCGAAGCCCACCGCCGCATCGTCGACGCCATCATTGCCCAGGATGCCGAGGCAGCGCACCGCAGAATGGCGCGTCATCTCTCTGCGGTTACCGCGGCAGTGCAGGCGCTTCCCAATGCACCCTTGGTGCTGGATTGACCATTTGCCGCACGACATGTGCCCGGCCGCCAAGCGCACAGCCCTGCCGACAACGCGGGCAACGACCACGACGTCGACGATGACTGGAGCCCGTCGGGCAGCGGCATCGTGACTACTACGAACGTCCTCTACGAAGTGCGTGATGCCGTGGCCATCATCACGCTTGATCGACCGGAAAAAATGAACGCGCTGACGTTCGAGATGCGCGAAGCGCTTGGAACTGCGTTCGAGAACGCCGGGCGAGACGCCGCCGTGCGCTCGGTGTTGCTGCAGGCAAGTGGCAAGGCGTTCTGCGCCAGCGGAGACGTCAGCAGGATGGGCAACTTCAACCCGACGACCGGGCGCGACCTGCTCAAGCTCGCACATCGCATGGTGCGCAACCTCGCCAACATCGAAAAGCCTGTCGTGGCTGCGACACGCGGTGCGGTTGCCGGCATCGGATGGAGCATGGCGCTCGCCTGCGACGCGATCATCGCCTCTGAAACGGCGCGCTTCACGCAGGTGTTCCGCCACGTCGGGCTGGTGCCCGACGGCGGCGCGATCTACTTCCTGACGCAGCATCTCGGCCTGCTGCGGGCGAAGGAACTGGTCTACTCCGGGCGGCGCATCGACGCCCGGGAAGCCTTGACGATGGGGCTCGTCAACCGCGTGGTCCCGGACGACCAGCTCGACGACGCTGCGCTGGCACACGCGCGGGAACTGGCCCATGGGCCGACCTTTGCCCTCGGCGTGGCGAAAAAGATGTTCAAGCTGATGTACCAGCCTGACCTGGAAACCCTGCTCGACGCCGAAGCCTGGGCGCAAGGCCTCGCGTTGCTGACCGAAGACCACCAGGAAGGCGTGCAGGCGTTTTTCGACAAACGACAGCCGCAGTTCAAGGGTCGATGACCCGGTCCGCCCCCAAGGTCAAGCGGCGTCTTCAACAGTCACTGAAGGATCACAGTGAGCCCCTCCCAGAACCCGTAGGCGATCCAATGTCTGCACCGGCGATCTGCGCGACCAGTCCAGCATCCGGCTGCGGGAATCGCCTGCGCACCAGCGGGCGCACAATCACCCGTCCGAGGGGCGCGGGCGACGGCATCATGTACGTTGCCATGGCGCCGTCAACCGGCATCGGACCTGCAGCACCTCGCCCATCGGAGAAACAGGCGCTCAGGCATAGCTATAGAAGCCGTGTTTGCTCTTGCGCCCAAGTCGGCCGGCATCGACCATCTCGCGCAATAGGGGTGCGGGCCGGTACTTCGGATCGTTGAAACCCTCGTACAACACCTGCATCACCGCCAGCAAGGTATCGAGACCGATCATGTCGGCCAGTGCCAGTGGCCCGATCGGGTGGTTGCAGCCCAGGCGCATGCCGGCGTCGATGTCTCCGGCCGCAGCCAGGCCCTCCTGCAGCACGAAGATCGCCTCGTTGATCATCGGCACCAGGATGCGGTTGACCGCAAAACCCGGGCTGTTGCGCACGGTGACGGCAGTCTTGCCGACATGCCTGGCGAACGCGAGCGCCCGCGCATGGGTCTGGTCCGAGGTCTGCAGGCCGCGGATCAGCTCGAGCAGCGCCATCAGCGGCACCGGGTTGAAGAAATGCATGCCGATGAAACGCTGCGGGCTCTGCACCACCGCGGCGAGCTGGGTGATCGAGATCGACGAGGTATTGGTCGCAACGATGGTATCCGGGCCGACCAGCGCATCGACCTGGCGCAGGATGCGCAGCTTGAGTTCGATATTCTCGGTGGCTGCCTCGATGACGATGTCAGCGTTCTTGAGCACTGCATAGTCGGTCGCGCCCTTGATCCGGCCCAGCGCCGCGGCACTGTCAACTTCGCTCAGCTTCTCCTTGGAGACCAGACGCGCCAGGCTGCCCGAGACCGTCTTGATGCCGCGCTGCACGGCCTCGTCCGAGATGTCGACCATGCTGACCTGCAGGCCGGCGACGGCGCAGATCTGCGCGATGCCGTTACCCATGGTTCCAGCGCCGATGACGCCAACGTGTTGAATGTCCATGCTATTTCCTTGTCCAGATACCCGCACCCGACTATCAGGTGCGCTCGAAGATGGCCGCGATACCTTGGCCACCGCCAATACACATGGTAACCAGCGCATAACGGCCCTTGACGCGCTCCAGCTCGTACAGGGCCTTGGTCGTGATGATGGCGCCGGTGGCGCCAACCGGATGGCCCAGCGAGATACCCGAACCGTTGGGATTGACCTTGGCCGGATCGAGACCCAGTGCCCGGATGACCGCACAGGCCTGGGCCGCGAACGCCTCATTCGACTCGACCACGTCCAGGTCGGCGATCGTCAGGCCGGCGCGCTCGAGTGCGCGCCGCGATGCCGGCACCGGGCCCAGGCCCATCAGCTTCGGATCCACGCCCGCGTGCGCGTACGTCACCAGTCGCGCCAGCGGCGTGAGGCCCATGGACTGGACCGCTTCGCCGGTGGCCAGCACCACCGCCGCGCCGGCGTCGTTGAGGCCGGAGGCATTGCCGGCCGTCACCGATCCGTCGGCCTTGAAGCTCGGCTTCATCTTGGCCAGCTGCTCGATCGTGACGTCTCCGCGGACGTGCTCGTCGGTGTCGAACACGACCGTGCCCTTGCGCGTGACGATCTGGACCGGCACGATCTGCGACTTGAACCGGCCTTCGGCGATGGCCCGGGCGGCGCGACGCTGGCTCTCGAGCGCCAGCGCGTCCTGCATCTCGCGCGTGATGCCGTCGCGCGCGGCGACGTTCTCGGCGGTGATGCCCATATGGATCCTGTGAAAGGGATCGTGCAGGATGCCCAGCATGTAGTCGACCGCCTGCATGTCGCCCATGCGAGCGCCCCAGCGCGCGCCCGGCATCACATACGGTCCACGGCTCATCGACTCTGCGCCGCCGCCGATCGCCACGTCGGCGTCGCCATGGGTCAGGGTCTGGGCCGCCGAGATGATGGCCTGCAGGCCGGAGCCGCACAGGCGGTTGACGTTGAAGGCCGGGGTTTCCTGTGGCAGGCCGGCCTCGATCGCGGCCACCCGGGAGAGGTAGGCGTCGCGCGGCTCGGTCGGGATCACATTGCCCATGACGACATGGCCGATACGTGCCGGTTCGACGCCGCTGCGCAGCATCGCCTCGCGCACGGCGGTGATGGCCAGCTGCGACAGCGGCACGTCCTTGAGGCTTCCGCCAAAGGTTCCAATGGCGGTACGGGCCGCAGCCACGACGAATATTTCTGGGTTGGACATGGTTGCCTTTCAAATTGAATGAGCGAATCTCTGCCGCTGCGCGTCGAGCTGCAGACCTGTGCGTCCGGGCACTGTCAGCGGCCGCATCCGGCGATGTTGACGTGGCTGGCGTGATGACCGAGTCATGCGCACGGCGCGGCGGACGTCTACATGCTGCGGCGGTATTGGCCGCCGACCTCGAACAATGCGTCGGTGATCTGCCCGAGCGAACACACCCGCACCGCATCCATCAGCACGTCGAACACGTTGTGGTTGTCGATGACCGCCTGGCGCAGCCGCTCGAGCATGGCCGGCGCCGCATCGGCATGGGCGCTGTGGAACGCCGTCAGGCGCTTGAGCTGCGACTGCTTTTCATCCTCGGTCGAGCGCGCCAGTTCGATCTGATCCGGCGCCGCATCGGCATTGGGGTTGCGGAAGGTGTTGACACCGATGATCGGGTATTCGCCGGTGTGCTTGAGCATTTCGTAATGCATGCTCTCTTCCTGGATCTTGCTGCGCTGGTAGCCGGTTTCCATCGCGCCGAGCACGCCACCGCGTTCAGCGATCTTCTCGAACTCCAGCAAAACGGCCTCTTCGAGCAGTTCGGTCAGTTCGTCGATGATGAAGGCGCCCTGGTTCGGGTTCTCGTTCTTGGCCAGCCCCCATTCGCGGTTGATGATCAGCTGGATCGCCATGGCACGGCGCACGCTCTCGGTGGTCGGTGTGGTGATCGCCTCGTCATAGGCATTGGTGTGCAGTGAGTTGCAGTTGTCGTAGATCGCGATCAGCGCCTGCAGCGTGGTGCGGATGTCATTGAAGTCGATCTCCTGCGCGTGCAGCGAGCGACCCGAGGTCTGCACGTGGTATTTCAACTTCTGGC
>JANNKH010000004.1:0-22735 GCA_031396205.1 Rhodoferax sp.
GGCTCCGCTGCCTGCGCCACCGTAATGACCGCGCAAAGGAGCGGGACAACAAGCAGGGATGGGTTCACATTTCCGGACAAATGTCTGCTCCCTTGATGTAAAGCCTCACCGCCAAGGACGCCAATCCGCTAAGGAAAATAAAAGCCTCACCGCCAAGGACGCCAATCCGCGAAGCAAATAAAAGCTTCACCGCCAAGGACGCCAAGGGAAATAACTTATCGGGAAACCGTCATTTCCGAGAGCGTATCCAGTGCCTCACTTGGCGTTGTCTTTGCGCCCTTGTTTCTATTATTGAATCCTTCGCGTCCTCCGCGTCCTTTGCGGTAAAGCTTTTCCGTTCCTTTCCGTCCTTCGCGTCCTTTGCGGTAAAGCTTTTATTGTTCCTTTGTGTCCTTCGCGTCCTTGGCGGTAAAGCTTTACGTCACGGCGGCTTGATGCCCGCGGTTTTCAGCTCTAGAGGTCGAGCCTCGCCGCGATTGCGGCGGTAGCGATGACGATGGCGTCGTGCGCGCCTTCGGCGGGCACATCCAGCCCGCCTTTCACGACCTTCACGGTGACGGTTCCGCGCGGCAGGCTGGCTTTCACTTTCGCGGCGTCCACCTTATCCGGCTGCTGGACGCCGATGGTGACTTCGACCTGGATGCTGTTCGGGTCGACCCCCAGCGAGCGCACGACGCTCAGCGAAGAATGGTGCAGCGCGTCCTGCACCGCGCGGCAGGCCGCCTTGGTGTAGTTGCCGCCGTACAGGTCGTTGCCGCTGCCCATCTCCAGGATGATGCGCTGCTCAGCCATGGACGCGCTCCATGTCGAAGGAAACAATGACCGCGGCGTTGGCCACGACGCTGATGCCGTCGCCGCCCGGTTTGGCTATGTCAAGGCCGCCCTTGACTACCGTGACCGAGGGCTGGCCATATGGGAAAACCTTCAACAAGGCATTGCAATCGACCGCATCAGGTTGCTGCACGCCGATCTCGACGTCGATGATCATTTTCTCTCGCGGAAAGCCGAAGGCTTCGGCGACATTGAGCGCGTTGTGCCACAGCGCATCGCGGATCGCGCGCGCCGCGGCTTCGGTGTAGTTGCGGCTGCGGATCGACGTGCCCATGCCGAACTGGGTCACCACTCTCTTTTTTGCCATTGTTCATGCCCCTTCCTGTAGATGCCGGCAACCCGGAAAAATCGACTGCGGCGCGCTGCCACCCGATCGGTCAACCCAGCGCACTGGCCTCCTGGCGACCGGCATGCAGATGCACCATCTGCTGTGGCGCGATCGTGGACCATGCCTCGGTATCGTCGCCCAGCGGCTCCGACGCCACGGCCCAGCCACCGGGTTGTGGCTTGAGGTAGAGCGTCGGTGGTGCATCATCGCTGGACCAGCGGAAGGCCCAGACCTGCTCGCCGTCGGCCAGCGCGGCGGCGAAACGCAGGGGTGCGTCGATGCCTTTGGATAGCATCAGATCCGACGTTTCGTTCAGGACCGACTTGACCGCGGTCAGCGCCGGCTCACCTGCCTGCAGCCGGGCAACGATCAACAGAAACAGCAGTTCCGAGTCGGTGCCGCCGGTGCGGTGTTCATAAAGAGCATCCGGCAACTGGGCTTCCATCGCACGGCGCACCTGCGCGTAACCGCCGATCTGGCCGTTGTGGATGAACATGTGGGGCCCGTGGCGAAACGGGTGGCAGTTCTGGCGTGAAATGCCACCGCCGGTCGCGGCGCGGACATGCGCGAAAAACAGCCGGGAGCGCACGTTGGCACACAGCGCCAACAGGTTCTGGTCCGACCAGGCCGGCATCACCTCATGGTAGATACCGGGCGACTCGCGCTCACCGTACCAGCCGACACCGAAACCGTCGCCATTGGTGACGGTCTTGGCCTCGACCGCGCGCAGGCTCTGGCGCACCAGCGAGTGGCGCGGCTTGCACACCAGGTCCTCCAGAAAGATCGGCTCGCCCAGGTAGGCCAGGAATCTGCACATAGCGGCACGGTCCTTTTGCGAAAGGTCCGCCAGCCCGATCCGGACTACGCGGACGCGCAGAGGATAACAAAGCGTCGTGGATGCCCGCTGCTGATTCGACTGCCACCCGGCCATCGAATGGGGTCCAGGCAGCCCCGATTCGACGCGCGTGCCTGACTTGGCGACAATCTGTCTCATGGCCAGGTGACCCATTTTGGTCCCGACCCGGGTGGAGCGTTCAATGCAATGTCAGTTGTGTCAGCATGAGAACCAGGCGGCGGCGCGTTTCTGTGGCGCCTGCGGCCATGCGCTGCGGGTACGTTGCGCGGACTGCGGCAGCGACAACCCACCCGACAACAAGTTTTGTGACAGCTGCGGCGAAGCACTCCTGGTGCGGACCTCGCCCGGCAGCCTGCACGCGATCCCACGCGCCTACACGCCGCCCCATCTTCCGCACAAGGTTCTGAACTCGCAGTCCGCGATCGAGGGCGAGCGCAAACAGGTCACGGTGCTGTTCTGCGACATGGTCAATTCGACCAATCTGGCGCAGCGGCTCGGTGCGGATGGCATGCACCAGCTGCTCAATGCGGTGTTCGAGCTGGCGCTGGCCGAGGTGCACAGGGTGGAAGGCACGATCAACCAGTTCCTGGGCGATGGCTTCATGGCGCTTTTCGGGGCTCCGGTGGCCCATGAAGACCATGTCCGGCGCGCGCTGCTGTGTGCGTTGGCGATCCGCCAGCGCCTGCGGGAGGCGGCGCAGGGCGAGTCGTCTGCGCTGCGTGATGTGCAGGTCCGCATGGGGCTGAACACCGGCATGGTGGTGGTCGGCACGATCGGCGACAACCTGCGCATGGATTACACGGCCGTTGGCGATACGACCCATGTTGCAGCGCGCCTGCAGCAACTGGCACAGCCGGGCCAGATCCTGGTCAACGAGGGCGTGTTTGCGATCGGTCGGGCGTATTTCGAGTTCACCGACATGGGCCGGCGTTCGCTCAAGGGCATCCGGGATCCGGTGTTGGTGTTCGACCTGCTCAAGGCGCGCCCGCGCGAGGAGAAACTGTCGCGGGCGCGTCGGCTGGGCATCGGATCGCCCCTGGTCGGCCGTGACCAGGACTTGGCGTCACTGCAGACGGTGCTCGATGAACTGGCACGCGGCATGGGTGGAACACTGATCCTGAGCGGCGAACCCGGTGCTGGCAAGTCCAGGCTGTTGGCCGAGGTGCGCCGTCGCTCGCCGCAGGCCGGCATCCGCTGGCTCGAAGGCCGCGCCGTGTCGTATGGGCGCAGCTTGAGCTATTTGCCCTTTATCGAAATCCTCAAGGACACCTTTGACATCACCGATGATGATTCGGAAGAAGATACCTGGCGCAAGCTGCAGCAGGGCGTCGCCAGCCTGTTTGGTGATCGTGCGCCCGAAGTGCTGCCGTACCTGGCCCCGTTGCTGGCGCTGCATCTGCCAGCGGAACTCGAGGAGCGGGTGAAATACCTCGATGGCCCCGGCTTGCGTCGGCAGGTTTTCCTGTGCATGCGCCAGTTGTTCGAGCAGCTGGCACGCCGCCAACCCGTCGTGATGCTGCTGGAGGACTGGCACTGGGCCGACCAGTCGTCGATCGATCTGGCGGAGCATTTGCTGCCGCTGACTGACGGCACTGCGCTGCTGGCCTTGTTTGCGACACGTCCCGACCCCGGCGGCCCGAATGCGCGGGTGCGTCAGTTCGCATCCAGCCAGGCGGGCCGCCGGATGCACGAGATCGTGCTCGCGCCGCTGGGCGAGCGACACAGCACCGAACTGGTAGCCAATCTGATCGGGACACTGGATCTGCCGGCGGAGCTGCACGCGCAAATCCTGCGCAAGACCGAGGGTAATCCGTTCTTCATGGAGGAGGTGATCCGATCGCTGGTGGCCGACGGCGTGCTGGTGCGCGATGCGCGCGACCAGTCCTGGCAGTTGGTGCGGCAGGTCGAGCAGGTGCAGCTGCCCGATACGGTTCAGGGCCTGATTCTGGCGCGGATCGACCGGCTGGAGGAGGATGTCAAACAGGCGTTGAAACTGGCATCCGTCATCGGTCGAAGCTTCTACAACCGGGTGCTGGAGGTGATCAGCCGGGCCCAGCCCAACCTGGCGGGCAGCCTGTCCGAGCTGGAACACGCCGAGCTGATCCGGCTGCGCCAGCAGCAGCCCGAAATCGAATACATCTTCAAGCATGCGCTGGTGCAGGAGGCTGCTTATGGCAGCATCCTGGCCGAGAGCCGCCGCACCATCCACCGCCGCGTCGCGCAGGCGATCGAGATGCTGTTCGAAGACCGGCTCGATGAGTTCACCAGCCTGCTGGCGCACCATTACACCTGTGCGCAGGACAGCGACAAGGCCCAGGAGTACCTGTTCAAGGCCGGCGATCAGGCCGGCAAAATGGCAGCCGATACCGAGGCGCTCGAGCACTTCCGGCTGGCCGAGGGTGAATACATCAAGGCCTTCGGTGACAAGCTCGAACCCTTGCAGCGTGCGGCGCTGGCGCGCAAGGTGGGCGCCGCCCTGTACGGAACCGGCCATTACGAGCGCGCGCTCGAACAGTTCCGGCGTGCACTGTCGCAGCTCGGCCTGGCGTATCCGGTGACCCGATGGGGCGTGCGGCGGGCCATCGTTAAGCAATTGGCGGCCCATGTGGCGCGACGCCTCGGGCGTGGTCTGGGTTTGCCGTTGCGGCGTGACCTGGACCTTGCGTCGGCGCAGGAAATATCCACGATCTGCCACTTCATGTCCTGGATGGACCACTTCATCGACAAGGAGCGCATGTTGCTCGACTGCCTGCTGGAGTTGCACGCGGGCGAGCGCAGCCAGTTCGCGTTCGCCGAGGCCCGGGGGTTGAGCGCACTCGGGTTTGGCTTCATGACGTTCAACGCACGTGCGCTGTCACGCCGCTACCATGTGCGGGCAGGGATGATCGCGCACAGCACGAACAACCCCTCGGCCATTGCCTTTGCCGTCTTCGCGTTGGGTTTCCTGGATTTTTATGATGGGCAATGGGATGCCTGTGACCTGAACCTGGGAAAGGCCGAGGCCATCTATCGCGACACCGGAGACCTGCATCGCTCGGGTGGCGCCACGTTGATGCGTTCGCTGGTCGTCAATTTCAGGGGCGATCTGACCCAGACTTCGGCAATGGCACAGGATCTGATACGGGCTGGGCAGGACGCAGCCGATCCTCAGTTGGAGAGCTGGGGCTTCCAGATTCAGGGCTATTTCGAGATAGCCGGCGGTCCGCTGGACATTGCGGTGGCCCATCTGCGCAAGGGCGCGGATATGGCTGCAGCCATTCCTGCCTGGGACAACTTCCTGTACCAGAAATCGCTGTTGTGCAAATGCCTGGTGTTGCAAGGGCGGCTGGACGAGGCCTTGTCGACCCTGGATCCGGCTCTCGGGGTGATCAAGGAGCAGCAGTTTGGCCGGCCATTCGACAAGATCGAAGTCTTGACCGCGGCCGCGACTTGCCGGCTGGCCGTTGCCGAACAGGCGAAGGGTGATGCGCATGCGGCGGCGCTGCGTGATGCACAGAGCGCCTGCCAGGAGGCATTGAAATGCGCGCGTCAAATGCCGCTTTGGTTGCCGCAGGCCCTGCGGCTGCAGGGCACAGCGCAGTGGCTTGCAGGCGACCGCTCTGGCGCGCAAGGCCATTGGCGTGAAAGTGAATCATTGGCGCAGCAATACGCCTTTCCAATCGAACGCGCGCGTACCTGGCTGGAAATGGGAGATCGCCTGCGTGACCTGTCGCTGATCGAGCGCTCTGGTGCGGTGTTTCGCGAGGCCGGTGCCCGGGTTTTCCTGGCCATTGCCCTGCATGCACAGGCGCGACTGTGCGGCGGTGCGCCATCCGACCCGGCACCTGCCGCGATCCGGTATGCCGCTGCCATCGACGCGCTGGAGAAGGCGCAGGTTGCACGCGAGCTGGCCGAGGCGCGAACGGCGCTCGCGGGGCTGGCTTAACCGGCAGCAAGCATTGCATACAGGCGGTACTGCCGCACCGCGCTGTAAAAAGTGATAGCACCACAGGTGCATGCCATATAGTCGCAGCCAACATGTCTGACACAGGACCGATCAATCTTGCCGACGTGCTCGGCGCCGAATACCAGGCCCTGCGGCCCGGCGCGGACTTCACCAGCCAGCATGCGACGGAGTTGTTTGCCAAGGTGCACGACACGCCGCAACCCTTCAGTGCCCTGTGCATTTCCGGTGGCGGCATTCGCAGCGCCACCTTCGCATTGGGCGTGATCCAGGGCCTGGCGCAACGAGGTCTGCTGGATAAATTCGACTACCTGTCCACGGTCTCAGGCGGCGGGTTCATTGGCAGCTGGCTGACGGCGTGGTCCAAACGCGCGGGTGGGCTGTCGCATATGGTCGCGGCGCTGCGGCCGGACGCCCGACCAGCCGAGCCTGCGGCGCCCGAGGCACCCGGTACGCTCGATCCGATCGAGCATCTGCGCGACTACAACAGCTATATGTCGCCCAGGATGGGCCTTTTTTCGTCCGACACCTGGACCTTGTTGGCGACCATCGTGCGCAACCTGCTGCTCAATTGGCTGGTCTTGCTGCCGTTGCTGATGGCGGCGCTGATGCTGCCGCGGCTGTACCTGGCGGTACTTGCGCTGCCCGAGTGGGTGTTCGGCGCGACGGTGTTTGCGGGCGTGCCGCCCGAGGCACCGCATTACGGAGAAAGAGTACTCGATGCCTTCAGCACCCATTGGTCGGTGCAATATGGTCTGCCCCTGTTGTGCGGCGGGCTTTTTGCCATCGCGCTGTTCAACACCCTGCGCTATCTTCCCGGCGTGGGCGATGTGGACCATACCCGCGCCGACTATGCGGCCCATGTGCTGTTGCCGCTGGTGGGCACGGTGCTGGCCTATATCGCATTCGATTCGCTGTATTACCTGGGCATCCGGTTCGAAATCCAGAATAGCCTGGGCGGACAGGTACTCGCCGCGCTGGCGCCCAGCGTACTGGCGTGGCTTGCCTTCCTGCTCTCGGCCAAACACACGGCGCGCGCGGGCAATGTCCGCAGCCCGATGGCGCTGGCCATCTTCGTGATGGCCGCGAGCACCGGAATGTCCATCTGGTTGACCACCAACTTCCTGTTGTGGAGTCCGAATCCCGAGTCCGAGATGTCGTGGCCGGAATACGTGACGCTGGGGCCGCCCGCGATCTTGCTCGGCTATGTGTTGGGTACGGTCTTGTTCGTCGGCTTGTCCAGCCGGGTGCTCAAGGACGAAGACCGGGAATGGATGTCGCGCAGTGTGGCCGGCATGCTGATGTTCTGCATGGCGTGGGTGCTCGTCTGTGCCGCAGTGCTGGTTGTCCCCAAGTGGGTGGTCGAGTGGCAGACCTGGGCTCCGCGTGTGCTGGCAGTCGTGGCAGTGGCCAGCGGCTGGGCCAGTTCCGCTGGTAGTGCGCTGCTGGCGCAGCGTGCGCCTGCAGATGCCGCAAGAAGCGGCAAGGCCTGGTCGTTGGCCGCTCTGGCGGTGCAGGTCGCGCCACTGGTATTCATTGGTGTACTGGTGATCGTCCTGGCACTGGCTACGAATGCACTGCTGTCGACGCTGCATCTGTTGCCCGTGCTGGGCGACTGGGCGCAGATGAACCTGCGGGCCGTTGACGGCGCAACGGTGGGCTGGCAGGCGCACTACGCGGTGCTCAATCGGTCCCATCCGTATCTGCTGCTTGCGCTGATGGTGTTGTTGTTGCTGCTGAGCCGGCTGATGGGGCGCTTTGTCAACATCAATACCTTCTCCCTGCATGCGATGTACCGGGACCGGCTGGTGCGCGCCTACATCGGCGCATCCAATCCCAAGCGGCGGGCGAACAAGTTCACCGGCTTCGCGCGTGGCGATGACTTCCCGATGCACACCCTCGATCCGCGACACAAGCCGCTGCAGGTCGTCAATCTGACGCTCAACCTGGTGCAGGCCAACCGGCTGGCCTGGCAACAGCGCAAGGCGCAGCCGTTCACCGTCACCGCGCTGCATTGCGGCAATTTCGAACTGGGTTACCGACCCAGCGCGTACTATGGCGGGCCTGGTGGCATCACGCTGGGTTCGGCCGTGGCGATTTCCGGCGCCGCGGCCAGTCCCAGCATGGGGTCCTATTCGTCGCCGGCGGCGGGTTTCATCATGACCCTGCTCAATGCGCGGCTGGGCGCGTGGCTGGGCAACCCGGGCGTGGCCGGCAATCGCAGCTGGCGTCATGCCGGCCCACGCTCACCGGTGGCTTGCCTGATCAAGGAGGCGTTCGGGCTGACCTCCAACCAGACGCCGTACGTCTACCTGTCCGACGGTGGCCATTTCGAGAACCTGGGCCTGTACGAGATGGTGCTGCGGCGCTGCCACACCATCGTGGTGGTCGATGCCGAGGCCGATGCCGCACTCGACATGGGCGGGCTGGGCAATGCGCTGCGCAAGATTCGCATCGACATGGCCATACCGATCAGTTTTGACGCAGCGGCGCTGGCGCAACTACGTGCGCGCGCATGCCGCAGTGCGGTTGCCACCATCGGTTATTCGGCGGCGGATCCGGGTGCGCCGGACGGTCGCTTGGTCTACCTCAAGCCGATGCTGTGCGGCAATGAGCCAGCCGACGTTGCCAACTACGGACGCACGCATCCGGATTTTCCGCATGAAGGCACCGGCAAACAATGGTTTGACGAATCCCAGACGGAGAGCTACCGTATGCTGGGCTTGCAAACCGTCCTGGACATATGTGGCTCCTGGCAGGGAGGATCACTGGACGATTTTTGCGACCAGGCCGATCGTGTGACGCATTCGCATGCCGCAGCGCAGCCGCACGCCAGCACGGTTGCGTCTGGCGCGTCTGCACCCTGAAAAAAGTTTGGAGCAAGCCTTATGACCAGCGCGCACGCCGCATCCATGAACGACACGGACACTGCGTCCATGATGGCCGAGACTGCGTTGGCGATGGAGCGTCGCGACTACGCAACGGCGATCCGACTGTTGCAAGTCGGCCTGGCGCAGCGTGCCGATGCGCAGACGCACGCCGCGTTCGCGCTGGCACTGTTTCAGAGCCAGCGCTATGACCAGGCCGCGCAGCACTACGCACTGGCGCTGGCCATCCAGCCCGACGAGGCCGCGTGGAAGGAAATGGGGGCACTGGCCGATGCCAACGCGACCGCGGCGATCCATGTGCATGTGCCTGAACTGCGCTACTTTGACCGCGAGAGCCTGCTGGCACCGCCAACACTGGCCGCCAACACCCTGCCCGAACCCCTGCCGCCAGGGCCAGGACACGGCTTCATCGGGCGGGTGCGGGTGGCAATCGGCGACTTCCTGGGCGAGGTCATCACGCTGGTGATGCATGTCGTGACCCAGGCCTGGGGCCGGATCGCCGGTTACCGCGATGCAGTCTGGACCAACTGGTACCACCGCCCGCAGATGCTGGGCATCCTCACGCTGGCCTACATGCGCGACAAGCTCAATGCGGACAACCTGGGCACGAGCTATCCGCAGGGGGCGCTCACCGGCTTCCAGCCCGAGGGCCAGCAACCGCCACCCGGCGTGACCCATTTCCGCACCGCCGATGGCAGCTGGAACAACCTGCTGGACCCCAAGGAGGGCGCGGCCGGCACGCGCTTCCTGCGCAATGTGGCGCCAGCGGCGATCCGGCCCGAAACCGGTTCCCAGTTGCTGACGCCCAATCCACGCGAGATCAGCCGCGCGCTGTTCTCGCGCCCGACATCGGCCGACGGCACGCCGGCAATGCAGCAGGTGCCGTTCCTGAACATGCTGGCAGCCGCGTGGATCCAGTTCATGAACGGCGACTGGATCAACCACGGCGAAATCTACTACGACGCCGCGCGGCTGATCGAGATCCCCCTGCCCGACGACGACCCGGCCCGCACGCGTTACTGGCAGACCAAGATGTTCATCGGCAAGACCCAGGCCGACCCGACCCGCATGAGCGGCCGCGAGGAGGCCGCTACCAGCGCGATCAACGAAGTCACGCACTGGTGGGACGGCTCCCAGATCTACGGCAGCGACCAGGCCACGCAAGACCGCCTGCGCAGCAGGGCCGGCGGCAAGATGCGGCTGCAGGACGATAGTCGGCTGCCGATCGACGGCAAGGGCATCGAGGAGACCGGTTTCACGCGCAACTGGTGGGTTGGCCTGTCGATGCTGCACACCCTGTTCGCGCGCGAGCACAACGCCATCTGCGACATGCTGGCCAATGCCTATCCGGATTGGGACGACAACCGCCTGTTCAACGTGGCGCGACTGATCAATGCGGCGGTGATGGCCAAGATCCACACCGTCGAATGGACACCGGCGATCCTGCCGAATCCGGCGCTCAATTTCGGCGTCAACATGAACTGGTACGGCGGGCTGACCAATTTTCTGCGCAAGGGCAAGGACCGCAAGACCGTGGCCGACATCAATGTGCGCAACCCGGAGATGGGTGGCGTGGTCGGCAACCCGGTCGACAAACATGGCCGCGGGTTCGGCCTGACCGAGGAGTTCACCGAGATCTACCGCCTGCACTCGCTGCTGCCCGAGACACTGGCCCTGCGCCGCACCGCCGACCCGCAGGCGGTCGAGCAGGTGCCGTTTCACGCCACGCGCCAATCGGGCTCGGGCAAGATCACCGGCAGGTATGGCATGGCCGACCTGTTCTTCTCGTTCGGCACGCAACACCCGGGCGCGTTGGTGCTCAACAACTACCCGCGCTTCATGCAGGAGCTGAGCATTCCGGGCAACCCGTTCTTCGACATGGGTACGGTCGACATCGTGCGCGCACGCGAGCGGGGCGTGCCGCGCTACAACGAGTTCCGGCGCCAGCTGGGGCTCAACCCGATCCGTATCTTCGAGGACCTGACCGAGTCTGCCGAACATGTGAGGAAGCTCAAGGCGGTGTACGGCCCCGACCCGGCCGATGTCGAAAAGCTCGACCTGCTGGTGGGTACGTTGGCCGAGGGCTACCGGCCGACCGGCTTCGGCTTCGGCGAGACCATGTTCTCGATCTTCCTGCTCAATGCCACGCGCCGCCTGCAGGCCGATCGCTTCTTCACCGACTGCTACAACGAGGATGTGTACACCCCCGAGGGCCTGAAATGGATCGACGACGTGGACTTCAAGACCGTGGTGCTGCGCCACTATCCGGAGCTGTCCGGCACCGGGCTGGCGAATATCCGCAATGGCTTCGAGCCCTGGGATACCGATGCGGTGCTTACAGCCGAGCGCCATCCGCTGCGCGCCTGCGATCCGGAGCTCGAGGCCGACCCCTGGCGCGGCGATGCCCACCGCAGCCAATCGCAGTGACGGCGGTCCGACCATGAACGGCCTTGCGCAACACAAGAACAATCCAACGACAGGCCGGAGGCCAGCATGATCATGTGGTTTTTCCGCAAGGGCTTCTGGAACCTGCTCGGGTGGATCAAGATCGCGCTCAACCGGCCGCTGGACATACCCGTGCCGACCGAGCAAGGCCCGCTGATCGTGCCGGTCCCCATGCGCGAGGCGGCTCCGGCGTTGCCGATCGACGGCATTCTGGTATGCCATCCCGACGCGATTCCCCAGGATGAGCGGGCCGCATCCAAGACCCTGCTGTACCAGTTGCAGGTCTGGCTGTACGGCGCCTTCTCGCCGATGCAGGCCGATCTGCCGCAGATCGATGCCGATCCAGAGCGCGCACTCAAGAGTGCCTTCACCCGCTTGCACCGCAGCCGTTATCCAACGCCGGTATTGCCGCCGGAATACCTGGGCAGCCCCGACCTTGGCGCGCTGGCGGTGCGGGGCCCGTATGCCTGCTACACCGAACGCGCAAGCGATGGCGTGTACCAGTGGGAGCTGGGTGGCCTTGGTCAGTACGAGCACCACCCCGGCCTGCAGAAACTGGGGGCTCGGGTGCTGTTTCGTCTGGACCCGGTGCGCCGCGCGCTGCAGGCCTGCCAGATCGTTACCGCGGTGGGCACGGTGGTCCCGACCGATCCCGGCTGGGAGCAGGCCAAGAAGATCGCGCTGTGCAGCGCCACCACCCATCTGTCGCTGGTGCGCCATTTCAACTGGGTCCACCTGACCGGCGGCGCGCAGCTGGCCATTGCCACCCGCAACCGGCTCGCGCCCAATCATCCGCTGTGCCGGCTGCTGTGGCCCTACATGTTCGGTACCCAGCAGAGCAACGACATTGTGACGCGCGGCCAGATGGTACGTGGCGGCGAGTTCGAGACCATCTTCAGCCTTAGTTTCGAAGGCATGTGCCGGTTGTACGAGGAGTCGCACCAGGAATTTCGCATCATCCACAACGATCCGCAGCTGGACGCGCAGCGCCGCCAGGTGCACAAGCAGGGTTTCGACACACCGACGCAGGACAACCTGGAGGCGATCTTCGATGTGCTGCATGCCCATGCGCGCCGTTACCTTCAGCTGTACTACCCGGACAGCGCGCGCGACTCCGGTACCGCGCTGATCCGCAACGATGCCGGCATCCTGGCCTGGCTGGACGAACTCCATGCGCTGACGCCCAACGGCGTTGAGGTAACCCGGGGCGATGTGACTTTCGATAGTCTGGCGCGGCTGATCGCGCGCTTCCTGTACCTGGTCACGGTGCAGCACGAGCTGCTGGGCAGCTTCATCTGGGACTACCAGCTATGGACGCACCGCCAGCCGGTGCGCATGTACGAGAACGGTCAGCGCGAGCCGCTCGATGTGTACCAGCGGCTGGTCAATGCGAACTACAACCTGAATGTCAAGCGTCGGCTGCTGATGCACGACTTTTCCTACCTGGCGCTGGATGACCAGGCCCGGGCCTGTTTTGCCGAGTTCAACCGCAACCTCGATGCGCTGCAGGCTGCGATGGAGCGAGAGCCCTGGGCGGTATGGAAGCTCTATCCCAAAGTGCTCAAGGTCAACATCAACGCCTGAGCATCGGCGCCCACAACAACAGAAATTCGACGGGGGTTCAAACCATGCGCAAACGTTTTTTCCGGTGGCTACTGGTCATAGCTGTGCTGCTCGTAGGCTATTCTCTCTGGACCCAGCGCTTTGGTGTGCCGGAGGACTTCGAGGACCTGGCGTCCGAATACAAATACGGCTCGATGGGCTCGGACCACCCGTTTGCGATGGCGCCGATTCCGTACTGGATCTGGAAGGTGCTGCCACAGGTCGTCGCACCGGTCGATGCGATCGAAAAGGGCAGGGGGCCGCGCAACGGCAAGACCGGATTCGACGCCTTCGGTCTGGTGACCGAGGCGAACATGCCCGCGCCGGACGGATTCAAGCCGGGGCAGCCGGTGTTTGGGCGTCCGATCGGCTTTTCCAAGCGCACCGTGTTCGGTGTCGACTTCGTCGGCGTCAATTGCGCGTTCTGCCATCTGACGACGATCCGCAATACCGAGCAGGCCCCGCAGCAGATCGTGCTGGGCGGCACCGGCAATACCATCAACATCGAACAGTATTTTTTGTACATGTTCGGCGCGATGGGCAGCGATAGGTTCACCGCCAGCGCCGTGATGGACGCGGTGGCCAAGGAGACTGCCAAGCAGAACCTGCAACTGGGATTCTTCGAGCGCGTGGTCTACCGGATCGCCATCTGGGCGATTCCAAAGGTGCTGGCCTCGCGCAAGGAAGCCTATTTCGATTTCATTGCCGCCGACAAGGAGCACCGCCTGCTGGAGTTCGGGCCCGGTCGGGTCGACACCTGGGCGGTGTACAAGCGCCTGTATGCGGACCCGCCGGAAAAAACTCTGGTCCAAGGCATTGTCGACTTCCCCGCAGTGTGGAACCAGAAGGCGCGGGTCGGCATGCGGATGCACTGGGACGGCAACACCGATGTGCTCGAAGAGCGCAATATCGTCTCGGCGCTGGCAGTGATCGGGCACAACATCGACTACCTGGATTTTCCGCGCCTGAACCGCATCGCCGATTACCTGACCAGCCTGTTGCCGCCACGCTACGAGGACCGAATCCCCGAGGAGTTCCGGCATGAACGCTTGCAGCCGATGCCAGATGCGGCCAAGCAGCGCATCCGCCCGGAGCTGGCCAGCAAGGGCGAGGACCTGTTCCAGCACCGTTGCGCCAGCTGCCATGCACCCGACGGGCTGCGCCTGGGCCGGGTCGAGCCGATCGAGGATCTGGGCACCGACGCCGAGCGCCTGAAAGACTTTTCGCCCCAATTGGCCAAGGGCCTGAACCAGCTCGAGACCAAGGCCTGGAAGATGCGCAATTTCAAGACCCAGCAGGGTTATGTGAACAGCCTGCTCGATGGCATCTGGTTGCGCGCGCCCTACCTGCACAATGGCTCAGTCCCCACCTTGCGCGACCTGCTCAATGCGGTCGAGAAACGACCGGAAAAATTTTGCCGTGGCAGCGACGTCTATGACTGGAAGAACGTCGGGTTCATGTCTGCCATTGGCCAGGACACCGGCAGGGGCGGCTGCGGCTCATACTTCACCTATGACACGACGGCTCTGGGCAACAGCAATTACGGGCATCTGTATGGCTCGGACCTGAGCGCGGAGGAAAAGGAGGCGCTGCTGGAGTTTCTCAAGACCTTGTAAAGGTCTCTTTGCGGTTGCGCCGGCCGCCGCAAGCCCACAGCCGCACCGTCAGATGCGCCGGTTCATGCCCGCCCAATAGGGCTCGCGCAATTTGCGCTTGAAGATCTTGCCGGTGTCCTCGCGCGGCATCTGCGCGATGAATTCCACCACCTTGGGCACCTTGTAACCGGCCAGTCGCGGATTGAGGAAGCCGACAACGTCGCCCGCAGAGAGTGTGGCGCCCGGCTGCAACTGCACCGCCGCGCCTAGCGCCTCGCCGAACTCGGCATCGGGGATGCCGAACACCGCGCAATCGGCCACGCCGGGCATCGATTGCAATACCGCCTCGATCTCGGCCGGGTAGATGTTGACGCCCCCCGATATCACCATGTCGGCCGCTCGGTCGACGATGAACAGGAAACCGTCATCGTCCAGGTAGCCGATATCGCCCAGGGTCTTGAGCCCGTCGATTTCCATGCGCTGGCGCGCCACGTCGTTGCCGATGTAGCTGAAGTCGGCATACGCGTCCTGGTGCACATAGATCAGGCCGGCCTGGCCGGGCGAAACGGGATTGCCCTGGTCGTCGAGGATGGCCATCTGCACGCCATCGAGTGGACGTCCGGCGGAGCCCGGCTTGCGCAGCGCGTCAGCACTGGTGAGCAGCGTCATGTAGCCCAGTTCGCTCGAACCGTAGGCCTCGTTGATCACCGGTCCCCACCAGTCGATCATTGCCCGCTTGACATCGGGTGCGCAGGGTGAGCCGGTGGATGCGACGAATCGCATCGAGCCCAGGTCGTAGCGCTTGCGTACGTCGGCGGGCAATGCCAGCATGCGCACATACATCGTGGGAACCAGGTAGGCATGGGTGATGTGGTGCGCCTCGATCAGCCGCAGCGTGTCCTGGGCATCGAAGCGCTGTTCGATGAACAGTTGGGCATTTTCAAGCGCGGCGCCCACGCTATAAGAGTTGGGCGCGCTGTGGTACATCGGTGCGCTGACCAGTGCGCGCATGCCGGGCTCGAAACCCAGCACCTGGTGCAGCACGGCCAGGCCTTTCGCCGCCTGCTCGGGGCTGGCGGCTGCGCGCACGATGCCTTTGGGGCGCCCGGTCGTACCGGAGGTGTACAACATGGCGCCGCGCGGCGCGCAGGCCGCTTCGGCCAGCGGCACGGCCGCCGCACGGGCGGTTTCCCACAGCGCGACGGCGGTGCTGGCCGGTACCCCGGTTTTCGCATTGGCAACAAAAGCGCGCAGAGCGTCGAGTCGCAGCTCCGGCAGACCCTCCAGCAGGTCGGCGTCGATGACGCATACCCGGGCCTTGGAGTCCGACAGGATGTACTGGACCTCCTGCGTCTTGAAATGCCAGTTGATCGGGCACCACATGGCTCCCAGCCAACGGGTGGCCAGCATCAGTTCGAGCAGCTGCGGGCTGTTGCGCATCATCAGCGCCACGACCTCGCCCTCGCGCACACCAGCGTCGCGCAGAGCCTGCGCCGCGCACAGGGTGCGCCGGTGGAATGTGTCCGGATCGATGGTCTCACCGTGAAAGGTGATGCTGGGCTTCATGCGCTTGCTCGCTGTGTGGGTGCTGTCGATGGGCGACTGAGCAATGGACCGATGCCTGCTACCACTTTGGAATGCGGATGCGGCTGATCATCAGCGAACCCGACAGCGCGAACAGCAACGCCAGCGGATGCAGTCGCAAGCCCAGGATCTGGATCGCGCCACCCCAGAGCTGCTCGCGCACGGCGCCGCTCCAGGCTGCGGCCATCAGCAGCGCGACCAGCACGATCGAGGTTGGAATCGGCGTGCCGTCGAAATACCGGACCTTGCCCGATTCGTCGGACATCGACTCCGCGGTCACGTTGTAGCGAGCCAGCCTGGACACGCCGCAGGCGACAAAGTAGGCCAGCACGATGCGGTCGAAAAATCCCTGCATGCCGCAGGCATAGGCCAGCATGGCCGGCGCCACGCCAAAGGCGATGATGTCCGCCAGCGAATCCAGTTCCCGCCCCAGGCTCGACGACTCCTGGCGCCAGCGCGCGATGCGCCCGTCGAGTACGTCGAACACCAGCGCCGCAAAGATAAGGGCGCCGGCAAACAACAGATGTCGGCTGTCGCCGGTTTCGACAAAGGAGAAGGCCGAGAAGATCGCGCCGGTTCCACACAATGCGTTGGCAAGTGTGAACCAGTCCGCCAGGTGAAACTCCCGGATCATCGAGAAAGGCTTGGGGCGAAGTTGTGGTTCAGTCATGCTTGTATTCCTGGATGTTGCAGGGAGGATAGGACGTATCATGGCATGCCGGGCGTGTTCGTCGATTCGACGATACGACGCGTCACCACCGGCGGCGCATCGCCGATGTGGTAGGCATGCTTGCGGTCGCGCAATGCCGCGTCGGCCGCCGTGACGCGGTCGAAACGGCGCAGATGTTCGATCCATGACTCGTCGACGATCTGCTCGATGAAACGCCCCGGGTCGCTGATGTCGCGCAGCAGTTCCCAGGACAGGGCGCCGTGCCGCAGCCGGCTGCGCCGGCTGACACGCATCAATGCGCGGAACTCGTCGGCACGTGCCGGGTCGATCTGGTATTCGATGGTCAGGATCACGCGCCCGGGACCCGGAGGTTGCCGGGCCACCGGCGCCTTGAACAGCGGCGACGGTGTCTGGTCGTCCTGCTCGTTGTCGTCTACCAGCATCCGGTTCGCCAGCAACAGGCCGACGGCGCCGGTGATTGCCGCCACGATCAGGCTGACATGGATCGTGTAGTGCGTTGCCAGTTGTCCCCAGACCGCCGCGCCGGCTGCGCTGGCGCCCATGATGGCCATCTGGTACATCGACATGCCGCGTGCCCGCACCCAGTCGGGCAGTCCGAATTGCGCCGACACACTCAGCGTGTTGGCGGTGGTGATCCAGGCCATGCCGGCCGCAGCCATGGCCAGCGCTGCGACCAAGGTGTTGGGTGCAAAGGCCACCACCAGCATGGCCATCGATTGCAGCACGGCCCCGCGCGCGACCAGGCCGTCGCGGGTCCAGAGCTGGCGCAGGCGTTGCATGAACAGGGCCGCTACGATGGCGCCCGTGCCCATGGAGGCCAGCATCAGCGTGAAGCTGCCGGCACCGCCGCCCGGCAGGCCACGCGCGAGCAGGGGCAACAGAGCGATCAACGCCGTCGAGTGGAAAAAGAACAGGCAGATGCGCACCAGCACACCTTGCAGGTGTCTCGATTGCGCCACGAACTGCAGGCCGACGCGCATTGCGCTGAGCAGCTTCTCGCGCCCCAGCGGATGCGACGTGGGCGTGCGTTCCCAGCGCGAGATGACCAGCGCCGCGGCTACCGCCAGGATTGCGTTGAGCAGGAAGACATAGGCGCTGCCCAGGCTGGCGATGACGGCGCCCGCGACCAGTGGCCCGATGATGCGCGACGCGTTCATCGAGATGCCATTGAGCCCCAGCGCCGCCGGCAACTGGTTGCGCGGCACCAGTTCCGGCACGATGGCCGAGAACACCGGCCAGCGCAGCGCCAGGCCGATGCCGTTGGCGAAGGTCAGCGCCAACAGCAGCGGCGGGCTCATCCAGCCACCAAAGACGGTAGCGCACAGCAGCAGTGCAACGACGGCCACCCAGAGTTGGGTCAACAGGAAAAACCGCTTGCGATCCAGGATGTCGGCCAGCGCGCCGCTGGGCAGGCCGAGCAGGAACACCGGCAAGGTCGATGCGGTCTGCACCAGCGCGACCAGGATCGGCGAGGTGGTCAGCGACGTCATCAGCCAGGCGGCGGCGACGTCGTTCATCCACATCGAGATGTTCGCCGCCAGCCAGGTGAACCACAGCATGCGGAACACCGGCAGGCCCAGCGGGGCTAGCGCAGATGTCGGGGCTTGCGCTGTGCTGGAATCGGTGCGAGGTGCTGGGGTCGACATGGGTGCGGCGATACGGGAGGGATCATGGCGATTCCGGTGTGTCCTGCTTGCCAGGGCCTATTGTCGGTGGCCGCAGCTGGCCCGACGACCAGTCCCGGAGCAGGCGCTTGGACATCCAGCCACCGACGTCGTCGTCGCGTTCTGCTTGCACCCATCCCCCATCGTGCCGCCGGCAAATACAAGCGAAATGCGCGTCGGCCTCAGGCGGCGTTGTCCCGCACATGGGTCGCAATGTCCCTGTGGGTGGCGAACCAGCAGCCGCCCTTGGCCTGCATGTGGCCAATGAGATCATGCAGGATGAACAGGCGCGACCGGTAGCCGATCACATGCGGGTGCATCGTCAGCAGGAACAGCCCGCCTTCGTCCCAGGCGGCATCGAACTCGCGCCGGAAGATGTCCAGCACGGTGGTCGGTGCGGTGTAGGGTCGCAGCGCTTGGAAGCGGTTCATGTTGAAGTAGACCGCGTCGTCGCGGATCCATTCCACCGGCAGCTCGACGATGCCGGTGGGCTCGCCATGCTGCTCGAGTTCGTAGGGGTCGTTGTCGGCCATCAGGGAGGAGTCGTACAGCAGGCCCATCTCGCGCTGGATCGTCAATGTCGCGGGCGAAAAATCCCATGACGGCGTGCGCATGCCGACAGGGCGCACGCCGGTAATCTGCGTCAGCGTGTCGGATGCGCGCAGGTGCAATTCGCGTTCATCCTTCTCCGGCAGGATGGAGTTGAGCTCGTGGATCCAGCCATGCAGGCCGATCTCGTGGCCTTCGGCGATGACGCGGCGTTGTTCGTCCGGATACAGCAGCGCGGCGACGGCGGGAACGAAGAAGGTGGCCGGTACCTGCGTCTTTTTCAGCAGTTCGAGGATGCGCGGTACCCCGACGCGGCTGCCGTACTGGCCCCAGGACATGCGTCCGATCGATTGGCCGCCATCGCGCAGCTCGTTGGTCTCATGGTCGCTGTCGAACGACAGCGCGACCGCGCAGCGGGCGCCGCCGGGCCAGCTTGTGGGCCGCAGACTGCGTCCGGCACGGACCTGGTTCACGCGCTGGCGCCACTCGGACTCTTCCCAGGTCCATGGTTCGCCGGACTCGGTGCGCTTGTCGGTCATGGTATGTCCTTCGTCTGGTGCAGCGGAAAATGGCAGGCGACCTCACGCGTGTTGTCGCCCGCAGAGCGCAACACCGGCAAATCGTGCCGGCAGCGCGCCTGTGCGAACGCGCAGCGCTGGTGGAACGCGCAGCCCGGTGGCGGGTTGATCGGCGAGGGCAGTTCGCCACTGATGGGCTGTATCTCCTGCACCGGCGCGCCGTGTGCCGCCAGCCGCGGCGCGCTGTCGAGCAGGGCACGGGTGTAGGGATGGCGTGGCGCCTGGAAAATGTCCTCGGTGGCGCCGAGCTCGACGATGCGCCCCAGATACATGATGGCCACCCGGTCGCTGACATGGCGCACCACGCTCAGGTCATGGCTGATGAACAGCATCGTCAGATTCAGGTCGCGGCGCAGCTGCAGGAACAGGTTGATGATCTGCGCCTGGATCGACACATCGAGCGAGGCTACCGGTTCATCGCATACCAGCGCATCCGGTCGCATTGCCAGCGCGCGCGCGATGGCGACACGCTGGCGCTGGCCGCCCGAGAACTGGTGCGGGAAGCGCTGCGCAGCGTCGGCGTCCAGGCCGACCGCCTTGAGCCAGCGCACCACATCGGCGGGCGCTTCCGACTTTTTCACCAGGCCATGTGCGATCGGGCCTTCGGCAATCGTGTCCCCGATGCGCATGCGCGGATTGAGCGACGCAAACGGGTCCTGGAACACCATCTGGATGCGGGTCGTGTGTTTGCGCCCGCCGCGCATGACCGGTTCGCTGGCAATGCGGGCCTGGCCCATCGTCGCACCCAGAATTCCTGCCGCCACGCGCCCGAGCGTCGATTTGCCGCAGCCCGATTCGCCGACCAGTCCCAGTGTTTCGCCCTTCGCAATGGTCAGTGACACGCCCTCGACCGCATGCACGACGGTCGTGCTGGCCTTTTGTCCCGTGATGCGCTTGGCCAGCCGCTCGGAAAACGGCGGTATCGACGTGAAGCGGCGCGTGATGTCGCCCAGTTCGATGAAGCTTGCCGCCCCGCTCATGGTGCCAGTGCCGTCGATGCGGTCATGTTCAGTGGGTGGTGACAGCGCCAGGTGCGCGCCTGGGCCTTGGTCTGCTGCGGTGCCGTGTCGCAGGCAGCGGTCGCATACGCGCAGCGGTCCTTGAACGCACAACCGGTGGGCAGTGCCGTCAGCGACGGCGTGGAGCCGGGAATCTGCAGCAGATCCCTGCCCGGCGCCGCGCGCGAAGGCAGGCTGTCGATCAGGCCCTGGGTGTAGGGATGGTGCGGCTTGCGCAGCACGTCGTTGGTCGGTCCTTCCTCGATCAGCCGTCCGGCGTACATGACGAGCAATCGCGAGGCCAGCACCGACACCGTGGCCAGGTCATGGCTGATCCATACCAGGCTCACGCCGGCCTCGCGCACCAGGGTGCGCATCTCGATCAGGATCTGGGCCTGGATCGACACGTCCAGCGCGGTGGTGGGTTCATCGCAGATCACCAGGCCCGGATTGTTCAGGAACGCGATCGCGATCGCCACCCGCTGGCGCATGCCACCCGAGAGTTCGTGCGGATAGGCGTCGAGCCGGCGTTCCGGGTCGGGAATGCCGACCTTGGCCAGCGCTGCCAGGCAGCGGCTGCGCATCGCCTGCTTGCCTGGATTGCCGTGGGCGCGCAGTGCCAGTTCCATCTGCGTCGAGACCTTGAGCACGGCGTTGAGCGTGCTCATCGGATCCTGGAACACCATCGCGATACGCCGCCCGCGCAACGTGCGTAGTTGCGAACGCGGCATGCCGATCAGTTCCTGGCCGTCGAGCCTGACCGAGCCACCAGCCACCCGCCCGGGGGGGTCGATCAATCCGAGGATCGAGTATCCGGTGACGCTCTTGCCCGACCCCGATTCGCCGACCAGGCCGATGATCTCGCCAGCATGGACGTCAAACGACACGCCGTCCACGGCCCGCGCGACACCGGCACGACCTGCAAACTCGGTCGTCAGGTCGCGCACCTGGAGCAGGACCTTGGCCGACGAAGCTGCGTTGTCGTTCGCGTTCATCGCCTGAGCCTCGGATTCAACTGGTCGCGGATCTGGTCGCCAACCAGGTTGATTGCGACGATCAGCACGATCAGCGCGATGCCGGGGTAGATCGAGATCCAGTAACGGCCCGACAACATGTACTGGAAGCCGTTGGCGATCAGCATGCCCAGGGACGGTTCGGAGACCGGCATGCCCAGGCCCAGGAAGGACAAGGTGGCTTCGAGTGCGATCGAATTGGCGACCTGTACCGTGGCCACGACGATCAGCGGCGGCATGCAGTTGGGTAGTACATGGCGGAACGCCACCCGGGCCGAACTCAGCGGCGTCGACAGCGCGGCCTCGACATAGTCCTTGGAGCGTTCCGACGACGCCGCGCCGTGGGCGGTGCGGGCGAAGTACGCGTACTGCGCGGTGACCAGCGCCGCGATCAGCGGCCACTTGCCCTGTCCCAGCAAGGCTGCCAGCACCAGCGCCAGCAGGATCGCCGGGAACGACAACTGCAGGTCGATGATGCGCATGATCAGTGTCTCGGTGCGGCCGCCGGCAAAACCGGCCACCGTGCCGAGCGAGGCACCGATTGCAAACGCGATCGCGCCGGCCATCAAGCCGACCTGCAGAGAGATGCGCAGGCCGTACAGGATGCCGGAATACAGGTCACGCCCCTGCGAATCGGTACCGAGCCAGTAGGTGAACCCCTTGCTGCCGACATGGCCTGGCGGCCGGCGCGCATCCATCAGCACCAGGTTGGACAGGTCATAGGGGTCCTGCGGTGTGATCAGCGGCGCGGCCAGCGCCAGCAGCACGATCAGCGTCAGCACCACCAGCGCCAGCACCGCCACCCGATCCTGCGCGAACTCGCGCACGAAGGCGCGCAGCGGCGTGTCGATGGCCGTTGCAGCTTTCATGTCGATCTGCGCGCGCGAAGGCGCGGGTCGAGGGCGGCGTAGGCGATGTCCACCGTGAGGTTGATGGTGATGAACAGCAGCGCCACCAGCATCAGGTAGGCGACCATGACCGGCCGATCCAGTGTGGCGATCGAGTCGATGATCAACTTGCCGACGCCGGGCCAGGAAAAGATGGTCTCGGTGACCACCGCGAACGCCAGCGTCGAGCCCAGTTCCAGGCCAAATACGGTGACCAGCGGTATCGCGATCAGGCGCAGCACATGGTGGCGCAGGATGGTCCATTCGCTTTCACCGGCGGCGC
>JANNKH010000130.1:0-25511 GCA_031396205.1 Rhodoferax sp.
GTTCGCCAGGGCCAGCCAGCCGCAGCGCGCTGGCTTCGAGGTCTTTCGTGGCACGCCCAGTCTGATCAAGAGCAACTTTCGCATAGCCATCCTCGCCGATGCGCAAGCCAACCCCACGGCTCTGCAGCGCCCGCTGCGCAAAGCCTCCTTCAACTGCGATCTGCTGCGTCAGGATTGGACCCCGACGCGACCCATGCTGTTGTGGGGCGGCAATGCTGCCGCGAAAGGCGATTTCCCCAGTTCCCAGCCTCCATCTGATGCCGATCACCAACCACACCCGGAGCCACTGCCATGAAAAAGACCCTTTTAGCCACCGCGGCCGCGTTGGCCTGCGGCTGCACCTATGCGCAAGTTGCCGTGCACGGATTGATCGACACCGGAATCACCCGCGTGACCGGATACGCCCAGGGCAGCGTAACCCAGGTCAACAGCGGCATCATGGAAGGTTCTCGCTGGAGCCTGAACGGCGCGGAAGACCTTGGCGGCGGCTACAAGGCGTTGTTCAATCTGGAAAGCCGGATCGAACTGGACACCGGTGGGCAGAGCAACCGGCCAGCATCGGGAAACCAATTGCCCGATCGGCTGACGGCCGGTCTGCCGGCGCCGCTTGCAGCCGGGTTGACCAATTTAGCCATCGGGCCCACGCTCGGCGTGAACCTGGGAAACACCTTGTTCGACCGTCAGGCCTTTGTGGGACTGGTCACACCCGTCGGTGGCTTCATCATGGGTCGGCAGTACACGCCAGGATATGAAGCGCTGGCCACCTTTGACATCATGAAAACGCAGAGTGCGCTGTCGCCGGGGCAGATCGCGGCGATTCCGACCGGGGCCGAGATCCGATACAACAACGCGCTGCAGTACCGCATTGTCAAGGGGCCGTGGAATGCAGCTCTGATGGTTGGGTTTGGCGAAGTGTCCAACAGTTCGAACGGCCGCCTGCTGGGCATCAACACAATCTACAAGACCAGTGACTTCAGCGTCGGTTTTGGCTACAACACCAAGAAAAATTCGGCGGGCCAGCAGGCACTCAAGACCACCGTGATGGGCGCCTCGGCTACCCAGGGTGGCTGGACACTGTCGGGCATGGTTGCGCGTATCCAGGAGCCCAACCCATCGGTTGGTCCCGAGCTGAACGCGGGGCTGACTGCACTCGGGACCCCTGCACCGTTGATCGCATCGGTGTTGGACCGGCTGAAGCAAGATGCAAACCTCATGCATGTGGGCGTACGTTATGACATGGGCCCGACGGGCCATGTGACCGTCGCCTACAGCAGGCTCAATGACAAGCGGGCATCCAATGCCGACACCGCGTCCTACGGTGTGGCCTACACCTATCCATTGTCCAAGCGCACCGACCTGAATGCGGTGATCACCCGATTCAGCAATTCGGGCACAGGGCAGGCGGCCCCTGGCGGCGGTGGCTACCTGGGCGGTGTTACCGGTAGGGCTGGGCAGGACGCCACGTCGATGGCACTGGGCATTCGCCACAATTTCTGAACTTTGCTCGACCCCGGATGCCTGTGCCGGGCCCACTCGTGCGTGCAATGATGCTTGCGTCAGCGGGTGATGCTTGCGTCAGCGCGACCCCTGCCGATGGTCGACTGGCTTGGATCTGGGGCGACGGTGTTGAGCGCGGTCGGTTTGGTGCTGCAGGCCCGGTCAACCTGCAAAATCCGCAAGACGATGCTTGTTTGTCAACCGGGTACCGGTACTTCCGTGCGGTTGTTGATTTCATTGGTCGTCATGACGCAGGCATTTACGACGTGTCGGCTGGCTCCTTGGTGTGTTCGAGCCCTGACAGGGCGCGATGGACAGCGGCACGGTGTTCGAAGTGCTGATGGACGCGGTGCAGGTCTGCTTGATGGGACAAGCCGCAACTGCACTGTTCGCGGCGCTTGGGCAGTATCTGCGCGCTGCATGACCGTACGTCTAGTACCTCGCGACGCTGCGGTCCTGACCAATCCCAGGCAGTGCGGCGACTAAGGAGTTGCCGTGCAATTGGCGCGACGGCGCAGACCACCGATCAGCAGCAATCCGGCGATCAGCATGGCGTATTCCGTTGGTTCGGGAACCGGAGCCAGCGCCGTCTGCACCGCTAGTTCGCCCAGCAATGCTTGCGAAGCGCCAGACGGGTGCAGGTCGTCGGAAAAGGCTGCCACGTTGCATGCTACGGCCGTAGCATCCGGGAAAAAGTACTGGCCGGAAGAAGGTCCCTTGGTGATGCAAGGCGTAGTGATGTTCGTGATGTTGTAGATCGGGCCGCCGTTGGCAGCGTCCGCGGCGACGCGACTCACCAAGCCAAAAAAATCAAGTGTGCGGATGTCCAGGTCGACGCTATTGGCCGCGTTGAAAATGGCCTCGAAGCCCAGGGCACTGGCCGCAAGCGCACTGTTGAAGCTGAGCGTGACTTCTGTGGAGGCGCTGACGAAGTTGGGGGTAAGGATGTTTGCGTTGGCTGCCTCGGGCGTCAGGCCCAGGTCGGGAAGGCTCGAGATCAGAAAGTGCCGCGCGCCCGCATTGGCCAATAGCCCCACCGCGCCAACCACACTTTGGGCGATGCCCGAGGCTGCAGCGCTGCGGGCTAGCTCGTTTGCAAGGCCGCTGTTGGGATTGGCGGTGCGGATGTCGCGCAAATCGTTCGCGCCCGCCATCACGACATACAGGGCATTCGGATCGGCCGGGCGGGTCAGCGGACCGCCGCCCAGGATCGAAGCCGAATTGTCCCAGGCCACCAACTGACCGAGCAATCCGGTGGTTGGGCCGGCCGAACCGCCCAGGCCCGTGCGCGCACCCCCATAAGCGAAATTCTGACCGCCTTGCGCGCCGATTGGGATCACGCTATTGCCGTTGAACAAGAGATTGCTGGGATTGGCGCTGGATGCAAAGCCCAGACCCGCAGCCAGATATTCTGTCCAAACCGGGCCGTCGGAAAAGCGCCCGGGCGCTGCCAAGAAATTGGGAAAGGTCGGTTGCGGGTTGGCTGTGCTCTGTGAAGCGATTGTCAGTGACCGTACATTGCCGGTATCCGAAATACTGTCGCCAAATATGACCAAACCGCTGTACGGCGGGACGACCGCGGCTGCCTGGGTATTGGCAGCGATGAGGCTGATGCCGATGACAGTCGCCGCAAGGCTCTTCTTGATACTGTTGAACATGTTGTCTCCAATGTGATTCAGGAAATTCCGCGTAAGAATAGCTACAGGCAAGAATCATGCAAGAAGCGTTCACATCAGGAAACCGCTTTTATTTCAGTCACTTGCGTTGCTGCCGTGATCGGTGTTTCGCCTTTGGTGTAATGCAGGCCGACATATTGCGTGGGATCGATAGGACGGTGTTGCGGGTTTACCCTTGGCCGGACCGTGTACGCGACATGCAGGGAGCATGCGTGTGTACTTGCGGTTGCAGGCGCAGTACGTCATCCGCCTGACACAGCGTCGTCCCCACGTGCAGTAGAGCCGCCGAGCCAGCCGCTACGCCGTATCGGAACGCCTGCGGCAAATCCCTGCCCCGGCTCAATGCCCACACCATTGCACCCAGAAAACTGTCGCCGGCACCAGTCGTGCTCTTGACCGGCACCACCAGTGCATCGGCGCGCCACGCGCCGTCGTTGCTTGCCAGCAGGGCCCCTCGTTCACCCAGGCTCAGCGCGACGACTTCGGCGCGGCCGTCACGCACCAGCGACTGCGCCGCGCCCAGCCACTGGGATTCGTCGTCGAGCGGCGCACCGGTCAAGTCCGCCAATTCGCGCAAACTGGGCTTGATCAGGTAGACGCCGGCGCGCAAGGCAGATTCGAGCGGCGCGCCGGAACTGTCGAGCACCACCTTGCAGCCGCGCGATCGCGCCAAACGGGCCAGCCGGGCATAGCTGTCGACGGCCAACGCGGGCGGCAGGCTGCCGCTGAGCACCACATACCGAGGTGCAGGCTCGATGGTGGCGAGAAAGTCCTCGCAGGCCCCCCACTCCGAGTCCCTCAAGGTGGGACCGGGCAACACGAAGCGGTATTCGCGCCCGGTGCTGTTCTCGAGAACGGAAAGACACTCGCGCGTCTCGTCCGCGATGACAAGCCGGTGGCTTGGCACCGCTTCGGCATCGATCAGGGTTTGCAGCCGGTCGCCGACGACCCCGCCGGCCAGGTACAAGGCCAGGCAATCGCCCCCCAGGCGCTGCACGACGCGCGCCACATTGATACCGCCCCCGCCCGGAAATCGCGTCGCATGTCCGCAACGCAGCTTATGGCTGGGCAACAGGGTATCGCAGGACGTGGCCACGTCCAGGGCCGGGTTGAGCGTGATGGTCAGGATGTCGGTCATGCGAGGCACCGCCGGCAGCGCTCAATCGTCGGTGCTGCGCCAGACCATAGTCAGCGCCTTGCACTTTTGCCAGATGCCGAGCCGCTCGTCCGACAACGCATCGAGAAAATCCGACAGGCGCTTGGACTTGGCCATGGTGTAGACCGTCAGCATCAGCGTCAACAGGAACACGACAGCGAAAATCAGCAGCCGCGTAGACAGCGGCGAATCCGCCTCGGAGAGCAGATTCATGCCCAGGAAACCGGTCGAGACGGTGCCAATCAGGCCAAAGATCGTGACCACGGTCAGACGCACCACGGTATTGGCCTGGCGCCGAAGGCTGTCGGCCTCCAGGTAGCTGTTCATGTCGGCGATGCGTTCCTTGACCTCGGCATACAGCGGATCGAGCCCCAGGTGGCTGGCGCACATGCGGAACAGCGCGCGCGCCTGCGCCTGTTCGGCGACCTCGTGGAACCAGTAGCGGTGGGTGAAGCGCAGGAAACCGGCGAAACTGGCGCGGATATCGCGCTTGAACCGGCGCACGCTGGACAGATCGTTGACATTGAGTTGCTTGAGCGCCTCCACCAGCCGGTCGGAGAACATCAGCAATGCCGCCTTCTGGAAGTGCGCAATCATGAACAACAGGAAATGCTGGTGCCGGAATTGCGACAACACGCCGCGATCACGGCAGGCGTAAAACTCCGACTGCGCTGGACCGACCACTACCAGTGAGTGGCCGCTGCACAGGTAGCGGGTATGGGGTGCCGCGCCGCCACTGGTCCAGAACCGGTCGTAGCAATAGCGCTGCTCGAAATCGCTCAAGTGCTGCTCGGCATACGGCAGGTCGCCGGTGGTCGCCTGGCTGGAGCCGGTCACCAGGCCGAGCCGCACGAAGTCGTTGCGGGTCAGCAACTCCGGCTTGTCCAATGCAAGGTAGGCCATCAGGGGCATGCGGTAATACTCGATCTGGCGGTAGCGCAGCGCACCGGGCTGGTTCGAATGGTCGCTCACCAGGGGCTGCAGCATCCAGTCCCAGTGGGCTGCGATGCGCGGCGCACGGTGGTTCGCCACATGGGCCAGGAACAGGTCCTTGTCGTGCGCGTCGGAGCGGGCCAGCACCTGCGCGTCTGCGCCCAACCATTCCATGCTGGCCAGGCAATGCATGGCCTGGCCGTCCGCCTGCCAGCCCGCCGGGTAGCCTCGGCCAAACCGGTACATCAGTTCCTGCGCCTGCGCCAGCGGCAACTGGTTGGTGCTGACCTCGACGTTGAGCAGCACCAAGTCGACATCGAGGAAAAAATACAGGTCCACATGCACAATGTCCAGGGTCAAAGGCGCCTCGCCGGGGCGCAGTGCCATTCGGGCCTGGTGAACATCTGCGCGTCGAAATACGCGCATCGGTGAATCCGAGGTCTTGCTGCCCTGCCCGCGCGCGGCACGTCCCTCACCGTACAGGAATTGCTGCACATAGGGCAGAAAGGTCACGAACTCGTTGTAGTGGCGCTCATGGAACTGGTCCTGCGAGCCGGTGTATTCGTCATCCACCTCACGCCAGGGCGATGCGTCGCCCATGTCCTGCAGAATCTGCCAGGGTTTGGCATGGGCGTCGTCGCCACCGCGCTCGGCCATCAAGCGCAGCGGCCACAACAGTACCTGACGGAAATGTGCAACCTGGATGTCGGAGGCGGATGGCATCAAACGACTGTAATCCACATCGCGCCGCGGGCCGCAAGAATCGGTTGGGGCGTGGAGTTGGCGCTACAGTGCCTGTGCCTGTGCCTGTGCCAGTGCCAGTGCGGGTGACCCTGGGTTGGTCCCTGCACAAGGATCAAATGCGCTCGCCGATTTTCTGTCGCTGCTCTGGACGTGGCTTGGCGCCTGGCGTTGGCGCAACGCCAGCGCGGCACTGGAACGCGCTGGCGTTGGCCGCGAATGAGCGCCCGCGCGCGACCGTTGTGGGGGGCGCTCAGGGTTTGCGGCCGACCGCGTTGTACAGATCGGCCAGCTTCACGATGCGCCCATGCAACGGCAGTATCGTGTCGACCTGCATTTGCAGCCGATCCAGGTTCTCGACCAGGTTGACGTTGTTGCCGTTGGGCTGTGCGGGCGGCGCCGCGTTGGGCGGGCCGGGCGTGAACGCGTCGGCTTCGATCAGGATTTTTTCGCGCGGCAGATAGACCATCAGGAATCCGTTGGCATGCACGCCATCCTTGATGTCGTGTACCTCCACGGTGCGCACCCCGTCGCTGAACACCCGCTTGCCGTCGACCCCGATGACCGAGGCCTTGCGGCCGGATTTTTCCATCGCGTCCGGCGCGATGCGGTTCGGATTGGCCAGCACCTTCTCGAAAAACGGCCGCGCCTGCTGGCTCGTTACCAGCGTCGCGCCCTCAGCCACGGCCGTGCGCAAGCCGCCGGAGTGGTCGAAGTGGTGGTGCGAGTTGACGACATAGCGGATCGGCTTGCCGTTGGCCAGTCTGCGCACTTCGGCCAGCATCGGTTCGGCGCGGCCGTCGTACAGGGGACTTTCCACCACCATCATGTGGTCGCGCATCTCGATCGCGACGCTGTTGTGGGAGCCGCCGGCCAGGAACCAGACACCGTCTGCGGCCTTCTCCGTGGCGACCCGCTCTGAGGCGCTCACAACGCTGGCAGGAACCTCGATTCCAGGCGCCACGTTGGGCTTGACCTCGGAGACAGTCAGGTCCAGCACCGGATAGCCGCCCATATCCTGGCGGATACGCATCGGGAACTGGACCCCGTCGATCAGGCGGTAGTCCGAGAACCGGATCGTCGATGCGGTATCTCCCATCACAGGGTTGGGCTGCATGCTGTCGATCTGCTCCACCAGACCCTGCGCATTGATGCGCGCCGTCGCGGTGAAACGTCCGGGAACTGCGAATGACACCGCGGTCAGCGAACGATCGCCATCCTTGACCTGCCGGACGGTGGACGGATGCGCCAGCGCCGCCTTGATCACGCCATGCGGCGTAGTCCACAGGTCGTGCATGCGCCCCGAGACCACGAGCGGCGCCGGATTGGTGTTGCCGCCCGCGACGTTCCAGGCGCTGGCACCGCGCAGCCAGCCGCTGGTGCGCTGTTCGCCGGTACCCATCAGCGGAACGGCGCCGCCGCCCGTTGGTTCGGCCCGGCTGCGCGCAGCGTCTTCGCGCAGCGCTGCGTTGGCATAGTCGGCGACGCGGGAGAACTGGGTATAGGTAATACGGGGCCACGCCTCGCCGGGCCTGAACGCCTGGCCAAATGTCGCACCGGAGCCGGTGCCAGAAAACTGGATGCTGCGCAGATCGCTGCCGCCCATCGCGGTATTGGCGCGCTGCAGTACCTGGTCGGCAGATTCGCTTGGGACGCTGGCGCACGACACCAGCGCCGCAGCCAGCAAGGAAGTGACCAATGTGCGGCCGACATGGCCGGGGTACAGTGTGTGCATCAGGAACTCCAGCAGAGACGGGTGGGACAGTTTGCGGGTTTGGGTATGCTAGGTACTCGGTCCGTCCTGCGGTACTAGGGAAAGCACATCTGCGATTCGGGCTTTGGCAGGGAACTTTTTGGTGCCGGCTCGCGCGCAGCGCGATTCAATCGGTCGCGGGCAGGCGGCGCGCTGCCTTGTGGGCGTAGGACGCAGTGATTTTGAACAGCATGGAGACAACCGCAATGAATGACCTTTTTTCCCTGCATGGCCGCACTGCCCTGGTGACTGGCGGCTCGCGCGGCATCGGACGCATGATTGCCGAGGGTTTCCTGGCCCAGGGCGCGCGGGTCTATGTCTCGGCGCGCAAGGCGTCGGCCTGCGACGAGGCGGCGGCCGAGATGTGCAAGATCGGACCTTGTGTCTCCCTGCCGGCCGATGTGTCGAGCGTTGAAGGTGCGACCGCGCTGGCTGCGGCATTTGCCGAGCGCGAGGACCGATTGGATATCCTGGTCAACAACGCCGGCGCTGCCTGGGGCGCCGAATTCGACCTGTTTCCGGAAAGCGGCTGGGACAAGGTGGTCGACTTGAACCTGAAGGCGCCGTTTTTCCTGACCCAGGCCCTGGCGACCCAGTTGCGCGCGGCCGCCAAAGTGCGTCCGGCCAAGGTCATCAATATTGCGTCCATCGATGGCGTGTCGGTCAATCCGCTGGAAACCTATTCCTATGCGGCCAGCAAGGCCGGCCTGATCCACCTGACCCGGCGCATGGCGCTACGCCTGATCCAGGACAACATCGTCGTGACCGCGATCGCCCCAGGCGCGTTTGCGTCGGACATGAACAAGGATGCGCGCGACCACGGCGATGCCGTATCGGCGCACATTCCGTCCGGGCGCATCGGCACGCCAGAGGACATGGCGGGGGCGGCGATCTACCTGGCCTCGCGCGCGGGCGACTATGTGGTCGGCTCGACCCTGATCGTCGACGGCGGCGTGACCCACGCCCGCGGCTGACGCTGGCCAAAGGGGGCGGTGCCGATCCGGTCCCGGCAAGTCAAAGCCGCTCGAGGCCGAGCCGTCCCTCCAGCAGCCGCACCTTCACGCTCTTGCCCTTGACCTTGCCCGCATTGAGCCGGCGCATCGCCTCCTTGGCAATGTCGCGCTGCACGGCGACAAAGGTCGTGAATTCGGTCACGCTGATCTTGCCGATCTGTTCGCGGCTGTAGCCGCCGTCGGGGCCGGTCAGTGCGCCCAGCACATCGCCGGGGCGGATCTTTTCCTTGCGTCCGCCCAGCAGTTGCAGTGTCACCATCGGTGGCAGAAGCGGGCCCTGGCCCTTGGACGTGAGCGCATCGATCGGGTGCCAGACGGATTCCTGTTTCTGGTATTGCTCGATCTTGCCCACCGACCCCATCTCATCCATGCTGGCCAGGCACAGCGCCAGGCCGGACTCGCCAGCGCGTGCGGTACGGCCAATGCGGTGCACATGCACCTGCGGGTCGGGCGTGATGCTGACATTGATCACCGCCTCGAGCTGGTTGATGTCCAGCCCGCGCGATGCCACGTCGGTGGCCACCAGCACCGAGCAGCTGCGGTTGGCAAACTGCGCCAGCACCTGGTCGCGCTCGCGCTGCTCCAGTTCGCCGTACAAAGCCAGCGCGCTGAAACCCTGCTGCTGCAGGTATTCGACCAGTTCCCGACACTGCTGCTTGGTGTTGCAGAAAGCCAGCGTGCTGATGGGCCGAAAGTGATTCAGCAATGCGGCCACGGTCGGGAATCGGTTGGCGCGGGTCACCTCGTAGAAGCGTTGCTCGATATCCGGGCCGGACTGTTGGCCGGCTACTTCGATCCGCACCGGATCGCGCATGAACTGTTTCGCCAGTTTCTCGATGCCTTGCGGGTAGGTGGCCGAGAACAGCAGGGTCTGGCGCTCAGCGGGGCACTGCTTGGCGACCGTGCTGATGTCGTCGAAGAAGCCCATGTCGAGCATCCGGTCGGCCTCGTCGAGCACCAGCGTGCCCACCGCCTGCAGCGAGAGGTACTCCCGTGCCAGATGGTCCATCACCCGACCGGGCGTACCGACGACGATATGTGCGCCGTGCTCCAGCGAGGCGCGTTGCCCGCGCAGCGCAACGCCGCCGCAAAGGGCGACCACCTTGATGTTCTCTTCGGCCCGCGCCAGGCGCCGGATCTCGGTCGTGACCTGATCGGCCAGCTCGCGTGTCGGACACAGCACCAGCGATTGCACCGCGAAACGGCGCGGGTTCAGGTTGGTCAGCAAGGCCAGCGCAAAGGCGACAGTCTTGCCGCTGCCGGTCTGCGCCTGCGCGATCAGGTCCTTGCCGGCCAGCGCCGGTGGCAGGCTGGCGGCCTGGATCGGGGTCATCACCTGGTAACCCAGGCTCAGCAGGTTCTCCAGGGTGCCTGGTTTGAGTGGCAGGGTGTCGAATCCAGCCACCGCTAGTTGCGGTGCGCCCTGCGTCACACGCTCATCGTCACAACCGTCTTGGTCGCGAGGTAGGCCTCCAGCGCCTCCGGGCCGCCCTCGCTGCCGTAGCCCGAATCCTTGACGCCACCAAAGGGCAGCTCGGGCCAGGGCGCTGCGGGCTGGTTGATCCACAACATACCCGTCTGCACCTGGCTGCTGAGCTGGTGCGCGGTCTTGATCGAGCTGGTGAAGGCATAGGCCGACAGGCCGAACGGCAGGCGATTGGCCTCGGCAATCGCCTCATCGATGCTCTTCACACTGCGCACTGCAGCCATCGGGCCGAACGGCTCGCTGTTGAACACGGCGCTGTCCAGCGGCGCATCGAGCAGCAGCGTGGGCGCAAAGAAGTTGCCTTCACTGCCGATGCGTTCGCCACCGGCCGCGACGGTTGCGCCACGCTTGACCGCGTCGGCGGTGATTTCCTGCATCGCGCTCAGGCGGCGCGGATTGGCCAGCGGGCCCATCTGGGTGCCCTCCGCCAGGCCAGCGCCGACCTTCAGGCCCGAGATGTACTTGACGAAACCGGCCACGAACTCTTCGCGCACCGACTCCTCGACCAGGTAGCGGGTTGGCGAAATACAGACCTGGCCGGCATTGCGGAACTTGGCCGCGACGATCATCTTGATCGCATGGGGAATATTGGCGTCGCCGGCCACGATCACCGGTGCGTGGCCGCCAAGTTCCATCGTAGCGCGTTTCATGTGCAGGCCGGCCAGCGCGGCCAGTTGCTTGCCCACCGGCGTGGACCCGGTGAAGGTGATCTTGCGGATCACCGGGTGCGTTATCAAGTAGTTGCTGATCTCGGCTGGGTCGCCATAGACCAGCGACACCACGCCCGCCGGCATGCCGGCGTCGACAAAGGCGCGTATCAGTTCGGCCGGCGAGGCCGGGGTTTCCTCGGCTGCCTTGACGATGATCGAGCAGCCGGTGGACAGCGCTGCCGCCATCTTGCGCACCACCTGGTTGATCGGGAAGTTCCACGGTGTGAACGCGGCGACCGGGCCGACCGGCTCCTTGAGCACCATCTGCTGCACGTTCATCGCGCGCGGCGCCACCAGGCGACCATGAACGCGGCGGCCTTCCTCGGCGAAGTATTCGATGATGTCCGAGGCCGAAGCGACCTCGACCCTGGCCTCGGCCAGTGGCTTGCCCTGTTCCATTGTCATCATGTGGGCGATCGCATCGGCGCGTTCGCGCAGCAATTGCGCTGCGGCGCGCATGATCCTGGCGCGCTCGATCGCCGGGGTTTTGCGCCAGATCTCGAAGCCCTTGGCGCTTGATGCCAGCGCCTCGTCCAGGTCGGCAGTTGTCGCACGGGCCACCGTACCGATGACCTTGCCGTCTGCCGGGTTGTGCACATTGAGCGTGGCGCCGCCACGGGCTGGGCGCCATTCGTTGTTGATCAGCAGTTGAACGTGGGGATAGGTCATGGTGCAAGGTCCTGGAAAAATCGGTGGCGGGGTGCGCGTCGGCGCAGGGCGGCGGTGCACTGCCCGGCGGGCATTGGCCGCAAGCGCGGAACGCGCCGGGTATTGTCGCCCAATCCGTTTGCCCCCTCGGTGCGCGGGTGACAGGCGTGCGCGGAGCGCGCCGCTACCATGGTGGCCTGCTGTATCCGGACCGACACCCATGACACTGACACTGGACGCCGAATTTGGAACCATCGCCCAGTTGGTTCGCCAGCACGCTGCGCAGGCCCCGCGCCGGGTCGCGCTGGTGCAGGGCGAGCGCACATTGGACTATGCCGGGCTCGACGCGCGGATGGACCGGGTAGCCAGCGCCTTGCAGCAGGGCGGCCTGGGGCCGGGCGACGCGATCGCGATCTGTGCCGGCATGTCGATCGACTATGTGGCCGTTTTCATGGGCGCGCTGCGTGCCGGGCTGGCCGTGGCACCGTTGGCGCCGGGTTCGGGGGCCGACAGCCTGGGCCGCATGGTGGACGACGCGCAGGCGCGGCTTGTATTCGCCGATGCCGCCGGGGCTGCGGCGATGCCGCCGCGCATCCAGCGCTTGGACGCCTGCATCGTGCTGGATGCCGGTGATGCGGCTGGTGCGCTGGACGATTGGTTGCAAGCGGCGTCCGGTCCACCGCGTCCGGTGGTCATCCAGCCCGACTGGCCGTTCAACATCATCTATTCGTCGGGCACCACCGGCGAGCCCAAGGGCATCGTGCAGTCGCACGGCATGCGCTGGACCCATGTGCGCCGGGGCGCCACTTATGGCTATGGGCCAAACACGGTCACACTGCTGTCCACGCCGCTGTATTCCAACACCACGCTGGTGGTGTTCTGTCCGACCATCAGCTGCGGCGGCACGGTTGTGCTGATGCCCAAGTTCGACGCCCGCGGCTATCTGGAACTGGCCCAGCGCCACCGCGCCACCCACACCATGCTGGTGCCGGTGCAATACCAGCGCTTGATGGCGGACCCGGAATTCGACCGCTTCGACCTGTCCGGTTTCCAGGTCAAGTTTTCCACCAGCGCCCCGTTCGGCGCGGCGCTCAAGGCCGATGTGCTGCGACGCTGGCCGGGCGCACTGGTCGAGTTTTATGGCATGACCGAAGGCGGCGGCACCTGCATCCTGGAAGCGCAACGTTATCCGAACAAGCTGCACACGGTGGGCCTGCCGGCCGAGGGCCATGACATTCGGCTGATCGACGACGACGGCGTCGAGGTCGCACCGGGCGAGGCCGGCGAGGTGGTGGGGCACTCCGGTGGCATGATGACCGGCTACCACGGGCAACCGGAGAAGACGCGCGAGGCCGAATGGTTCGACCCGCAAGGCAAGCGTTTTATCCGCACCGGTGACATCGGGCGCTTCGATTCAGATGGCTTTTTGATCCTGTTCGATCGCAAGAAGGACATGGTGATATCGGGTGGCTTCAACGTCTATCCGAGTGATCTGGAGGCGGTGCTGCGCCCGCATCCGGCAGTCGCCGATGTGGCGGTGGTAGGCGTACCGTCCGAGCGCTGGGGCGAGACGCCAGTGGCCTTTGTCGTGTTACGCGATGCGGTCGTTGCCACGGCGGCTGAACTGCTGCAATGGGCCAACGGCCGACTGGGCAAGTCCCAGCGACTGGCCGATCTGCAACTGTGCACGGAACTGCCACGCAGCGCCATCGGCAAGGTACTCAAGCGCGAGTTGCGCGCGGGCTATGCGCCCGTGCCAACGAAGGGGACTGCGTGAACACGATCTCGATTTCCTGCCAGTTCGATTCCGGCGCGATCGAAGTCGTGCGGGCCCATGATCCGGCCGATATCCAGTTGCGGATCCGCAAGGACAACGCAGCCGACATTGCCCAATGGTTTCATTTCCGCTTGCAGGGCGCGCGCGGCGTGCCGGTGACGTTGCGCTTTCTCAATGCGGCGCAGTGCGCCTATCCCAAAGGATGGGAAGGTTACCGCGTCGTGGCCAGCCATGACCGCCAGCACTGGCAGCGGATCGACACCGCATTCGACGGCACGGAAATGGTCGCGCGCCTGACGCCCGATGGCAACAGCGTCTACCTGGCGTATTTCGAACCGTACTCCTGGGAGCGGCATCTGGACCTGATCGGCTCGGCAGCGGCATCCGAACAGGTACAAATCGAACGCCTGGGCGCCAGCCTGGATGGGCGCGACATGGACCTGCTGCGCATCACCGATGCTTGCAGCACGGTGGCCGATGCCGACAAACCTCGTATCTGGCTGATCGCGCGCCAGCATCCGGGCGAGACCATGGCCGAATGGTTCGTCGAAGGTTTTCTGGAGCGGCTGCTCGACGCCGACGATCCGGTTGCGCGGGTGCTGCTGGCGCGGTGTGTGTTTCACGTGGTGCCGAACATGAATCCCGATGGCAGCGTGCGTGGCAATCTGCGCACCAATGCCGTGGGCGCCAACCTGAACCGCGAGTGGCTCGAGCCGTCGATGGAGCGCTCGCCGGAGGTGCTGGTGGTGCGCAACGCCATGGAAAAGACGGGCGTCGACCTGTTCCTGGATGCGCATGGCGACGAGGCCCTGCCGTACAACTTCGTGGCCGGCAGCGACGGCGTCGCGGGTTTCTCGCCGCGGCTGCTCGGCTTGCAGGATGCGTTCAAGGCCGCCTGGATTGCCGCCTGCCCGGATTTCCAGGACCGCGTCAGTTACGGACCGACCCGTCCCACGCTGGCCAATCCGACAGTGGCCACCAACTGGGTCGCCCAACGTTTCGATTGCCTGGCGTTCACGATCGAGATGCCGTTCAAGGACAACGACGATCTGCCAGATGCGGTGACGGGTTGGAGTGGGGAGCGCTCGCGCAAGTTCGGTGCGGGGGTTTTGTTGCCGGTGTTGGGGGTGGTGGGGCGGTTGCGCTGAACGAAGGCTGTGCGATGATCGATCCGACGCAGCGGCCCGGCTGCCTGGAAAGGATCTGTGGCACAAACGGACCGTCTGTATAAACTGAAGAACTGGTTCGACAGTGGGCGTTGTCTTGGTCGAGACTTCCTGCTTGCCAAGCTGGAAATATCGTACTCCACGCTCAAGCGCGATCTCGAGTTGTTGCGGAGCCGGCTCAACGCGCCAGTGATATTCGACCCTGTCCAACAAGGCTGGCGGCTCGCGACGGAACACCGGTCAGTCGGCACCCAGTACGAACTCCCTGGGCTATGGCTCACGGCCGAAGAAATTCATGCGCTGCTGACCATGCAGCATTTGCTGGCCAATCTGGATGCGGGCGGCTTGCTGGGGCCACATATCGAACCGCTGGTCAAGCGCCTGAACCAGTTGCTGGTCAAAGGTGCCCTCAAGCCCGATGATCTGGCCCGACGCATCCGTGTGCAGACGGTAGGCGCGCGCAACGTGCACCTGCCCCACTTCCAGGTTGTGGGCAGTGCGCTGTTGCTGCGCCGCCGCCTGATCATTCACTACCACGGCCGCGGGCGCGATCAGACACAGGAACGCGAGGTATCCCCCCAGCGGCTGATCCATTACAGGGACAACTGGTACCTGGACGCCTGGTGCCACCTGCGCCAGGGCCTGCGTAGCTTCAGTGTGGACGCAATTCGACGCGTGCAGGCGCTGGCCAGGCCCGCGATCGACGTGGCCGACACCGAACTGGACGATGTGCTTGGCAGCGGATACGGCATCTTCGCCGGCAAGGAGGTGCAATGGGCCCGGTTGCGCTTTACGCCCGAACGCGCCAAATGGGTCGCGGCAGAAGTCTGGCACCCGAAACAGCGTGGCGCTTTCGATGCCGAGGGACGCTGGTTGCTGGAATTGCCATATGCCGACCCGCGCGAACTGGTGATGGACATCCTGCGGCATGTGCCAGAGGTGGAGGTGTTGGGGCCGGCGGAATTGACCGAGTCAGTGCGAAGGCGATTGGCGGAAGGACTGACAACAGTCGGAGGACGGGTAGATAGAGAATCTCAGGTTTAGCTTTCTCAGGCTCATCCTGTGAGCTTGCGTGCCGCCATCATTTCCCCCATGTCTGCAATGCAAGAGTCTGCTCCCGCCGTGAATTGCTTTCACTACTGGGGCAAAGCGCGCCTGATCGATCGAGGGCCGGAATTTCATCTCCTGCCGTACCACTGCCTCGACGTCGCAGCTGTCGGCGTTGCATATGTGCGACATCACCCGGCTCTATTGGCTTGGTTTGGCACGCACCTGAGTGGGCCGACCCGGCCGCCTGAGCAGGCATTGTGTGATTGGCTGGCGTACTGGCTGGCCCTGCATGATCTTGGAAAGTTCTCCATCAGCTTTCAAGGGCAGCGTGCCGATCTGGTCAAGCGCCTGCAAGGCGAAGCACCGTCATCGCTCGGCTTGGCTGGCGTACGGCACGATAGCCTGGGCTTTGCTTGCTGGCGCACGTATGTCCAGCCGGTCGCGTTGAAGCAGACCTGGTTTGGCGATAACCCGGATGTGCTGGATGGGATTGACTGCTGGGTGCGCGCGGTGACGGGGCATCACGGTCAGCCGCCGATCCACGATGTAGGCCACCTCGGCACGCACTTCCGCGACCGGGACCGCGTCGCCGCCCTGGCATTCGTCGATGCGGCGCGCGAGATGTTTCTGACACCTGCCGCCGCTTCCGTCGCGACTGGCCTGGACGCAGAAACCTTCGAGCAACAGAGTCGCGAACTGTCTTGGTGGATCGCCGGGCTGACGGTGCTAGCCGACTGGATCGGCTCCAACGCCGATATTTTCAAGTACCGCGACGAAGCACGGTTTTCGCTGGCGGACTACTGGCCAATGGCACTGCAAATGGCTGAAACGGCGCTGGCGAGCTCTGGCGTTCGGCCAGTGGCGCGGCAACACTCCCTGCCATTCTCCGAGCTGTTCCCCCAGATCGCGACGCCCTCGCCATTGCAGACATGGGCGGCCACGGTGCCGCTGTATGACGGCCCGCAGATCTATCTGATGGAAGACGTCACGGGCGCTGGCAAGACCGAGGCCGCCTTGACCCTCACGCACCGCTTGATGGCTCATGGCGTGGCCGACGGCTTCTTCATCGGCTTGCCGACCATGGCGACGGCCAACGCCATGTATGGGCGTATTGCCGACGTATACCGCCAACTGTTCGCAGGCGATGCCAGCCTGGTGTTGGCGCATGGCCGCAAGACTCTGGTCGAGGACTTCGCTGCCTCCATCGTCGAGCCCGGCCACGACGAAGGCGACGCGCAGCAGGGCGACGAAAGCGCCACGCGGCGTTGCCTGCGCTGGCTGGCCGATCACAACAAGCGCGCTCTGCTGGCGCCCGCTGGTGTGGGTACGGTGGACCAGGCCCTGCTGGGCGCGTTGCAGAGCAAGCACCAGTCGCTGCGCCTGCTGGGCCTGGTGCGCAAGGTGCTCGTGGTCGACGAGGTGCACGCCTGCGATGCCTACATGCAGCGCACGCTCGAATCGGTGCTGGAGTTCCACGCCCATGCGGGCGGAAGCGCGGTGCTGCTGTCGGCCACGTTGCCCAGTCGCATGAAGACTTCGCTGCTGGCCGCGTTCGCGCGCGGCTGCGGTCGTCGCGTGCCGGCCTTGGCGCACCAAGCCTATCCGCTGGTCAGCGCTTGGTCCCCGCAAGTGCAGGCGGCCTTGGAGACCCCCGTCGCCACGCGGCCCGAAGTCTGCCGCACGGTGCTCGTGCACTATGAGCCGGATCGCGCCCTGGTGCTGCAGGCCATCGTGATAGCAATGAACGCCGGGCAATGCGTGGCCTGGATCCGCAACACCATCGGCGACGCTTTGGAGGCTCGCGCCGAACTGGCCGCGCTGGTGCCTGTCGAGAAGATCACTGTTTTCCATGCCCGGTTCGCGCTGGGTGACCGGCTCGACATCGAGGAGCGCGTGCTCGACATCTTCGGACCGGCCAGTAAGCCAGTGCAGCGCGCCGGTCAGTTGCTGATCGCGACCCAGGTCGCCGAGCAATCGCTGGACATCGACGCGGACCTGCTTGTGTCCGACCTGGCGCCGGTCGATCGCCTGATTCAGCGCGCCGGCCGGCTGCGCCGCCATGTGCGCGACGCACAGGGCCGCCGCCTGGACGGGCCGGGCGCTACCGACCAGCGTGGCGAGCCGTGGATGTGGCTGCTCGGCCCGGCCTGGACCGAGCAGCCGGCCGCGAACTGGATCAAGCTGGCGCTGCCCGGCAGCGCCGCGGTCTATCCCCACCATGGCGAGCTGTGGCGTACCGCACAGGCACTGCAGTCGGGCCGGTTCCGGATGCCCGAAGACGCGCGCGAACTCATCGAGACCGTGTTCGACGGAGACGATGACCTGCCCGAAGGCCTGCGCTCGAATGCGAACCGGGCGGAGGGCGAAGCCTACGGCGACCGCTCACAGGCGCAGCTCAACAGCGTGAAGCTGGCCACCGGCTACTTGCGACAAGGCCTGGACTGGACGGCGGAGACGGTGGCGCCATCGCGCCTGGGCGAGGAAACCATCGACGTATTGCTGGGCCGCTGGGAGGGGGATCGTCTGCTGCCATGGCGCAACGACAAACCGGAGGCGCACGCCTGGGCGTACAGCACGGTTAGGGTGGCAAAGCGACTGATCGCAGATACGGCGCCGGCAGGTACGGTGGCGAGGGAGGCGGAGCTGCAGGCTGTGCGTGAGCGCTTGCCGGGTGGTGGGAAGTGGCTGGTCTTGCTACCGCTTGCAGATTCGGGCCAGGGCTTTTTCGGCGATGCACTGGGGCCAACTCGGGATGGCGGGCCTATCGCTAGCACCTGGCGCTATGACGCAATGCAAGGACTGGTGCGAACGACACCATGACAATCAAGAAACCGTAAAGAGAAAGGACTGACGGATGAATCTCTTGGAGGAACCGTGGTTGCCCATTCTTCGCAGGGATGGGGCCAGGGAGCGCATCACAACGATGCAGTTGAGTCAGCCCGACATCATCGCCTTCGACGCCCCGCGCGCCGATTTCAACGGTGCGCTGGCGCAGTTCGCCATCGGCCTGCTGCAAACGGTCGCGCCCGTGCCATCCATGCTTGCGTGGCGCAGGCTGCTGAAGTCGCCACCGGACGAGGCGACGCTGGCCGAATGGTTGGCACCGTATGCCGACGCCTTCACATTCGATGGTGCGGGCGCGCGCTTTATGCAGGACTTTGCCCTGCGCGCCAGCGATGGCGAGCCAGTGGGCATCGGCGCGCTGCTGATCGAGGCGGCGGGCGAGAACGCCATCAAGAACAACAGCGATCTATTCGTCAAGCGTGGCCATGTCAGCCGCCTTTGTTCGCATTGCGCCGCATTGGCCTTGTTCACGTTACAAGTGAATGCGCCAGCCGGCGGTGCCGGTCACCGCACCGGCCTGCGCGGTGGAGGGCCGCTAACGACTTTGCTGGTGGCCGATGCCGGGGGCGACACACCACACAGCCTGTGGCAGACGCTATGGCTGAACGTGCGCCACCAGAAAGCTTTTCTGGCCACAGGCGGGAATGCCGAGCTGACCGCACCGCATTGCACCTTTCCCTGGCTGGCGAGCATTGGCGCCATACAGAAAGAGGGCGGGCAGACCACGCCGGTGCAGGTCCACCCTGCCCATGTGTTCTGGGCCATGCCGCGACGCATCCGGCTCGACATGGAGGCCTGCACGGCAGGGACTTGCGATCTATGCGGACGCGCGTCGGATGCCCTGATCGAGCACTACGTCACACGCAACTACGGGCTCAACTACAAGGGCGCTTGGCTGCATCCGCTTTCTCCGTACTACGCAGCCAAGGAAGGATTGCTTCCCTTGCATCCGCAGCCCGACGGGCTGGGTTACCGCCATTGGATGGCCTGGGCGCTGGGCATGCAGACCGACAAGCGCAAGGTGGTGCGCGCATCGGCCATCGACCAGTTCCTGTCCGAGGACGTGGAGGCACGCAACGGGATCAGACTGCGGCTGTGGGCCTTTGGCTACGACATGGATAACATGAAGGCCCGTTGCTGGTACGAGTCCACTGTGCCACTCTATGCGCTTGCCGATTGCAGCCTGGAAGCGCAGAAGGCGCTGCGCGAGGAAGTCGGCGCCTGGTTGTCCGGTGCCCAGCTGGCGGTCAGCTATCTGCGCGGCGCGGTCAAGGACGCCTGGTTCAGTGGCGACGCACGCGGCGACTTCTCCATTGTCGACGCCACGTTCTGGAGCCGCACCGAGGCAGAGTTCTACATCTTGCTGCGCCAGCGCATCGCGCCAACCCAGGGTGCGGAGGCGCCAGCCCGCGCGAGCGTCGCGGAGCACTGGGCGGCCAGCCTGCGCAACGTGGCTTTGCACCTGTTTGACCACGAATGGGTCGGCAGTGGACCCATCGAGCGCATGAACCCGGCCCGTGTGGCTGCGGCGCAGCGGCAACTGCGGGCCAGTCTGCACGGCCCCAAGTTGCGCACGGCCCTGGCACTCGAAGTGCAGCCGAAAGCCGCCAAACTACCAAAGCAAAGTCCAGTCAAAACCCCCAAGAAAGCTTGAGACGCCATGGCCCATCTCCATTCCCAAGGATTTCCTTCTGCGGCTACGGGCGCCTTGCTGCGCTGGTGGCGGACGCTGGTCGTCGAGAACCCCTCTGGTGCGGCCCGTGCCGACCGGGCCACGCTGCGGCGCGCGGCCGACCTCACGGCCGTGGCCTGCCTGCCGGCCTACCAGCGCGTCTACCGTTCGATGGACGGAGAGTGGCAGGATTTCCAGAAGGAGCGCCTGGCCGCAGTGGTCGCGCTGCTGGCGCATGTGAAGAGGGAGAGTTCCTTGTCATTTCCAGAGGCCATGAGCCAAAAGCCCGAGGGCAGCGACCGCAACCCCGTCAGCGCCTTGCGCTTCCAGCGGTTGTTGGATGCACCAGACATCGAGTCGTTGTTCTCTGGCCTGCGCCGCGCGCTGCCGTTGATCGACCACCGCGTGAACCCCGAAAGCCTGATCAGGGACGTGTTCTTCTGGGGCGACGGCACCAAGAAGCGTTGGGCCTACGGCTACGCCTGGCCGCAGAACTGATCCACCCTCACTGCACCTGTAAGCTGGCATCCACACCGCATATCGAAAGGAAAGTCATGAGCCGTTTTGTCCAATTGCATCTACTGACCAGCTACCCACCCTCCAACCTGAACCGCGACGACACCGGTCGCCCGAAGACCGCGTTGGTCGGCGACGCAAACCGGTTGCGCATCTCCTCGCAAAGCCAGAAGCGGGCATGGCGCACGTCCGAAGGCTTCGAGGCCGCGCTGGCAGGCCATTTGGGCACCCGCACCAAGTTGATGGGCAAGGATGTCTTCGTTGCGCTCAAGGCCGGAGGTATCGACGAGAAGAACGCCAGGGAGTGGGCCAAGCTCATCGCCAAGCAGTTTGGCAAGTCGAAGTCCGAGAAGAGCACCGAGAACGATGCGGACCTGGAGATCGAGCAGCTTGCGCATTTCAGCCCGGAGGAGCGCGACGCTATCGATGCACTCACGGCCACCCTGGTGGAACGAAAGGACAGGCCGACGGATGATGAACTGAAGCTGCTGGGGCATCCGCGCCGTGCAGTGGACATTGCGATGTTCGGCCGCATGCTGGCCGACGCGGCCGATTACAACGTGGAAGCGGCGGTGCAGGTTGCGCACGCAATCACTGTTCACAAGGCGGCGGTGGAAGACGACTATTTCAGTGCTGTGGACGACCTGAACAAACGCGGCGACACCGGCGCCGGCCATATCGGCGAGCGCGGCTATGGCGCGGGCCTGTTCTATCTGTACCTGTGCGTCGACTGTGAACTGCTTGCCAAGAACCTTGGCGGCGATGCCGCGCTGACGCAGCGCGCCTTGAAGGCCCTGGTCGACACCATTACCAAGGTGTCGCCCACGGGCATGCAGAACAGTTTCGCGTCGCGTGCCTACGCGAGCTATGTGTTGGCGGAGAAGGGCGCGCAGCAACCGCGTTCGCTGGCCCAGGCTTTCCTCAAGCCGGTGAAGCCTCATGGCGAAGAGGGGCTGCTCGACAAGTCTGTGAAAGCCCTGCAGACGCGCTGCCAAAACTTCGACGCGGTATATGGTGCCTGTGCCGATGCGCGCTACACCCTCAACGTGGAAACGCCTGAGGGCTCCATCCAGGCGCTGGCGGACTTCGTCGCGGGTTGATGAAGATGCAGTTTCTCGTGTTTCAGCTGCAGGCGCCTCTGGCCGCCTGGGGCGAGCCAGCCGTGGGGGAGGCGCGTGGGACGGGCGGCTACGCGTCGCACTCGGCCATCGTGGGTTTGCTCGGCGCGGCGCTGGGGATCAGGCGCGACGACGAAGCCTCCCATGCGCGCCTGCGCGACGGCTATGGCATGGCGGTAGGGCTGCTGAGCGAAGGCAGCTTACTTCGCGATTACCACACGGCTCAGGTGCCGAAGCGTTCTGCGCTGAAGGACCGGCCGCACTTCACCAGAAGACAGGAAATGGCGGTGCCCAAACAAGAGTTGAGTACGATCCTGTCGACACGTGACTATCGGCAAAATGCCGGTTGTCTGGTGGCGCTGCAGCCGTTGGGGTCTGCGGCTTTTCGATTGGACGAATTGGCCGCTGCTCTTCGTAAGCCGAGATTCGTACTCTACCTTGGGCGGCGCGCCTGCCCGCCCGGTGCACCGCTGTGGCCCCAACTGATCGATGCTGCTTCAGCCAAGGGCGCGTTCGACGCCTATTCCGAACGTTTCGAGCAAGCGCGAAAGGACGCATCGGGGGGAAAGGAATCCTTGCCCTTGGAGGAATTAGCCAAGGTCAAACAGATGGCCTTCGATGCACAGGTTATGGCGGGAGTGCCGGCCCAATTGTCCACGCGTCGCAAGGACCGGTTGATCCGACGCACAGGCTGGCAATTCGGCGACCGCACCGAGCACATCGCGCTTCTAGTGCCGGAGGATTGACCCCATGTACTTCAGCTTGATTTCACCGACCGACGGCTATGCCTTGGCCGCTGCCCACCATCGCGCCGACGGGCCTTATGCCGACCATCAGTGGCTTTGGCGCTGGTTTTCGGTCGGTGCCGGGACGCGACGCGATTTCCTGTTCCGCCGCTCGGAGTCAGAAGGATTACCGCGCTTTTACGTCGTGTCAGCCCGTGAGCCAGTGGCTCGGCTTGGGCCCTGGGAAGCCGCGACTCGCGAGTACTCTCCGGATCTGGAGCGGGGTGAAAAGCTGCAGTTCGAGATTCGTGCCAACGCTACGGTGCGGCATGATCGAGACGGCAAGTCCAGCCGACACGATGTAGTAATGGATGCCAAGAAGAGGCTGCTGCTTGAACGTGGCCTGGCGCATTGGCGCGATTTGACCGAGGATCGGCCGCCACTTCAGGTTGTGATTGGGCAAGCTAGCGCACAATGGCTTGCCAAGCGCGGTGAATCGTTGGGTTTTGCGCTGGACCGCGACAGCCTCGTTGTGGAAGCGTATGAGCAGCATCGCGAAAAATCAGGTGGCAGCCTGCGATTTACCTCAGTGGACTTGGTCGGGCAGTTGACGGTGACCGAGCCCTCTGCATTTCAGATGGCGCTGATGCAAGGCATTGGTCATGCCAAAGCCTTCGGTTGCGGCTTGCTGCTTGTCCGCCGTGTGGGTTAAGCTTGCTCAGCGTCTGCCATTGGAGTCCGTCATGCACACACTTAGCGTCGAAGATTTTGCTCGCCAGCCTCAGCGCTTGCTGGACGTTGCGGAGCGCGGTGAGATGTCACTGGTTACGCGGTCTGGCCAACCCGTTATGATGGCCGTGCCTTTGGCTGGTGGGCTGGACGCGCGCGAAGTCCGGCTGGAATTGGCTGCGCGCTTGTATGACCACGAGCAGATTAGCCTGGGTGTGGCGGCGCGCATCGCGGGTCTGGCGTACAGCGAGATGATGGACGAGCTGGGCCGGCGCGACATCGCCGTCATCCGCCTTGAGCCCGGCGAGCTGGAGCGTGAGCTTGCCGCGTTCGGGCCATAGGGTCGTCGTGAGCGACGCCGGGCCGTTGATCGCCCTGGGCCGGCTCGACCTCTTGCACCTGTTGCCTGCCCTGTTTGCCCAGGTGCAGGTGCCAAAAGCGGTGATTGATGAATGCATGGCAAGACCCCAAAACGCTGATGCTTCGCGCATCCAGTGGGCGGTCGAGCAGCAGTGGCTGACGCCATGTGATGCCACGCCTATGACCATGCCGGGATTGGACCTTGGCGAACGCGCTGCCATTGCACGTGCGCTGGAAATTGACGCCGGTTTGCTGGCGGACGATCGGGCTGCGCGACAGCATGCGGCCGCGCTTGGCCTGGTCGTCATCGGTACGTTGGGCGTGCTGGTGCTGGCCAAACGTGCAGGGCTCGTTGTGGCCATCGGGCCGCTGGTTGACACGCTGCGTGCCAGTGGCCAGCGGCTCAGCAACGCCGCCGTGGCATTGGCGCTGACCGCCGCTTCGGAAACGACGGAATGAGCAGTGCAGGCGGATTATTGCCGCCCCTCAAGCCCATCCCCATCAAGGACCGGCTGTCGGTCATCTTCATCGAGCGCGGTGAGATCGACGTTCTCGACGGTGCTTTCGTGGTCGTTGACAAGACCGGCGTGCGCACGCACATCCCCGTAGGCGGCGTTGCCTGCATCATGCTGGAGCCTGGTACCCGCGTGTCGCACCAGGCGGCAGCCTTGGCAGCGCGCGTGGGCACGCTGCTGGTGTGGGTGGGCGAGGCCGGCGTGCGGCTATATTCGGCAGGACAGCCGGGCGGCGCACGGTCCGACCGGCTGCTGTACCAGGCGCGGCTTGCGTTGGACGAAGCCTTGCGGCTCAAGGTGGTACGCAAGATGTATGCGCTGCGTTTTGGCGAGGAGCCGCCCGCGCGGCGCAGCGTGGAGCAGCTACGTGGCATCGAAGGCGCCCGCGTACGCCGCACCTACCAATTGCTGGCGCAACGCTTTGGCGTGCAATGGAAAGGGCGCGACTACGACCCCACCATCTGGGATAGTTCGGATCTGGCCAATCGCTGTCTTTCCGCCGCAACATCCTGTTTATATGGGGTCACCGAGGCGGCGGTATTGGCGGCCGGGTACGCACCAGCAGTGGGTTTCATCCATACCGGCAAGCCCCTGTCCTTCGTCTATGACATTGCCGACCTGTACAAATTCGAAACGGTGGCGCCGATCGCGTTCAAAGTGGCTGCCGCGCAACCGGCCGGCAATCCGGAACGCGCGGTGCGCCTGGGGTGCCGGGACGTCTTTCGCGAGACGCGCCTGCTGGAACGCATCATCCCCGACATCGAAGAAATCCTGGCTGCAGGCGAAGTGCCACGGCCCAGCGCGCCCGACGATGCGGTCGGTCCGGCAATTCCTAACCCCGAAAGCCTGGGCGATGCTGGTCATCGTTCTTGAAAATGCGCCGCCTCGGTTGCGCGGGCGTCTTGCTGTATGGCTATTGGAAGTGCGCGCCGGCGTGTATGTAGGACAGTACTCGCGGCGGGTACGCGAGCATATCTGGGCAAATGTGGAGGAAGGTATAGAAGACGGCAACGCGGTGATCGCGTGGAGTGCAAAGACCGAGGCCGGCTTCGAGTTCAAAACCCTTGGCGCCAATCGCCGCATGCCAGTGGATTTTGACGGCGTGCAGTTAGTCTGCTTCCATCCCGAAGCGGCGCAGGACGTTCCTTAACAATCGGCTTTTCGGGCACGCGGTTCCGGTAGATTCCGGGGCGCGCGGAATCGCGTGCAAAATCAAGGAGTTAAATATAGTGCGTTCCCCACGCGGGTGGGGATGAACCGCACTATCGGCGGCACACTAGAGCGGCTCAGGGGCGTTCCCCACGCGGGTGGGGATGAACCGGACTAGCGCCACGCACGCCAGCGATTGCCAAAGCGTTCCCCACGCGGGTGGGGATGAACCGTCCTTTTGAACCTCGCGGATGCACACAGAGCGGCGTTCCCCACG
>JANNKH010000020.1:0-21828 GCA_031396205.1 Rhodoferax sp.
GCCGCCCACCCGGGCACCAGCGACGAAGACATGATGCACCTGGCCCTGTGGCTCAAGAAGAACGGCTTTCGCGCCGACCAGGTGCAAAATTTCTATCCCAGCCCGATGGCCACCGCGACCGCGATGTACCACAGCAACCGCAACCCGCTGCGCCGGGTCACGCGCGACAGCGAGACGGTCGACATCGTGCGCGGCGACAAACGGCGCCGACTGCACAAGGCCTTTCTGCGCTACCACGACGCCAACAACTGGCCGCTGCTGCGCGACGCACTCAAGACGATGGGGCGCTCGGACCTGATTGGCAACGGCAAGCACCATCTGATCCCGACCTTCCAGCCGCTGACGGATGGCAACTACACAAGCGCCCGGCGCAAGAACTCGACCACAGGAGTGGTGAAGGCGGCACAACCGGTCAAAGGCCGGATCCTGACCCAGCACACCGGCCTGCCGCCGCGGGTCAGCGGCAGCGCGAAAACCGCGCGCAAACGCCCATCCTGATACGGTTGCGGTGCTGCCCTGTCTTTGCCGCAGGGGCGAGACCGCAACCCGGGTTCAACGCTGTCCGAGCGCCTGCACCTGCTTGAGCAACTGCGTGATGTAGGCGTCGGCTATCCCCAGTGCCACCAATTGAGTCGCCAGGCTTTCCAGGTAGTCGCGGTTGGAGCCGAGCGGCCCCGCTGCAGTGGCAACCACCGCCGCGGTTTCTTCCAGTGGCAACTCGCCCACGTACTCCGGGTGCGCGCAGTTGGCGGCAAACACGAGTGCCTCGACCGCGCCCTGTGGTGTCGCCACGGTGTGCCATTGCGGCGCATAGCCGCCGCGGATCATCTCGCGGCGCCACAGGATGGTGGTTTCGGTGTCGGCCAGGTCGGCCGCGACGCGAAACACCAGGCCGGTGCAGTCGCCGCCGTGCGGTCCCAGCGTCAGCATCAGTGCCGGACATTCAGGCGTGCCGCGTCCCCCGTTGATGCGGTAACTGAAGCGCCGCTGGTAGCCCTCGATGCGTGCCAGCCGGACTTCGGTGAAATGGATGCCGGGGTCCCACATCAATGATCCGTAGGCAAATACCCAGAGGTCGCCGTGGCCGTTGCGATCCTTCAAGGTGGCGTGGCGCGTTGCCTCGCGCTCATGGTCCGCAAGCCGCCAGTCCGCGGGCTGGCCTGCTTCACTGGCGCGCTGATCCCATACGGCCAGGCGCTGGGGTGTCATGCGCAGTTCCGACACCTCACACGGTGTGAGCTTGCCCTGCAGCTGCGGTAGATGGGCGAAGGGGTTCGGCTTCATGGTGGCAGGTGCATCGGGACACGTTGCGTGGTGATTCGACAAAGGGCGACGAGAGCCCGAAGCCCAGACCCGGACGCGCCCTGCGTACCGCACCGAGGGACCCGGCAAACCTGGCGCCCAAGGCGCTACGCGCTTTTACCATGCCAGCCAGCGCCGGCGCCAGCGGGCAACTGCTGATGCGCGGTGATCTACACCTTGACCTGGGCAATACTCCTGCGATCACCCCGACTGGGTCAACAAGCCCGGCTACCTGCATTGCGAAACGCCGTACCTGTTCAGATCGTGATCTTGCGCGCGCGTGCCACCACCGGCCAGCTTTCGTCGGCCACGCCCGCGTGCACCGCCCATACGTCGCTGTGCAGCGCCATCGTCGGGCAAATGTGGCGCGGGATGCCGTACACCACGTCACCGACCTTGTAGTCGGCGGCCCGCGGAGTTTGCACCACCAGGTGCTCCTCGCTGTGCGTCACCAGGCTGGCGTCTTCCAGGCCCATCAGACGCACGCGCGGTTGCGGCATCTCCGCGGCCACCGCCTTGTGGCCGAGGTCCAGGCACAGGCGGTCGGCGGTCGGCTTGCTGATCACACGGGTCATCAGCATCGCGCCGTTCAGGAAATGGTGCTCCGGGCAGACTTCGTCCTGGCCGAAATCCCACAGCACGGTGGTGCCGGCGCCGACCTCGGTGTCGGGCTGCTGCGCCAGCAGCGCGAAGGTGGGCGTGCCGCTGGCGACGGTGCGCGGCACTGGCAGCTTCTCGGCCAGCATCTGGTCGCGCAGTCGCCATACCGGCGCAAACGCGGCGTCCACCGCCTGGGACAGCGCCTGGCTGTCGGCGTTGCGCAGATGGCCGTCATAGGCATGCAGCCCCCCCACCGTGATGCCCGGGGCCTGGCACAGTGCACGGTACAGGTCGGCAGCGGCTGCGTCTGGAATGATGCCGGTGCGGTTCATGCCCACGTTCAAATCCAGGTACAGCGTGATCTGCAGGTTTTCTGCGATGGCGACGCGGCTGATCGCGGCCAGGTTGGCCGGATCGTCCACCAGCGTTGCGAACCGTGTGTCAGGGAAGCGCCGCATCAGCGCCACCAGGCGCAGGACGTTCGGTCCGACCGGCTGGTAGGCGAGCAGGATGTCTTCACCACCCGCGGCGGCGGTCATCTCGGCCTCTGCGATGGTGGACACCTTGAACTTGTGGATACCGGCCTTGCGCTTGAGCGCCACGATCTGCGGCAGCTTGTGCGTCTTGACATGGGGGCGCAGGCGCGCGGCGCCGCCGGCCATGGCAATCATGCGCTTGAGGTTCTGCTCGACGCGGTCGGGGTAGACCAGCACCGTGGGGGTGCTGATGGCATTGGCGTTGGAGATGGCATACCAGTCGGACATGGAAACCTCTTTCTTGCTGCAGCATTGCGGCGCCTCGGCTTGCCTCGCCACGGTCGCGCACCGGTTGATGGGGACTTCCCGATATTAGCCACAAGGGCATCGGCCCGCCGCTGACCTAGGTTCGTCGCGTGAAATCGTGGTCGTGCCGGTCGCGGCAGGCGACTCAACCCGGTAGCGTGCAGAACGGAATGTCCTGCTTGTGACCCAGCACGTCGAGTTGGCGGCAGGTCTGGGTAGCCAGGAAAGCCGCCACGGCCGAGTGGGTCTGCGGCGCCAGCATGGTGCTGCGATCCACGGCCTGGACGCCAACGGCCTTGCACAGCGCGAGCGCGAAATGGGGTTCAAGCGCAGCAACCGCGACCCGTCCGTCCTTGCATGGGTAGACGCGGTAGCCAGCATGGGCGCCGCCCAACGAAGCACCGGTGACCGTCAGCCCCCAGTTGTGCGGCAGCCCCAGATAGGCGGCGGCGTCGGCCAGCGCCACCTCGACCGGCACACCCTTGCCTTGGCGGCGCTGTTCCAGTACCGCGCCCAATACGGCTTCGGCCGTCATCAGCGAACCGCCCATGTCGGCATACAGCGTGGGCGGCATGTCCAGGCCCGGTACCAGGCCGTGTTCGGCCATGTAGGTCAGGTCGTGACCGGGTTCCTCTGCCCGCGCGCCGCGCGAACCGACGATGGCCACATGCGACAGCAGGGGATAGGCCTTGTGCAGCCGCTTCCAGCCCAGATCGAGCTTTTCCAGCGCGGACGGGCGAAACGAGGTCAGCAGCACGTCCGTGCTCGCCAGTGCCCTGTGCAGCCTGTTTTGCCCCGCGCCCGTGCGCAGGTCGGCGCTGAACACCTTCACCCCCTCGTGCAGCGTTGCGTAGACGGCGCGGTTGTACAGCGTCATCGGGTCGCCCGACGGCGGTTCCAGTTTGCTGCAGCGGGCTCCGAGTGCGCGCAGGCGCATCAGCGCCGCCGGCCCGGGTATGTTGAGCGCCAGGCTCAGGATGCGGACGCCGCGCAGCGGCTTGAACGGGGCAGGGGGTTTGGGTGCAGGCATGGTGAAGCGCAATTTACCGCATGGCGATCGCAGATGGGATCGCGGCCGCGACAATGCACCGGTCCCGCCAAGGTGCGCTGCTTGCGCGACTGCACTGCGTCCCGAGCACCATCGCAATTTTCGACGCGTGACGCCCGATTCGTGCTTTTGTCCATCACGGCTGCGCAAAATCCAGCGGCAGCCCGACATAGTTCTCCGCCAGCGCGCGCGACGCCGCCTGCGAATGGACCAGGTAGTCGAGTTCGGCCTCCTGCAGCTTTTGTCCGAAGCCGGCGCTGTCGGGAAAACGGTGCATCAGCGAGGTGAACCACCAGGAGAACCGCTCTGCCTTCCAGACCCGGCGCAGGCAGCGCTCGGAATAGTGGTCGATGCCCGCGTCGGACTTGTCGCGGTAGTGCTCGATCAATGCGCCCGACAGGTATTTGACATCGCTGGCGGCCAGGTTCAGGCCTTTGGCGCCGGTCGGCGGCACGATATGCGCGGCGTCTCCGGCCAGGAACAGGCGGCCGAATCGCATCGGCTCGGCGACAAAACTGCGCAGCGGCGCGATGCTCTTCTCGATCGACGGTCCTGTCACCAGATGCTCGCGTGCTTCTGGATCCAGCCGCAGTCGAAGCTCGTCCCAGAAGGCCTGGTCCGACCACTGCCCGACCTTGTCGCTGAGGTCGCACTGCAGGTAGTAGCGGCTGCGCGTTTCGCTGCGCATCGAACACAGCGCGAAGCCGCGCTCGGTGTTGGCGTAGATCAGTTCATGCGATACCGGTGGCACGTCGGCCAGGATGCCGAGCCAGCCGAACGGATAGACCTTCTCGAAATGGGTGATCGCATTGGGCGGCACGCTGGCACGGCAAACACCGTGAAAGCCGTCGCAGCCGGCAATGAAGTCACAGTGCAGTTCGTGCTGCTGCTTACCGCCGGGCCCATCAGTCTCGTAGCGAACCACCGGGCGGGTGCCATCGACATCATGCACGCTGACATTGGCGGCGTTGTATAGCGTGCTCAAGCCGGCCGCGCTGCGCGCCTGCATCAGGTCGCGCGTGACCTCGGTCTGGCCATACACCATCACGTTCTTGCCCTCGGTGAGCCGATGCAGGTCGATGCGGTGGCGCCGGCCCCGGAACAACAGGTCGAATCCGTCATGCACCAGGCCCTCCAGGTGCATGCGTTTACCGACACCAAGCTCGTCCAGCAGGTCGACACTGACCTGTTCCAGCACGCCGGCCCGGATGCGGCCGAGCACGTAGTCGGCGCTCTGGCGCTCGATGATGACGGCGTCGATGCCTGCCTTGCACAACAATTGGCCGAGCAGCAGACCGGAAGGACCTGCACCGATGATGGCAACCTGGGTACGCATGGTGTTTGTCTCCGCAAATGACCTGGGTCCAGCTTATGCGGACGCGCGCCCAGGCACTATTCCCGGCCATGGCGGGTCGCGCGATCTTCGAGTCACTTGTGCGAATATCGCACAGCGAGGCTGGGGCGCCGCTCAGCTGATCTCGGCCGACAGCAGGCAGCTGAACTCGCGCGCGAAATCGACCGACACCCGGGCATGCACCGCGCCCTGCTTGTCGAAGAATTTCTGCGTGCCGGCAATACCAAACACACCCTCGTGCCAGATGCTGGGGTGGATGTACAGGCCTTGCGATCCGTCGAACCGGAAACAAGTGAATTTGTCGGGCATGATGTCGTCCCCGGGCAGGGCCAGCGGCACGAGGAAGGGTTTTTTCTGCTGCGGAAAGAACAGTTGGCCGCCGTCGGGGTGGTAGTTGGCGTGCCACAGCAGCATGCGCTTGGGGTCGCGCCGGTGGTTCTCGTCTGCCAGCTCCGGCGGCTCGGCGTATGCCAGGATGTACTGGCCACCTACCGCATCGTTGCGGCCATACAAGACGTCGCCTTTCCATTCGCTGACGAAGATTCCTTCGGTCGTGCCACCCTCGTCGCCGGTATCGGTGTCGACCGGGCGCCAACCGGTGGCCGGCCAGCGCACGATCTCGATCGGGCAGTCCTGGGGTCGATTGACCAGCTGGCCATAACCCTCCAGGCTTTCGGCGGTCGCGTCCACCACAGTCATGGGCACGATGCGCAGATTGGCGGGCAGGTCGGGGTTCAGGTAGTTGATGGCAGGCGTCATGGCGATTTTCACGCCGTTGCAGCGCGTCAGGGGCAAATGGGCATTCTAGCGATCGACCCCTGCGGTGCGGGTCTTCTGGCCCAATGCCAGCACCAGAGCGGCGACACAGGTGACCATCGACACCAGCTGCAACGGTCCGAGCGGCTCACCATGCACGAGGGCGCCAGACACCATGGCGACCACCGGCACCATCACCGAGGATAAACCCGCGATGTTTGCCGGCAGCAAACCCACGATGGAGAACCAGCAGACATTGCCGATGCACATCGGGACGAGCGTGATCCAGGCGATCACGGCGATCGACTGCCACGATGGCATGAACCACTGGCCGTCTCCGATGGCCAGCGCCACAATGCTGATCGGGACCGACCCCAGCAGCAGTTGCCATCCGGTCAGCACCAGCACCGGTACCAGCACGTTGCCGCGCTTGAGTATCAGCGTACCGATGGCCCAGCCGATGGCCGACAACAGTCCGGTCGCCAGGCCCAGCGGCGCAGCCGCATAGGCCCTGAAGCTGGGCACCATCAGCAGCGTGACCCCGATGCCGCCCAGCACCACCGCCAGCAGCAGGCGCGGACTCAGCCGCTCGCCCAGCACTGCCCAGGCGATCAAGGCGCCCCATAGCGGCATCGTGAATCCGAGCACCGCTGCCTGGCCCGAGGGGATCAATACTGCGGCATAGGTGCTGGCAACGTTCCAGATCACCAGGTAAAAGAAAGTGGCCAGCGCCACGGTCTTCCAGTAGCGGCGCGGTATCGCCAAGGCAATGCCGCGCATCCGCGCGAACAGCAGCAATGCCGCACCGGCTCCGGCCATCGCAACACCGCGAAACGTCCAGACCGACACTTCGCGCACCGCATACGGGAACAGCGGCCAGTTGGTGCCCCATACCAGGGTCAGGGCGAGCAGCAGGAACAGGGCACGTCGTGGAACAGTGGGGGTGATCATCGCGCGGAGGAAGGGCGGTTTTGGGGATCGGCCGGGGCGTACGATGCCCACACGCATTGTCCGCGGGAATGGCTGTCCCCGCCCTTGCCGGCATCGGCCTCGCGGTTCAGGTCCGGTGATGCCCGTGCAGCGTCTATTTCAGATGCTTGTCGAAGAACGCCATGGTGCGGGACCAGGCCTGCTCGGCCAGCGCGGCGTCGTATTTCAGGAACGGCAGGCCCTTGGTGTCGGCCTCCTCGTTGGCAAATGCATGCTTGGCCTGGTAACGGTGGAACTCGAACTGCACCTTGGCCGCCGTGAGCTTGTGTTCCAGTTCGTCGACCTTGGCGATCGGAAACGGCACGTCCTCGGTTGCAAAATGGGCCATCAACGGTGCCGTGATCTTGCTCGCGTCGATGAAATCCAGCGGCGGGTAGCCGTACCAGACAACACCCGCGTCCATGTTGGGCACGAACACCGACGACAGCAGCGTCAGCGCGCCGCCCATGCAAAATCCGGTCACGCCCACCTTGGTGCTGCCGCTGGACTTGAGGTGGTTGACCGCGCCGGCGATGTCCTGGCTAGCGGCATCGGAGAAATCGAGCGCGTTCATCAGATGCTCGGCCTCGTTGGCCGCCAGGCCAACCTTGCCACGGTACAGGTCGGGCACCAGGGCCCTGTAGCCGGCGACGGCAAGTTTGTCTGCAACACCGCGGATCTGGTCGTTCAGGCCCCACCATTCCTGGATCACGACGATGCCGGGGGCATGCGCGCCAGCCGCCGGTTCAGCCAGATAGCCGCTGACATCCTGGCCGTCGGGCCGCTTGAAGTTGACTGTCTTACCCATGGGGTATCTCCTGTTCAGGTTGGAAGGGTCTGTGCTCTGGCATTGTGCATCCGGGCCCCTTGCCGGCGAAATGTTGCCCGCCGCGCGCCAACCCCGCTGCGACAGCTACCGTCATGCCATAGGGGTCAACGGTCATCGGCGCGATTGCCGCTGTTGTGGGCAGGCTGTACTATCCCTTGATCAACCGGAGGCGACCTACATGCCCGAGAACCTGGGCCGACAACGTTTGGCTGCGCTGCTGGCGGCGGATGCGGCCGGGTTTTCCCGCCTGATCTCGATCGATGCGGATGGCACGGTGCGGGCACTCGATAGTGCCCGCGCCATATTCCGCCGTCTGATCGGGCAGTTCGAGGGACGGGTCATCGACATGGCCGGCGATTCCGTGCTGGCAGTGTTCGAGACGGCCGCTGGCGCGGTGCGTGCGGCGCTGGACATCCAGGCCCAGATCGATGCGCAGCATGCGCCGGATCAGACGGTGCCCGGATTGCGGTTCCGGATCGGCGTGCATCTGGGCGATGTCATCGAAAAATCCGATGGCACGGTGTACGGCGACGGAGTCAATATCGCCGCGCGGCTGCAAAGCCTGGTCGAGCCGGGCGGCGTCCTGGTGTCAGACGCGGTGCATGGCGCAGTCCGGGGCAAGGTGAGCGCGGTATTCGTCGACCTGGGCGAGCAGACGGTCAAGAACATCGATTACCCGATTCGGGCCTACCGGGTGTCGGTCGACGCGTCGGTATCGGGCCAGGAGATGGTGCCAGTTGCGGTTGCGCTGGCGGTAGCGGTGGGGTCCCCTGCCGGCGCGGCCTCGGACAAACCGTCCATCATCGTGCTGCCTTTCGCCAACATCAGCGGCGCGCCCGAGCAGGAGTTCTTTGCCGATGGCTTGACCGAGGACATCCTGACCGACCTGTCGCGATTTCGCGAGCTGTTCGTCATCTCGCGCAACACCTCATTCAAGTTCAAGGGCAAGGTCGTCGATGTGAAGCAGGTCGCCCGGGACCTGGATGTGCGTTATGTCGTCGAGGGCAGCGTGCGCAAGGTTGGCAACCGGGTCCGTATCACCGTGCAGCTGATCGACGCCGCTGCCGACCGCCATATCTGGGCCGAGCGCTATGACCGTGACCTGGAGGATATCTTCGCGATCCAGGACGAGGTCACCTCGGCCATTGTCGCGGTGCTGCCCGGCCGCCTGGAGGCCGATGCGCGCAGCCGCGCCGAGCGCAAGCCACCGGCCAGCATGGCGGCCTACGAGTGCCTGCTCGAGGCCAAGGTGCTGCACCACCGCTCGAGCCGGGACGACAACCAGCGCGCGATCGAGCTGGTCGAGCGCGCGATCACGCTCGATCCCCGCTATGGCCATGCGCACGCCTGGCGCGCCTGCATCCTGGGCCAGCAATGGGGTTACGGCTGGTGCGAGGACCGCGCGGCGACGGAGGACAAGATCACCCAGGAACTGGAGACGGCTTTGGCGCTGGACGAGAACGACAGCGACGTGCACCGGATACTCGCCGCGGTGGCGGTGATTCGGGGCAACCTGGACAAGGCCCGGTTCCACCAGCAGCGGGCACTGGCGCTGAACCCGAACGACGACCTGATCGTGGTGCAGCAGGGCGAACTGCTGACCTGGCTGGGCCAGCCGGACGAGGGCATCGAATGGGTGCGCAAGGCGATGCGCCTGAACCCGTTCCACCCGGAGCGCTTCTGGTTCCACCTGGCGCGCGGCCAGTTTGCAGCGCGACACTACGCCGAGGCGATCGATGCGATACGCCACATCACGGCGCCGGATGCATTGCACCATGCGCTGATGGCGGCCTGCCACGCGCAGCTGGGCCAGCTGGCCGAAGCGTTGCAGCACTGCGCACAGGTGCACAAGCGCATCGCGGGATTCAGCGTCGCTGAACATTGCCTGCCCTTGCTGCACTATTTGCGGGATTCCGATCTGGCGCACCACCGCGAGGCCCTGGTCAAGGCCGGACTACCCGCATGAACGGGCGTCGCGCCATCGACACACTGGCGATAATCGAAGGCCTGGCTTGGACCGGTCGGCATGCGCAGGCCATGGCCCTGTGCACCGAGTTGCTGGCGCAGGCGCGCCCTGTCCCTGTGCACCGCCTGGCGCTGCTGGATCTGCGCGCCGAGTCGCTGCTGGCCGAAGGGCGGTTCTCCGAAGCCGCGGATGATGCGCAATCGATGCTCGCCATCGCCAGCGCGCCCGGAGCCCGGCCATCAACCCTGATCCGCGCATCCATTCGGCAGGCCTTGGTGCTGATGCGCCTGGGCAAGGTCCAGCTGGCACTGGAGTCTGCCAGCACGGCGGTGAAGGCGGCTTGCCAACTTCGCCCATTGCCGCTTTTGGCGCAGTCCCTGCTGTGCCAGGCCGAAGCGCTATTGCGCGCGGCGCAGCCCGACGCCGCGGTAGCCGCCGCCCGGCGGACCGCTGACATGTTTGCGCAGTTGGGCGACCCGATGCGGCAGGGCCGGTCACGCTGGATCGAGGCCTTCGCGCAAACCCGCCTGTCGCAGAACGACGCTTCGCGCGTCGCGGCCCTCCAGGCCGTCGAGCTGGCGCGCCGGAGCGATGACATCCACGGCTTGGCCAATGCGCTCAATGTGCTGAGTTTCAGCTGCCAGGACATGGCCGAACGCATGGGCATCCTGCGTCAGGCCGAACAGGCGTTCGAGCGCGCCGGCTATATCTTTGGCCGCATGCTGGTGATCGGAAACCTGTCAGTGGCGTTCGCCGAACTGGGGCTGTATCGCCATGCCTGCCGGCTTGGGGTCCAGTGCTCGGAGCTGGCCGAGCGCATCGGTGCGCCTTTGAATCTTGCGCTGGAGCAGGGCGCGATCCTGGTTTGGAAGCTCGCACTGGGTCAACTGGCAGACGCGCAGGCCAGATGGCCTGCCTACGACGCGAAGGTGACTGCGCTCAATGAGCCGGTCACGCGCAGCGACCGGGAATTGTGGGCCAGCGCGCTGTTGCTGGCCGGGGGCCAGGCACCGGCCGCCATGAAGCGTCTGCGCGCCTTCCTGCGCGATGTGCGGGCGACCAACCCGGGCTTCGAGCTCTATGTGCTGATTCCGCTGGCCCGATTGATGCTGCTGCAGGGCGATACCGCCGGCGCCCTGCGCGTGACGCGGCGCGGGACGCAACTGCATGGTGAACGTGGTTTCGCGCGTACCGGCTTTGGCCAGAGCCAGGACATCTGGTGGTGGCACAGCCGCGCGCTGGCAGCGAGCGGTCGTGACGACGAGGCGTGGGCGGCGCTGCAGCGTGCGCATGCGATCCTGCTGCAGGCCGTGGGCAATGTGCGCGACGAAGGCTTGCGGCGCAGCTACTTGAACAAGATCGAGGTCAACCGCGCCATTGTGTGCGCGTGGCTGTGCGAGTCCGCGCGGCGTGGATTGCCCGACGAACAGCGCCTGGCCCACCTGTCGACGGATAGCAACCTGGTCGAGCCGTTCAAGCGCCTGGTCGACACCGGCATGCGGCTCAACGCGCTGCGCAGTGCCGATCAACTGCACGACTTCCTGATCGACGAGGTGACCGAGCTCACGGGTGTCGAGCGTGTGCTGCTGGTGCTGGACGAGGCAGGACAACGGCGCATCGCCGGCGCGCTGCTGCCCGCAGGTGAAGACGCGCCGGAACTGCTGCGCGCCATCACGCCATGGCTTGACGAGGCCGCTGCTACCCTTGGCGTACGGCTGCGGCACGGGCCGCAAGCTGCCGCTTCGGTGGACCAGCGCTCCTGTCTGATCGCGCCGCTGGTGGCACAAGACCGCTTGCTGGGTTTTGTGTATGCCGATATCGACGGCGCCTTCGGCCGGCTCAAGGATGCCGACCGCGACCTGCTGGCAATGCTCGCCAGCCAGGCCGCCGTGGCGCTGGACAACGCCCAGTGGTCGCAGGGCCTTGAGAGCAAGGTCGCGGAGCGAACGCGGGAACTCAGCGAGGCGCTGGAGCGCCAGACGGCCACGGCGGAGATCCTGACAGTGATCAGTTCGTCTCCTGCCGACGTCGGGCCGGTGTTTCAGGCTATTGCCGAGCGGGCCCGCATCTTGTGTCGGGCCGACATCGGGATGACGTCGCGGCTGCAAGACGGGATGTTCCACCTGTTGGGTATCGAGGGCGCATCGCCCGAGGCCGAAGCGCTGTTGCGCGCCCGGTTCCCGGTCGTGCTGGACCAAGCACCACCACAGGCGCGTCGGTCCATCGTCGAGCGTGCACCGGTGCAGATTCCGGATATCGAGATTGAACCGGGTTACCGGTTTCGCGAAGGCGCTCACCAAGTTGGTTTCCGCAGCATTCTGTCGGTGCCGTTGCTGCACGAAGGCGAGGTGATCGGCACCATCGGTGTGGCGCGTCGGGGTCCAGGTCTGTTTTCCGATGCGGCGGTGGCGCTGCTGCAGACTTTTGCGCGACAGGCCGTGATCGCGATCGAGAGCGTGCGGCTGTTCAACGAGACCCGCGAGGCGCTGGAACGACAGACGGCGACGGCCGACATTTTGCGGGTCATCAGCGAGTCTCCGACCGACGTGCAGCCGGTGTTCGACGCCATCGTGCACAGCGCAGCGAAGCTGTTCAGCCGCAAGACCGCGCTGCGCACGGTCGAGTCGGCAGGACTGTTGCGCCGCGCACGCAGCTATCCTCTGACCGATGGCGAATTCCATGGCGCCGATCTGGTGCCGGTGGACCGGCGCAGCATCGTTGGTCGCGCGGTACTGGACGCAGAGGCGATCCAGGTGGCCGATGTGCAGGCGCCGGAATCCGCGGTGCTGCTGATGGAGAACCCGAGCGCCTTGGCCTTTCGCTCCATAGCCTCGGCTCCGCTGATGCGGGGCGGCAAGGCGATTGGTGTGATCTCGATGTCCTCGCCGCAGCCGGGCGCACTGAGCGACAAACAGATGGAACTGCTCTCGACATTCGCCGACCAGGCGGTGATTGCGATCCAGAACGTGCGCCTGTTCAACGAAACCAGGGAAGCACTGGAGCAACAGACCGCCACCGCCGAGGTGCTGCGTGTCATCAGCAGTTCGGTGTCCGACGCAAGGCCGGTGTTCGATGCAATTGTGCACAGCTGCCACATGCTGTTCAACATCACGGACGCCGGTATCGGTGTCATCGATGAAGATGGGATGGTTCGACTCGGATCCCATTTGGGTCCCAACGAGGCGGCCACGCAGCAGGTTGCCGGGTACTACCCGGTCCCGGTCAACAAATCGATGCAGGGGCTGGCCGTGCGGCGGGGCGAAGTGCTGAACTACCCCGATGTCCTGCACGGCGCAGGGGTGCCCTGGGGTCTGAAGGAAATTGCAGCAACCGAGCGTGGCAACTACTCCTGCATCGTGGTTCCGATGATGTGGCGCGACCAGGGCGTCGGGGCGATTCATGTGACGCGGTATCCGGCAGCGGGAAAACAACCACCGGGCTTCGATGCGCGCGAGATTGCATTGATCAAGACCTTCGCCGACCAGGCGGTGATCGCGATCCAGAACGCGAGGTTGTTCAACGAGACGCAGGAGGCGCGCGCCCAGGCCGAAGCCGCCAGGCTTCTGGCAGAAAGCGCCAACGAAGCCAAGAGTGCCTTCCTGGCGACCATGAGCCACGAGATCCGCACGCCGATGAACGCGGTCATCGGCATGAGCGGCTTGTTGCTGGACACTGCACTGACCGACGACCAGCGCGACTTTGCGTCCACCATCCGGGATTCCGGCGATTCGCTGCTGACGATCATCAACGACATCCTGGACTTCTCCAAGATCGAGGCCGGTCGGATGGACATCGAGGCCCATCCGTTCGATCTGCGCGAATGCGTGGAGTCGGCGATGGACCTGATCGGCGGGCGGGCGGCCGAGAAGCAGCTGGACATCGCCTACCAGTTCGAAGGCGAGGTGCCACAGGCGATCCTGGGCGATGTGACGCGGCTGCGCCAGGTTCTGCTCAACTTGCTGAGCAATTCCGTCAAGTTCACCGAGAAGGGTGAGGTGGTGCTGAGCGTGCGGGCCGAAGGCGACGAGCAGACCGAGGAGGGCAGCCGGCTGCACTTCACGGTGCGCGACACGGGCATCGGCCTGTCCGAGACCGGTCTGTCGCGATTGTTCCAGAAGTTCAGCCAGGCCGACAGCGGCACCACGCGCAAGTACGGCGGCACCGGGCTGGGGCTGGCGATCAGCAAGCTGCTGGCCGAACTGATGGGCGGCACGATGTGGGCCGAGAGCGGTGGAGCAGGGCAAGGCAGCACGTTCCACTTCACCATCGGCAACAAGCCCACGGACCTGCCGGTGGGCAGCCGGCGCGACTTCATCGGTGAACAACCGGCATTGAAGGGCAAACGCATCCTGGTGGTGGACGACAACGCCACCAACCGGCGCATCCTGGCTTTGCAGACGGCCAAGTGGGGCATGGTGGTGCAGGACACCGAGTTCCCGGCCAGGGCGCTGGAGATGCTCGAGAAGGAACCTTACGATCTGGCGATCGTGGACATGCACATGCCGCAGATGGATGGCGCGATGCTGGCCCAAAGAATCCGCGAGGCCGGCCACCCACTGGCGCTGGTGCTGTTCACCTCGGTGGGGCGCAAGGAGGCCAGCGACGCCCTGTTTGCCGCCACGCTGGCAAAACCGCTGCGCCAGAGCCAGCTGTTCGATACGCTGGTCAGTCTGCTGTCAACCGACGCAGCGCCGCGACCCGTCACCGCGCCGGTCAAGCCGCGCATCGATTCGGAGATGGCCAAACGCCACCCGCTGCGCATCCTGCTGGCCGAAGACAACGTGGTGAACCAGAAACTGGCCATGCGCCTTTTGCTGCAGATGGGGTACCGGGCCGACCTGGCATCCAATGGCATCGAGGCGATCGAGAGCGTCGAGCGCCAGATTTATGACGTGGTGCTGATGGACGTGCAGATGCCCGAGATGGACGGGCTGGAGGCATCGCGGCGCATCACGGCCAAGTACCAGATCGGACAAAGACCGCGCATCATCGCGATGACCGCCAACGCGATGCAGGGCGACCGGGAGGAATGCCTGGCTGCGGGAATGGACGACTATGTGACCAAGCCGATCCGGGTCGATGCGCTGGTCGAGGCTTTGTCGGGTGTCTATCCGCATGCCGCGGGATCGGGACAATGACGACGACTCGTACGCCCCGATCAGCGCGTCGGCATCGCCGCCCACGGGTCGATGATCTGAACACCCGTGCCTTTGAAGTCGTGCACGTTCCGGCTGGCCAGCGCGTAGCCATGCGCGTCAGCGATGGAAGCAATGGCCGCGTCCGCGAAGCCGATAGTGTTACCAGACGCCTGGGCGCCGGTTTGCACGCGTGCAAAGGAATGCGCGGCCAGGGTGTCGAAGGCCAGCACCCTGCCATCGAACAAGGGCAACACCTGTTCAGTCAGGGACTGCGCCAACAGGTTGCGCCGCCTTCCTGCCGGCAAGCCAGAGACGCCCGCCAGCAATTCGGCCAGCGTGATACTCGTGAGGCACAACGTGGCGGGGGCCTGCGCGTCCAGCCAAGCCAGCACAACAGGATCGGGTCCCGGCCGCAGCGGTTCAGAAACGACGTTGGTGTCAAGGATGATCACTTGAAGCTCGCTGGCGTCATCGGGCTGGTGTCGCGCTTGGTCTTCAACTCCACACCGCCCAGGTCGCGACCGATGGCCGCCAGCGCTGACCCAAGGCCATTGCCTGGCCGCACGGCGGCCTCGAGGATGAGCCGGATTTCGGCTTCGGTGCTTCGCCCATGTTGCGCGGCGCGGTGCTTCAGCGCCCGATGTGTCGCTTCAGGCAGGTTTCTGACGGTGACAGAAGACATGGCATTCACTCCCGAGAGTCGAGCGCGATGATATCACCGGAGTATTTTGATATCAGTTTGGTCAGTGCCAGCCAACCCCGGCTGCGGCGCCCACGACAAAGCGTGAAGTGCGTCGCGCCGGATGCGCGCCATCTGGTCGACGCCGTCACCACCAGACTTGCCAAGGCACCTGGAAGCCCACTAAACTGGTCAGATGACTAGTCAGAAGGAGGCTCCCATGAAAACCTGGCCTATTCAAGACGCGAAAGCGCGCTTCAGCGAGTTTGTCGAGGCGTGCATCTCGGAAGGTCCCCAGATGGTGACCAAACGCGGTGCCGAGGCGGCCGTCCTGGTGCCGGTGGACCAGTGGCGCCGGATGCAGACCGCAGCGCGGCCCACGCTCAAGCAACTGTTGCTTGCGAACGATGGGCGCACCGACCTATTGACGCCGCCGAGGCGTGTGGTGCGCCGTCGCGGTGCCGTGGCATTGAGGTAAGCCGATGTACCTGCTGGATACCAACGTGGTGTCGGAGCTGCGCAAACCGCGGCCACACGGGGCTGTCCTGGCCTGGTTACGGGCGGCTGCAGACGCCGACCTGTATCTGTCGGCAGTGACGCTCGGCGAGATCCAGAGCGGCATCGAGCTCACGCGCGAACAGGACCCCGCCAAGGCAGCCGAAATCGAGGCCTGGGCCGATATGCTCGCCCAGGCCTACAACGTCTTGCCGATGGACGCACAGACCTTCCGTGTTTGGGCGCGATTGCTGCACCGCAAATCCGACACGCTGTATGAGGACGCCATGATCGCAGCCACCGCTACCGTCAATTCCCTGACGGTCGTGACCCGCAACGTTGGCGACTTTTCGGAGTTCGGCGTCAAGCTGTTCAACCCGTTTGTGCCAACGCCGGGCGACGCATCATGATGGCAAGCGTGCTGACATCTCTCCCACGAATGCCAGACGCAGGCGCCGTCGCCACGCAGGGCGACCCGCGAAGAGTGCCTGGCCGCGGGCATGGACGACCCTGTGCGAGAGCCGATCCGGATCGATGCGCTGGTGGCGAGCTTGCAGCAGGTGCCGCAGCGCGGCGCTGATTGAGAGGGACAACACTTGGGCACTACTTCCACCGAGCCGGGCGGGAGCCCGCAGCCGCTGCAAGATCGTTTCGTCCGCTATGCCACCGATCCGGTGGACGCGCCCGAGCTGAAGCTGCGCAAGGTGATGGGTGTCTCCGTGCATGCCATTGCCCTGTCGATCTGGCCGATTTACAGCGTGATCTATTTTGCCGTCGGTGCCGGCCTGGCAGGGCTGATCTGCGTGGTCGTCGAGTGCAGCATTTTGCTTTGCGGCATGGCGTACATCCGGCTACGCAACTACCGGCTGTGGCTCGTCCTGCTGGGCTTGATCCACCAGCTGGGCTTTCTGGGCGTGCACTTTGCGCTTGGCGGGTTCGCGTCCTCGCCGTACCTCCTGGTCTACGTCCTCCTGTTCCCGCTGACGGCGCCGTTCACCGACGAACTGCGCTACACCAAGTACTGGGTCGCGAGCAGCATGGTCATGGTTCTGGTCGCAGGTGTCGGCGAACGCTTCGTTGCCCATGGGGGGTTCTTTTCGCCCGACGTTCTGACGCTGCTCACCGTGTCGATTCTGCTGGGCTTCGCCATGTTCGCGCTGGTTCCGGCTATGGTCTATGGGCAACGCAGCCGCGCCATCAACCTGCAGCTGGCCGCGGCTCGCGAAGCGCAGCTGGCGCAAAAGGCCGAGCACCTGGTGCAGACCCAGCAGTCGCTGGCCCGGCAGACCGCCATGGCAGAGGTGTTGCAGGTCATCAGCGGTTCGGCGGCTGACGCGCAGCCGGTGCTCGACAAAATCCTCGCGAGCTGTGGCCGCCTGTTCGATGCGCAGTTCACAGCCGTGTTGTTGATCGGCGAGGACGGACTGCTGCACAGTGCCGCTTCGCGGGTAGTGGCTGCAGGCGAAGCGACGGCGGACTGGACCGAGGCGGACCTTGCCGCGGCACAGGAGCGGTCAAATGCGGCCTTTCCCATGCCGCTGGCTGGCACCGGCACGGCCGCGGCGATTGCGTCGGGGCAGGTGCTCAATTTCCCCGATGTGGTCCATGGTGCGGACGTGCCACCGGGCGTGCGCGCGGTGGCACTTGCCAACGGCCGCAACTACTCCCAGATGATGGCGCCGCTGATGCAGGGCGGGCGCGGCATGGGTGCCATCGTCCTGATGCGCCCTGCGCTCGGTGGCTTCACGACCCAGGAGCAGGACCTGCTGGCCAGCTTCGCCGACCAGGCGGTGATCGCGATCCGGAATGCCAAGCTGTTCAACGAAACCCAGGAAGCGCTGGAGCGGCAGACGGCCACAGCCGAGATCCTCAAGGTGATTGCCAGCTCGCCCGAGGACGTGCAGCCAGTGCTCGACGCCATTGTCAACAGCGCACGGCAATTGGTGAACGGCTTTTCCGCCACTGCCTGGCGTGTGCAGGGCGATAACGCGCACCTGGTGGCATTCACCGCCACCGATGACACCGGCGCCCAGGCGCTGCACAAGATCGGCGCCTTGCCGGTTGTCACTACTTATCTGCTGCTGCCCGTGCGTAGCGGCGAGCCGCAGATCGTGCCCGATGTTGAAACCGAGCCAGGGCTCAGTGACGAATGGCGCGAGCTGGCACGCAAGCGCGGCTATCGCAGCATGCTGGGTGTGCCGATGCTGCAGCACGGCGTGCCAATCGGCATCATCAGCGTGACACGCCGGGAGCCAGGCGACTTTTCGCCGCATGTGGTCGATCTGCTGCGGACCTTTGCCAGCCAGGCGGTGATCGCCATCGAGAACGTGCGACTTTTCAACGAGACGAAAGAGGCATTGGAGCAGCAGACCGCGACCGCGGATGTGCTGCAGGTGATCGCAGGGTCGATGTCGGATGCGCAACCGGTGTTCGACAAGATTCTAGAGAGTTGCAGTCGGCTGTTCCGTGGCTCCGGACAGGCGTTGAACCTGCTGGACGACAACGATACGTTGCACCTGGCCGCGCAGTTCGAGTCGCAGTCCCTGACCCAGTTGTACAGCGACGCACAGATTGCTGCGATCCACGACCTGGGGAACGCCATCTATCCGATGCGGCTCAGCGCCAGGGAAGCCGCCTGGATGCGAAGCGGCAAGAGCGTGTACAACTACAGCGATGTGCTGAATGAACCAAATACAACGCGTTCGATTCGCGCGCCTGCGTTGGCAATGGGGTTTTCGTACGCTCAGATGGGTGCGACGATGTTCTCCGGCGAGTGCTGCATCGGCAGCATTGTTGTCAACCGCCCTGCCGGTGACGGTTTCACGACTAAGGAGCAGTCGCTGCTGATGGCCTTTGCCGACCAGGCGGTTGTCGCAATCCAGAACACGCGGCTGTTCAACGAGACGCAGGAGGCGCTGGAGCGGCAGACTGCCACGACCAACGTATTGCAGGTGATCAACGCCTCACCGGGCGACCTCGACCCGGTGTTCGATGCGATCGCCAACAACGCGATGCGCTTGTGCGAAGCGGACGGAGGCGGCCTGTGGCTGGTTACCGGCGACCGGGTGCAGCCACATGGCAGGGCTGGCGGCAACTGGGAGGCGGCCTTCGCCGACTATATGGCTGACAAGTCCGTACCCTTGTCGTACCTGATGGGAGTCGATGAGCCCGAGCGCCACTACCTCCATATTGACGACATCAAATCGACGCCGGCCTATCAAAAGGGTGTGCCGTTCCACGTTGCCTCCGTCGATCTGGCACGCTTGCGCACTTGTCTGAACGTGGCGGTACGCGAGAACGGCGCCGTCATCGCCGTGTTCTGCATTTATCGGCATGTGGTGCGACCATTCACCGACAAGCAGATCGGACTGCTGCAGGCGTTCGCGGCGCAGGCTCAGATCGCGATGAAGAACGCGCGGCTGATGAATGAAACCCGCGAGGCGCTGGAACAGCAGACCGCCAGCGCGGCAGTGCTGCAGGCCATCAGCAGCTCGGTGGCCGACACCGCGCCTGTGTTCGACAAGATCCTGCAGTCCTGCGAGCAGCTGTTCCCGGCCACGGCTTTCAACCTGCATCTGGTCAACGAAGTCGGGCTGCTCGCGGTCGAACGCATCCACTACACGCCGGCTGCGGTCGCGCGGTTTGGCCACGAGGTGCTGGAGGCCAATGCTGCCACCATCCGAGCTGGTTATCCCAAGCCACTGGCGGGCACCCACGCGGAGCTGGCCTTTCGGCGCGGTGACCTGGTCGAGATCAACGATATCTTGAACGATCCGGATAGCCCGGCGAACCTGCGGGAGAACGCCAAACGCATGGGCCTGTCGCAATCAGTCCTGGTCGCGCCGCTGATGTGGGAGGGCCGCGGCATCGGTGTGATCTTGGCCGCGCGACGCCCGGGAAGCTTCCTGCCCAGGGAGCGCGCGTTGCTCAAGACCTTTGCCGACCAGGCGGTGATAGCGATTCAGAACGCGCGGCTGTTCCGCGAGACCCAGGAGGCGCTGGAGCGGCAGACCGCGACTGCCGAGGTGCTGGAGGTGATCAACGCCTCGCCCGGCGACATCAAACCCGTATTCGACACGATTGCCCGCAAGGCAATGCGGTTGTGCGGTGCGGACCATTGCGGCGTGTGGAACGTCGAGGGCGAAGTCGCCATTGGTGCTGGTGGCTACAACGTGCCGGAGGCTTACTTGCCTTATGTGATGAACCAGCGGGTGCAGGTGAAGCATCTGTACGGCCCCACCACGGGCGGGCCCCCGTATCTTCAGATTTCCGACATCCGGGAGTTGAAGCCTTACCAGAAGCGGCTGCCGCGCGCGGTGGCTGACGTCGAGGTGGGCGGTATCCGGACGTACCTGTGCGTACCCCTGCGCGACGGCGAAACGCTCATCGGCCTGTTCGCGCTCAACCGCACGGAGGTCCGGCCGTTCACCGACAAGCAGATCGCGTTGGTGCAGGCATTCGCTGCGCAGGCGCAGATCGCCATGAAGAATGCGCGTCTTATCAAGGAGACCCGCGAGGCACTGGAACAGCAGACCGCCAGCGCGGAAGTGCTGCAGGTCATCAGCAACTCGGTGTCCGACACCTTGCCGGTATTCGACAAGATCCTCGACAGCTGCGAGCGGCTGTTTGCCACCGCACAACTGGCCATCTTCGTCGTGGGCGACGATGGGCAGCTGCACGCGGGTGCGCTGCGTGGCGCCGCCATCCAGGCGATGACGAATGCCCTGCCGACGCCGGTGGACCGCACCGCCACCGGGCTGGCAATCCGGGAGCGGCGCACGGTCTACATTCCCGATGCCGCCGCCATGCCCGACCTGCCGGCGGCGACCCGCGACGCTGTCGCGTCGATCGGCAACTATTCGGGTGTGTTTGCTCCGATGGTCTGGGAAGACCGCGGCATTGGCTCGATCATGGTCATGCGCCAGCCGCCGCAGCCGTTCCTGGACAAGGAGATCGCGCTGCTGCGCACGTTCGCCGACCAGGCGGTGATCGCGATCCAGAACGCCAGGATGTTCACGCAGACGCAGGAGGCGCTGGAGCAGCAGCAGACGTCCGCCGCGTTGCTGGATGTGGTCAGCAAGTCGGTGTCGGATGCGCAGCCGGTGTTCGAGGCCATCCGCGTGAGCATGGAGCAGCTGTTGCCGGGCTCCCATCTGGCGATTACGTCGGTCGCCAGCGATGGCCTATTGCATTGGCGCGCGGGCAGTGGCGAACGGGCACAGGCGCTGCAAAGCGTTTTTCCGCGTCCGGCGCCGGGGCGCGACCTGGTAACCGGTACGCCATCCTACTGGCCCGACGTGCTCAACGGCGACGATGTGCCGGAGTCGGTTCGTGCCGCCGCACGCATCGTCGGCAGCAACTGCTCGATGCTGAGCTCGGCCATGGTCTCCAAGGACCGGGTGCTGGGAACCATTGCGGCCGTGCGCACCGACCTGCGGCCGTTCACGCCGCGGGAGATCGGTCTGATCAAGACATTCGCCGATCAGGCTGCGATTGCGGTCCAGAACACGCAGATGTTCAAGGAGACGCAGGAGGCCCGAGCCGCGGCCGAAGCCGCCAAGCTGCTCGCCGAGGGCGCCAACGAAGCCAAGAGCGCGTTCCTGGCCACGATGAGCCACGAGATCCGCACGCCGATGAACGCGGTGATCGGCATGAGCGGGCTGCTGCTGGACACGCCGCTGACCGAAGACCAGCGCGACTTCGCATCCACGATCCGGGACAGTGGCGATTCGCTGCTGACCATCATCAACGACATCCTGGACTTCTCCAAGATCGAGGCCGGTCGCATGGATATCGAGGCCCATCCGTTCGATCTGCGCGAATGCGTGGAGTCGGCGATGGACCTGATCGGCGGGCGGGCGGCCGAGAAGCAGCTGGACATCGCCTACCAGTTCGAAGGCGAGGTGCCAC
>JANNKH010000058.1:0-35293 GCA_031396205.1 Rhodoferax sp.
ACGGCTTGCGGCCGAGCTGGAGCTGGTCGTCCAAGGAGCTGCCGAAGGCCAGGGGCGCGGCGGCATCTCGGCGCAGTACGAGTGAGATGGTCGGGGTCTTCGGCCGATCCGGTGCGTCGATCACCCGTGCGGGACTCGGCGCACGGGCGGCAACGCGATCTAACATCTTTAGCAGCGGGAGAATGAGCTCGCGACAGAGCCATACTTCTCGTGTCGAAAAATCTTACATGTTTCGACCTAACAACACTGCATGGAACGCTAGCCTTTTGATCTTATTGATCTTTACACTTTGGGCGCGGATCGTGCTTATCGGGCTGCGGTTGTAGGATCGGTTCTGCATCCGACAAATTTCCTGAAGGAGAATCAAGTGAGTACCGCCAAATTCTTTCTCTGCTGCCTTGCTTCATTTTTCGTTGCAATCACTAGCGCGCAAGCATCGCTTGTTGATTTGGAGGATGTAGTACCGGGGTTCTTTGCGAATTCGTCCAGGACTTCTCATGGATACACGCTTGCGCATAATGGATCGTTCGCCTTCGCGTTTGCAAACAGTGGGCAGGGGGCGACGGATTTCTCGGGAAACGGAACGATTCGACTGATTTCGTTCAACACGTCAACTCTAACGTTGTCAGAGTCGTCCGGATCCATCTTCGACATCTTCAGCTTCGAAGGTGGTGAAAGTTGGATACAGCAGCCGCATATCTGGGCCACGCAGATCTTCGATCTTGATCTGATCAAGGATCCACTTACGGGCATGCAGCTTTTCTCATTCGACAATACGTTTCGAGGTCTTACCTCTGTGTCCTTCAGCGGCATTGGAGGAAACCCTGAATTCTCCGTAGACAACTTTTCCGTGGCAGCAGTGCCGGAGCCAGGCTCACTGGTCCTTTTCATCCTCGCCCTCGCGGGACTTGGCCTTAGCCGGCGTAAGAATGCGTAGCTACGGCTCAGTGCAGACACGCGCCGTTGCCCCGCTACGGCGGGTTTTTGGTTTTCTTATGGCGTTACCGATCACCGCCACTGGCTGATTGTGGCCACCTGTCCGAGCACCTGCAACTGCATTTCATCTCGCCGAATTCCCACCTGCACGCAATCAATTTGACAGAGGGAAAGCCCGACGGCCTCGAGCGATTCGATCCATCGCTCGCCACCATTTATCCACAAGGGTTTCCTGAACTATCAGCTTAGCAATACCCGCCGCGCACAAAAAAAGACCACCCGAAGGTGGCCTGAAAGAGTCCTGTGAAGGACAACGTTGGAGACGAGATCTGTTTTCCAAGGAGCATTGCTTGTTCGAGGTGGTCCCTTTGGCTTTGTACTGTGACAGCAGTTGAATCAACTTTATCGATCGGGCCAACGATGCGCCATCCTCCATTAGGGGGATGGCAATCGATTTTTCGCTGAAATCGGAACTATTCCCGTCGGCTGTTCGCCCTAGTGGGAAACCTGCGGCCCGATCTGGGGTAGCAGCACCCGAAAACAGGCGCCGCCACCCGGGTGGTTCCCGCAGGAGACGGAGCCACCGTGGCGCAAGGCGATCGATTTGACCAAAGCCAAGCCCAAACCCACGCCGCCATCACGTTCGCTGGCGCCTGGCAGGCGGAAGAACGGCTCGAAAATGCGTTCGCGGAATGTGTCTGGCACGCCCGGGCCACGGTCGCAGACCAGGAGTTCGACCATGCCCGAGCGCGTTGCCAACTGCACCGTAACCGTGCCCGGTGCATGGCGATGGGCGTTCTCCAGCAAGTTGCGCACCATCCGGCGCAGCAATTTGGCGACGCCATTGACCGTCAGCGCATCCGCCGTGCCGTCCACCTGCAGCTCAGCGTCCAGGCGCGCGCATTCTTCGGCCATGATGCCAACCAGATCGAGCGGCTCCGGCGTACCGATATCGGCCTGGCTGGCATCGAGCCGGCTGGCCAGCAGGATCTCCTCAATCAGCTGATCCAGTTCCTGGATATTGCGGGCTATCTCGGCCTTGGCCTGCGACGAAGCCTGCGCGCCCAATAGCTCGAGCCCCATGCGGATACGCGTGAGGGGCGAACGCAGTTCGTGCGAGGCGTTGGCGAGCAAGGCCTTGTGTGACAGCAGCAGCGCCTGTACCCGGGCCGCTGCCTCATTGAAGCCGCGCGCCAGGTTGGCGACCTCGTCACGGCCGTCTTCCGGCAGCCGCTGGCCCAGGTCTCCGTCGCCCCACTGGCGCACGCCCGACTCGAGCTTTTCCAGCCGCGTTGTCAGCCTGCGCACTACCGGATAACTGCCAAGTGCGACCGCCGCCGCGATGATCGCCAGCATCCACGCAAAACCCACGCGAGAATTGGGCGCACCCCGACGTTGCCCCATGGGCCGCGGCATGGCTCCCTCCTCATGCGGGCGCGGCAACTGGATGTACAGGGTTTCGCCGCTGCGCGTGGTGACCTGGAATTCCGGCGCCTGGCCCGGTGTGCGGATCGGGCGCGCCGGCGCCTGCCCGATGACCGCGCCGGTGCTGTCGCGCAGCACGATCTCACGCCCGGGCCGCATTGCACGTTCGCGCTCGGCCTCGACACGCCACAACCATCCCACCAGCACCAGCATCAGCACCACGGCGCCGACCACCGCGAGCCAGATGCGCAGGTACAGGCGCTGGAACAGGGGCGTTTTCATCGGAACCCGAGCGGCGCTGCTGTCAGTCCTGTTGCCGGGCAAAGACGTAGCCAACCCCACGCACGGTCAGGATGCGTTTGGGGTTCTTGGCATCGCGTTCGATGGCCGCGCGGATGCGCCCCATGTGCACGTCGATCGAACGATCGAAGGCATCGAGCTCGCGCCCCCGTACCGCTTCCATGATCTGGTCGCGCGTCAGCACCCGCCCGGCACGCTCGGCCAGTGCCACCAGCAGGTCGAATTGGTAGGAGGTGAGATCGCACGGCTGCTCCGCCACCGTCACCGTGCGCGCGTCCCGGTCGATCTGTAGCGAGCCGAACTGCATCCGATGCGTCGACACTCCCGATCCGCTACCCCGGCGCAGCACGGCTCGGATGCGAGCCAGCAATTCGCGCGGCTCGAAGGGCTTGGGCAGATAGTCGTCGGCGCCGATCTCCAATCCGACAATGCGGTCCATCGGGTCGCCCTTGGCGGTGAGCATCAGCACCGGCATGCGCGCCGCCGGGCCGGGCAGGGCGCGGATACGCCGGCACACTTCCAGCCCATCCATGTCGGGCAGCATCAGGTCCAGGATCACCAGGTCGGGTAGGGGCGCCGACGTGCGGCCCTGCAGATGGTCCAGGCCGGCCTGGGCATTCGGCGCATGCGACACCTCATAGCCCGATTGGCCCAGATACTGCGACACCATCTGCGCCAGCCGGGTGTCGTCCTCGATCATCAACAGCCGTTCCACCATGGGGTCAGTTTATGCGCTGGGCATGCAGGTGGCTTGAAGGGCTGGTAAAGAGCAGGTAAACCGATGGCCGCTGCATTGCGGGCCGGGCGGCTCCGCAAGCCGCTCGTCAGTTCGGGGCTGGCGCCACCGCATGGCGCAGCGTTTGCCCATGCCCGGCCCAGGTCGCCAGCGCGATCAGCGCCAGCACCGGCAGGCCGAGCAGCGCCGTCGCGGTGAAAAACTGCGCATACCCATTCGCATCGACATAGCCGCCTGAAAACCCGGCCAGGAACTTGGGCAGCAACAGCATCAGCGAGCTGAACAAGGCATATTGGGTGGCCGAGTACTGGATATTGGTCAGCCCGGACAGATAGGCGATGAACGCGGCCGAGGCGATGCCGCTGCTCAGGTTGTCGGCCGATACCACCGCGATCAGGGCGGTGACGTCATGGCCATGGCCTGCCAGCCAGGCAAACAGCAGGTTGGTGGCCGCGCTCAGAACCGCGCCCAGCATCAAGACGCGCATCACGCCGTAGCGCATCGACATCACGCCGCCGATAAAGGCGCCCACCAGCGTCATGACCACGCCATAGACTTTGGTGACAGCGGCGACCTCGTCCTTGCTGTAGCCCATGTCGACATAAAACGGATTGGCCATGATGCCCATCACCACATCGCTGATGCGGTAGATCGCGATCAACGCCAGGATCAGCGCCGCATGCCAGTGGTATCGGCCCAGGAAATCGGCAAACGGCGCCACCAGCGCGCCTTGAAGCCATTCGCGCAGGTCCTTGGCGGGCGCCAGCAAACGGTGCTGCGGCTCGGGCGACAGCAGCACCGTCAGCACGCCCACCAGCATCGATGCCGCCATCACCAGATAGGCAATCTGCCAGGCGCCGGGCTGGTAGCGCGCCATGTCGGCCACCTCGGCGCGCGCCGCGATCCACAGCACGCCGGCGCCGGCCCAGATCATCGCCAACCGGTAGCCGGTCTGGTAGGTGGCAGCGAGCGCGCCCTGGCGCTCGGTGGAGGCCGACTCGATGCGGTAGGCATCGAGTGCGATGTCCTGGGTGGCCGACGCAAAGGCCACTGCCAGCGCGCCCCAGACGATTGGCGCCAGGGCGACGCGCGGGTCAGTGAAGGCCATCGCGGAGAGCGCGCCGATGATCACGCATTGCGACAGCAGCAGCCAGCTGCGCCGGCGTCCCAGCCAGCGCGTCAGCAGCGGAATCGGCAGCCGGTCCACCAGCGGCGCCCAGACCCATTTGAAGCCATAGGCCAGACCGACCCAGCTCAGGTAGCCGATGGTGGTGCGGTCGATGCCGGCCTCGCGCAGCCAGAAACTCAGCGTGCCGAAAACCAGCAGCAGCGGCAAACCGGCCGAGAAGCCCAGCAGCAACATGCGCAGGCTGGCCGGCTCCAGGTACACACGCAAGGCGTCACGCCACGGTACACGGGGACTACTGGAAATGGGGATGTTGTCTGACATGCGGCGATTGGGCGCTTGGGACTATTATTCACCCATGTGCATGCGTTGCATTTCCAAACAGTCGCCATGGGCGCTGCGCCGTGGCTTTTTGCTTGCGGGCGCCGCCATGGCTGCCGCGCCTGCCATCGCGCAGGTCGATGTGGGCAAGCGCTCGGGTTTTCGCAAGCTGGTATCGGCTGACGACATCGAGAAAGCCGCGGCCCAGCAATACGCCAAGATGATGTCCGAGGCGCGCGCGCAACAGGCGCTGGCGCCCGATGGCAATTCCCAGGTCCGCCGATTGCGGGCGATCGCGCAGCGCATCATCCCGTTTGCGGCACAGTGGAACGATCGCTCGAGTCAGTGGCGCTGGGAGGTGAACCTGATCGGCAGCAAGGACATCAACGCGTTCTGCATGCCCGGCGGCAAGATCGCGTTCTTCACCGGCATCCTGGAGCGGCTGTCACTCACCGACGACGAGGCGGCCATGGTGATGGGCCACGAGATGGCCCATGCGTTGCGCGAACATGCCAGCGAGCGCATCGGCAAGACCCAGGCCACTGGCATCGGGCTGTCGCTGGCCGCGCGCCTGTTCGGCCTGGGCGACCTGGGCGACGTGGCGGCCAATATCGGAACCCAGCTACTCACCCTCAACTTCAGCCGCGAGGACGAAAGCGAGGCCGATCTGGTCGGCCTCGAGCTTGCGGCGCGGGCCGGTTACGCGCCGCAGGCCGGCGCCAGCCTGTGGCGCAAGATGGCCGAGGCGTCGGGTGGGAGTGGCGGCAACCTGCCGTTCCTGTCGACCCATCCCAGCGGCCCGCAGCGCATCCGCGAACTGCAGGCCAACGAGTCCAAGGTGCAGGGTCTGTACGAGCGGGCGCGCCGGGGCGGCTGACAACGTCTGTGCATGCAGGGGCGCGGGGCCCAGGGGCGTCGTATCATGCGCCGCATCTGCGTGCGGGTGCGCAGAAGCAGGCGCAGCTTGTCGCGCAGCTCAAGGACCCCATGATCCAGTACGACCGCTACTACCGCTACGAGGCGTTCACTGCCATCTTGCAGCAACTGGTGCAGTCCCATCCCCGGCTGTTGCAGATCGAGAGCGTGGGCAAAAGCCATGAAGGGCGCGACATCTGGGTGCTGACGGTCACCAACCAGGACACCGGCGCGGCGCTGGACAAGCCGGCCTACTGGGTCGACGCCAACATCCATGCCAGCGAACTGGCCGGCGGCGCGGCTGCGCTGTACCTGATCGACACGCTGACGCGCGAGTACGGTCGGCGTGACGACGTGACCCGGTGCCTGGACAGCCGGGTGTTCTACATCTGCCCGCGCATCAACCCGGATGGCGCCGAGTGGGCGATGCGCGATACGCCCAAGATCATCCGCTCCTCGACCCGCCCCTATCCGTACGATGAGGATTTTGTCGAAGGCCTGGACATCGAGGACGTGGATGGTGATGGCCGCATCCTGTCGATGCGAATGGCGGATGCGAACGGTAACTGGAAATGCCACTCCGATGAGCCGCGCCTGATGGTGGCGCGCGAACCGACGGAAGTCGGCGGTACTTACTACCGCATCCTGCCCGAGGGACGGGTGCGCGACTATGACGGTTTCGCGCTCAAGGTCAACCGGGACCGCGAAGGGCTGGACCTGAACCGCAACTTCCCCGCCGGCTGGCGCCAGGAGTTCGAGCAGATGGGCGCCGGGCCGTATCCAACCTCCGAACCGGAGATACGCTCGGTGGTGCATTTCATCACTCACCATCCCAACATCATGGGTGGGGTGTCCCTCCACACCTGGAGCGGCGTGTTGCTGCGCCCGTTCTCGGGCCGCTCCGACGACGAGATGGCGGCCGAAGACCTGTGGGTCTACAAGGCCCAGGGCGAGAAGGGGACGGCGATCACCGGCTACCCGGCGATCAGCACCTACCACGAATTTCGCTACCACCCCAAGGACGTGATCAGCGGCGGCTTCGACTGGATCTACGAGCACCTGGGCCTGTACAAATGGACGGTCGAGATTTGGAGTCCGATGCGCGAGGCCGGCATCCAGAACTACAAATTCATCGACTGGTTCCGCGACCACCCGGTCGAGGACGACCTCAAGCTGCTGGCCTGGTCGGACACCGCGCTCAAGGGCAAAGGCTATATCGACTGGTATGCGTACGAGCATCCGGAGCTGGGCCCGGTCGAGATCGGTGGCTGGGACAAGATCCACGCCTTTCGCAACCCGCCGCCGCATCTGCTGGAGAAGGAAATCCGGCGTTTCCCCGATTGGTTGCTGTGGAATGCGTTGACATCACCCAAGCTCGAACTGGTGCATGCCCGATGTGAAAGCCTGGGCAGCGACAGCTACAAGATCGAGGTTGGCGTGCAGAACACCGGGCATCTGCCCTCGTATGTGTCCAAGCGTGCGCTAGAACGCAAGCAGTCGCGCGGACTGATTGGCGAAATCACTTTGCCAGCGCGTGTCGCGCTGGTGTCCGGCCAATTGCGCAGCAACGTTGGTGAGTTGGAAGGACGGGCCTACAAGCACAGCCTGGTCAGTTTCTGGACCGACACCACGCCGATGGCCGATCGCGCCAAGCTGCAGTGGGTAGTGCGCGGACCCGCCGGCGCGCAGGTGCAGGTCGTGGTGCGCCATGACAAGGCCGGCACGGTGCGAGCGACGATCACGCTTGGCTAAGTCGATCCGCGCACGCGACGACCGATCGACGGGCAAAGCGACGAGCGGCCTGGAAATCGCTGCTGCGCACAAGGTGCGACCAAGACCTCCGTCATGGTTTGTTGCTGCGGTACTCCTGTCGCCACAGCCGGCCTAGTTCCCCGGCCAGCGCCGGCGACGGTGCGCCGATCAGCACGGCGCGCCCACGCTGGTAGACCAGTCCAGCCACCAGACCCTGCTCAGCCGAATACAGCAGGACCGTGTTGTGGTCGAAACAATCGTGGTTCTTGCAGGCGCTGGCGAGCAGGTAGGGAATGCCGGCAATCGTGAGCTGTCGGTTGGTGCCGCTCGGCCCGTCGAGCCTGGCCAGCCAGGGTTCGCGGCGCAGCGGTCCGAGGGCCCTGAAATAAGCGACTCGGGCCTTGGGGTCCTGCAGCATGCCGGATGCGCTCAGTTCATGGAGGGCATAGACGCGTTTCGGGCTGGCCGGCAGCGGTACCGCCGCGGGTAGCTGCGTCATCGCGCGGGCCGGCGCGTCGCCACCACAGCGGCGGAACTTCTGCTTCGCAAGCGCGGCTCCAATTGCGGCAGTGGTCCTGGCGTCGCCTTGCTCAAAGACCAGGTATGGCCCCGCGCCATCCTGGAATACATGCCACAACATTTCCTGACCCGCAGGCCCGGTGTTGATCAGCGAGACGCGAAACCCCGGTGGACCGGGATTGGGGTGAAAGAAGGCAAAGCCGGTCTCGATGCTGTTGCTGGCGATGCGCTGGTTGCCGTTCAGGAAGACCAGCGCATGGGCAAACACACTGGCCTTGGCCGAATTTGGATTTGCGCAGTCGACCATGTAGGTGCCACCGAAGTCCTTGAGCGCCTGCGCATCCAGAGTGCGCGACCATGCCGGGGCAACAGTCAATAACATGCCGGCCAAAGCCACCGAGGGCAACAGTGGGGAAATTGGCGATAGCCGGCGCTTGCGCCAGCCCGCTGCATAGGCGACGCCGCCCAGTCCTGCCAGCAGCAACCAGCCGGCTGCGGGCTCTGGAACCGCGGTGATCTGGGCCACTTGCAATGTGACAGTGCGCAGGCTGTAGTCGTACGACACATCGAAATCGACGTCCGCGCCAAAACCGGCCGCAATCGGACTGCCGTCAAATGCCCCGCTGAGCGTGCCGCCGGACGCCAGGATCACAAAGCTGTCACCGACGACCGGCACGTAGCCGCCAAAGGGGCGCACGGTCAACGTGCCGGCCAGGCTCGCGCCGCCGGTAGCGCTCAACAGGTCGAAACTCGACAGGTTTTCCAGTTCGACTTCAAGATCGCCGTCCGCCTGTTGCGCATAGTTGCCGGCAATCGTCAATGTGCCCGGCGACAGTCCGGGGCTCACCCGGCCGCTGTTGCTGACCGTCGAGGCGCCGATCGTTCCCGCGCCCTGCAACACGCCGCGGTTGTCGAGCACGCTGGCATGGCCCAGCGTGGTTCCGGCGCCGACGACGATCCTTCCGAATTGGCCGGCAATGCCGCCGCTGAAGGTCAGCGAGCCCTTTTCGACCGAGACGATACCGGTGTTGAAGAATGGCACGGCGATCGTGTAGTTCCCGGTAGTGGTCTTCTTGAACAATCCGGCGTTGTCAAAGCGTGCGTCAAGCCCGCGGTCGAGCACGCCCTGGTCGGCGGAGCTGATCGACAGGTTGAAGGTCTGCACGTCAACCACGCCACTGGTGGTGTTCTCGATCCGTCCCGCACCGATCGCAACGGTGCGGTTCATCTGGATCGCGCCGACCAGCATCAGGTCACCTTCGTTGCGCAATACGCGTTTGGCATCGAGGCCGAACGCGTTGACGCCACCGAGCCGGGTTGCGCCTTGCAAGGTGGTGGTGGACGCGCCCGTCATATATCCGAGCGACGAAACGATGCCCAGTGCGGTGGGTCCGGACAAAGTGAGGTCGCTGCCTTGTATCGTTCCGCCCGATTGGCTGAATCCGCTGGCGATGGTCAGCGGCGTGTTGATGTTGACTACCGTTGCGGCACCGTTCACCGCCAGCGTGCCGGCGCCCGAGAAACTCGCACCGGCATGGATGTCGTGCGTGCCGCCCCCCAGCGCCAGCGAGGTGCCCGTGGCCAGCATGGCTGCACCGCGGTGGCTGCCGCCACCCGAAAAGGTGAAGCCTCCGGTTTGCACATCCACTACCCCACCAGCCAGGTTGTTGAAGCGCACGCTGATCCCGTAGTTGTTGGCGGACGCGCTCTTGCGCCAGATGCCGGCGTTGTTGACGGCGGCATCCAGGCCGTTGTCGGCGGCGCCCTGGTTGGTGGACGAGATACCGTGGTTGAAGGTGCGCACGTCGAACAAGGCACCTGCGGCATTCTCGATCCGGCCCGCACCCGCGGCTACGGTCCGGTTGAGGTCGATGCTGCCGACCAGGTTGGTCGTCGCTTCGTTGCGCAGTACGCGGCCGGCGTCCAGGCTGAAGTTGGCGATGCTGGTGGCGCCCTGCAAAAACGTCGTGCCCGCCCCCGACATCATGCCGAGCGACGAACTGATGGCGATGCTGGTCGCGCCGGTCAGTGTCAAGTTGCCACCCTGCACCGTGCCGCCGCCCATCGTGAATGCGCTGCCCACCGTGGCCGGGGTCACGATGTTGACGACGGTGCCGGCACCACTGACCGTCAATGCGCCGGCGCCCGCAAAACTGGCGCCGGCCAGCAGGTCGTGGACACCGGCGGCCAGGATGAGCGAGCTGCCTGCGGCGATCGTATTGCTGCCACTGTTGTTGCCACCGGCGTTCAGGCTCAGGCTGCCCAGCTGCACGTCGATCTTGCCGGTATTGTTGAGCGGCACCGATATGCCATAACCACCGGACGTGCTCTTGCGCAGCTCGCCGGCATTGTTGAACACCGGGTATCCAGGTAGTGCATTGAGGTCGGCCAGGCCGGATGCAGCGATCGACAGGTTGAAGGTGCGCACGTCGAACAGCGCACCGATCGCGTTGTCGATGCGTCCGGCGCCGGTGTTGTTGGCCGGATTGAGGTTCATGCCGCCGTTCAACGTGACCGTGTTCTGGTTCAGCAGCACGCGCCCGGCATCCAGGTTCAGGCCGTTGACCGTGGTCGCGCCCTGCAAGATGGTGGTGCCGATGCCGGTGTGCGTGCCGGACAGGAATGCGGTGCCGCCAACGGTCAGTATGCCGATGCCGCCAAGCAAGCCAGCCGCACTCTGGGTCAGTGAGGCCATTGAACTGGCGCCATTGAGATTCAAACTGCCACTGGTGATGCTGGTCCCGGCGTTGTGGGTGAAACCGGCTGCCACCGTCAGCGAACCACCGGCGATGGCGAGCAGGTCGTCGCCGGGCAGGTTCAGACTGTCGATAAAGAAGGGCCCGCCGGTCGCGCGTACGCTGATGGTGCGACCACCGGCCACGTCGATGACAGCGCCGTCGCCCACCCCGGGCAGAGCCGGATTGGAACTCCAGTTCGTGACCAGGTCCCAAAAGCCCGACACGCCTGTCCAGTTGACACTCGCCGCCGTCGCCGGAACTGCGGCGCACAAGCCCATCACCGCGGCGCACAGTGCAGTGCGCCCGAAACTTTGCCTGGCGCGGTGCGACCGCCGTGCCGCGAATAGGTGCGTACCGATGTGCATCTTGGTTCTCCCGTTGTTGCCCATGATCGGCGCGCAGGCGGCACCGCGCACCTCCCAATTGGGAGTGATCCGGGCATAGAATCGAACGGCAAACCGGAGGTCGCGCACGCATGACCCTTTCGCTGCCGGACGATCTGATCGATGCGGTATATCGCACCGTACTGGAGCCCGCTGCGTGGGGCGACGTGATGGCGCTGATGAAGCGCAGCTTTCCGTCGGAGGCGCAGACCTTCTATTTCCTGCACCGCGCTGCGCGCCGCGTACAGCCGGTGTGCCTGACCGGGGTCGGGGCCGATTGGGTCCGGTCTTTCAGCGAACTCTATTTCTTGCCCGACAACCCCTGGATGCGGCTGACGCAACAACTGCACCAGACCGGGGTCGTGCGCACGAACGAGCGGCTGGATCGCATACTGCGCGAGCCCGGCGCGTTGTACCGGTCAGAGTACTACAACGAATGGATGCGTCCACAGGGGTTCCGCTACTCGATCGGCACCACGCTGCTGGCCGAGCCGGATCTGGTGGCCAATATCACGCTGCTGCGCGCGCCCGACATGCGCTCGTTCGATGGTTCGGAGGTACGCGCGTTCGAGCGCCTGGCCAGACACATGACACGTGCCTTGCAGCTGACGAGCCGTCTGGAACGGCCTCAGACCAACCCTGCGATGGCGTCGGTCTTTGACGCCATGCCGCAGGCGATTGCACTTGTCGATGCGCGCCGGCGCATGGTGTATGCCAACGCGGCGATGGAGTCGCTGCTGCGCAGCGACCAGGGCCTGTCGCTGGCGGGGGGCGAATTGAACGCCGCCCAGACGCATGCACGGCAGGTGTTTGCGGCCTGGTTCGCGCGTGCCGGAGCCGCTGTCGACTCCGTCGACCCTTGCGGTCCGCTCCAGGTGCCGTGTGGCACGCAGGGGCACCTGACGGTGCACGCGATTCCGCTGGCCGCGCCCAGTAACGGATCTCTGCCGCGGCTGGGCACGGTCTTGCTGCTGGCCTTGCCGGCAGCGGCCAACCGCACGCCCGTGTCGGCCTGGGGGATCAGCCAGCGTTACGGTTGCACGATGTCCGAGAGCCGGCTCGCGTATCAGCTCGCGCAGGGCGACTCGCTGCGCGAAGCGGCGCGCAAAATGGGCATCACCTACGGCACTGCGCGCGACTACCTCAAGATGGTGTTCGGCAAGCTCGGCGTGCACAGCCAGGCTCAACTGGTCGCGCGACTGCTGGGCGATCTCCCGACCCCACTCCACTGACGGACCGCAGCCGCATCAGTGCTGGTGCGCGTTCTCCTGCAACTGCCCGCGGATTGCGCCATTCGGATGCACCGAATTGTGGATGTTGACGTAGAAGTTCTTCGGATTCTTCAAGATGCGCTGCACGATGCCGGCCTCGTTGGTCGGAAACTTGCCGGCCTGGCCCTCGGTCAGGCAGTCGCTGGCCTGGCCATCCTGCGGCCAGGCCAGGCTGGCCACCACCGGCCCGTTCGCGCCGCGCATGCCTTCATGGATATGGGCCGCCCGGCCATTGCCCGGCGCCTGCGCAATCTCGTCGAGCTTCTTCACGTCGACGATCAGGTAACACAGGGTCGCGGGGTTGCCGTCGACGCCAAAAACATAGGCGCTGGCGCTCGCAGTCAGGTCACCCACCAGAGCCGAGCTTGCGCCACCCATGCCGATTTCCTGGCGGCCGTCCAGCTGAGTCTCAAGCACGATGTTGAGATGGCCGGCGGACGCGGTCGATGTCCAGGCGGCGAGCGTGAGCAGGCCGGCTGCGGCGAAGAGGGATTGGTTGCGGAAGCTGCGCATGGGGAGCCTTTCTGGGGAACAAATGAATCGTTCGGGTCGCGGAGGTGGCGAATGCCAGCCACCGGTCATGATTGACCGCTGGTATTGGCTATACGCTGCCGGCCAGCCAATGGATTCAAACTTCTGGATTGACCGGCGCAGGGTCGATGGCGCGCGCGCAGGTAGAGGATGGAACGTTGTTTGGGGAGTAGTTGCTTCTCTGGCTCTTCTGGCTGTCAATGCGCAGGCTCGAGCACAACCTTGGCCGACGCCGTGCGTCCCTGATGCAGGTCGTCGAAGGCCTGCGCGCCGTCGGACAGGCTGCGCCGCTCGACCCAGGACAGGTCGCCGAACGCGCCGCGCGCCAGTGCGGCTACGGTCGCGCGCAGGTCGACCATGCTGTAGGTGTAGGTGCCCAGCAGCGTGATCTCGGCCAGCGTGAGCTTGCGCATGTCGATCTCGCTGGCCCAGTCCTGCAGGCCGATGTGCATGACGACGCCGCCCGGTGCCACGGCAGCTAGCGCCGACTTGCGGGTGGCGACGCTGCCCACCGCGTCGATGACAAACTCGAATCCGTTCTCCGGCGCGGTGTGCTGGCGCGGATCGAAGCTGATGCAGGCCGCATGCCGCTCCAGCGATGCGCGTCGCAGCGCGTTGACCTCGGCCACCTGCAGTTCGGCCACGCCGTAGTTCTTGAGCAGCAGCGCCGACAACATGCCGATCGCGCCGCCGCCGATCACCAGCACCCGGCACTCGGGCAGCGGCCGCATCAGCGCGCGTATGGACAGGTTGATCGCATGCAGCGCAGTGGCAGCCGGCTCGGTCAGAGCGCCTGCGACCAGGTCCAGCGTGTCGGGCAGTGCGATCAGGCACTGGCCGGGAATGCTCATCTGTTGGGCGAAGGCACCGGGTCGGCTCATGCCGACCATGGTCCGGTTGGCGCACAGGTTGTCGCGGCCCTGCAGGCAGTAGTCGCAGCGCCCGCAGGTGATCAGCGGGTTGCCGGTGACGCGTTGCCCGACGCGCCACAACGGCGCGGCCGACTGCAGCACGGTGGCCGCGAATTCATGGCCCAGCACCAGGCCGGGTTTGCGGCGCGGATCGTGGCCATGGTAGGCATGCATGTCCGAGCCGCAGATGCCGGCGGCCTCGATGCGCAATACCACTTCGCCGTCGGCCAGCACGGGCACGGGGCGGTCCTGCAATTGCACTTCGTTGGGTTGGGTGTAGACCAGGGATTGCATGGTGCAGACTCGGTAAAGGCGCTCACAGCGCGGTGTAGCCGCCGTCGACCATCAGGCACTGGCCGGTGATGTAGCCGCTCGCGGCGCTGGCCAGAAAGACGGTTGCGCCATGCAGGTCCTCCAGACGGCCGTTGCGACCGATGGCGGTCTTGGCTGCATGGATTGCCGCCAGGGCGGGATCAGCAAATACCGGCGCGGTCAGGTCGGTCGGGAAGAACCCGGGGCCGATCGCGTTGCAGGTGATGCCGCGCGACGACCACGCCTGGGCGATGGCGCGCGTCAGCTGCACCACGCCACCCTTGCCTGCGCCGTAGGGCGCGCTGTTGGCAAACGCGCGCGTGGACTGCAGCGATGCGATGTTGATGATCCGGCCATAACCGCGCTCGGCCATGCCGGGTGCCAGAGCCTGGGTCAGAAAGAATGGCGCACCCAGGTGCAGCGCGAGTTGCAGGTCCCAGGCTTCGGGCGTCACATCGCCAAAGGGCTGGCGCAGGTTGACGCCAGCGGCGTTGACCAGGATGTCGACAGTGCCGCGCGCCGCAATTTCCGCACCGATCGCGGGCAGCTGCGGCGTGCGGTCGAGATCGGCAACCAGCGTTTCGCAGGCAATGTCCTGTGCCCGCAACCGATGCGCTGCCGCGTCCAGCTCCGCGGCGCGGCGCGCCACCAGCAACAGCGACGCGCCGGCACGCCCCAACGCAGTGGCCATCGCTTCGCCGATGCCCGCATTGCCGCCGGTGACGACGGCACGCCGGCCGGTCAGCGCAAAGGTTTCAAGGGCGATCGGGAGCGACATGGGACTGGTTGATGCGTTGCCCGGCGCTCAGACCGTGACCGGCTCGCCGAGATCGAACTTCTCGTTGGCGAAGTATTTGGCCAGCCGGTCGTCGGCGGTACGCGCATGGGCCTCCATGCCCTCGAGCCGGCTGATGCGGGCACTGACCAGGCCGATGTCGCGGCTGGCCTCGCGCGTCATGCGCTGCCAGGTCAGCACCTTCATGAACTTGTGCACCGACAGGCCGCCGGAATAACGCGCTGCACCCTTGGTCGGCAGCACATGGTTGGTGCCCGAGGCCTTGTCGCCATAGGTGACCGTGGTCTCCTCGCCCAGGAACAGCGAGCCGTAGCAGGTCAGCTTGTCCAGCCACCATTCCAGGTCTTCGGCGTGCACCTCCAGGTGTTCGCTGGCATAGCGATCGGAGATCTCCACCACTTCATCCCGGTTGCTGCACAGCATGACCTCGCCATAGTCGCGCCAAGCCGAACCGGCGGCGTCCTTGGCGGTGGGCGGCAGCCTGTCGATCAACATCGGTACCAGTCGCATGACCTCTTGCGCCAGTTTCCGGTCGGTGGTGAACAGCCAGGCCGGCGACTCATGGCCATGTTCGGCCTGGCCTACCAGATCACTGGCGACGATGGCCGGGTCCGCGCTGGCGTCGGCAATGACGCCGACTTCCGACGGCCCGGCAAACACATCGATGCCGACCTTGCCGAACAGGCTGCGCTTGGCCTCGGCGACGAATTTGTTGCCCGGCCCGACCACCACATCGGCGGGCTTTCCGGTGAACAGGCCGAAGGCCAGGGTGGCGATCGCCTGTACCCCGCCCAGCGTCATGATGACGTCGGCACCGGCGGTCTTGAACGCATACAGCACGTAGGGATGCATGCCGCCGCCGCGAAACGGGCTGGAACAGGCGATGATGGTCTTGACGCCGGCAGCCTTGGCCGTGGCCACGGTCATGTAGGCCGAGGCGATGTGCGCATAGCGACCGGCCGGCGCGTAACAGCCGACCACGTTGACCGGTATCACCTTTTGCCCGGCGGTCACGCCGGGATGCAGTTCGGTTGCGAAATTGAGCGCACTTTTTTTCTGCGCCAGCGCGAAGTCGTACACCTGTTTCGACGCGAACTCGATGTCGCGCTTGACGCTGTCTGGAATGTCTTTGATCGCTGCGTCGATGGCCTGCGGCGACATGATGATGTCGCCATTCCATTTGTCGAGCGTAAGCGCGTAGGCACGCACCGACGCCTCGCCGCCCTGCCCGATCTCCGCCAGCATCTCGGTGACGACCTTCTGGGCCGTTGCGGTTTCGGTCTCGGCGGTCTTGCTGGCTTTTTTCAGGTATTCAACGGGCATGGGTTCAGCCTCTGTGTAGTTGGATGATTGAATCGTGCGAAGGGGCCAAGACCGGCACCGTGCGATGCGCCACGCCGGGCACTGGCCTGGTTTGCGGAATTGTGGGACTGATAAACGGAGTTTGTAATCGATTACATTATCGAGCCATTATTGAAATTGCCGGATAAAAGGTCAAGGTCATCAGTATTAGTATTTTCCCTTATAAAACAGAGGCGCAGCCGATGCTGGTCTGTTCCGGAAACGGATGACTAAGTCAGAAAGCGATTACATTGGGGTCCATGCCAGCCAGGGAGCAGGGCCTGCCCAACATTGAAGACGTAGCCAGCGATGCCGGCGTGTCCACTGCGACCGTCTCACGGGTCCTGAACCGTCCCCAATCGGTCCGTGAGGGCTTGCGCGCGCGCGTGCTCGCGTCGGTATTGCGCCTGGGTTATGTGCCCCATGCCGGGGCGCGGGCGTTGAAGCTGCAACGCAGCGGCACCGTCGGCGCCATTTTCCCGACCGTCGACAACGCGATATTCGCCTCGGCAATCGATGCGCTGCAGCAGCGACTGGCGGGTGCCGGCCTGCAGTTGCTGATCGCCACCTGTGGGTATGACCTCGACACCGAGGAGGAACAGGCGATCAACCTGGTGACCCGGGGTGCCGATGCGCTGGCCCTGTGTGGCGCCGGACAGAACCCGCGCTTGTTGCAGTTTCTGCGCCAGCGCGAGCTGCCAACCGTGCATGCGATGACGTATCCGGCGCCGCCGGGGCTGGTGAGTGTGGGTTTCGACAATGCGCAGGCGATCGGCCAGGCGGTGCGTTACCTGCTCGATCTGGGGCATCGGCGCATCGCGATGCTGGCCGGCGTTACCCGCCACAACGACCGGGCCACGGCGCGTGTGGCCGGCGTGCGCCAGGCCCTGCGCGAGCGGGGCCTGGACCTGGAGCCGCAGTACCTGGTCGAGCGACGCTATGGGCTGGCCGAGGCGCGCGAGGGTCTGCGCCAACTCATGGCGCTGCGGCCTGCGCCGACGGCGATCCTGTGCGGCAACGACGTGCTCGCATTCGGCGCCTTGTTCGAGGCCAGGAGCCTGGGTATCGACGTGCCGCGGGCCCTGTCCATCATTGGCTTTGACGACCTGGAAATGGCGCGCCACATCCAGCCGCCATTGACGACGGTGCATGTGCCGACGGAGCAGATGTGGCAGGCGGTCGCCGACCGCATCATTGCCGCGTTGTCGAAATTGCCATTGCGCGAGGTGACCGAGGTCGAGGTTGAACTCGTGGTGCGCGCCTCGACCGGGCCGGTGCCATCCGACTGAGGCCAAGTGGCATCGGCCCTTTAGCCCGCAGGAGACCTTGCTCTGGCGTCGCGCGCCCGCATCGAGCCGCAACTTGCAAGCGCGGCAGCATCAGCACGGTGAGCCCAGCGGCTGGCGCAGATGGCCGATGCCGCGAAACTCGACGTTCTCGGTCGTGATGGTCTGCCACAGATGGTCACCGTAATAGAACGGCGCAAACGGCTCGGCGTCGGGTAGCGGCAATGGCCGGATCACGGCGTCCGGGCGCGGCTCATGGAAGAATGGTATCGAGAAGCGCTCGCTGCCCTGGCCCAGCACGCGGTGCAGCGTGGCCTTGACGCGACCGCCGGTCCAGCGCTGCAGCACCTTGCCGAAGTTAACCGCCAGTGTGCCGTCGGTGGGCGGAATATCCAGCCATTGGCCGTCGCGGTGGCGCGCCTGCAGGCCGCCGACGCCGTTCTGCGCGAGCAAGGTCAGAAAGCCGGTGTCGGCATGTACGCGGCCGGTAAGGTAACGGCGCTGCCCGCCGTGTTCGGCCCAAAGCGTTTCGTCGCCTGCCGCGACCAGCGATTGCTCGGTGCGCACCGGGTAGTGGATGTAACGCAGTGTGGATATGCCTTGCTCGAACGCGGCGTCGAAACAGGTCTCCGGCAGACCCAGTCCGCGCGCAATGCAGCGCATCAGCGCCGCACTCACGCGGCTCATCGCAACATAGTAATTTGCCGCTGCCTCGCGCCATCCCGGCAGTGCGTCCGGTGCGGGCAGCGGGCTCGGCTCGCGCAGTGGATCGCCGCCCACCACGGCCAGTTGCGGCCAGACGAGATCAGGGCCGATGTCGATGCCCTGCTTGTAGGTCGCAAAGCCGTCCTGCAGCGGGAACCAGCCGCGGTAGACGTTGGGCTGCTGCGGATCGAACTTGCGCAACCACAATGCGCGAATCTGCTCTGGCGGCAGCGTAAAGAGGCGCAGCAGGAAACGCCGCTGTTGCGCATCGAGCCGGGCCCATGGGGGAAGGTCGCCAATGACCATGAACCCGATATCCCGCGCGGCATCGGCGATGGACGCATCCATCGCCCGCCGGCGCGGCGTGTCGCCGTCGAACAGGGCGCCGGCCGGGATCGTCGGAATCACCGCGCAAGCTGTGTCGTTGGCCATGGTGCACCTTGTCAAGGAAAAGACAGAATTGGCTCTGATTGTGCGGATTATCCGGTGGCGGCATTTGCCGTCCGTGCGCTGTCATCGGCGGTTGGCAGCAATGCACCCCAAGCAGCTTTCCGGCGGTCCAGCATGCGGACATTTAATCCAAGACATCAGTCGCCGGTAGGCTTGTGCCAGCGCATTGGCTCGTCTGTTTCTAGTCCGCGCAAGAGACCGCTTTTATCGTCCTGTGTTCGTTACCGTACAGACCGACTTACCTCGATTCAGTATCTTGGCCTATCGCACTATGAAATGTGAAGGGCTGAATGGACATTCACCGCACGCTGACCAGCCTGTTCCCCATGGGCTTTGTCATCGACTGCGGTGATCCCCATGGTGAGTCTTTGGAAGTTCACGGGTTGCCCAGGGGAATCGTTCCCCAAAACTGTGAAGTCCTGGCAGGCGGCCACGCGCGGTTTTGCTGGGGACGCGAGCGCCAAGAGATCTATCTGGTCAAAACCGAGGACTTCCTTGTTTTCCTGCGCATCTGTCCTGCCGGACCCGGCAATGGGGACGGCGCGTTCGTCGTCAGTCGTGGGTACTCGCCCGTGGACGATGAACTGACACTCGACTTTCAGACCGCCATGCTAAAGAGCATCAAGGTCCTGTGCAGCGCGCCAATCGGCCGCAGGTCAACCTGACGCTGCGACCCTTGCGCCAGTCGTGCACGCACAGATGGTGCCAATTCTGGCGCCACCGCGCAAGGCAGCTCGCCCGATAGGGGCCCATCCATCAAAGTCTAACCTTCGCGGAGACGCGCTCGCCAAGGCCGGAAAGCGGCGCTTCTCCTACAGACATGCGCAATGTCCGCCGATACCTGTCTCGCGAGTTTAGCGAGACCATCGGGCAATCAAGGTTGAACGGAGGGCGCGCATGACGCATGCCAGAGTCCACGCGGTAGCAACGGCACGGCGCGGGTGGCAAGGCGCCATAGATAGCCCGACGAGGCACCCCAGCGCCAGAAAATGCATCGACCGCTTCGACAAGAGCACGCTTGTGAAGGTCGATTTGAAACGGCGCATGCCAGGCAGGAGTCCGGCGGTGGCATCTTGATCTACTTTTCGCTTACAACTTTAATGTTCTATCGGTGCGCCAGCGTACAGCGCGGCCGGGATAGATGTTGCACAGTCAAACAAATCACTCCGCGCGATACCAAGTGAACATCCATCAAACCCCGACCCCTATCTTTCGCTCCGGAATCCATGAACGTTTGGCTTACGCGCACCAGATCGTCGAGTCGCGGCAACACTGATACAGCGGACAAGTGATGCAAAAGAATCCCGCAGCTACCGTGGAGAGAAGAATTCTCAGAATTGACTTGCCATCGTCCGATGCACCTACTTGGAAGCGCGCAGCGAATGACGGACCCGCGACCCATCAACTGCAATTTGCCTATGTGCCCGTGATTCCGGTGAAGCCATCTGCACGCGCGACTGCAGAACTGCTGCTTCGCTGGATGCAAAACCGTTCAACCTCCATGACGCCAGCGCGGCCGGTGCCCGGCTTTCGGGATGCTGCGGGTGTGCTGAGCAAAGCGGACCGATTCTTCCTTGGTCATGCCGCATCGGCGCTGAAAAATCTGCAATCTATGGGAATTGCTGGACGCGCTGTCATCCATCTTTCAACTTTCTGCCTTACGGACCCGTTGTTGCCCGTGTATGTCGTCAGCCTGCTCCAACGGCGCGGGGTTAGCCTGGTTGGCGTCAACGTGACCCTTGGTACTGGCCGGAAGTGCTGTCTCGCCGGCAACAGGACGTTACATGACGCAGCCCCGCAATCTCCAACGCGTGTTCGGCATCACACTGACGAACCCCCGATCAGACAGCCATCATGGGTCAATGCCCTGCCCGGCAGGCTTGCAATCCCATGAAACCTGAACGTACCTTGTACGACGTGTTGGAAGTCAGTCAACGCGCCAGCCCCATCGTGGTCAGGGCGGCCTATCGTTCGCTGGCCCAGTCACTTCACCCGGACAAGAATTCCGGTACGCGGGCCGCTGGCGAACGATTGGCTGAAATCAACGATGCCTATGCCGTAGTCTCTGACGCGGCCAAGCGGCTGAAATACGACCGAACACTGGGGCTCAATACAGCCAACTCGGAACGACGCGGCATTGTCCCAGCGGGTGAACAAGGTCGTGCCCATTTCAGCGCGGGAAGCAAAGTGTCAAGACCCTTTGCCTTTCGGCCGCTCGACTGAAGGAATGGGATGGCTATTTCCCGCCCCCAAAGCGAGTCGATTGCCTGCCTGACCTTCGCTCCCGTTCATGAGGCGCCGAGACGATAGGTCTGGTACACCGCTACGCGGTTGCGTCGGTGGTTACGCAACAGCGGGACTCGCCAAAGGAGACCTGTCGCTCGTAAGCCGCAATGGCTTTCCCGATATTGGCGAACACCCGGTTCACAGCGTCGCGGCTGCCCTCCGGCATCGCTACCCATGCTGCCCGCTCAGCGTCTGTGCCAATGGGCGTGGCGTCCGGTGGCAACTTCCCGAGGTCCGGCATGGTGCCAAATACCTTCTGGTACGAGTCCCTGTAGTGGGCCTGCAGGAGCCTTGCAAAACGAACCCGGTTGCCGCCATGTTCGGCTGCATCCTCCAGCGGCCCCAGCGCCTGTGACCAGAGACTGTCCTTGCGCCCGTCCCAAAACAGGAAGGAGGCATGTGAGGCGCCCATGACGGGCATGGTGCGTCGCTTGCCCTTGCCAACACCCTGACCGACCTGCCGCCCGTCTTCGAACTGATTATCGGCAGAATGGCAGCTGACGCATGCGACCTCGCCGCAGGAACGGCCCCCACCGAATGGGTCCAGACCTGCCCCGCGAATCTTGCTCCGGCCTCTTGCACTCCACCCATACCGAACCGGACACCGCCCAGGCAAGGAATGCAAAGCGACTGCTCTTCCCACATTCCGCGGCAATGCATCCATTTTCCGTAGTGCGTTCTAAAAAAAATCTGTATGGGTGGGGACAATTCGAGCAATAAAAAATATGCTCAGATGGTCAAACGCAAAGTGAAGTCTGGCAGGAACTTGCAGTTGATGCTCAGGCGACCCCAATGGCAGCCTGCTTGAAAGTTGGGAGCCTCCGACTTGGTGCATGTCCCGGAATCTGCGCGCCAGGCGAAAGTCTGCGCTTGGCCGAGTGTTCGCTCCCGCTCAGGCACCCTGATATCAGCGCTTGCGTTCTGCTGCTTTGACGCTGTCGCGCGCGTCGGCGACGACTTCCTTGGCATTGCCCAAGCGGTGCTCGGCCTTGCCAGCGGCTTGTTTCTGCAACCCCTTGGCTTGCTGCTCCTTGTTGCCGACCAGCTTTCCGGCTTGCTCCTGAATGATGCCGGTGGCGTTCTTGATGGTGCCGTGGGTTTGGTTCTTGTTCACAATAGTTCCTTAGTTTGTCTAGCTTTGTCGAATCGAATACGGGCCGGTGGCGGCCTCGCGACGGGATAGTAGTGCGTTGTATCGGTTGCCTCTGTGCGATGGCGTACCCAGTCAAGCGCCGGCCCCCGTCGATTTGTACAACGTGTCTAGTGGTGATGTCGCGTGGGCCATGACCAGATGATTTCGCCAAATGCAGCCGTGTTTGATTCAAATCAACGACTGTTCGCAAACGCACAGACACGCCCAACTTAGTACGCATTGTGTGCGACACCGTACATACCCGTTCGCACTGCAAATGTAATCTCGACGAGAGCATTCGAATCGTCGAGCCGCGCCGCTGAAGCCGTATTTGGGGTGCCCGATGGCAACGGTCCAGGATTGCATTGGCATGTGCCAATGCTCGCCCCATTTCAGACAGGACACCTATGACAGCATTCCACTGGTTGCGATCAAGGCAAAAAAGTACGGGCGGAGCGACTTCTGTCCGAACTGGAGTCTTTGGAGTTTTCCGCATGAGTCTCTTGGGCCGCCCTGCAAAGGCAATTGAAGCGGACCCCAGGCCGTCATTGAACCTATCCAACGACGTCGCCATTGAGGATTGGGACCTCCTATTTGATGCCGTAGTGGAGCGTCTCAGGTCAACGTTCGAGGATTTGGACCCCAGCATGGCAACGCGTCGTAGTTTGACCTGGGCCCAGGCACGGGACAGCGTCATGGAATGTGCACAAGCCCTAGAGCAGCTGCATCTGACGGCAACCCATGAACTTTCCCATGGTCGACAAACTGATGATGTCCGTCGGCCGTTGACGCGTCGACCAGCGGGTATCCTGGCCGCCGAGGGTTTCCCGAAGATTCAGCACGAAGTGGTGCGCGACGTTTGTCGCGCCTGGTGCGGCAAACTTCGCGCGCGAGTGGAGGGACCGCCATTGGCGTAACGAAACCTGCAAGCAAGCCGCGCGGGACTTTCCTTAACTGTGACTGGCTACGGCCCTGGGGTTGCGCGTGCTGGCGCACTGACGCGGTGGTTGGCAATATGCGCATTGAATGCATGCCGCAACCGGAAGGTGCATCGACAGGGACATCGCAAGCGCCATGGCCAGCATGTTCCCAGCGGGTCTGGTCATCGCATGCAAGGCCACCCGTGATGGCCGCATCCATGAAGGGGTTGTTCCTTGAATGCACGCGCCTGTGTGACGACGGCGTTGCCCGGGAGCCTTTCCTTGACCCGCAAGGCGCGCCGGTTGGACGATTCGCCCGTCCTGGCCCATCCTCGGGCGGCCGGGCGCATCATGTCCGGCTTCGTACAGACTGGAGCGCACCGACAATCAGGCGGCCGGATTTGCGGTGAGTTGCTGTCTTGCGTCATTGCTCAGCATCTCGGCAACAGACCTGGAGGCCTATGCGCTGCGGAGCATCGCGGCATGCCATTGACCACGCGTCAGGTCCGGTCAAGCCCGGCGGCCCGTCGCGCGAGACTGCGGTTGCGGCTTGTGTGTGTTCGATAGCGCACATACAAAACCGGATTGTGGCGTTAGGGTCAGGCTGGGTCCAGTTCACCCGCCACGAGGCGACCGGCGAAGCCAGGATTCCTTCTGAAGGGACGCAATGGTCGGTTTTCCAGCGACGGGATTTGACAACCAGATTGCTGGATTGTCCAATTTGCTTCTAGCCAGGCAGGTGACAAGCTCTTTGGATGCACGGCTCAACCACCTCCTTGCCGCATTGCCAGATGCAGAACGGTCGCGCTGGTTGCCGCTCCTCGAATTGATGGACCTTCCGCCAGGGTGCGTGCTGCACGAGGCTGACGAGAAGAAAGAACTCGGCTGCTGCCCGACCCACCGCCCAGGTCTGGAAGCGCGGTCCTGTGAATGCGTTGAGGTTGTCAAGAACGAATATCAGCGACCACTTCCCGCGCGTGTCGCCACATTGAACCCGCAATGAGATTCGTAATCGGAATTTGTCTGCTTGCTGCCATTCTGTGGTCAACGCAGCCTTGGAGTATCAACGCTGGTGGCGGCAGCGCTTCTGCTGGATTCCTGATGGTTGGTGGACTCTGCGTTGGTCTGGCTGCCTGGGGTGTGAGGGCATGGCTTCGCAAGCGTTCGCGCAGGCGGCTGCTGGATTTGCGTGGCTCTGCCTTGTGGTGAGCGGGTTGTCGATTCTTCGATCCCCAATAACCGGAAGCCGAGGGTGACCGAATGCAGGGCATCCCTGGGCATGCAACCAGTCAGGCTGCTGGTTGCCGCTCGAAGACGGTAGTCCCAACCTGACCGGGCCAGCCCGCTCGCAGACCGGTACACGCTGGCTTGCATGTTCGTCCTATGGCCCATACCACCACGATGACGAGGACCCGCAACGCGGTCCAGCCAAAGCCTCCTTAGCCGCCCATCCACCTTGCACCCCTGCTGCCTTCGTGTTGGTTCTTACCTGGGCGTCGACGTCGGATCTCGGGCTTTCCTCCTACGCAGATTCGCGCCGTCGAGTCAATGCGCCGACCGCCGGGTCGGGACTCAATGGACCCTGTCTATTCAACGTGCTGCCTGCAGCTCTCAAGGAGTGAAAATTATGAAGCCCGTCAACACCGGACCAGCCACCAATCATGAAGTTGCAAAACACCCCAGTGCGCTCGGGAGTCAGCAGGCTGTCGCGGAGAAGGCCGCTGACAGTACGGCCAGCGTCAAGGCGAGAATCGATTCGAAGAACATGCCTGACAAGCCTGCCATACATCGCCAGCACACGCCCAATAGTTCCGGCAGGAAATAGTGGTGTCAAGACGCTGACCGCCTGCAGCGTCGGGCCTTGGGAGGGCAGGCCGCCGTTCCGGTGGCAAGCCGTGCCGAGCGTGTGTCGCCCGACCGCTTTGGGCGCAGGTAGCGAATGACCGCTCTGGTCGGCAGGCGAAATGCACCGAGTGCGAAGGCCCGCAACAAGACAGGCTTTGCGATGCGCGCTTTTGGAGCCGCCCGGGCAGCCCTGACCCCGCGATGATCCGAACTGCACCGTGTCAGCGCGATCGCAGCTGTCGCGCGAAAGCCCGTATGTCCTCAACCAGCATCTCCGGCTCCTCCAGCGCCGCAAAATGCCCGCCGCGCGGCATCTCGGTCCAGCGCTGTACGTTGTAGATCCGCTCGACATACGAGCGCGGCGGCCACTCCAGCATCTCGGCCGGAAACACCGCGCAGGCGGTCGGCACCTCGACGCGCCGGCCGTCGTTCGACAGCACGCGGCCGCCTTCCTCGCGCCGCCCATAGTAGATCCAGGACGCGGTGTTGAAGGTCCGGGTCACGATGTAGACCATGATGTTGGTCAGCAGCACATCCTTGCTGTGCGCGCTTTCGATGTCGCCACCCCGGATGTCGGACCAGCCATGGAACTTCTCGACAATCCATGCCGCGATGCCGACCGGGCTGTCCATCATCGCGTAGCTCAGGGTCTGCGGTTTGGTGCCCTGCTGGGTGCGGTAGCCGTCCTCGACCTGTTGGTCGCGGACAAAGCGCTTGGCCCAGTCAATTTCCTGCGCTGTCTGCGGTCCGTCGGCGCTGCGCATCGTCAGGCAGTTGATGTGGATCGCCTTGCAGGCAGGGGCATGGTCCATGCCGAGCCAGCTGGAAATGGCGGCGCCCCAGTCGCCGCCCTGGGCCAGGTAGGCGTCGTAACCCAGTCCATCAGTCATCAGCGCATCGAACAGGCCGGCGATCTTGCGCGGACCAACCGGGCGCGGCGGGCGGCCGGAAAAGCCGAAGCCAGGCAGGGACGGCGCGATGACGTCGAAGGCGTCTTCCACCCTGCCGCCAAAACGCTGCGGATGCGCCAGCGGCTCGATGATGTCCAGGAACTCCACGATCGACCCCGGCCAGCCATGGCTGATGAGCAAGGGCATGGGTTTGGGGCCGCTGCCTTTTTCGCGGATGTAGTGCAGGTCGATGCCCTCCACCGGGGCGATCCAATGCGAGAAGCGGTTGATCGCCGCTTCCTGCTTGCGCCAGTCAAAGTCGTGCGCCCAGTAGTCACACAACGCGCGCATGTACGCCAGGTTGCTCCCATAGGCCCAGCCGCCGTCGTCAGGCATCTCGTGCCAGGGATAGTTGGCGACACGCTCCCTGATCTGCGCCAGTGTCTGGTCGGGGACATTGACGCGAAAGGGTCGGGCAATAGCCCGGTCGCTCACATGCGTCCCTTCCACGGCACCACACTGCGCTCGACCCAGCGCATCAGCAGGTCAAATACATAGGCGATGACGCCGATCACGATGATGCCCATGATGACGATGTCGGTGCGCAGGAAGTTCGACGCGTTGAGCACCATCTGGCCCAGGCCGACGTTGGCTGCCACCATCTCGGCGGCCACCAGGGTGGTCCAGCCGAAGCCGATCGCGATGCGCATGCCGACCAGGATTTCGGGCATGGCCGATGGCAGGATGACGTGCAGGATGATCTGGCGGTAGCTGGCGCCCATCGAGTAGGCGGCGTTGATCTGCTCCTGCGCCGCGCTCTTCATGCCCGAGCGCGCGGCCAGCGCCAGCGGGGCAAAGCAGGCCAGGTAGATCAGCAGCACCTTGGGCGTTTCGTCGATGCCGAACCAGATGATGATCAGCGGCAGGTAGGCCAGCGGCGGCAGCGGGCGGTAAAACTCGATCGGCGGATCGAATATGCCGCGCACCACGCGCGACATGCCCATACCGATGCCCACCGGCACGGCCGTCAGGAACGCGAGCCAGAACGCCACCGACACGCGCAGCACGCTGGACAGCAGATGCTCCCACAGCGGTTTGTCGTTCGCGGTGCCGGTCAGGTATTCGTAGAACTGCTGGAATACCGCCTGCGGACTGGGCAGGAACAACGGCTTGATCAAGCCCAGGTTGGTGATGAGGAACCAGACCACGAACAATCCGACAACCGTGATGACGGAGATGGCGCCGCTGGCGCCTTCGCCAGGCACCCTGAAGCGGCTGGTCTTGAGCGGCGCGTGGCCGGCGGCTGCCGCAACCGCCACGGGCACGGCCCGTGCAGATGGGGTGATGTCAGGCATGGGCTGCCTCCCGGTGATGAACCAGCGCGAGCACTTCCTCGCGCATGCGGATGAACTCGGGTTCCGACTTGACCTTGCGCGCGTCGTGGTGGCTCAGGAATTCGCGCGAGAAAGGCACGTTGTCATAGACATGGGAGATGCGTCCGGGGCTCGGGCTCATGACGATCAGCCGTGTCGCCAGGAACAGCGCCTCCTCGACCGAGTGGGTGATGAAGAACACCATCTTGTTGGTGCGCGACCAGGCGTCGAGCAAGATCTCCTGAACCTGCTCGCGGGTGAAGGCGTCCAGCGCGCCCATCGGCTCGTCCATCAGCAGCACGGCCGGGTCGTTGGCCAATGCACGGGCGATGCCCACGCGCTGCTGCATGCCACCCGACAGTTCGTACACGGCGCGGGTTGCGTAGTCCTGCAGCCCCACCAGCGCCAGCTTCTCGTCGGCGGCGCGATGGCGTGTGGCCTTGTCGACGCCGCGCAGGCGCAGCCCCAGCGCGACGTTGTCGCGCACCGAGAGCCAGGGCATCAACGCATGTTTCTGGAACACCACACCCCGATCGGCGCCGGGGCCGACAACGGGCGAGCCGTCCAGCAGGATCTCACCGGTGGAGGGCGGCAGGAAGCCGGCGATGGCGTTGAGCAGCGTCGTCTTGCCGCAGCCCGAGGCGCCCAGTGCGACGACGAAGTCGCCATCATGCATGGTCAAATTGACCGGCGCCAGGGCCTGCAAGACGCCTCCCTTGACGGCATAGTTCACGGTGAGGTCCCGAATGTCCAGGGTCGGCATGGGCGCTCCAATCAGTCCGGGTGAAAAGAGAAAGGGCGGCGCGATCACCGGCCGCCCCCTACGCGCGCCTTTCGGCGCAAAGTACGCGTCTATTTACCCATCGCCTTCTTGATGTAGGTGTCGGTGATGAAGGCCGAATAGTTGGGCTTGACTTCCTGGATGCGACCCTGCTCCTTCAGGAACTCGGCCGTGGCGGTCATGGCCTTGGCAGCGCCACCGCCAAGCCAGGTCGGACCGGCCTGCTCGGCCAGCGTGGGGAAGGTGTACAGCGCCATCGTGGCGGGCACGTCCTTCGGGTCGGCCTTGGTCCACTTGGCGACGGCTTTTGCTTCGGCCGAGTCGGCAGTCCACTTGGCCTTGTTTTTCCGGTAGGTGTCGTCGGCCTTGGCCAGCACCTTGACCAGCCCCACCATGAAGTCCTCGTTTTCGGCCGCCCATTTGGCGTTGACAATCAGACCATCGAAGGTGGGGAATCCCTTGGCGCCGATGGTCTTGGAGGATTCGATCATCTTGCCGTTGCCCTTGATCTTGGTCAGCACCGGGTCCCAGATGAAGGCGGCGTCGATGTCGCCTCGCTCCCAGGCCGCCGCGATCTCGGGCGGACGCAGGTTCATCACGTTGACGCTCTTGGCGTCGACACCGTTGACCTTCATGATGGCCATGAGCTGGTAGTGCGCGGTGCTGACGAACGGGGTCGCGATCTTCTTGCCCTTGAGGTCCTTCACGCTGTTGATGCCGCTGCCGTTGCGCACGATCAGCGCCTCGGCATCGGCGATGTCGTCCAGGATCCAGAACAGCTTGATGTCCTGGCCCTGGCTGGCCGCTGCCACGATCGGGCTGGAGCCGGCCTCGCCGAGCTGGACGTCGCCGCTGGCCATGGCCTTGATGACGTCGCCGCCACCACCGAACATGCGCCAGTTGATCTTGTAGCCGGTGGCTTTCTCGAGCTCACCGGATTCCATGACGGTGCGCAATGGCACCAGCATGTCCTGGTGGGCAAAGGTGACTTCCTTCTTGGCCTGGGCAAAGGCGCCACCACAGACCATCATGGCAGCTGCGATGCAGACCAGTTGGCGTTTGTTCATCTTCATCTAGATCTCCTGTTGATTGAAACGAGCGGTACACGGGACGCGGACATCTGGCATCGGACTGATTGTGGGGCCGGTGCCCGTGTTTCGGAAGGGCCAGCCTCGACTCTGGCATGGAGCCAGCAGCCCCGGACAAACCCTTGAGTCGGCGCTTGCTTGATCGGGTTGGTGGGTGGCCTTTCACACCGGTGCAAGGCTGCGCGCCGCGGCGATCGCGTCGCGGATGACCGCACCGATCGCCACGCAATCGGCTCGCGTCAGCATCAGCGGCAAGCGCATGTCACACAGCCCGGCAAGCACGCGCTCGGCTTGAGGCAGCTTCTGTGCCTGGCCGAAATAGCGCCAGTGCTGCCACACACTGGTGAACCCCTTGGGCGCCCCCGCGCCAAACCACTTGACGTGTACCCCCCGGTCGGCGGCGGCGTCCAGGAAGGCCGCAATGGCAGCCGCCGATAGGCCGGTCAGCGAAAACTGGATCGAGCTGGCGACGAATTGCTCCTGCGCCGGGCGGTACGGCAGCCGCAGGTGGTCCACACCCGCGAGTTCGGCCGCCAGCCAGTGATAGCGTTCGTTCCAGCGCCGGCAGCGGTCGGCCAGCACAGCGCCGAGCTGGGGCAGCGCCAGCGCCGCCGGCAGGTTGCCCATGCGCAGGCTGAAGTTGGGCGTGGTGTATTTCCAGCGTTCGAACACCTCTGGCTCCGGCCGGGAGGCGTGGGCCGCATAAAACATGTAGCTGCCGGAAAACAGGATCGCCCGCGCGGCCACGTCGGCATCGTCGGTGACGAGCAAGCCACCTTCGCCGGCATTGGCATGCTTGTAGCTTTGCAGGCTGAAACAGCCGGCGCGCCCCCAGGTGCCGGTGGATCGGCCGTTCCATGCGGCACCCATCGTATGGGCGCAGTCCTCGATCAGTTGCACGCCGAACCGTTCGCAAATGGCGCTCAGCCGCTGCATGTCGCAAATGTGGCCACGCATGTGCGACAGCAGCAGTGTTTTGGCTCCGCTGGACGCGGCCTTGCGTTCGAGGTCGTCCAGGTCGATGGTGTAGTCGTCGGTCACGTCCACCAGCACCGGCCGGGCGCCGGCATGGGCGATCGCCCCGGGCACCGGTGCCAGCGTGAAGCAGTTGGTCAGTACGGCGTCGCCCGCTTGCACGCCCGTGCTCTTGAGTGCCACGAACATGCTCGATCCGCAGGAATTGAGAGCCACGCAATAGCGCACACCGAGTTCGACGGCAAACGCCCATTCGAGCTGCGAAGCCGCGCTGGTGGTGCCGTCGGTCTCGCCGTAGCGATGCAGCTTGCCGCTGTGCATCAGGGCCAGTGCGGCGGCCACGCCGTCGGCCGGAATCGGTTCTTGCCGGCTCAGGTCGATATGCAGTGGTTCGTCGTGAACAGCCATGATGTCAGCCACCGTGTGCGCCCAGGCTGCCCAGGTCGAACTGCTCCTGCGGAAAATACTTGCGCAGGCGCACGTCGCCGGTACGGGCGTGGCCTTCCATGCCCTCCAAGCGCGAGATGCGGGCGGCCACCTGGCCCACGGTGCGCGTCGCATCGCGGTTGAGCCGTTGCCAGGTGACGGTCTTGATGAATTTGCCCACCGACAGGCCGCCCGAATACCGCGCGGCGCCGCGGGTTGGCAGGATGTGGTTCGGGCCGCTGCACTTGTCACCGAAAGCGACGGTGGTTTCCTCGCCCAGGAACAGCGAGCCGTAGTTGCTGAGGTTGGCGAGCCACCAGTCGAGATCGCGCGCCATCACCTGCAGATGCTCGCAGGCATAGTTGTCGCTCACCGTGACCGCCTCCTCGCGGCTGTCCACCAGCACCACCTCGGCATAGTCACGCCAGGCGGCGGTGGCGGCTTGGCGGGCCACGTCCGGCAGGGCGGCAATCATCGACGGTGCCAGTTCCAGCACTTTATTGCCCAGTTCGCGCGAGGTGGTGATGAGCCATACCGGCGAGTCCGGCCCGTGTTCCGCCTGGCCGACCAGGTCGGCGGTGACGATGGCCGGGTCCGCACTGTCGTCGGCAATGATGGCCGATTCGGTCGGACCCGCCACCACGTCGATGCCGACCCGGCCGAACAGCATGCGTTTGGCTTCGGCCACGAAGCGGTTGCCCGGCCCGACGATGATGTCGGCCGGCTTGCCGGTGAAAAGACCGTAGGCCAGCGCGGCCACGCCTTGCACGCCGCCCAGCGCCAGCACGGTATGCGCGCCGCACAACTGCATCGCATACAGGATGGCCGGGTGGACGCCTGCATCCTTGTGCGCCGGCGTGGCGGCCACGATGTTCCTGACACCGGCAACCGATGCCGTGCCCACGCTCATGATGGCGCTTGCGGCATGCGCGTAGCGCCCGCCCGGCACGTAACAGCCCGCCGTCTGGCACGGAATAAGCCGCTGGCCTGCGGTGAGGCCGGGAATCAACTCGGCGGTGAACTCCTGCATCGAATCGCGCTGGCGGCGCGCGAAGTCCTGCACCCGGTCGCGTGCAAACACGATGTCCGCTTTGACGCCCGGGCTCAGGGCCGCCTCGGCACGGGCAAATTGCGCCGGGCCCACGACGATGTCGCCCAGCCAGCCGTCGAGTTCGCGCGCGTAACGCTGGGCCGCCGCTTCGCCGTCGGTGGCCAGTGCGTCGAGCATTTCGCGAACGGTGCCGGCGGTCGCGGTGTCGACGGCCTGGGTGGGCGGATGGGCTTGCTTGAGGTAGGCGATGGACATGGGCGAATGAACAGGCTGGGTCGGATGATCAACGATGGCGCGGTTCCACGCATCGTACTGCCGACCCGGGCCCGTGCATAAGGCCAGATCGCAGGTGGATTTGGAGCCAGATGAGGTTGCCCCGGCAGCGCGCGCCGGGGCCGACGTTCTGGCTGGACATGCGCTGGCTGGCGTGAACGGCGCGCCCCGGGGTCTCAGCCCGTGGCCATGGAATTTTGGCGCTTTTTGCCGCGTGCCCGGGCCAGTTCGTCCACAGCCAGCGCCAGTGCCCCGATGCCGGCCGCGATCTGGTCTGCCGCGATCGACGACAGGCGCAGCCGAAAGAACGGGCACGGGTAGGGCGGCTTGCCGAAGAAGTCTGAGCCGGCCTCCAGCAGAACACCGTGTTTGGCCGCAATCTGCGCCAGTTCACCAGCGTCAACCCAGGCAGGGGCCGAAATCCAGATGGATGCGCCGCCTTGTGGCATGCGAAAGCGAAAGTCGGGCAGATGCTGCTGCAATGCCAGCGCTGCGATGTCGAGCCGTTCGCGCATGGCGAGATTGACACGCCGCGTATGGGACGCATGATGTCCCAGCGACAAAAACAGCGCATAGGCTTGCTGCAGGAACGCACTGGGGTGGCGCAGCATGGTCTGGCGAATGCCGCGCAATTCCTTGATCAGGACGCCGGGTGCCACGATGTAGCCCAGGCGCAGGGCCGGCGACAGGCTTTTGGAGATCGAGCCGACGTAGATCACCCTGCCGGCGCGGTCCAGGCTCTTGAGCGCGGGCATGGGTTCGCCGTCATACAGGTTCTCGGCTTCGTAGTCGTCCTCGATGATGACGAAATTGTTTATCTGCGCGAGTTGCAGCAGGGCACGCCGCCGCTCCAGGCTGAGCGTGGCGGTGGTCGGACTCTGGTGTGACGGCGTGACGAACAGGTAGTCCAATGGCGGCAATCGGTCTACGATCACGCCCTCGGCATCGACCGGGAGTTCGGCAAACTGCGGTTCGCGCATCGAGAAACTGTTGCGCGCATGCGGATGCCCTGGCTCTTCCAGGCCGACCCGCGTGGCGCTGGACAACAGGGTGTCGGACAGCAGGTAATACGCGTGCTGCGCGCCGATGGTCACCATGATCTCGTCATCCAGGGCAAAAACGCCGCGCCGGGGCAACAGGTGGGTGCGGATCTGTTCGATCAGTTCTGGAACGTCTTCGGTGCCGAAGTCCTGCGTCCATTGGGGCAATTGGGAACGCGCCAGACTGCGCACGCAGCATTCGCGGAAGTCTTCGGTCGGGAACAGTTGCGGGTCGTGGGTGCCGTAGACGAACGGGTACGGGTATTCGTTCCAGCGCACGGGTTTGCGCAAGGTCGGGCGACCGAGCTGTGAGCGCAGCACGCGGGCCGACCAGTCGGGAGCTTGCCCGCTACTGCCGGGAGCCGCTTCGGCCGGGGCAACCGGGCGCGGTTGGGAATGGGCCGACACGAAGACGCCGCTGCGCGGACGCGCCTCCAGGAAGGACTCATCCACCAGTTGCTGGTAGGCCGATGTGACGGTGTTGCGGCTCAGCCGCAGAACCTGGGCCAGTTCGCAGAACCTGGGCCAGTTCGCGCGACGATGGCAGCGCGTCGCCGGGCCCCAGTCGCCGCTCCAGGATGGCCCGCACCACGGCCAGGCGAACGCGCGCCTGTAGCGGCAAGGCCGGCTGGTCCGGCAGGGCGAGCAGCTGTGCCCATTGAACGTTGCGTGGTGTGCCCATACTGCCGTAAGACGATGCTGCCGTAAGAGTGAGAATGCCCATGGACTGGCACGGCCGAATCCTGCGATCTGGCTCTACCGTCGGCGCCGTCCTGTACGTACCCTAGGGCAGACGGGCCGGGGTGCCCGCCAACCTGTCCCTGGAGATTTTATGAGTGAAACGAAACCGGCCGTGACCGCGGCGACCCTGCAAGCGTTTGATGATGCATGGAACCGCCATGACATCGACGGCCTGATGTCGTTCATGAGCGAGGACTGCGTATTCCAGACTGCCGCCGGCCCGGACGTCTGCGGTGCCCGCCATGTGGGCACCGTCGCCGTGCGCAAAGCCTTCGAGGGCGCCTGGGAAATCATCAAGGATGCACAGTGGGAGAACGGGCGCTATTTCGTGCAGGGCGACTTTGGCGTCTCGCAGTGGACGTTCAGCGGCACCGCACCCGATGGATCGCGCATCGAGACGGACGGTGTCGACCTGTTTGCGTTTCGCGACGGAAAGATCGCGCTCAAGAACGCATTTCGCAAGGTCCGCCCCAACCTGCCCGCGACCAAATAAGGAGGGACCGGGTGTCCATTTCGCAAACCATGCCGTTCGCGGCATCCGGACTTCCCGTGGCGAAGCCCTACGATCCGCGCTACGACCCCCTGGTGGCGGCCGACCCTGGTGCGGGGCGGGCCTACGCACCGACCTACTGGGTGGCCAGCGCTGGCACACCGCCACCCGATGACGGCCCGGTGTTGCGCGACGTCGATGCCGATGTGGTGGTCATCGGCTCGGGTGCCACTGGTATTTCCACCGCCTTGTACCTGGCGCAGGAGCACGGCATCCAGGCCGTGGTGCTGGAGGCCAACCAGAGCGCCTGGGGCTGCTCGAGCCGCAGCGGCGGGCAGGGGCAGAACGCCAGTGGCCGGCTCACCCGCGCCCAGTGGATCGAGCGCTGGGGCCTGGACGTAGCCAGGAAGCTCGACACCGAAATCCGTACCGGCTTCGAGAACTTCAAACAGTTGACGACGGAAATCGATTGCGACGCGTTCGACGGCGGTCACCTGTACCTGGCGCATCGGCCGGAGAAGATGGCCTATCTGCGCCAAACTACCGAGTTGTTGCGCGGCACCTTTGGCTATGACACCCGCCTGCTCAGTGCCGAGGAGGTGCGACGCGACTACTGTGACGAGCGCGAAATGGTCGGCGCCATGTTCGAGCCCGAGGGCGTGGGCATCCACCCGCTCAAATTCACTTTTGGCCTGATCCGCAAGGCGCGCGCGCTGGGTGTCAAATTGCATCCCGCCAGCCCGGTGCAGGGCTGGCAGACTGTCAATGGCGTGCACCATCTGCAGACGCCGGGTGGCGTAGTGCGAGCCAAACGTGTTGCGGTGTGTACCGGAGGCTATACCGGGCAAGGCCTCTCCCCCAAGCTCAAGGACAAGATCATGCCGATCCTGTCGAACTCGGTCGTCACACGGCCGCTGACGGCAGCAGAACTCGAAGCCACCCATTTCCGTTCGCATACCTTCCTGACCGATACGCGCACGCTACGCTTTTACTACCGGCTGCTTGCCGACAACCGCTTGCAGATCGGCAGCCGCAGCTCGATTTCCGGTGCCGATGCCGAGGATCCGGTGCACCTCAAGCTGCTCACCGATGCCATCGCACGCAAGTTTCCGCCATTGGCCGGGATCCAGATCGACTATTCCTGGTGGGGCTGGGTCGACGTCAGCCACGACATGATGCCGCGCATCACCCGGCCCGATCCGTCGCAAAGCGTCTGGTATGCCGTGGG
>JANNKH010000085.1:0-77416 GCA_031396205.1 Rhodoferax sp.
GCGGGACTGGATGTTGCCCCCACGCTCACTGCGTTCGCTGCCCCCCGAGGGGGCCGTCAGTCCCTTCGGAACGGCCGGGCGGTACTGGATGTTGCCCCCACGCTCACTGCGTTCGCTGCCCCCCGAGGGGGCCGTCAGTCCCTTCGGAACGGCCGGGCGGGACTGACCATGCATCCTGCTTTCTCCATCCTGTTCTTCACCACCCTGGCCGGCTCGGCGCAAGGCCTGGTGGTCGCGCTGGCGCTGGCCAGATTGCTCGGCGTGGCTATGGCGCCCGGCTTTGTGCTGGCGGCACTGGCCGTCGCCGAAGTCCTGCTGCTGGCCGGCCTGGCGGCTTCCTTCCTGCACCTGGGTCGCAAGATGCGGGCCTGGCGTGCGGTGCTGATGTGGCGCACCTCCTGGATGTCGCGCGAGGTGATCATCCTGCCGGGCTTCATCGCACTGGTGGCACTGTGGTGGCTTGCCGAGCGCGCAGGCGTCGCTGCGCGCTGGGGCGCCCTGTTTCCGCTGCTGGCCATCGTTGGCGCTGTCGCACTTTGGTACTGCACCGCGATGATCTACGCTTGCCTGCGCTTCATCGAGGAATGGGCGCATCCGCTGACCATCATCAATTTCACGCTGATCGGCCTCGCTTCGGGTTTGCTGCTGGCCTGTGCGCTCGCAGCGCTGGCAGGCGAAGCCGACCTGATTGCCGCCACCGGCAGCTCGGCCCTGGCCATCACACTGAGCGCCTGGATTGTGCGCACACTGTCACTGCGCCGCAATGCTGGCATCCGGCACAAGTCGACGCTGCAATCGGCGACTGGCATTCAATCGCCAAACCTGGTGCAGAAGTCCATGGGCATGTCGGCTGGTGCGTTCAACACGCGCGAGTTCTTCCATGGTGCCAAACAGGCCACGATGCTCAACGCCCGCATCGGTTTTCAGCTGCTGGCTTTTGCCGTTCCGGCGTTGTTGATGGTCTGGGGCATCACCAGCCACAGCGGCTGGCCCTGGATGCTGGCGGTGCTGGTGCAGGCACCGGGATTGATCGCCGAGCGCTGGGTGTTTTTCGCGCAGGCGAAACATCCGCAGAACCTGTATTACCAGGTGGTGTCGTGATCGATGCGGCGATGAACCGCACAATGGCATGCCATGAACGCTGCCAAAGCAACCAAGGTGAGCATCCTGCCACGATCTGTTCCATCGAATCAACGCAAGGCAAACACAGCACAGAATCGCGACGAACCGTTTGACTGGCACAGCGACCCGATCACAGTGGCGACGCCAGTGGGCGACGCATACAAGAACACCCAAAATGTGCGGCGGTTCCTGCGTGTTCAATGCGCTGACCCGTTCCGGTTTGACCGTCCTTTCATGCAATGGATCAAGGACGGCAGCAACAAGACGATGGGCGATGTCGCGCAGGAGTGGAAGCGGCGGCGCGGCGGCGAATGACAATCCCGACCAAACTGGTCACCGCTTGCACACCCGTACCTCGCCGTCCAGCAGGCCGCGCACCGGCTCTTCGACGCGGCTCCAATCGCTGGCCTTGACATCACCCGCGGGACGGGCGGCGCGTTTGCATGCAGGATTGGCGCGGCGCATGTTGTTTGAACTCCAGCGGGTCTTCAGCCGGCATGGTTCAGTTGATGGGAACGCCTGCAGGCGGATATTTGCGTCCTGCTTAGCCATCGATACGGCAAATATTGTTGCTCAAACGTCAACTACATGCCCAGATAAGCAGCATGGACCCACAACCTCTGGTCATTGTCCCGGCTATCGCGCAGGCTGGCAGCACCAGCACGGCCGCGCTCAATCCGTCGACAGGAATGCATTGACGCAAACCCAGGCGACCAAACCGGCGCGGGAGTAAGATACACCGCATAGGGAGCGCGTAAGGTTTCCTAGCCGGGTCAAAGCAGACACCCGGCACGTGAAGACGCTTCGTCCAAGCCTGCTCCATCCCCTCGGGGCGGAGTGCGTGCATGGCCAGCGAAGTGTCAAATCCAGGGAATACCAGCCAGCGCAACGGGATGGCAGCTCACACGCCAACGATCCTGCTGCGCCGAGACGAAGTCGAGGCGCTCCTCTCTCCAACACGGTGCATCGTGGCCGTCGAAGACGCTTTCCGCAAGGCAGCGCTCGGTGAAGTCCCTGCGCCGGCGATCCTCGGAATGCATGCGCGTGACGGTAGTTTTCATGTCAAGGCAGGGCTTCTCGAGACGGATTCGCCTTATTTCGCGGCTAAGGTTAACGCCAACTTTCCACAGAATGCAGCTCGCTTTGGCCTGCCGACTATTCAGGGCGCTGTGTTGCTCTTTGACGGGACGAACGGCAGGCTTCTCGCGGTAATGGATTCGATGGCGCTGACTGCGCTCAGGACTGCTGCCGCCACAGCGGTGGCGGCGAAGCACCTTTCGCGAGCCTCGAGCGCCACCGTGCTGATCTGCGGCTGCGGCGCCCAGGCGCTCGCGCAGCTCAAGGCGCTGTTGTGTGTCCGCAGCCCTAGCCGGTTCTTTGCCTTTGACCTGGATGCGGCAAAGGCGACCGCGTTTGCGGCGGTAGCCGAGATAGCGCTGGGTGTCAGCGTCGCACCGGTCGAAGACCTTCAGGCGAGGATGCTGGAAAGCGACATCGTGATCACTTGCACCACCTCAAAGAAGGCATTCGTCACATCGGCAATGGTCCGGCCCGGGACCTTCATCGCTGCGGTGGGCGCGGACCACGAGGACAAGCAGGCGATCGCGTCCGAACTCATGGTGCGCGCGAAAGTGGTGGCTGACGTCAAAGAGCAGGCATGCCGGATCGGCGACCTGCACCATGCCATTTCCGATGGCATCATGCGCGCAGCGGACGTATATGCGGAGCTTGGAGAGATCGTTGCCGGCCTGAAGGCGGCGCGCGAGGGCGACCAGGAGGTCACCATCTTCGACTCCACCGGTACAGGGCTGCAAGACGTGGCGGCAGCAATCGCCGTCTATCGCCGAGCCCTGCAAGAGGGCCGTGGCAATGGCTATCCACTCGCATGAGCAGGCTAGGCGAGCGACCACCCCAACGCCGGCGCCTGGATCAACGCTCGAGCCAGGTAGCCTAGCCGGGCACGCATGGCACCCGATCCCGAAAGACGTTCCGTCTCAAGCTTAGTTCCCTACGCCTATGGGGAAGGAGCACGCATGAAAATCGAAAGTGATTCGAATCGCGTAGTCAGGCGAACGGCTCGGCCGCCTGCCCGTCGGGTCACAGTACCCAGGAGTGTGCTCGGGTGCTTCATGAAGTGCACGACCGACCCCGTGGCTACCGACGTTCTCGACAGTCTTGCAGCCGTATGTCTTCGCAGTTCGCTGAATTGCGGCGCCGATGCCATTGATGGGAGGGCCAGCGTGAGCATGCTTCATGGCTTGCTCGAGGGCCGTGCGAGTGGCATGGCACAAGCGCGTCTTCAGTGGGCTGATCGGGAGCACACCAATCGTTCCTCCGGCAACGGAGAGATTGCATGGCATGCGCGACAGGGTCCCGGTGCTCCGGCGCACCGCGACAACCTGCGGCCGCTCGGTGGCGAAATCGGCGCCAGCATGCTCGAACCCGTCGCGGCTGGCGGCATCAGCAAGGCCGCGTTGCAGCTGGGCCGCGGCAAATCGGTGGTGTCGCGGCAACGGGCCCGGCTTGAGGCCGATCGCGCACGGGACAGCCGCGAGTCACTCGCGACGACTTGCCGCCACATGACTGGGCGGACCCGCCCGTCGCCGAAACCAGTGTCGCAGCCGCTCAATCGGATTGCGCATCCTGCGCTGTTTCATGGGGTGCCGGTAACACGCGCTTGACGGCGTACACCGTCAAGCTGCCCGTCGGGGTAGCCACCATCGCAGGAATGTGCGCCAGTGTAGGAAATCGCGCCAGGCTTTTTCGTCCGCTTCGACTACAGGTGCCAAACCAATTCGACTGCACACTGTACGCTTGCGCGCTGTTGCGCCATGTAAAGGTACCCATGAAAAATGTTCTCTTATCCAAGCCAGGTGTTGCGCGTGGGCTTTGCGCGCTGCTGCTGCTATCGCTGCTGTCCGCCTGCGGCGGGGGTGGGGATGATGACGAGCCGGAGCAGGTAGTCGGCAACTACACCGCCTTCAGCAACCCCGAGACCGTCGCGGTGCTGGGCTATAGCGGAGACGTTTCCGAACCCTTCATCAGCCGTGATGGCGCGTACCTGTTCTTCAACAACAGCGGGCGCAAGAACATATTTTTTGCGCGTTTTGTCGACGCCAGAACGTTCCAGTATGCAGGTGCGTTGAGCTCCATCAACACCTCTGCGGTGGAGGGTGCACCCAGCATGGACGCTGCCAACAAGTTCTACTATGTATCGACATCGCGCTACAACAACCCGCCGGGTACGCTGGACACCTTGTTCACTGGTAATTGGAATGGCACCGCGGTCAGCGGACGGGCCAGCGTCACCGGTCTGGCCAGCCCGATCGCGGGTTTCGTAGACTTTGACGTCGAAGTCAGCCCTGACGGCTCCACTTTGTACTTCAGCGAGGGCGACTTCCGCGGAGGCAACAGCGTGCCCATCACCGGCGACATCCTGGTTGGCGTCAACGGTGGCGCCAGTGGTTTCTCGACACTGTCCAACAGCGCATCCATCATGGCCAATGTGAATACATCCAAGCTCGAATATGCACCGGCCATATCGGCCAACGGCCTGGAACTTTTCTTCACCCGGTTCGACGTGGTGCGCCAACAAAGCCGCATCTACCGCACCGAGCGCAGTTCCGTTGGCGCAGCATTTGGCGTACCCGATCTGGTGACAGCCATCACCGGATTCGTGGAGGGGCCGGCGCTGTCTCCGGACGAGAAGTCGCTGTACTACCACCAGCGCAGCGAGACCAATGGCGCGCTGCAGTTGTTCCGGGTCACGCGCCCTTGAGTGTCGGCGGCGCCTGTGTGACGCAAACGTTGGGCAGTTGACCCTCCATTTGACCGTGGGCTGGCTCAGTCACATGGCCGGGGTGTCCAGCCAGGGGCACATGTAGCGGATCGTGCGCGCGGGGACGCCGGTGATACTTCGGCAACCCAAGGTACCCCGCATTTCAGGAGGTCGCGCAAGCGCGGGCAAGCCGGGCTGTTGCGGTCGGCAATACCTCCCGCCGCCCGCATGTTGCCTGTCGTTCACCGGCCCAGGAACTCGCCGACCGCCTTGAAGTCGTCGAACCGGTCGCAGACGGCCTTGATGACCATCAGGATCGGCATTCCCAGCAGCAGGCCCCAGGCACCCCACAACCAGCCCCAGGCCAGCACACCCACGAAGACCGCCACCGGATTCATCTTGCTCGCGCGACTCGTCAGCCAGGGCGTCAACAGGAACCCCTCGATGCTGTTGATGAGCAGGGAGATGCCGGCAATCAGTCCAGCCATCTCCAGCGTGCCAAACTGCAGGAACCCGACCATCGCCGAACCGGCGGTGATGACCACATTGCCAAGGTAGGGCACCAGGTTGAGCACCGCCGCGGCCACGCCCCATACCGCCGCGTTTTCCAGGCCGACCGCGACGAAACTCAGCCACGTGGCGACACCGACCAGGCTGCTGGTGAAGATCTGCACTGCCATGTAGCGCTGGATCTGGTCATGGACCTCTTTCATCGCCTCCAGCGTGATCCGTCGGCGACCCAGCGTGGGCCCGGCCAGCCGGACGAGTTTGCGCCGGAACGTGTCGCCGGACGCCATCAAAAAGAAGGTGATCAGCGTGACGACCACGATCTGTCCCAGCATCGCCAGCAAACCCATGGTGCCGGTCCACACATAGTCGCTGACGTTGATCCGGGGCTTTTCGATCTGGACCCGCTGTACGCCGCGCTCCACGGGTAGGGCGCGGTTCGACTCGGCTGCGGCCTGCTCCAGTTGGGTTGCGGCCTTTTGAACCGCTGCCAGCGGGCTCACCGGTTTGCCGGGCCGCGCACGCAAGGTGTCGCGCAGTTTTTGTGCCGCCACCGGCAAGGACTCGATCAGACGGCCGGCGTCGTCGCTCAGTGAATAGGCCCCCGCACCGGCGCCACCCACGATCGCCAGCACCACGACAGCGGCGCTCAAAGCGCGCGGGACTCCGTGCCGGGCCGACCAGTCCACCAGCGGCGAGAGTCCATAACTGAAGAGCACTCCCACCATCAGCGGAATAATGACCGCGCTGGCCCAGTGCAGGGTGTACACGCAGGCCAGCGAGGCAAGGACTACCAGCGAAAAACTGCGCACGTCGCCCGGCCGCGGTGCAGCAGGAACTGCCAGCTCGTCAAGTCGGACAGGGTCGGCTACAGGGCGGTCGGCGGTGCTCACCTGGTAGGGGCGTCCGGCATCCGGTCCATCATCATCTTCATCATTGTCTGCATCATCTCCATGCGCTTGGCCATCATCATTTGATGGGCACCCATTTCTCCGGACATGCCCTGCATTTTCGGCATGCCCTGCATGTCACCCATGCCGCCCATCATGGCCATGCCCCCCTGCATGGCTCTCATGTGCTCGGCCATCAGCACGCTGCGCTCTTGCGGCGTCTTCGCGCCCATCATCTTTTCGTGCATGTCGCGCATGGTTTTCATCTGCGCGTCCATCGTGGCCATGGAGTGGGGGCCGGCCATGGCGCCACCCTGCACGCTGCCCATGGGCGTCGCCGGCGCGGTGTTGCAGCCTACCAGCAGGCTGGCGCCCGAGAGGGCAATGGCAAGAAGGATGAATCTAAAACTGGTCATAGGAGACTCCTGGTGGATTTGACTAGAACGTAAAAAGCAGGCGCTTGGGTCATTTGCGGCCCCGTCTGACGATCCATACGACCAGGGCTATCACCACGATGGCGAGCAGGAGCGGCACGCCCATGCCGCCGTATCCGTCCCCTCCCATCCAGTGCCCACCCCAAAAGCCTCCATTCATCATGTTTCCGTTTTGCGCCAGCGCAGGGCCGCTCCCCAGAAACGACAGAGCGGCAAACAAGATCAAAAGCAAGGTTTTCATGGTGTCTCTCCAAAAATATGATTGACGAATGGGTCGGCTGGATCAGGCCGGCAGGGGCAAGGAAGGAGCGCAAATCCAGGAGTCTTGCGATGCCAGGAGGTCGCGCACGCGTTCGTGTCGCGGCTTCATGGAGCCAGTTCGTGAGGCGCGCGCCAGGCGGGCCCGCATCAACAGGTGGCTACAACAATAGCCGCGAATATCGCAGCCGCATGGGTGGTTCGGGCGCACCGGACGGGCTTGCGCCGGATGGTCCGGGGCCCGCAACGACCACGGGCGCCGAGAGGCTCCACAGCACGGCAAGAGTTTCATGGTGCAGCCGCCCCGCCATTGCAGGTCGCCCGTGCAAGTACGGCCGGGCTCTGTGCATACCGCACATCAGGGGGACAGGCGGAAAATCGCTTCACACAGGCAGCATGCGCCTGCCCTGCGGCGGGCCTCTGTGCGCTGGCAGACACAAGAGCCGAAATTGCAGCGCGCAGCAAGCACCAGGGCGGCAATGCGGTCGACAGCCCCCGCGCTGCGAGCACCATATTGGCCCGTTTGCCGCCGCTCTGCGGGCCAGCCCGGCGCCCACCATCACAGGGTCGGGGCTTGGGGGGCTGCATCGGGGCGGCCGCGCGTCGCCGGCGGGTTGTCGCTGCAGCCAATGCAGCGGCTGCGTGGGGCAACAGCGTACGCTTTCCGTACCGGCCAAACACCGCCGCAACCAGCAGTCGACGCCCCCATCGACCGATGACGTTCGAGTATCATTTTTCTTGACATACGAATATATTCACGCTTACGATGACCGCGGGACCTTGCTCACGGAGTATGAAAATGGGGCCGCGGACCGGGAGTCGCCGCCACGGCGGTCATCACCTTCATCATGGCGTGGAACGAATTCCTTCTGGCCCTGGTCCTGACAACCCGAGAGGCAAAGACACTGCCTGTCGCCATCATGGGGTTCCTCTCCTATGAAGGGGCCGACTGGGGTCTCGTTGCTTCAGGCGCCACCTTGATCATGGCACCGGTCGTGTTCTTCACCTTCTTCATCCAGAAATACCTGGTAACCGGGCTCGGCGGCGGCGCGGTCCGAGACTGACCACAAGCGCCGGCATCCTTACGGAGTTCAACATGAAAAAAATCGCATTCATCGGTCTCGGTGCAATGGGCAAGCCAATTGCCGAACGACTGCTGGAGAACGGCTTTGATCTGACAGTTTGTGACGTGAACCGGGATGCAACGGCCTCATTGGTCGCGGGTGGCGCAATCTACGCGGCATCACCCCGGGCAGCGGCAGAACTGGCCGATGCGGTGTTCGCGATGGTGCCCGATGCCCCCGACGCCGAAGAAGTGGCGTTGGGTGCAAACGGTGTCATGCATGGAATAAGAGCCGGAACCTATTACATCGACATGAGCACCATCGATCCGATCACGACGCGCCGTATTGGCGCGCGGCTTTCCGAGGTCGGCGTCAAGATGATCGATTGCCCGGTTGGCCGAACGACAAAACACGCCCGTGAGGGAAAGCTCGTTCTGATGATCGGAGGCGAGCCAACCGACATCGACGCCATGATGCCGATCTTCGAGCTTCTGGGGGACACCTTCATCCGCTGCGGCCCTCTGGGCAACGGGACAGCGACCAAATGCGTCAACAACTATGTGGCGATGGCCTGCAACGCCATATCAGCAGAGGCGTTTGTCATTGGCAAGAAAGCGGGCCTCACACCCGAACACATGCTCAACGTTCTTGGCTCGACGATGGCGTCCAATGCGCAGTCGCTGCAGGTCTATCCCCAGTTTGCACTGGCCGGAAATACCGATCCAGGCTTCATGATCGCGCTGGGCCACAAGGACCTTCGACTCGCCATTGGACTCGCACGCAGCTTCGATTGCAACGTCCCGGTCGGACAGGCGACCATGGATGTCATGGCGAATGCGATCGATGCGGGTATGGGGCGCAAGGATTGCTCGAGCCTGCTGATGCTGCATGAAAAAGCAGCCGGCACGACGGTGCGGCTGAAACAGGCCGGCGTCTGAGAGCATGCGATCGGCGGTGACTCCGACCTTGTGAATCGCGCTCTCACTCCTGGTTGTCAATCAGGCGTTCCTCTCCGCCCGCGCGCGCTGACCCAACCAGCGCGGCGAGAGTTTCGACGGCGCGTGCGCCCACCTCTCCACTGCTGTGGTTCACGCCCGAGCCAAGGGCGAGATCGACCAGCGCATTGGCCGGCCCCTCGCAACTGTATTTCCAGGAACCAGGATCGACGTGGACGATTTCGGATGCGCCCCCCGGCAGCTTGAGGATCATTTTCTCGGTTTCGATGTCAAGGAGCATGGAACCATGCTCGCCGTACCAACGCAACTGGAGCTCGAAACCATGCCCCGGCGGAACGCCGCAGCTGCCCGAAAGTACGCCGGTCGCACCGTTTGTGAAGCGGGTCAGCGCTGCGTCGTGCAGGTCGATACCGTTCATGGCTGTACCAGCGATGGACCGCACGCTGGCCGCACGAAGATCGCTGATCCAGAACAGGATGCCCAGTGCGTGGCTCAATTGTCCAAACGCGAAGCCGCCACCATTGCTGGCGCTTTGCCATGTTTCAGCTTGCGGCTGAATCCTCGTCTGCTTCCAGTTCGGCACGCTGCCGTCGCCCGTGAAAACCGATCGTGTAAAGGACGCCATGTGACACAGCACATGTTCGATGGTGCCGATACGCGCGAGTAGCCTGCGGGCCTCGGCGAGCCCCGGTTTGTAATGCCAACCATAAGACACGACGAGCTCGCGGCGCGCGCGCTTCGCAGTATCGACCAAGGTCCACGCCTCGCGTGGATCGAGGCACATGGGCTTTTCTACCAGTACATGGCAGCCCTTCTGCAGAAAAGCCTGCGCCTGCTCGAAATGCAGATGGTGAGGCGTCGCAATGATGGCGATGTCGATGTCGCGCTCGAGAATCTCGCGCCAGTTTTCGGTCGCGAATGCAAAGTCGAACTCGCTGCGGATCATCTCCAGTTCAGCCGCTCCATGACGGCACACACTGTCGAGGGCGACCTCGGCCCTCGCCGCCAAAACGGGAATATGGACCCGGTAGGCGAAGTGCCCTGCGCCGATGACGGCAGCCTTGATCACCGCGACTCCCCCCGCCCTGCAGCAGTCGCCCTGATCATGCGCTCTGCCGCATCATCAGTTGGTAGCCGACGTCGAAAACCCGCTCGGTTTCCGGATCGCCTCTGAGCCGCCTGAGCACCATAAGGGCCGCAGTTTCGCCGATCTGCCGCGCATTGATCCTGATCGTGGTGAGCGGTACGGGAAGCATGGCCGACAGACTCAGGTCACCGAAACCCGCGATCGCAACGTCTTTCGGAATCAATATTCCCTCAGAGAGGCAGAACATCATCGCGCCGATGGCCGGGATGTCTGCCTGGAAGAACACCGCGTTCGGCCTCACGGGTCCTGAAAGCAACTCGGCTATCGCTGCGCGGCCGCTTTCCAGCGTAGTCGGATTGGAGACCGAGACGACAAACTCTTCCCGGACCGGGCGACCACGCTCGCGCATGGCGTGGAGGTAGCCGTTTCTCCGGTCGACGGCCTGATCGTTGTTTTCGACCGCGCCGCCGACCACGGCGATCTCCTGATAGCCCTTGTCGATGAGATGCCAGGTCATAGCGGCAGCGGCGCCGAAATTGTCATAGCCGACAGCCATGTCCAGCCGTTCTTCTCGAAGATTCCAGGTCTCGACGACGGGACCGTCAAAATTCGCCAGCAGCCGCCTGCAAGCATTTGAGTGCGTAAATCCGGTGACGATGATCGCGTCGGCCTGCCGGGCAATGAATGTCCGTACGGCATCCGTCTCGTTTTCGCTCGAACGCTGGCTGACGCCCAAGAGCATCTGCTTGTTTTCTGCCCGCAGGGCGCTCGCCACGCCCTGGGCAAAATCGGCAAACAGCGAACTCGCGAGGATGGGCACCACGACGCCGATCATGTCCGATCGGTTCGACACCAGCGATCTTGCAGTCAGGTTGGGAAAGTAGCCGATTTCTTCGATGGCCTTGTGAACCCGCAGGCGCGTTTGCTCTTGTACGCTCTCGGGCTTGTGCAAGGCGCGCGAGACGGTAACAAGCGAGAGCCCCGCCACTTGGGACACGTCCTTCAATGTCATCTTCCGGCCGGTGCCGTATACGACTTGTCGGGTTTGAGGACTTTTTCGCACCAAAATTTTCACGCTTGTGAAGTTCAATGATAATCGAATGTCATCCAGCGACGGGCGACGGCGGCTGACGGCCGGTCAGTGGCATCGGGTCCGCGGGGTTGTCGCTCGACTTGCCGCCATCGATGGCTTCAATGTGGACGCGAAACGAGCGGCAGGTGATGGGGTCGGTCACGCTTGAAAACATTCGCAAATCCTTTGGCTCGGTCGAGGTTCTGCATGGCCTCGATCTCGAAGCGAGGGATGGCGAGTTCGTCGTTCTCGTCGGGCCTTCTGGCTGCGGCAAGTCGACTTTGTTGCGCGCGCTCGCCGGGCTCGAGACGATCAGCAGCGGGGAAATCAAGATCAATGGCCACTCCGTCAATCATCTGCCGCCGAAACATCGCGACATCGCCATGGTGTTTCAGAACTATGCGCTGTATCCGCACATGCGAGTTGCCGAGAATATGGGCTTCTCGCTCAAGCTTGCCAAGGCGGGAAGGGCCGAAATTGATCGCAAGGTGCGCAAGGCAGCCCAGATACTGGGTTTGACGCCTGTGCTCGATCGCTATCCGCGCCAGCTGTCTGGCGGGCAACGCCAGCGGGTCGCCATGGGCCGTGCCATCGTACGCGACCCTGCGGTGTTCCTGTTCGACGAGCCGTTGTCCAATCTTGATGCCAAGCTGCGTGTTCAAATGCGCGCCGAGATCAAGGAACTGCACCAATGGCTTCAAACGACGATCGTTTACGTGACGCACGACCAGATCGAGGCGATGACAATGGCCGACAAGATTGTCGTCATGAAAGATGGCTTTGTAGAGCAAACCGGCGCGCCGCTGGAGCTCTGCGACAACCCGGTGAACACCTTTGTGGCCGGCTTCATCGGATCGCCGGCAATGAATCTTCTGCCCGCGACGATGGCAAATGGGAACATCACCCTTGGGCCGGGTGCCGTACTTGCAGAGTTCCCGGGCGTTGAGAACGGGCGATCCATTATTGCGGGCGTGCGCCCTGAAGATTTCGTTATGGGGCAATCAGGCGTCGAGGGACGGGTCTCTGTGATCGAACCGACCGGGGCTGAAACCCAGTTGATCGTTCGTCTTGACTGCGGCCCGGTAACCTTGACAACACGCGAGCGAATCACGGCGCGTATGGGCGATGTCGTCAAACTCTCTGTTGCACCAGGAAAGCTGCACTGCTTCGACACGGAATCGGGCGTTCGCATGCGCTTGCGGGAGGCATCTTGACCCTACGTCGTGCCTGGACAATGAAGCTCAAACCCGGATGCGCCGAGAAGTACCAGGCAATGCACGATGCCATCTGGCCAGAGATGCTTCAGCGGATGGAAGCAGGCGGAGTGCTTACCTTCTCGATTTACCGCGATGGCCTGACCTTGTTTGCCTATCAGGAAACCAAAGCGGGTGACCGGCCTGGACTCGAGCCCGATGCCGTGACGCGGCGATGGTGGCAAGCCGTTGAACCTCTGATGGAGTGCCAACCCGATAGCCAGCCGCTGCGACACTGGCTCGACGAAGTGTTTCACTTTTCATCCGATCGAACGCAAGACAGGGAAGATTGATGCCGGCCCGGTTTGGTCCTAAGGTTGAAACAGGATCTCGCGTTGTCGACACGACCGGGTCTTCAATTCCCACTCTCGCGCTTGCGCGTTGTCTTCGCGTCGCTGTCGCCGGTGCAATGCCGTGCGCATGGACGACGCAACAGTTCCAGGTGGGCCCGAACTTGCCTAGCGCTGCCTTGCCCGGATATCAACCCGGCGAGATGGAGGCCTTGGCTACCCGGAACACCACGACCGAGGACGTCGTCGACGTCAACTGCTTGCAGCCGCCATTGACACGCGCAAAGGACCCTGGCACGTTGTCCCTCTGCCCCCGGGTCCGGTCCAGAAGAAATGGCACATGGTTGGCAACCAGCTCTCCAGCGCAGTGGCACACCCATGCGCCCAGAGCTCTGCTTTCCATCAGCATCAAACTGGCATCGCGATCCGGTTGTTGATGGAGCTTCGGAACGACCATCGGTCCTCCTCACGGGCCAGCAAGGGCGTGGCGCAACAGCAGCACGGCCAGCACCGCCATGGTCACGCCGATCAACAGGTCCAGCACCTGCCAGGCTTTGGGGCGGGCAAACCAGGGGGCCAGCCATCGCGCACCATAACCCAACAGCCCGAACCACAACAGGCTGCCCGTGCTCGCGCCAGCCACGAACCAGCCACGCAAGGCCGCAGGCTCCTGGGCGCCGATGCTGCCCACCAGCAGCACCGTGTCGAGGTACACATGGGGATTGAGCAGGGTGAATGCCGCCGCCTGGGCCAGCGCACCCATTCGACTCAGGCCGGCACCCCCCTCTGGCAGCTGCATCCGGTTGGGTTGGCGGGCGCGGCGCAACGCCTGCCAGCCGTACAGCGCCAGAAAGGCGGCACCGGCCAGCGCCAGGGCCCGCGCCAGGGCCGGGTGATTGCCCAGCGCCTGCGCCATCCCCAGGACGCCCGCTCCGATCAGCACGGCATCACTGATCCCACAAAACAACACGACGCTGCCCACATGCTCGCGCCGCAACCCCTGCCGCAGCACGAACGCGTTTTGCGCGCCAATGGCCACGATGAGCCCCAAACTCAGGAACAGGCTCTTGGCAAAGACAGAAAGAGCGAGAAATGCGGTGTCGATCGGAAATGGCATGCACCGAGCTTGCCATCGCCATCACGTGAAGGCAAACTAACTTTACTTTCGCCGATTAAGAATCTCTAATCCCATGCTGGACTATGCGTCACTTTCCGCCCTGGCAGCTGTTGTACGCGAGGGCAGCTTCGAGCGCGCTGCACGCACATTGCATGTGACGCCGTCGGCCATATCGCAGCGCATTCGCCTGCTGGAGGAGCGTGCCGGTTGTGCGCTGGTCGTACGCGGGCAGCCCTGCCGCGCTACGGACGCCGGGCGGCGCCTGTGCCAGCATGTGGACCGCGTTCACCTTTTGGAGCAGGATTTGCAACAGAACCTGCCTGGCTTTTCGCCGCAGGCCGTGGCCCGGGTGACGCTGCCCATTGCGGTGAATGCCGACAGCCTGGCCACCTGGTTTGCCCCTGCCATTGCCAGCTTCGCCGCGACCGCACCGGTACTGATGGACGTGGCGGTCGACGACCAGGACCACACCACCGCGTGGTTGCGCTCGGGTGCCGTGCTGGCGGCGGTGACGGGTACGGCGCGCCCCGCCACTGGCGCCAACAGCAGCCCCTTGGGTGCCTTGCGTTACCTGGCGGCTGCGAGCCCCGCGTTCGTGCAGCGCCATTTTGCGGACGGCGTCGGAGCCGCCAGCCTGGCGCAAGCGCCCAGCCTTGTGTTCAATACCAAAGATGAACTGCAGGCCCGCTGGGTGCGCCGCTTGTGCCATCGGCATTTGGAATTGCCCAAGCATGGGCTGCCCTCGCCGCATGCCTTTGTCACCGCGGCGGTGGCGGGTATGGGTTGGGGCATGCATCCGCTGGCCTTGATCGCGGCCGAGTTGCAGAGCGGCGCACTGGTGGAGTTGGTGCCGGACACCCCGCTTGATGTGCCGCTGTACTGGCAGCAGGCGCGTGCGGCATCGACTTTGTTGGACGGGTTGACCCGCACGGTGCTGGCGGCTGCAGGTGCCGCGCTGATGCAGAACTGAGCGAGCGGCGGGGTATTGGTCCTCTGGTCGCTTTGCCAGACCGCTGCGGCGACCCTGCTGGCGTGGTGGCCCAGAACCATCTTTTTCACCAGGCCATCAACCGCTGCGCCAATAACGAAGATACCTTGCCTATCATCGACAAGCACTGGATGCTGCTGGCGGCGCTCTGGCGCATCTACGGATATGGCCCGGCGCGAATCGCGGGCGTGGCCAACGACCACGGGCATTTGACCAACGCGCAGCAAGCACACGACCAGGAAGCCGCCGCGATACTGATGGGTGCGCACACCACCAAGGCCAGGCGCGACCTGCTGGCACGCATCGAGGCGCAGGCTGCCGGGGATGTCGTCGGCAGGCGAAAGCGTGCATGAACGCCGCGCCGGTCCGCCCAAAGCAGACTTGCACCGCCGTGCGCAGCATGCAGGATGCCTGATGAGCACCCCTGGTGTGCCGGCACACGTAATAGTTGGCAAATCCAGCGGAAAAATAGCCACCTCCGCAATTGATCGTGAAATCCTCCCGGAAACAGCAGTGAGCAAAAGGCAAGGCGGGATTTTGAGGCTATTCTCCACTAAGACAGCCGGTTGGGTGCACGACTGTCAGACTGGCTAGATTGCGGTCACCACCTCAATCGGTGGCACCTTAAACCGTTCGCTGCACATGGAGTCGATCATGAAAAATTCAGCCCTTGCCATCGCCTTGACCGTTTTGCTTTCTGCCGGTGCGGCCAATGCAAAACTCGCGGCCAACGGCCTGCGCACCAACGGCGTGGAGGCCAACGGCCTGCGTACCAACGGCGTGGAGGCCAACGGCCTGCGTACCAACGGCCTGCGTACCAACGGCATACGTACCAACGGCATACGCACCAACGGCCTGCGTACCAATGGCCTGCGTACCAACGGCGTCGAAACCCCAACCTACGCGGACCTTCCCTCGTTCCAGCAGCTGGCCAGCCAGCCACTTGCGCGCTAAGGCGCGGTCAACCTGCCAATGGGCGGGCCTGCACGCCTGGGGCTTTGCGCAGCGCTGTTGACAGCGCTGACGATCGCGAACGCGACAACACAACGGTCGCCATTGGCAGACCCCCGCATGGCGTCAACCCCAGCTGCGCGCGCGACCTTGAAATATCTGGCGAGCTGTGCGCTGGACGAACAAACGGTGTTGACGGCTGTTCATGACGGTGTGTCGTACGAGTTTCCAGGCGGCATGGGGTTGGCTCCGGCCTGGCATGCGCGCGCCATGACGCGGGAAGAACAGCGTTGGGTAAGTGCGTGCATGCTGGCACGCACCAATCTGTTTGGCGTGACTGTTCAAGTCTCGATGCGTTCGCCGTTCTCCACCCGCGCGCCAGGCCTGCAGGTTTCACGACCGGAGTCCGAGCAATTCACGCTGTACGAAGGCACATTCTTCGGTAATCTCTTTGCGCAGAAGCCGGTGTCCTATGTTTGCAGCCCGGCCCACGGCGGCGCGACGCGCAAAATACTCGCAGCGCACCGGCGGGTATGTGCGTTGCCACAAAACGTGACGGCTTGTGGAATGGTTCACGTAGGTCAGTGCAAGCCGTCAGTTTTTGAGCGCGGCGGGCCACCTTTTCGCGAGGCGATCTCGGTTTACCTGCCACCACGCGCGCCGATGTGACTCCATGCGCGGCAACCTCCCAATCAATCCCCTCCGGCAGCAGCCCAGCAGTACTGGCAGCCATACAGCCCGTCGTCGAGTTGCGGCACGACCCGGCTGGCGTAGCAGTTCAGGATCCGCGGCCAATCGAGCTGGCAGAAGCGCTTGGCCAGGCGCTGCGCTCGCGGGCGGTCTTCGATCCAGGCGAAAACGTTATCAAGAAACTGGCCGGCGCAGCAGAGTGCAAGTCAAGTCTCCCAATGACCGGCCACGGCGCGTCATTGCAGGGCACGCCGGTCTCACACCGCGAGTGGCAGCGCCAGGCACAGGGTTGTGCCGCCTTGCGCCGAGGGCAGTGGCCGTAAACTTCCGCCATGCATTACCGCCACCCGCTGCGCAATCGCCAGCCCGAGCCCACCGATGCCGCCGCTGGTCCGTCGTGCCGGTGGGTCGCGCATCGACTGGCCTGATTGCAGCCGAACCGTCACCTCCTCGGGCAATCCGGGTCCGGTGTCTTCGACCAGGATCTGCGCATGGCGGCCGGCGCGCCGCAGGCTCACCCGGACCGGCGCCTGACCTGGCGCATGGCGCAACGCGTTGTCGATCAGGTTGGTCAGTGCGCGCTCGATCAGATGCAGATCGCCATCGAACTCCAGCATTCCGGGCGGATCGCCCGCCAGTGTTACCGGTGGAGGTGAGCGGGAGAATTCAAATTTCTGCACCGCGTCGGCTACCAGTTCGTCAAGCCGGAACACCTCGCGGTGCAGCACCTGGTCCGACGACTGCAACGCCGCAAGTTCGAACAATTGCTGTGACAGGCGGCGCACCTTGTTGCTTTGCGCCAGCGCTGCCTGCAGCAATCGCTCGCGCAACTGCGGCTCGACCGGCTTGTCGCTGGCGATTGCTTCCAGGTGGCCATGCAGGGCGGTCAACGGCGTACGCAAGTCATGCGCCACACCGGCCATCATTTCCTGGTGCGCCAGGGTTTGTCGTGTTGCCTGCTCGCTTTGCAGGGTGATGCGTTGGCGCATGCCATCGAACGCCTCGGCAATGGCCAGCACCTCATCGCGCTGCGTCGCAGCTCCCGCCAAAGGCGACGGCCGGTCCGGCACCGGAACCGGCATGGTCAGTGGACGCAACTGATAGGCCCGCATGGCGGCTGCCAGTTGGCGCAGTGGCCTGGTCATACGGCGAAAAACGAACATGCCCAACAAGCTGATGAACGACAGGGCCCCTAGTCCGACCAGCACGGCGCTGAGCCAGACCCGGCGCAGGCTGGTCTGACCGGCAACGCGGTCGCTTGCTGCACCGTCGAGTACCACGTAAAAATAGCCGGGTGGTCGCTCATCCCCGGCGCGTTTTGGAAACATGGCGGCACTGAAAATGCGCTCGGTGCCACTACCCATCGGGTCGGTTCCGCGCAGCGGCAACGGAGCTCCGGCCAGGAAGGCACGTACCGTGGACAGGTCCACCTGATGCTGGCGCACCATACCCGGCTCGCCCAGGTAGGCACTGACACGACCGTCCGCATCGAGCAGGTAAGCCTGAATGCCGGGGTTGACTATCGCCAGCATCCCCAGCAAGGCGTCGCGCGCCGCTTGATCGGCGTCCCCGGCATCGACCCGCGCCACTTCAGGCCAGTGCTCGACGATGTGCCGCGCCAGACCGTGCGACAGCCTTTGCAGCGCCTCCTGCTCGCGCTCACCGCCGGTGACATGCACCAGAATTCCCACAAGCAAGCCGAAGGTCAGCAAAAGCGCGGCCATGGCCCAGACCAGCCGCGTCGCAAACCGTGCAGCGGGCATCATGCCGGTGGCGCTTCGAACCGGTAGCCAACACCCCACACCGTCACGATGCAGCGCGGTTCACCGGGAGACTGCTCCAGCTTGCTGCGCAGCCGATTGATATGCGAGTTGACGGTGTGCTCGTACCCGTCGAACGCGGCGCCCCAGACCTTGTGCAGCAACTCGCCGCGGCTGAAGACCCGGCCCGGATGCCGCGCCAGGAAATACAGCAGATCGTATTCGCGCATGGTGAGCGCAATGTCCTGGTCATCGCGCAACAACGCGCGGCGTACGGTGTCGAGCCGGAAATGGCCGAAACGCAACTCTGCCGGCATACCGGGCTCCGTGCGCAATTGTTCGACGCGCCGCAGCAGCGCGCGCACCCGCGCCACCAGTTCGAGCATCGAGAAGGGCTTGGCCAGGTAGTCGTCGGCGCCCAGTTCCAGGCCCAGAACCCGATGGGCCTCGGCCGATCGCGCACTGAGCATGATCACCGGCACGTCGGCGCGCCGACTGCGCAGATGGCGGCAAACATCCCAGCCATCGGCACCCGGCAACATCAGGTCCAGCAGCACCATGTCCCAGCGCTGGCGGTTGATCGCCGCCATGGCTTGAAGCCCGTCTGACTCACGGTGCAGGCGGTACCCGGCCTGCTCCAGATGCAGGCGCAGGGCGTCCGCAATGGCGTCATCGTCTTCGACCAGCAACAAGTGTTCGCGCATGCGACCTTCAGGGGCATCGGACATGACGCCTCCAGGCTGAGTCGCTTGCGCAGCGCATATCTAACATGCGACCGGCCAAGCGGCTGTCTGTCGACCCGCTTGAACGGGTCGACAGGACTACGCAGCCCTGGCGCCGCCGCGCTGGCGCCGCCGCGCCAACGAGCCGATCACCAGCAAGCCGGCAGCCATCATCGCAAAAGTCTCGGGCTCGGGCACTGCGGACACCTGGAAAGACAGGCGGTAGACATCGGATTGCGCCGTCAGGCCACTGTTGAACACATAGCCGGCACCGGTCGTCAAACCATTGAATGCCGCCAGTTCCGCGAAGTTGAAGGCCACCACCGAGTTCTGGTCGGCCCGAAGGCTATTGGTGCCAACAAATGCCGAGGCGGCGGGATCAAACACCTCGGAGCCGTTGTCCCATATCTGGTTCGCTTTCTGACCGATCGAACCAATCAGCAGATTGCCGGTGCCATCGAACAACCGGAACCGGGTTGGCGAGTCGTTGCCGATGAAAAAATCATTGCTCGGAACGGCCATCGCCGCGAACGTGAAGAACGGGTTCAACGCGGTGTCGACCATGACGCTCAGGCTGGCCGACTGCCCCGGTTGCAGCAACCCGCCGATCGTTCCGCGGGTGGCGGTTGGATCGGCGAGCGCAAATTCGGATTGCCACGCACCACCAGCGCCACCCTCGGCCACCGAAATGATGGCTGCACCAGGCACCTGACCGATATTGAAGGCATCAAATACACCGCTGTGCACGCCGAAATGCAGCGGTGCAAAACTGATGCTGTTGGGCGCCGCGAGGTTCTCCGCGGTAATGGTCAGGTTGACCTGCGCCGCCATTGCGGCGGCACTGGCGGCAACGGTGCCGGCTATCGCGGCAATCCGCGCAAATCGAAAAATGTATGCATGCATGGGGTTTCTCCTGTGAACAAGGCCAATTGATGGTTGCGCGCCGGATTGCACCGACCCGCTCGATCGATGCTAGGCAGCAGGTTTCCCGTAGTCCTCATGCAAACATCATGGCTGCGTGACAATTGGCTGGCGCCTGTACCGCAGGCTTCGTCCTTCACCGCACCTTGCCCCATTCCCCGTGAAAATTCGCCATCTGATCCAGCTTATCGGCATGTCCGCCCTGTGGGGTGCATCGTTTCCGCTCCTGCGCATCGCCAGCCCGGCCTTCGGGCCCATGGCGCTGGCCGGGATCCGCTGCGCGCTGGCCTCGCTGGTGCTGGCGCTGCTGATGCGACTGCTCGGTGAAAGCTGGCCCGCGCGCACGTCCTGGCAGGCGCTGGCCGGTCTGAGCCTGCTGACCGTCGTGGCGCCGTTCGTATTGTTCAATTGGGCCGCATTGACGCTGCCGGCGGGTTATTCGGCGGTTCTCAATGCCACTGCGCCCGTGTTTGGTCTGCTCGCCGCGGCGGTGGCTGGCGACGAAAAGATCACGCCGCGCAAGCTGCTCGGTTGCGCGGCCGGCTTTGCCGGCGTGGCGCTGCTGGTACAACTGGGTCCGGTAGCGGCGACGCCGGCGGTGGTACTGGCCGCCCTGGCCTGCACGGCAGCCGCCGCTTGTTATGGCGTGGGCACGATCTTCATGAAACGCGCTTCGAGCCGTCACCCGCCACTGGCAGCGGCCGCCACGATCCATGTCGCAGCAGCGCTGATGCTGGTCGTACCGGTTGGTGTCGCGGTACCCACCATGCAACTGAGCCCGGGCGTATGGCTGGCGGTGGCATTACTGGGTCTGGTCACCTCGGGCTTCATGTACTGGATCAGCATGCGCCTGATGCGCGAGATCCCTGCCAGTGCGGCCACGTCGGCAGCGTTCATGATCCCCCTGTTCGGCGTGACCTGGGGCGCACTGTTCCTGGCTGAACCGGTCACCGCCGGCATGGTACCCGGCAGCCTGCTGATCCTGCTGGCCACGGCATTGATCACCGGCTTCAATCCGTGGCGCATGCGCCAGTAGGCGAACTGATGCCACGCCTATGATGACGCCACCATGAAACTGTCCAGTCTCGTCACCCGCATCGGCGGCAGCCGCGTCGATGCCTGGAAGATCCATGCCCAAGCCGGCGCGGCCGCTGCGCGCGGCGAAGACGTGATCGTGCTCAGCGTGGGTGACCCGGAATTCGCCGCGCCCGCCGCCATCACCGATGCAGCCATCGCCGCCCTGCAGCGTGGCGACACTCACTACACCGCCATCATCGGCCGCCCCGCGTTGCGCGAGCGCATCGCGCGCCAGCACCAGGCGAGCAGCGGGCAGGTCGTGGATGCCAGCCAGGTGGTCGTGGTGAGCGGCGCTCAGAACGGCCTGTTCGTGTCCAGCCTGTGCCTGTGTGAACCGGGCGACGAGGTGCTGGTGCCCGAGCCGTTGTACCTGACCTATGAGGCCACGATCCGCGCCTGCGGTGCCACGCTGGTACCGACCCCGGTGCTGGCCGACAGCGGCTTTCGCATCGACCTGGACGCGATGCGCGCCGCCGTCACGCCGCGCACACGCGCCATCTTTTTCGCCACACCATGCAACCCGACCGGGGTCGTGATGCGGCGGGACGAACTGCAGGGCCTCGCTGAACTGGCCATTGGCAACGACCTGTGGGTGGTATCGGACGAGGTTTACGGCTCGCTGACCTTCGAGCCGCCCCATGTGAGCATCGCCAGCCTGCCGGGCATGGCCGAGCGCAGTGTCACCATCAACAGCCTGTCCAAGTCGCATGCAATGGCCGGCTACCGGCTCGGCTGGGCGGTGGCGCCGGTCGATCTGGCGCAGCACATGGGCAACCTGATGCTGTGCATGCTGTACGGCGCGCCCGGCTTCGTGCAGGAGGCGGCCTGTGCGGCGCTGGACCAATACGACGCGGTGACCGCCGATATCCGCACCATCTACCGGCGCCGGCGCGACCTGGTGCATGGCCTGCTCGCGGACATTCCCGGATTGCGTTGCGCGCTGCCGCAAGCGGGCATGTTCATGCTGCTCGATGTGCGCGCCAGCGGCATGTCGTCGAACGATTTCGCCTGGGGGCTGTTCCGTGCTACGGGTGTATCGGTACTCGATGCGCAGGCGTTCGGGCCCTCGGCGCAGGGCTTTCTGCGCATGGGGCTGGTTGTGGACGACGCGCGGCTGATCGAGGCCTGCGGCAGGATCCGGGCCTACGCCCGAGGCCTGCGCTGACGCCCGCGCCCGACACTTGCAGCCCGTTCTGCACCAACAACGCGTCGCCGGCGAGCCAGCCTGGCCTGGAGCCACCAATGTTCGATCAGCGCCTTGCGCATGTCCGGATGCCTGTCGGCCAGGTTGTGGCACTCGGCAACATCCTCGGCCACGTGGTAGAGACCCCACTGCGGGTCGTCGAGCATCTTCTCAGAGGCCACACAGCCCGCAGTCAGGACGCCGGCCTGCGACTTCTCCACCGCTGCTTCCCGGCGTCAGCCTTGTCTGGTCACCGTGCTGAAAACCATCTCCGACGCCAAAACCCGCGCATAGGCCGCAGCGGGGCTGTGCCCCGGCCGGACCGGCCATGCAGTCCCTGTGTTCATAGGACGATTGGCGTGACCGCCAGGGGACTTTCCCTGACGCCGGTCATGCCGGCCACCCCGCCCCGGCCGTATGGAGGTAGATCGCGTACAAGCTGGTCGTAGCGCAAATGAACAGGCGATTGCACTTGGCTCCGCCAAAACACACATTGGCCACCACCTCGGGCACGCGGATCTTGCCGATCAGGGAGCCATCCGCGTCGTAACAATGCACGCCGTCGCCAGCGCTGGTCCAGACATTGCCATGCACATCCACGCGCATGCCGTCGAACAGGCCGACGGTGCAGGTCGCGAATACCGGGCCGTCGTCCACGACGCCGCGGCCGTTGGCTGACAGCGCGAATCGGCGGATATGGCGCGGCCCGTCGGCTGCATGCGAGGCACCGGTATCGGCCACATACAGGCTGCGTTCGTCCGGTGAGAACGCCAGACCGTTGGGCTTGGCCATGCTCCGGATGACCGCCGCGACCACGCCGCTGTCGGCATCGATACGGTATACATGCGAGGCGCCGATCTCGGACGACGCCATGTCGCCCTCATAGTCGGAATCGATGCCATAGGTCGGATCGGTGAACCAGATGCTGCCGTCGGACTTGACCACCACGTCGTTGGGCGAGTTGAGCCGCTTGCCGTCGACCGCAGCGGCCAGCACGGTACGCCGCCCATCGTGCTCGATGCGCGACACGCAGCGGCCCCGGTGCTCGCAGCTGATCAGCCGTCCCTGCCGGTCCACCGCATGGCCATTGGCATTCCAGGCCGGTTGCAGGAACACCGACACTGAACCATCGGTTTCGTCCCAGCGCAGGACCCGGTCATTGGGAATGTCGGACCACAGCAGGTAGCGCCCGGCCGCCAGATAGGCCGGGCCCTCGGCCCAGCGGCAACCCGTGTACAGGCACTCCAGATGCACGTTGCCCATCGCATACCGCGCGAAACGGGGATCGAGCACTTCCAACTCAGGCATGAGCATCGCCGTCCTCCGTCTCGAAATAGTCCGGGTGCAGTGCCGCGACCCGCAGGGTCAGGGTATGGTTGCGCTGCAGATGGTTCGACATGGCCTGCAGCGCTGGCTGCGGATCGCGCTGGCGCAGACAGGCCACGATCGCCCGATGATCGGCCAGCGCCTGTTCGCCGGACTGCAGCTCCGGCACCGCGATCGCCCGGGTGCGCTGGTGCATGTCGCGGGCCTGGGCGACGATCGGCCACACACCGTCCAGGCTGCAGCTGTGCAGCAGGCTGCGGTGGAAATCCTCATCGGCGCGCATCGTCGCTTCCAGGTCGCCGCCGGCAAGAGCTTGCGCCTGACGTTCGATCGACGCCACCAGCGCCCCAATACCGGCCGGGTTGTCCGGCGCCACCAGGATGCGGCGCACGATCTCGGTTTCGACCGCCTCGCGCACGAACAAGGCGTCGCGGATACGCCGAATGCTCAGCAAGGCCACATAGCTGCCGCGTTGCGGCAACACCTGCACCAGGCCTTCGCGCGCCAGGCGTTGTACCGCCTCGCGCACCGGTGTACGGCTGACATCCAGGCTGGCCGCCAGGCTGTTCTCGGACAGGGCTTCGCCCGGTCGCAGCCGCGCGTGCAGGATGTCCGACCGCAACTGTGCATGCACCCGCTCGGCCAGCGCGGAATGCGAAGCATTGCCGTGCGCAGGCAAAGCCTGCAACTGGGAGCGCGGACGATGGGCGCGAACTTTCATGCTGCAATCCTTGCGTCCTGCATCTGGCGCCCGAGTCCATCGAGCTTGGCTTGGGACAGATAGCCATACCGGTTGACCCACAGGCGCATGGCGCCGGCGGCATCCCCATCGGCCGAGCGCGCAATGGCGGTACGCTGGTGCACATCGGCCGGCGCGCCGTAACTGTGTACAAACGCGATCACCGGGACCATCGGAAGTGTCTGCCAGCGCGGACCAATCAAAACCCGAAAAACGCGACAACGGCGTTGGAAACACCTGGGGCTCCAGCGCCCGGCGGGGACCTGGCGCCTGGTCCAGCGCCTGGCGATAGAGTCGCACAGCGCGCCGACGCCGGCACGCTTGCTCGCCCACAGCGGCGCGCCGTGCGCCTGGACATGGGGGCTGACCGGGCTGGCGTTGCGGTCGCCCCGATCCGGATGCGGCAATCGGTCCGGTCCCAGGCACTGGTCTTCTCGCACTGCGGTCGAAAACTGCACCCGGTACCTAGGCGGACTGGCTGCCATGACCTGCAGTACACCACCATGCCGCGTTTGCGCGCGGCCTCGATCACCTCATCGATCAGGCGTGGATGGGCAAGTGTCAAGGCGCCGCGCGCACCGGGTTGGTAGCGCAAGCCCTTGTAGCGGGCGCTGTCATGGACCAGCGACGGTGCGGTGCGCACCCAGGTCTCGTGCCATCCCCACAGCGCACGATCGCGCGGGCGGACCCGTCCGGCGTCGCCGTCCGCTGGCGGCTCGCACTCGCCTTCACCGCTGGGAGCGATCTCCAGCAAATAGGGGCTGGTGGCCAGCGCAGTGGCACCGGCTGCCTGCAGCCACTCGAGCACCGCGTCGATGCCTTCGCACTGGAACCACTCGGGCATCACGGTGATGCCCAGCGAGTGCGTGCAAACCAGATTGGCGCTCATCGAATACTAGTATACATGCCTGCCCATAGCCTGTTGCCCGCGCCATCTGCGGCGCAGGGCGCGCCCTGGCACATGGCTCGGCGGCTCGGCCGGGGCGGCGCCGCTACTGGGCTTTTGCGTCGCGATGCTGTGGCAATGGCAATGACCGTGCCTAGGTCTGTGGCCGCCCGGCACGCACCAACCGGCCCGGCCGTGCATGGGTGATCACGCTTTCGCGCTGCACGCAATGGCCGGCCACCCAACTCCCCACATACCCCTGCGCCGTCTGCACAAACCGTTTGCCCCCGGCCGGCAAGTCGCGCAGCAGCCGCGGTCTGGGAAGAGCCAGGCGTGACGGATCCAGCAGGTTCAGGTCGGCGCGCTGGCCCGGCGCAATCCGCCCTCGATCACGCAGCCCCAGGTAGTCGGCATTGCGCGCACTGAGCATCTGCACCGCCTGCTGCACGCGCATGTGCCCCTTGGCGACCCAATGTGTCAACAGGAAGGTCGAAAAACTGGCGTCGCAGATCGTGCCGACATGGGCGCCGGCGTCGCCCAGGCTGAACAGGGCGCGCGGATGGCGCAGCATCTCGCCAACGGCATCGAGGTTGCCCTCGTTGTAATTGAAGATCGGGAAGTACAGCAGATTGCCGCCGTCGCCTTCGCACAGGTAGTCGTAGATCGCCGCCAGTGGCGCAATGCCCTGGCGCCTGGCTCGCAGCAGCATCGAATCTGCCAGCGCGGGCTCGTAATCGGGTATGTCGGCAAGCGGGAACATGCGCGCCGAGATCAAGTCGATGCGCGCCAGCAGCAGGTCGATCAGCGGCGGCGCGGCCGAGCCATCGCCGGCCAACGGCTCGGATTTCTCGGACAACACGCGCGAGCGCCGCGCAGCATCGCGCAGTGCCGCCGCGCGTTCGGCCAGCGGCAGGCGCGACACCTCCTTGTAGCCGGGAAAGCCGATGAACGGATGGAAGCTCGCGTCCAGGCCCATGATCACGCCGATGCCGCGCGCACCGGCCTGCAGGTACATCGGCAAACCCCGCGCAACGGCGGCCTCGAGTCGGCGCGCGACCGCCTTGTATTGTTCACCGCCCGGGTCGCGCTGCAGCCAGGTCATCGCCAGCGGGCGCCCGCTGGCCTGTGCCAGCTGCTCGACCAGGTCGAACTCGGGATCGAAGCGCTCGGGCGAACGCAACACATCGAAATCGCTGACCAGCTGCACCACGCCATGGTCCAGGCCGTCGAACGCATGCGCCAGGCCGGTCAGCTCGGCAGCGTCGGCCTCCGAGGCGGGCGTTTCCTGGCCCTTGGAGGTGCGGTGGTTGTCGCTGCGCCCGGTCGAAAAGCCGATCGCCCCGGCGACCAGCGCCTCGCGCAACAGCCCGCGCATCTGCATTACGTCAGCGGGCGTTGCCACCTCATGGCCACGGGCGCGCTCGCCCATCACGTACATGCGCAGCGGGTCATGCGGCACCAGGCAGGCGAAGTCCAGGCTGTGCGGCATCGCGGCGAGCCGGTCCATGTATTGCGGAAAACTCGACCACGCAAAGTCGATGCCCTCGGCCAGCGCCACCCCGGGAATGTCCTCGACACCCTCCATCAGGCTGATCAGCCGGTCCTGTTCGCCGGCACGTAACGGCGCGAATCCGACGCCGCAGTTGCCCATGACCAGCGTCGTCACACCGTGGTGGATGCTGGGCGAAAACGTCTGGTCCCAGCTCGCCTGGCCGTCGTAGTGGGTGTGGATGTCGACAAAGCCGGGCGTAAGCCAGGCGCCTGCGGCATCGATGGTTTCCCTGGCGCCGCCATGCAACTTGCCCACTTCGGCGATCATGCCGTCGCGGATGCCGACGTCGGCGGTCATGGGCTCGCCACCCATGCCATCGACCACGGTGGCCGATTGGATCAACAGGTCAAACATGTCGGGTCTCCATTTCCGGTAGCAGGATCGGCGCGCGGCGCCACCACAACGCACATGCCAGCCCACTGACGATATGCCACATGCCCCACAGGCTGGCGACGATCACCATACCCAGGTCGGACTGGAACTGCAGGGCGATGATGCCCAGCGCCAAGCCGGAGTTCTGCATGCCGCCCTCGATCATCACCGCGCGCCGGTCGACCACGCTGATGCGCATCGCCTGGCTGGTCAGGTAGCCGAACAACAGGCCGCTGGCATTGTGCAGGATGACGATCAGCAGCATCGGCAACAGGCCCAGTGTGAGCAGCTGGCGCTCCTTGATCAGACCCACCGCGATGAATGCAAAGAGTGCGAACAAGGAGAAGCGACCCAGGGGCTTGCGCATGCGCGCGGAAAGAGCGGGCCGACGGTGTGTCAGCGTCAGACCCGCGGCCATCGGGATGGCGAGCAGCGCCAGCAGGCTGAACCAGATGCCGGACGGATCGATGTCGAGCTGTTGCAGCCAGCCTGCGGTGGCCGGATTGCTGGCCACCATCCAGCTGAAGTTGAACGGCGTCAGCACGAGTGCCATCAGAGCCGCTACACAGGACACCGTCACCGACAGCGCCGTATTGCCGCGGCCGAAATGCGTCATGTAATTAGACAACGATCCGCCCGGACAGGCTGCGACCAGGATCATCGCCGTCTCGACGTTCGGCGGCAGATCCAGCGCCAGGGTCGCCAGCCAGGTGCCCACCGGCAGCAGCACAAACTGCGGAATCAGACCGGCGACCACCGCGCGCGGCATCGATGCCACGCGCCGGAAATCCTGCACGCGTAATTCCAGCGCCACCGAAAACACCATGGTCGCCAGCACCAGGCTCAGCGCGAATTGTTGTGACGTCATCTGCGCGATGTCTCCTGGGTCGTACCGTCGTAGTATGTCGCGGCGTTGTGCGACACCCGCTGCACGTTGTTGACGGTGTCCCGCATTATCGACACGGCCTGGCGTGCCGCCTGCGCGACACCCGCGTCACGCACTAACCATGTGGCAAGGCCGTTGTTCTGTCAACCCAGCACCTGCTTGCCGACCATGCCAAGCGCAAATCCCACCACGGCGCCGAGCGCCGGCGTCCAGTGCCGACGCATGCGCGCCTGCGGTGCGATGTCCTGGAACACCAGATACAGGATACCGCCCAGGCCCAGACGCGGATCATGGCCGAACACCGCACCCAAGGCGATGGCCTCGGGGACGAAGTCCAGCATCATCGCCATCATCTGCGCATGGCTGCCGCCACGCCGGCTCAGCCAGGCGTCAAGCGCGCAAAAGGTCAGGCCGCCGGCCAGCAATACGCCCGCCAGCAGCCAGGCCGGCAGCTGCGACATGCCCAGCGGTAGCAAAGCGAATGCCACGGCTGCCACCAGAATGCCGCCACCAAAAGCCACCACGCCGTGGACGAACTCGCGCTTGCCCGTGGTCTCGGCGCTGCCTTCCCACAAAGCCACCAGGCCACCGACGAACGCGGCGAACCCAGCCGACAGCCGGCTCAGCGTGGCGCCGAGCGCAGGGTGCGGCTGAGCAGCACGACCGGTATCAACCCGACCAGCACCAGCGCCAGCGAGGGCAAGGCGGCCTCGCCCAGGCGCTCATCACGTGCCAGCTGGTAGGCCACCACCGCCAGCGTGTCGGAGTCGAACGGTCGCAGCACCAGCGTCGCCGGCAACTCCTTCATCACGTCGACAAACACCAGCAGCGCAGCCGCCGCGGTCGACCGTTTGAGGAGTGGCCAATGCACCCGCGCCATCAGCTGCAGTCCGTTGGCACCCAGCGTGCGGGCGGAGTCGTCGAAACTGGGCGGAATACGGGCATAGCCGCTTTGCACCGACTGCAGCGCGACGGCGCAGAACCGCACCAGGTAGGCCCACACCAGTCCGAACGAGGTCGCGGTAACCAGGTAGCCCAGTCCCAGTTGCGGCGCCGCCGCCTGCAGCCAGCCGACCGGCAACAGCAAGCCGACCACGATCACCGCGCCCGGAACCGCGTAGCCGAGCCCGACCAGTTGCGCCACGGCACGCGTGACCCGATCCGGCGTGCGGCGCAGGGCGAACGCCAACGCCAGCGCAATGCCAACCGACAACACTGCCGTGACCAGACCCAGGCGCAGGCTGTTGCCCGACCATTGCGCGAACTTGCCCCAGGCCAGCACCTCCCAGTCAGCGACCAGCGGTCGGAACATGAACAGCACCGGCAACACGAAACCCATCAGCACCGGAACCAGGCACACCACCCAGGCCAGCCAGCGTGCGCCACCGCGCAGGCGTACCGGTTGCGCGTCGATGGCGCCCGCGCGCGCGCCACGGCCGCTGGCAAACCGCACGCGGCGCTGCGAGCGCTGCTCCAGATAGAGCAGCAGCGCCACCAGTGCGAGCAGCATCGTGGCCAGTTGCGCCGCGGCAAGCCGGTTGTCCATGGCCAGCCAGGCCTTGTAGATACCGGCGGTGAAGGTCTGGATGCCGAAATAACTCGACACGCCGAAGTCCGCCAGCGTCTCCATCAACGCCAGCGCCGCGCCCGCCGCCACGGCCGGACGGGCCAGCGGCAAGGCCACCTCGCGAATGCGCCGCGACAAGGGCGCGCCCAGCAGACGTGCCGCCTCCATCAGGTGCGCGGCGCGTTCGCTCAGGGCGCTGCGCGCCAGCAGGTAGACATAGGGATAGAGCGCAAAGGTGAACACCCAGGCCGCACCGCCCAGGCTGCGCACCTCGGGCAACATGCGACCTTCCAGACCGGTCAGGTTGCGCAGGCTGTTTTGCAGCGGACCACCGAACTGCAGGAAGTCGGTATAGGCATAGGCAACCACGTAGGCCGGCATGGCCAGCGGCAGCAACAGCGCCCATTCCAGCGTGCGCCGGCCGGGAAAATCAAACAGCGTGACCGCGGCCGCCGTTGCCGAGCCCACCACGACGACCCCCAGCGCGACCAGCACGCACAAGGCCAGCGTGGTCCACAGGTACTCGGGCAGCACCGTGCGCGCCATCTCCCCCAGTATCTGCGCATTGGTCGCATCCCACTGCAACCAGGATGCCAGCACCGCCAGCACCGGCAGGCTCAGCAGCATCGCAAACAACACGAACAGGGGTTGGGAGAGCCGGCCAAGCGGCATGGAGCGACCAATCACATTCAGATCAAATGAGAATTGTAATCATCTAGAATCGGCCCATGTTTCTCGAAGTGGCACAGCTTGAGGTACGGTACGCTGGCGCGGCCAAACCGGCTGTGCATGGCGTGACGTTCGGCTTGCAGGCGGGCGAGATCGGCGTGCTGATCGGCCCATCGGGCTGCGGCAAGACCACCTTGCTGCGTGCCGTGGCCGGGCTCGAGCGCGCCAGTGCCGGCATGATCCGGCTGGGCGATGCGCTGGTCAGCAGCGCCGCGCAGCATCTGCCCGCCGAAACCCGGCGCATCGGCATGGTGTTCCAGGATTACGCGCTGTTCCCGCACCTGGATGTCGGCCGCAACGTCGGTTTCGGCATCCACCACCTGCCCCGCTCACAACGCGACAAGCGCATTGCCGAGGTACTGGAACTGGTCGGCCTGGCCGGCTACGACAGCCGTTTCGCACACGAACTCTCCGGCGGCCAGCAACAGCGCGTCGCGCTGGCCCGCGCGCTGGCGCCGGCCCCGCAACTGCTGTTGCTGGACGAGCCGTTCTCCAACCTGGACGTCGACCTGCGCGAACGGCTGGCGATAGAAGTACGTGCGATTCTCAAGGCGGCCAACGCAACGGCGCTGTTCGTCACCCACGACCAGCTCGAGGCATTTGCGGTCGGAGACCGCATCGGCGTGATGCAGGACGGTGCGCTGCACCAATGGGACGACGCCTACACGCTGTACCACCGGCCGGCGACACGCTTCGTGGCGGACTTCATCGGCCATGGCGTGTTTACCCCGGCTACGATCAGTGAGGTCGACGGTCAGGTGGTGGTGCAGACCGCGCTGGGCAACCTGACCGACATCGCCGAATGCCCGCTGCCCTGCGCCTTCGACTCCGGCCGGTGCGACGTGCTGCTGCGCGCCGACGACATCGTGCATGACGATGACGCGCCGGTGAAGGCCCAGATCGTGCGCAAGGCGTTTCGCGGCTCGGAATTCCTGTACACGCTGCGCCTGCGCAGCGGCGAGACCGTACTGGCCCATGTGCCCAGCCACCATGACCACCGCATCGGTGAGTGGATCGGCATCCGCGCCGAGGTCGACCATGTGGTCACCTTCGACAGGGCCTGCCCGCTCGACCAGCGCGCCATGTGCCAGCTGCCGTGCCAGGCACGCACGGGTGGCGCCTGTGACCGCGTGACAACGGACAGCACCGTCAATCCTCCCATTTCCCTGACCGCCTCCCGCCATACGCCAGCGCGGCCCTGAGGGCGTCCGCGCCTCGGGCGGACACGACACACGGCGCTGGCGGCACAACCGGTCATGACCAGCCCGCGTCGACAACGAACTCCTGCGCGGTCACCATGCGCGCAGTGTCGGCCGCCAGGAACATCACCATGTTCGCAATGTCGGCACCGATGATGCGCCCCGGCAAACACTGGTTCTGCTCGAGCCGGCGCTCGCCCTCTGCATCCAGCCACAGGCTCACCTGGCGCTCGGTCATCACCCAACCCGGCACCACGCAATTGACACGGATGTTGTCCTTGCCCAATTCGCCTGCCAGCACACGGGTAAAACCCAGCATCGCCGACTTGCAACTGGCATACACCGCGTAGCCGGTGCCCTTGATTTTCCAGCTCGCCGAGCCCATGTTGATGATTGCTCCCCCGCCGCGTGCGCGCATGCTGGAGAGCACCGCCTGCATCGCGAAAAAATGCGGCCGCAGGTTGATTGCCACACGCTCGTCGAAATACTCCGGCGTCACGCTCTCGAGTGTGTGGCGCTCATCGTTGGCCACGTTGTTGACCAGCACATCGACGCCGCCGAGGTGGTCGATCAGCGTCGTCATTGTCGTGCGCAGGGCGGACACGTCGGTGACGTCACACGCAACAAAATGGACCCCCGCATGCGCATCGACCAGCGCCTGCCCGGCGGCGGCATCGCGGTCCACGAATCCGACCTTGCAACCCTGTGCGGCGAACGATCGCACCATGTCGGCGCCGATGCCGCTGGCGCCACCGGTGATAAGCACACCGCGCTCGCGCAGGCTGTTGAAGGTGACGCCTGCGAAAGCGACGTCAGGTATGGCGTTGGGCTTCATGGTCGGTGACATTGGATGTGACGGTTGACGGCAAGCGCATGGTATACGGTCCGCCGGCTCGGACGGCGCCGTTGACAGGCGCGTGCATGCCAGCGCTACCGCCGTGATCGACGCGCCTGGCGTCTATCATCTGACGGCCAGCCCGCCAACCACAATCCGGCCACGGCCGCATGCGCTCCTCCCCATGACCACGACGACTACCGCCGCCGCGGCACCGATCAGCCACCGCATGGTGCTCGCCATTGCGCTGCCGATCATGCTATCGAACGTGTCGACGCCGCTGCTCGGTGCGGTCGATACCGCGGTCGTCGGACAAATACCGGACCCGGCCTACATCGGCGCGGTCGCCGTTGGATCGCTGGTGTTTACATTCGTGTTCTGGGCCTTCGGTTTCCTGCGCATGGGCACGACCGGGTTGACCGCGCAGGCGCTGGGCGCCAACAACACCGACGAGTTGGTGGCCTCGTTGGGCCGCGCCCTGCTGGTCGCGCTGGTCGCCGGCAGCCTGATGGTCGTGCTGCAATGGCCGATCCGCGAGGCCGCATTCGCGCTGCTGCATGCCAGCGCCAACGTGGAGCAGCTGGGACGCGCCTATTTTGATATTCGCATCTGGTCGGCCCCGGCCACGCTGGTCAACTACGCCTTGCTGGGCTGGTTTATCGGGCTGGGACGCACCGACATCGCCCTGGTTTTGCAATTGCTGCTGAACTTGAGCAACATCGCGCTCGACCTGTGGTTCGTGCTCGGCCTGGGTTGGGATGTGCGTGGCGTGGCAGCCGGCACGGTATTGGCCGAGGTGTTGGCCGCGGCCGTTGGCCTGGTCCTGGCGCTGCGCCATGCACGGTCCCTGGGCGCAAGCTGGTCGATCCCGCGCCTGCTGGCGCCCAGGCAACTCAGGCGCACCCTCCTTGTCAACAGCGACATCATGGTGCGATCGCTGGCCTTGATCTTCGTATTCGTATGGTTCATGGCCCAGGGTGCGGCCCAGGGCGATGTGCGACTGGCGGCCAACGCGGTGCTGATGCAGTTCGTTTCGGTCAGCGCCTATTTCCTGGACGGACTTGCATTTGCCGCCGAGGCGCTGGTCGGGCGCGCGGTCGGCGCCCTGCGACGCGCCAGCGTGGCGTCCGCAGCGGCATTGACCAGCATCTGGGCCGGCGCTGTGGCGGCCTGCATCACGCTGCTGCTGTGGCTGTTCGGCCCGACACTGATCGATCTGCTGAGCGTGGATACCGCCGTACGCGAAGCCGCCCGCAGCTATCTGCCCTGGGCCATCGGCGCGCCGCTGATGGGCGTCTGCGCGTTCCAGCTCGACGGCATCTTCATCGGCGCCACCCGCACCGCCGACATGCGCAATGCGATGCTGCTGTCGGGCGCCCTGTTTCTGCTGGCATGGTGGCTGCTGCAGCCGTGGGAAAACCATGGCCTGTGGGCCGCGTTGTACGTCAACTACATCGCGCGCACCGTGACGCTGGGGTGGCACTATCCGGCCTTGTTGCGGTCAGTGCCAGCTTAGGTCACTGACCCTGCCCCAAGCCAAGATCTGCCGTTGCTAACCAAGCCACGATGCGCTGGTGGCGCCGCGTTTCTACAATGGTGCGATACCTGAGATCGAACAAGGAGCATCCCATGATCGTCGAGCGCATCTGGACCGGCAACGCCTACCGCAACTACAACTATCTGATCGCCTGCCCCGAGACCGGCAAAGCGCTGGCGATCGATCCGCTGGATCATGAGAAATGCCTGCATGCGGCCAAGGTCCGTGGCTGGCAGATCACCCAGCTGCTCAACACCCATGAGCACCACGACCATACCGGCGGCAACGCGGCGGTGGTCGCGGCCACCGGCGCCAAGGTCATCGCGCACCACAACGCGGGCGGCAAGATCGAGGGCATGGACCGTGGCGTCAAGGCGGGCGACATCATCAAGGTCGGCACGACGGTCGAACTCGAATGCATGGACACGCCCGGCCATACGCTGTGCCACATCTGCCTGCGTTCGCACACCGACCAGCCGGCGCTATTCTCGGGCGACACCCTGTTCAACGCCGGGGCCGGCAATTGCCACAACGGCGGCGACCCGCAGCTGATGTATGCCACCTTCGCCGACCAGCTCAGCCGCCTGCCGGCCAATACCCAGATCTATCCCGGCCATGACTACATCGAGAACAACCTGAAGTTCACGCTCGACCGCGAGCCCGACAATACCGCGGCCAAGGCGCTGCTGCCCGGCGTCACCAACCACGACCCGGCGACGTCGATCGTCACGACACTGGCGCAGGAGCAGGAGTTCAACAGTTTTTTCCGGCTCACCAGCGCCTCGCTCATTGCCCGGCTGCGCGAACGATTCCCGGATCTGCCAGAAAAACCGGACGCGCGCAGCGTGTTTATCCGGCTGCGCGAGTTGCGCAACGACTGGTAGGCAGCGCGCCTGCACCACCGGTATCGGGTCCATGCAGCACGATGACACACTGCGCCAGCGGGTCGCGGCATCGCTGCAGCGGCTTGACCGGCTGGCGCTGCCCGACGCGGACCATGGGCGCGCCGCGGTCGCGCTGGTGCTCACCGAGGAGGGCCATGGCGCGCAGGTCGGCGACCTGCCCGTCCATGCTGGCTGGAGCACCCAGGCTGCGATCGTCCTGACCCGACGCGCGATCCATTTGCGACGCCATCCGAACCAGTGGGCGCTGCCCGGCGGGCGCATCGACGGTGCGGAAACACCGCAGCAGGCGGCGCTGCGCGAGCTGCAGGAAGAGGTCGGGCTGGCCCTGTCGCCAGACGCGGTACTGGGCCGGCTGGACGACTTCTCCACCCGTTCGGGTTTTGTCATCACTCCGGTCATCGTCTGGGCCGACGCCGCCCGGGCGATGGTTGCGAACATCGATGAAGTGGCCTCGATCCACCGCATCCCGGTTGCCGAGTTCCTGCGCCCCGATGCGCCCATGCTGGAGCACGGACAGCATGCGCACCCGGTGCTGCGCATGCCGGTCGGCACGACATGGATCGCGGCGCCCACGGCCGCAATACTGTTCCAGTTCCGGGAAGTCTGCCTGCTGGACCGCCAAACCCGGGTCGCCAACTACGAGCAGCCCGACTTCGCCTGGCGCTGAGGGCACGGTCGCCGGCCGGCCCGGAGAAAGCCGAACAATATTCAGTTGACCCGGCTGGCTGCGACTGGCTGCTGCAACCGTGCGTAGATCTGGGACAAGCGATGGACGTCAAGCTTGCCATAGATGCTCTTGATCTGGGACCGGACCGTGCTCACCGCTACATCGCGACAGGTGGCAATGCGCTTGGCAGGTGTGCCCGACAACAACTCCCGCAACACCATATGCTCGGCGTCGGTCAGGCCGAAGCGAAGCTTGGCCTGGCGGGCCAGCTCGAACGGCTCCGCCATGGCCGGCTCCGACCCGGGCGCGCACAGATCCGTTTCCAGCGCCCTGCCGAACTGGCCACTATGGGTGGCGACCCGGTGCAGATCCATGTCGGTCAGTGGCCTATCGCAGAGCAGGCCCATGTAGGCGCGATGGCCGGCGACGTCGAGCAACTTGCAACCCCACAGGCACAGTTCGGCCGGCCCCGGGTCGTCGCCGTCGCGCGGGGCCGGCGCGACAATCCGCTTCCAGCCACGGGTGTTCCAGGATGACGATCCGCGCGGATCCACATCGGACATGTCGTGCAGCCACACCGCGCGCGCGTTCATCGACTGCCCCAGTTCCGCCACGACACGGATGCCGGACACGCCATGTTGCAAGACGACGATACCGACCGACTTGACGCCCGTTGCGGCGCAGAACAGGTCGACCCCCAGCTGCCAGGCGCCGCGTTGAACAGTTTCCCAAGCGCTGTCCGCTTTGGATAATGGGGGTGCAACCGACAGGTTAGAGCCGGCAAAGGGCACTCGTTGGATAGCGTGATGAGCGGTCAGCATGGCGACTCCTGCTTGTGGTTGTTGATTTAAAGCAGTCTGGCACGCAGGCTTGCCCTTGTCGTTGAAACCGGCCGTCGCGGCGCTGAAACCTTCTGAAAGTTTCTGAATGGGCAAAGCCGCAGCTTGCCATATTGATTCCGATCAGGACAATGCGCTGCAGGTGTCCAACAGTTCCAAAGGAAGTCTTCATGGCCGTCAACCAACACGTACCGGGCCTGCCACCCCAGGCGCCGGCACAGGTCAGTCGCGGGTTGAACTTATGGCTGGAACTTCGCAATCCGGACGACCTGCCTCTCTTGATGGCCGGCATTGCCCAGGAACAGAAGGCGACCCGCGCCAAATTGCTGCAGCAGGGCAATGTGCATTTCGCGCGTTTTCTGCCAAGCCGCGGCGTCACGGTGACATACGACGACGGAAGCAGCAAGAAATTGGGCGTGGCGCTGCAGGTGATCACCGAATACGACGGCGACCTGGATGCTTACGCGACCGACTTCATCTTCACTATCGGTAAAGTGTTCGACATCATCCTGACGTTTGTCGAAGGTGCCCCGCCATTGCCGGTCAGGGACCACCCGGCCGAGTTCGTCAATTTCATCCGCCAGGCCAATGCGGTCATCGTCGGACCGGACTCGGTGCCGGACTGGTCGCTGTTCAGTGCCTATCCTCAGCGCACGGTGCTGGAAATGCTCGGCAGCGCCAAGACCACGCAGATTCCCGTTGCCGATCCGGCACTGCAGCCGGTCAACTTCCTGGATGTGCAGGCCAATATCCTGCACGGCGTCAACCGCCCCCTGTCGCGCCATTTCTGCCTGCGGTTCGGCGACGGCTTCAAGGCCAGGGCCTTCGTTGGACGGCTATGCACCGGCCACGCCAATACACCGAAGGTCAGTTCTGCACAATGGCAGGATCCTGCGCCCGCCTGGTACCTGAACCTGGGACTGACCTTTCGCGGCCTGGTCGCGCTCGGTGTGGACGAAGCCGACCAGAAGATGCTCAAGGCCCACTTCACGGCCTTTGTCGAAGGTCCGGATAATTTTCGGCGCGCCCGGCGCAATGGAGACCTGTTTTCAAGCCATCCCGACACCTGGGTGTTGGGTGGCACCCATCACCAGGTCGACTTGGTGCTGTCCCTGTATGCCGCCGACCCGGCGACGCTCGAGGCGCAGTCGCAATTGCTCAAAACAAGTGGGTCCGAATGCAACCTCGAACTGCTGGTCACCCAGGACGCCGCCGCGTTGCCCGACAACCAGGTGCACTTCGGCTATCGCGATGGCATGTCCCAACCACGGCTGGCCATCGAAGGACTGTACCCATCGGACCGTCAGTCCGGCGACAGCCGCCAGCCGGCAGCCAGCGCCGGCAGCTTTCTGCTGGGCGCAACCTACACCAACATGTACGGCGGTGCCGGCTCGCTGGCCGGCTTGTCGCCGGCGCTGGCGACCAACGCCACGTTTGCCGCGCTCCGGTTGATGCGCCAGGACGTGCAGGCGTTCGAGGCACTGCTGGACGAGGGCGAGCGCCTGTACAAGGGTGCGGGGGTCAAACGCGATTGGCTGGCGGCCAAGCTGATGGGACGCTGGCAGAGCGGAACGCCGACCTCCTTGTCCAGCGACCCGGCGCTGGAGGAGCCCGATGCGCGCGACCGCAATGATTTCGACTTCGCGCCCGGCGCTGCCGACGCCGTCGACTTTGACGACGTGGACGGGGTGCGCTGCCCGATCGGGGCCCATATCCGGCGCATGAATCCGCGCAGCAGCCGGGTTGCCGGCATGCCCCATAGCCGACGCCTGATCCGCCGCGGCATGCCCTATGGCCAGGCGTTCGACAAGGACAAGCCCGACACCGCCGAACGCGGGCTGCTGGGCATCTTCCTGTGCGCCGACCTGGAGCGGCAATTCGAGTTCCTGCTGCATACCTGGGCCAACGCCGATTTCTTCGCAACCGGAATTGGCGGCACCCAGGATCCGATCATGGGCGCCCAGGCCGCAACCGGATTGGCGCCGATGTCGGCCGAGTTCCGCTGCCTGGCGCCGGATGGCAAGACACCGGTCACGCTCGGCATGCCGCGCCTGGTGCATACCCGTGGCAGCCTGTACCTGATGATGCCCGGCCTGGCGGGGCTGCAACACCTGGCCGGCGATGCGACCGTCGATGCGGCCACGGCACCGCAGGCAGCGCTGCAGCAGTGCGCCTCGTCGTTCGATCCATCGCGCTTCGATCCACGGTCCCGGTCATTCCTGCGCGATCCGTACGCCACCTACGCAAAGATCCACCACGAACTTTCGCCTCCTATCGCCTACATTGAATCCATGGACAGCGTCTGGGTTTTTGGACATGACCTGATCCGGGAGGTCTGCACCCAGACGGATGTGTATTACAAGCGGGAGGATCCGTTGATCGGGCCCGCCGGCATTCTGACGCTGGACCATCCCGCCCACGGCGCGACACGCGCGGCCATCAATCCGCTGTTTGGCCAGGCGATCAAGAACGCCGCCGCCGACGCCAAGTCGATCATCGCCGCGTTGCTGGAGCCGCTCAACGAGGGGCCGGTCGAGTGGATCCGGCAGTTCGCCCGTCCTTTGAGCCAGCGCCTGTTCGCGCGGGTGCTGGCGGTCGACGAGAACAACATCGCCGATCTGCTGCTGCGGGTGGAACTGGCGCTAAGTGCCCACAACCCCAAGGGCAGTCCCTCGTCGAGCGCTGACTTTGCCCGCGCCATCAAAGGGGTCGGCGCCTGGTTCCTGTCGGCCGGCGACCGGACCAGTGACACGACGACCCAGATGCCGCCCCTGTTGCGTGCGCTCTATGTTCTGCCGTTCCAGGATCCGACCGCAAACCTGGACAAGAGCAAGGAATTCGCGGCCAACGCGGCTTGCCTGGCGCTGGCCGGATTCAAACCGCTGGAATGGCTGATCGGCCTGGTCACCTACCATCTGCTCAAGCGCGAATGCCACCTGCTTGAACAGTTGCGCGCACGCCAGGCAGCCGGCAAACTCGACTACAAGACCGTCATCGACGAACTGGTGCGTTACGACACACCGCTGCCGATGGCCAATCGGTACACCCGCGGCGCGACGACACTGGGCGGGATGCAACTGGCCGAAGGCGCGCGCCTGACACTGGTGTACGCGGCTGCCAACCGCGACCCCCGGTTTGCCAAGCCCGGTTGCGTCGACTTCGACCGTTCGCCCGAACGCATGGCCAGCATGGGCTTTGGCCACGGCGAGCGCGAATGTCTGGGATATGCGCTGGCGCACCAGGTACTGCAACCAGTGATCCAGGCCCTGATCGATGCACCGTCCAGGCCCGGGCTGGCAACGGGCTATGTGCCGCAGGTCGGCGGCAACCCCTATTTCCGCTTCCTGCACCACCTCGATCTGGCATGGTGACGCCCGCTCGTGGTACCAGTATGTCGAGCCTGCATTTCCACGACTTCTCGATCCACCCCGGCCAGCGCCGGGTCACGGTGCACGACAAGACCGTCAAGCTGAGCGGGCGCGCTTTCGACGTGCTGATGGTGCTGGTCAACGGCCGCGACCGCGTCATCCGCAAGGACGAACTGCTCGATGCCGTCTGGCCCGGGGTCGTGGTCGAGGAAAACAACCTGCAGGTGCAGATCTCCAGCCTGCGCAAGCATCTCGGCGCCACGGCCATCGCCACGGTTCCCGGGCGCGGCTACCAGTTCACTGCATCTTCCGTCGATCCTGCGAACGCGGGTGGGGCGGTGGCCGCCGCGGCCGACTTCACACTGGAGCACGACCATCAGCGCGACGAACGCGCTGGCAATATCCCGCTGATGCTGCCGCCGTTGTATGGGCGCGAGACTGAAATGGACGAGGTGTGCGATCTGCTGGCGCGCGCGCGCCTGCTGACCATTACCGGCGCCGGCGGCATCGGCAAGACACGGGTCGCACTGGCCGCGGGCCACCGCATCGCGCCCCAGGAGACGCACGGCGTCTGGATGGTGGAGTTGGCTCCGTTGTCCGATCCACGGATGGTGGTCTCGGAAATCGCGCAGACAATGGGCGTGTCGCTGAACTCGGGCGAGCCGCAGACGCAGCTGCTGATCGACGCGCTGGCCGGTCAGAAATTGATGCTGATCCTGGACAACTGCGAGCATCTGCTGGAGGCCGTTGCCGACGTTGCGTCCGAACTGCTGGCGCAACTGCCATTGCTGCGCATTCTGGTGACCAGCCAGGAACTGCTCAAACTCGAGAACGAGCGGGTGTTCAGGCTCAACCCACTGAGCCTGCCCCATACGGTCGACCCGGCCGATCTGCAGGCCAGCGGCGCGATCCAGTTGCTGGTGGCCCGAGTGCAGGCGGTGCAGCGGCAATTTCAACTCAGCGCACTGACCACGCCAGCGGCGGTCGACATCTGCCGCCACCTGGATGGCGTACCCCTGGCGATCGAACTGGCGTCGGCGCGCATTCCGATGCTGGGCATCACCGGTGTACGCGATCGGCTGGACGAGTTGTTCCGCCTGCTGACCGGAGACGCGCGGGTGCGCCTGCGCCGCCACCAGACCTTGCGCGCCACACTGGACTGGAGCTACCAGTTGCTCGACGCGCGCGAGCAGGCATTGCTGTGCCGGCTGGGCGTGTTTGCCGGCGGCTTTTCCATCGAGGGCGCCCAATTGATAGCCAACGACCTGTTCGACGATGACTGGCAGACGCTCGAAACCCTGGCGGCCCTGGTCGACAAGTCGCTGATCCAGGTCAACGCACTGCCGATTCCCCGCTACAGCCTGCTCGAGACGACCCGCGCCTACGCAATGGAACAACTGGCTTTGCAGGCCCGCACCGATGTCGGCCTGGCACGCCATGCGCGCACGACGCGTATCGTCTGCGAACGCGCAGCCAAGCGGCGCGACATGGACCTTATCTGGCAGGAAATGGCCAACGTGCGGGCCGCGTTCAATTGGGCGATCAAGTCTCCGCAGGACAACGAAACCGCCGTGGCGCTGGCCACCGTCTCGTCGGTGGTGCTGGCCGTGGGCGGCCTGGTGGGTGAGGCACTGGACCGTCTGCTCAAGGTAGAGCCGTTGGTAGGTCCCGCCCTGCCGCTGGAACTGGCGGCCCAGTACTGGCAGTGGCTCGGCCGTTGCGGCATCGACGGCCGGCTTCCCACCAGCAAATGCCTGGCCGCGTTCGAGAAGGCCGAGGCGCTGTTTCGCGGATTGAGCAACCGCCGGCATGTACATGCCTGCATGCGCATGCGAGCGGAGGCCCTGCTGGAACTGGGCGACCTGGGCGCCGCCCGACACGCGCTCAATGACGCCCATGCGCTGGAGCACAGTGGCTGGGCTGTCGCCGACCGGATGCGGCGGCTACGCGTGCAAGGACTCGTACACGCCGCCGCAGGCGAGTACACCGAAGGCCTGGAACTGGTGGGCAAGGCGCTGGATTTGGCGCTGTCCAACGATATCGATCGCTATGCGATGACGCTGGCCAACGACCAGGCCAGCATCCGCCTGAACATGGGCGACGCCGCCGCTGCGGAAGCCGGGTTCCGGAGTCTGATCGCCCAGGGCGGGCGGGGGCCCGAACAGGGCCTCACCCTGGGCTACGCCCGGATCCGGCTCGCGGTGGCCTTGCTGATGCAAGGCAAGATCGACGACTGCTACGCGGTTGCACTCGATAGCGTGCAAGCCTTGCAGCGCAGCGGTATCCTGATCGCGCGCGGCGACCTGTTCGCCTGGATCCTGACTGCGCGCGGCCACCATGTGGACGCCTGCGCAGTGCTGGGCGCAGCCCAGGCGTTCCGCGACCAGCGCCAACTGGAGGCTGACGCCACCGAACGGCGGGCCAGGACCGAAGCGCTCAGGGCGATCGCTGGCGCACTGGACGCAAGCACGTTTCAGGAGCTCATGTCCGAAGCGGCGGCCCTGGCAGAGGGCACGCTGGCCAACACCCTGGTATCCATCCTGCGCATGCCGCAGCCGCATCACGCCGTCGATGGCGGTTGATCGCCGCTAATTGCCTGCCCCGTGCAGCCGCTGCACTTCGGCCTGCAGATCGCGCGCCCAGCCGCGCCGGTCACGTCCATCGGCCTGTTGCGCCAGCCCGAACCGTACTACCGCGTGCAGACCGGTGGCCCCCAGCGTGCGCCAGATCGACCCGACCAGGGACTCATTGCCGACATAGCTGACCGCGCGGCTGTTGCGGCCCTGCGCATCGACATAGCGCAGCGCCACCGGCTGCACCGGTGCCGGCGCCGAGATGGCGGCCTGGATCAGATTGGCGTGGAACGGCAACAGGGCGCTGCCGTCGCCGGTTGTACCTTCGGGAAATACTGCCAGGATGTCACCCTCCTGCAGCGCCTGCACCATATCGTGCACCACCCGCTTGGCATCGCGCCGGGACTTGCGCTCGATGTACAGCGTACCCGCGCCAGTGGCCAGTTGACCCACGATCGGCCAACGGCCGACATCGGCCTTGGACACAAAGCGGCAATGGTGGGCCGCATGCAGCACCACGATGTCGAGCCACGACACATGGTTGGCGATCAGCAGCACCGGCCCGGTGGTCGGCGGCGCGCCATCGACATCGAGTGTCACGCCCAGTCGCGGCAGCATCGCCGCGGCCCAGACCTGCACCCGCAGGTCGCGCTGTTGCTGTGTCAGGCTCGGAAACCGCAAAGCGATGACGGCCAGCGCGTGCAGCATATGCACCAGCACCCACCATCCTCGCCACGCCACCCGCAGCGATTTCACGCTTCAAACGCGAGATACCCGCCCACCATGGTGCAGCACACCCGCGAGCGCATCGCGTAGCCAGAAAACGGCGTGTGTTTGCCCTGGCTGCGCAGGTTGGCCGCGTTGATGACCCATTCCGGATTCGGGTCGTAGACACAGATGTCGGCCAGGCCACCGACGACCAGCTGGCCGCCACCCGATCGTGACGCGCCGCCGTTTCCCGCCATGATGCGCGCCGGCTCGCTGGTCAGGACCGCCAGCGCTCGGGACAACACGACGCCGGATTCGACGGCCCATTTCAGCGCCATGCCCAGCAGCAGTTCGAGACCGGTGGCGCCCGGCTCACTTTCCGCAAACGGCAAGGTCTTCTGGTCTTCGCCAACCGGATTGTGGTCCGACACCAGAGCATCGATGGTGCCATCGGCCAGCGCCTGGCGGATCGCATCGCGGTCGCGCTGCTGGCGCAGCGGCGGCATCAGGTGCGAGCGGCTGTCGAAATAGCCGATGTCGGTATCGACCAGATGCAGCGAATGGATGCTGGCATCGCAGGTCAGCGGCAGGCCCTCGGCCTTGGCCTGGCGCACCAGCGCCAGTCCGGCGGCACTGCTGAGTCGGCACAGGTGTACCCGCGCGCCGGTGGAGCGCATCAGCTCGACGATGGCAAAGATCGCAATCGTCTCGGCCGCCACCGGTATGCCGGTCAGGCCCATGCGGGTGGCCAGCGGCCCGCTGGCAACCACGCCGGTACCCAGGTCCCGGTCCTGCGGACGCAACCACACCGTATAGCCAAAGGTGCTGGCGTATTGCAACGCGCGCAACAGAATCTGCAGATTGGGCAATGGCACATCGGCCTGGGAAAACCCGACACAACCGGCCTGCGTCAACGTGACCATCTCGGTCAGCACGTCCCCGCGCAGGCCGCGCGTCAGTGCGCCGAGCGGAAATACCCGGCACTGGTGCAGCTTCTCCGAGCGGTAGCGCAGCATCTCGACCAGGCCCGGTTCGTCGAGCACCGGATCGGTGTCGGGCGGGCACACCAGGCTGGTGATGCCGCCGGCCACCGCCGCTCCCATTTCCGACTGCAGCATATGGGCGTGTTCGTGGCCGGGCTCACGCAGCCGCGCGGCCAGGTCCACCAGGCCGGGCGCGACGACGCAGTTGCTGGCGTCGATGGTCTTGTTGGGCAGGAAGTCCGCGCCAACCGCACCGATGGACACGATGCGACCCGCTGCCACGGCGACATCGGCCAGCTGGTCGAACCCGCTGGCCGGGTCCACCACCCTGCCGCCCTTGATCAGTATTTTCATGACGCGTCCAGACCCATGGCTTTAACTTGCCTCGTTGCCGGCGACCAGGCTCATCACCGCCATCCGCACTGCAATACCGAAAGTCACCTGCGGCAGGATCACGCTCTGCGCACCGTCGACCACCTCGGAGTCGATCTCCACGCCCCGGTTGATGGGTCCGGGATGCATGACGATCGCGTCGGGTTTGGCCAGTCGCAGGGTCTCGGCGGTCAGGCCGTAGCTCATGAAGAACTCCTGCGCCGAGGGCAACAGGGCGCCGCTCATGCGCTCGTTCTGCAGCCGCAACGTGATCACCACGTCGCAATCGCGAATGCCCTCGGCCAGCGTATGGCATACCCGCACGCCCATCTGCGCCATGTCGGCCGGCACCAGGGTCTTGGGGCCGACCACCCGCACCTCGGCGCAGCCCAGCGTCGTGAGCGCATGGATGTCGGAACGCGCCACGCGCGAGTGCAGCACATCACCGACGATCGCCACCGTGAGGTTGGAAAAATCCTTCTTGTAGTGGCGGATCGTGAACATGTCCAGCAGACCCTGGGTCGGGTGCGCATGGCGCCCGTCGCCGGCATTGATCACGTGTACATGGGGCGCCACATGTTTGGCGATCAGGTAGGGTGCACCGGACTCGCTGTGGCGCACGACGAAGATATCGGCCGCCATCGCGCTCAGGTTGGCAATGGTGTCGAGCAGGGACTCGCCCTTGGAGGCCGACGAACGCGTGATATCGAGGTTGATGACGTCGGCGCTCAGCCGCTTGGCCGCGATCTCGAAGGTGGTGCGGGTGCGGGTGGAGTTCTCGAAGAACAGGTTGAACACACTGCGCCCGCGCAGCAGCGGCACCTTCTTGACGTCGCGGTCGTTGACGCTGACAAAGCTCTCCGCGGTGTCCAGCACCTGGCGCAGGATGCTGGCCGGCAGGCCTTCGATCGACAGCAGATGGACCAGCTCGCCATTCTTGTTCAACTGGGGATTTCGTCGGTACAACACGCTGCGCCCTTCTCGGTGTCTAGGCCGTTCGCCGGCGATCGCGTGCGGCAATAGGCATCATGGCCGGTCCTCGATGACGACCGACAGAACGCCCGCCGCATCCCGGCGCATGGTGACCGACTTGCTGGCCGGCAACACCACGCGCGCGGCGGCAAAATCGGCCTGGATCGGCAGTTCGCGTCCATTGCGCTCGACCAGCACTGCCAGCATCACGCTGGCCGGCCGGCCGAAGTCGTACAGCTCATTGACCACGGCCCGAATGGTGCGACCGGTGTACAGCACGTCATCGATCACGATGATGTGCGCGCCGTTGACATCAAAGCCCAACCGGGTCGGTTCGCGCGCAGACAGGCCACGCTGGGCGAAATCGTCACGGTGCATCGCCGACGACAACACACCATGCTCGCCCGGCATGTTCAGGTCGGCCTGCAAACGCTGCGCCAGCCAGGCACCGCCGGTGGCAATACCCACCAGCCGCGCATCGGGTCGGCGCAAGGCCCCGACGCCCTTGACCAGGGCCTGGTAGAGCGCGGGCGCGTCACGCACGGCATCGGCAGCCGCCCCGGCCTGTGCGGCGTTGTCTGGCGCTGCCGAGGGCGTCATGGGGCGCTGCGCAAGAATTGCTCAAGGATGATGCAGGCCGCGCCGGCATCGGGATCATGGACGCCATTGGACAAGGCTTCGGTCGTGCTGTAGCGCTCGTCCACCTCGAACACCGGCAACTTGAATCGGCTGCGCAGTGCGCGGGCGAACTTGCGCGCAAGCAGGGTGTTCTGGTGTTCGGCGCCATCGGGATGCAGCGGAATGCCGACCACCAGGGCCTGCGGCTGCCATTCATCGAGTTGCAGCCCGATCTGATCGAGCCGGCGCTGCGTCTCGCGGGCCTGTATCGTGGGCAGTGGCCGCGCCTGGCCCAGCAGCCGCGACGCATAGGCCACGCCGGTACGCCGGGTACCGAAATCGAGCGCCATGAAGGTCAACAAGTCGGCAGCCACCAACGAACGTGGCGCCTGCAGCTCAGGCATGACCCGCCTGTGGCGACAACATCCATACCTGCAACCCCAGCAGACCCAGGGCCTTGTCGTAGCGCTGGTCCACCGGCGTATCGAATATAACTGCCCGGTCGGCATCCACCGTCAGCCAGCTGTTGTCGCCCAGTTCGGCTTCCAGTTGCCCCTCGCCCCAGGCCGAATAGCCCAGGGACACCAGCACCCGGCGCGGTCCGTTGCCGGTGGACAGTGCCTCGAGCACGTCCTTGGAGGTAGTCATTTCCAGCCCGCCGGGTATCGACATGGTGGAGGCATACACCGACTCATCGGGTTTGTCGGCCTCGGCAAAAAAAGGCTCGTGCAACACGAAGCCGCGATCGGTCTGGACCGGGCCGCCGCGGAACACCGGCAGCTGCAGCAGGTCGTCGCGCCCCAGTGGCAGCTGCACCTTGTCAAACAGGCCCTGGAGATTGATGTCGCTGGGCTTGTTGATCACCAGGCCCAAGGCGCCGCGTTCGCTGTGCTCGCACACGTACACCACGCTGCGCGAGAATGCCACATCTTCAAGGCCGGGCATGGCGATCAGGAAATGATTCGTCAGGTTGATCGGCGCAGAATCGTCGGGCATGCAGGAATTTTAACGGCCCCCATGAACAAGTCCTTCGGTACCGGCCTGGTATGGTTGCGGCGCGATCTGCGCATCGACGATAACGCCGCTTTGCACCTGGCGCTGACGGCGTGTCGGCAGGTCCATTGCGCCTTTGTTTTCGACACCGCCATCCTGGACCCGCTGCCCCGCGCCGACAGGCGGGTCGAGTTCATCCGCGAATCGCTGGTCGACCTGGACAACGCGCTGCGCGCAGCCAGCGGCCATCCGCACGCCGGATTGCTGGTGCGCCAGGGCGCGGCCGTTGCGACGATCGTCGCATTGGCGCGCGAGTTGGGCGTGCAATCGGTCTTTTGCGCCCACGACTATGAGCCGGCGGCCATCGAGCGCGACCGCATGGTCCTGGGCGCGCTGGCCCAGGCCGGGATCGCGATGCACTCCGTCAAGGACCATGTCGTGTTCGAGGCGCGCGAGTTGCTGACCCGCGCCGGCACACCCTACACCGTATTCACGCCGTACAAGAAGGAATGGCTGGCGCGGGTCGACGAACACCGATTGCGCAGCCATGATTGCCTGGTGCACATCCATGCGCTGGCCGACCGGCCCGAGGCGCTGCGGCGGGACGTTCCGACCCTGGCACAGATCGGTTTCGAGAAAACCAACCTGTCGCGACTGCGCATTCCGGCCGGCAGCACCGGTGCGCGCAGCCTGTTTGCCGAGTTTTTCGAGCGCATGGACCAGTACCACGCAACACGCGACTTTCCCGCGTTCAAGGGGCCGAGCTATCTGGGCGTGCATCTGCGTTTTGGCACCGTATCGATCCGCCGGCTTGCGGCGACCGCGCTGCAGGCCAGTATCGCCGGCAGTGCCGGCGCGTCGGTCTGGCTCGGCGAACTGGTCTGGCGCGAGTTCTATTTCCAGATCCTGGCCAACTTTCCACATGTGGCGCAGTCATGCTTCAAGCCCGAATACGACGCGATCCGATGGGCCCATGGCGCCAAGGCGGATGCGCTGTTCCGCGCCTGGTGCGAAGGCCGCACCGGCTACCCGATCGTCGACGCCGCGATGGCGCAGATCAACCAGACCGGCTACATGCACAACCGGCTGCGCATGGTGGCCGCCAGCTTCCTGGTCAAGGACCTGGGGCTGGACTGGCGCAGGGGTGAGCAATACTTCGCCGAAAAACTCAACGACTTCGACCTGGCCGCCAACAACGGCGGCTGGCAATGGGTGGCCTCGACCGGCTGCGATGCACAACCGTGGTTTCGCGTCTTCAACCCGACCCGCCAAAGCGAGCGATTCGATCCGCAGGGCAAGTTCATCCAGCGCTATCTGCCGCAGCTGGCCAGGTTGCCGGCGGCGTCCCTGCATGCGCCATGGCTCTGTGGTGCTCTGGTACTGGAATCGGCCGATGTGCGACTGGGCAAGAACTACCCGGCACCGATCGTGGACCACGATGCCGCCCGGCAACAAACGCTCGCCCGCTACGACGGGGTGCGCAGACCCTCAACCGAGCATCCATCGGCGCGAAGCACCAAGCGCAAATAGGACGCTTGGGTCGGGTTCAGACGGCGCTTTCCGCCTCGACCGGTACCGCGCAGTAATGCCGGATCAAGCCCAGCAGTTCGTCCTCCGCATACGGCTTGCCCAGGTAATGGTCGACGCCCAGTTGCTGTGCATGCTCGCGGTGTTTCTCGGCAATGCGCGAGGTGATCATGATGATCGGCAGGCCGCGCATGCGCTCGTCGCCGCGGATGTTGCGCGCCAGGTCGAAGCCGTCCATGCGCGGCATCTCGATGTCGGACAACACCACCGAGGGCAATTCATCCTGCAACTTGGTCAGCGCCTGCAGACCGTCGTTGGCCAGCACCACCCGGTAACCCTCGCGCAACAGCAGCCGCTGGGTGACGCGTCGCACCGTGATGGAGTCGTCGACCACCATCACCAGCGGCGTGCCGGAACTGGCCAATGCAGCAGCCGGCGCAACCAGCGACTGGCCACCGGCGCCAGCCGTGACTTGGGCGGCGGCAAGCGACTGGCGCGCTCCGGCCTGCAACTGCAATGCCGGCTCGCCGTACACCGTGGCCAGCGCAACCGGGTTGTAGATCAGCACAACCGCGCCCGAGGCCAGCACCGACATGCCGGTCAAGCCCGGCATGCGCGAAAGCTGCGGCCCCAGGTTCTTGACCACCACCTCCTGGTTGCCCAGCACTTCGTCCACATGCACGGCAACCCGGCGGCCCGCACTGCGAAACACCACCACTGCCTTGTGCCTTTGCGGCAGCGCCGCGCTGATGCCCGAGACCTGCAGCAAGGCGCCCGCCCAGAAAAACGGCATCTGCTCGCCACCGTGGGCGAACTGTTGCGCTTCGTAGGCGTTGTCGATCTCCTGCGTGGGGACCCGGCGCACGATCTCGACCAGATTGGATGGCACACCCAATGACACGTCGCCGATCCGCAGCATCACCACCTGCGTGACGGCGGTCGTGAGTGGCACGACCAGCTTGAACTGCGTGCCCCGCCCCAGCTCGCTGGTGGTTTCGATCCGACCGCCGAGGGCATCGACCTGCGAACGCACCACGTCCAGGCCAATGCCACGGCCCGACAACTCGGTCACATTCTCGGCAGTGGAGAAACCGGCGGCAAACACCAGGTTGGCGGTTTCGTCATCGCCCAGCTCCTGGTAGGCCGCAACCAGGCCCTTGGAGACGGCCTTGGTACGAATGAGCGCCAGATCGAGACCCGCGCCATCATCGGAGAACACCGCCTGGACATCGTTGCCATCCTGAAGCAGCGCGATGGTGATGGTCCCGACGGCCGGCTTGCCGGCAGCCTCGCGTTTTGCAGGGCTTTCGATGCCGTGGTCGATCGCGTTGCGCAACATGTGTTCGAACGCCGGCACCATGCGCTCGAGCACGCTGCGGTCGAGCTCCATCGAGCCGCCCTCGATATCCAGCTTGACCTGCTTGCCGACGTCCTTGGCGGTCTGGCGCACCACACCGTACAGCCGCTCGGAAATCGATTCGAACTCGATCATGCGGGTACGCAGCAGGTCACGCTGCAACTCGCGCGCCTGGCGCGCCTGGGCAATCAGGTCGTCCTCGGCGCCCTGCATCGCCCGTTGTAGCTGGCGCTGCACGGTGGCAACGTCCGACACCGACTCGGCCATGATGCGGGTCAGTTCCTGGACCCGTGTGAAACGATCGAACTCCAGCGGGTCGAACTCGCGCGCCTGGTCCTTGGCCTGCGCCATGCGCGACTGCATCTGGGTCTCGGACTGCAGTTCGATCTCGCGCAGTTGCTCGCGCAGCCGATCCAAGTTGCCGGTCAAATCCTTGAGCGAGGCGCGCATTTGCGCCACACGCCCGTCCATACGCGAACGGGTGATGATCACCTCGCCCGCCTGATTCACCAGACGGTCGAGCAGCGCCGCCGGCACCCGCACACTTTGCGCCGTTGCCGGACGCACCGGGCTCGCAGCCGCTGACGCGCGGTCGCGGGAACGCCTCTCGGACACTGTCGGCGCTGTCTGCCGGGTATCGGCCGTGGCTACATCCACCAGCACCGGGCCGGCTGCGTCGAGCGGAGTCTCGGTCTGCGGCGCGTCCTTGCGCCGGCGAACAAAGGCGCACAGGCCCTCGAACAATGCATGCAGGTTGTCGAAGCGACCCAGCATTGGTTCGATGCGGCCGGCCGCCACCGACTCTGATCCGAGCGCCTCGATCGCGGACTCCATGCGATGCGTCATGTCGCCCAGACGCATGGCGCCGGCCAGGCGCGCGCTGCCCTTGAGGGTGTGCAGTACGCGCAGCGCTTCGGTGCGCGCCCTGCGGTCGTCGGGCTGCGCCAGCCACTGGCGCAACGCCGCGCCCAGTTTCGGCAACAGCTCGGCCGCTTCTTCCTCGAAGATCGGGAACAGGTCGGCATCCAGCGCGTCGACCGCGTCCGAATGCTCGTCGGTGGCGACGATCAGTGGCGCCGCGCCGGCTTGCACTGTTCCACCCAGGGCCTGAGCGGCTTCCTGGCCGGTGTCTGTCGCCGATGCCTCGCCATCCAGGTCGGCCTTCAGCACTGCGCGCAGCGCCAGCGCAATATCGGGGTTCGGGTCCTTCAGGAAACCGGCGGCAAACTGGTGCAGCAAGCGACGGATTTCCTCGGCTGCCAGATTGAACGTCTGCGCGTGCTCAGGCAAGCCCTTGCGATGCAACTGCACATGCGACAAGGCCCGCTCGAGTAACCGAGCCAGCCCGGCAACCGCCGTGAAACCCACCGTGCCGGAACTGCCGCCCAGTGCATGGGCCAGGCCGACCGTTGAATCGCGCATCGTCTGGTCAAGCTCCAGCGCCCACTCGCTGAGTTCGGTCAGCAGTCGACGCGACCATTCGTCGGCTTCGTTCAGGTAGACGTTGTACAGCGGAATGCCGATGCGCAAGTCGCCAATCACCTTGACCTGCTCGTCAGGCCCTTCCGTCAGATCGCCTGCATCAACTGCATCGGCGTCGGCCGCAAACGTCGTGTCGGCTAGCGCAAATGGATCACTGCCATCGTCGGCAAGCAGTGCGCCGCGTTCCGTCTCGACCTCGTCCTGCGTTCGCGCCCGGACGGGCTCTGGCTGCCAGGCCTCACCAAAACCGAAGTCGAACGATTCGAGCGACAAGTCGTCCGAACCAGGTACTTTTTTTTTTGCGGACTCCTCGGCGGGCGTCCCGGCGTCGTCAACCGACGGCGCCTGCGTATCGTCGAAAGTGCGGGTCGGCTGGAACTCCTGCGCCGGTGTCGGTTGCCCGGACGGCGCGAACACCTGCGTCGCGTCAAACGTGGCTGCTGCCACCGGTGTTTCAGCTTCCGGCTCTGCAATCGATTCGGCCGCAAGTTCGGCAGCAGTATCCGATGCCTGCGGCAGTTCGGATGCCCGGAACATCTCGGTCGCCATGAACTCGGGGCTGACCAACATACCCGGGTCCTGTTCGGTCGCAGGCCGCGATTGCGCGAACTCGGACGGCAACTCGGAGAGGTCCGCATCGAGACGCGTTAGCACACCATCATCGGAATCGATGCTGTCGGCAAATACCGTTTCGGCAGCCGCGGTGAATGCTTCGGACTCGCGGTCCGGTTCAAGTTCTGTTGCCGGCGCCGACTCAGGCCCGACAACCGGCTGCAGCGCAATCGGCGCCAGCGATTCAGGTGTTGGCGCCACTGGGGCTGGCTCCACGCCGGTCACCAGGGCGGCGCTTGTATCGGCCGGCGGCACGACTTCGGCGCTTGGCTGAACTTGCTGCAGGGCCGCCGCCGGGGGCTCCAGCGGCACTCGCCGCTCGTCGACACGCATCGCGTCCGCTGCCAGGCGAAACGGTTGCGCTGACCAGCGCGCTGCGGTGCCAGCTGCGATGTCCTCCACCCACTCACTGAACTGGTGCATGGCTTCGCCGCACAACAGCTGCAGTTCCACGCTGGCCGGCTTCTGGTCGGCAAGCCAGGTATTGACCAACTGCTCCATCGCCCACCCCGCCTCGCCGAATTCCATCAGTCCGACCATGCGCGAACTGCCCTTGAGCGTATGGAAGGCTCGGCGCAATGTCGTCTGCTCGCCCAGGTCATCGGGAGCGGCATGGAGCGCGGCAACCGCCAGCAGCCCGGTTTGGACGACTTCGCGCGCTTCTTCCAGGAATATCTCGCGCATTTCTGCGTCTTCGTCGGCCAGGGCTACGGCTGCGGGCGCAAGCGGCGCGGCTGTCGGCGCCACGGGCGTCGGTGCTGCCGGCGGCACCGATGCAGTGATGGGCTCTGGCACCGGCGCGGCGGGCGCGGCGGCCGGCGCGATCGCCTCGGCCTTCTCGCGCCCCATCAGCGGGCGGAACTCGGCAAGTTCTTCGTCATAGACGAAGAGCTGCTTGGCCAGCGCGCGCTGGTAACTCAGCATGTCGATCAGGAAACCCATCGCACCCAGGCTGTTGCCGAGTTTCTCGAACACACCCAAGGCGCCGTCCTGCACCTGATCGACCAGAAATTTCTCGACGCTGTCGCGCATGCGCCGCGCCGCGATCGAGGCCTGATCCAGGCCGAGCACCGAGAACACACCGCGCATCTGGGCCAACTGGCTGGGTACCTCATGCAAAGGCGCGCGCTGCTCCGGATTGCGGAAAAACTGATCGAGCGACTTCTCGACCTGCGCCAGCGTGTTGCGCAACTCATCCACCACGCTGCCCATGGTCTGGCGGTCGCTGACGCGTCGGTACAGCTCCTCCATCCACGGTTCCATCGGCTCGGGTAGCGCACCACCAATCACGCGGTCCAGTCGCTGAGCCAGGCGTGCGCAGCGTTGCGCCATCTGGGTATCGGTCGGATCCAGGTCTTCGTAGGCAGCCTCCAGGTACAGGACAGCAGTGGCGACCTCCATCGCGATTGCGGCATTGGGCGATTCGCCGGAGCGGGACGTCGTCTCGACCGCGCGCGTCAGCGCTCGCGCCAGTTCGGCGCTGTCGGGATGCAGCTTGAGCATCGACTCGGCAACCGCAGCGAACTGGTCAGAGGCCTGCTTGATGAGTGCGGCATCGCCACCAGCCAGCGTCGCCCAGGTCTCGGTGGCCGACGCAATGCGCTTGCGCGCCTGCACCAGCAATGCCGGATCGAAGCGCCCGAACTGCGCGACCGAGTAATCCAGCGCACGCGTCTGCGAGAGGCCATATGCCGCGCGCAAGGCCGCCAGCACCGGTGCATCCGCGTCCTGGGCCGGAACCGCATGGGCGCAATAAAACAGCAGGTCCTGCGCCAGCCGGTCGATCACTGCCGAATCGCCACGCGCCAAGGTCGTGTACTGGGAGATCACACGCGATGCGGTGCGCTTGACGTAAACATCGGAGGGGCATAGTCCCCGGCGGATCGCCTCGAAGAATGCGGCACTGATCTTCCAAAACACCCGCGGCTCGAGATCGGCGGCGGCTGCGGCCAGCCCCCGGCTGATCTGGCACATCATGCCCGCCGCGATCGGATCGCCCGATCGCACGACCTTGAGCACCGCCCGGTCCACCCGGGTACGCACCGACGGCTCGTACTGCAAGGGTGGCACACCAGCGGGAAGCGCGGCATCGATCCAGCGCCACTCCTGCGACCACAGGTCCGCCGGATGGACCCGGTCACCGCCGACCAGATCCATCACGTCGCGGTACTGCGGAAACAGTGCTACGGCCGACGTCTGCCGCCCTTTGAGCACGCTTTCAAGATACTCCGACAGCGCGAAGCTGGCGCGCTCGACCTTATTGGCGGCATCGTCGCTGCACAACTCCGGACGCTGGACAAACTTCTGCGCCAGCGCCTCCATCGAACGCAATACCTTGGCGGGAGCGCCCAGTCCCACCATCTCCAGCGCGCCCACGGCCTGGTGCAGCTGCTGGCGCGCAATACGCAACTGGCTGGCATCGAGTTCGGCCAGGTCGTTGCCGCGCGCCAACTCGGCGTCACGTACAAAACGCCGCAATGCCTTGCTGGCACCGTCCAGTGATTTGCGCAGCTCGTCCAGCACCCAGGCCAGGGGGCCAAGGTCATTCGTGGCGAGATCGGTTTGCGCGGCGGGCGTGGGTTGTGTTTGCATCTGCTTGTCGACTCCTGAGCTGGGCCCGTTCCTGTGGCTGGCCATCAGGCAATCTTGAACCGTGCCACCGACTGGCGCAGTTCCTCGGCCATGCGGGACAGCTCGCGCACCTGACCGGCTGTGGTTCGCGTGCCTTCGCTGGTCTGCTCGGTAACCGCAAAAATGTTCTGAATGCTGTCGGCCACCGCGTTCGCCAGGTTGGCCTCGCGCAGGGCCGAATCCGAAATCTGCTGAATCAGGTCAGACAGCCGGCGCGACACCTGGTCGATTTCGCCCAGCCGGGCACCGGCGTTATCGGACAACTTCGCGCCATCGACCACGCCCTGGGTCGAGCGCTCCATCGCGGCGACCGCATCCTGGGTGTCGGTCTGAATGGCGCGTACCAGCGCGGTGATCTGGCGTGTGGCGTCGGCGGAGCGCTCGGCCAGACGCTGCACCTCCTCGGCCACCACGGAGAAGCCGCGGCCGGCCTCGCCGGCAGATGCGGCCTGGATCGCCGCATTGAGCGCCAGTACGTTGGTCTGTTCGGTGATGTCCGAAATCAGTTCGGTGATCTCGCCAATCTCCTGCGACGACTCACCCAGCCGTTTGATGCGCTTGGAGGTTTCCTGGATCTGGTCACGGATCGCGTCCATGCCGCCAATCGCGTTTTGCACCGCTTTGAGGCCCGAATCGGCAGCGGCCAGCGACTGGCGCGCCACCGACGCCGACTCCTGCGCCTGGCTCGACACGGTGTTGATGCGAGCTGCCATCTCGAGCACCGACTTGCCGGTGGCCTGGATTTCGTTCATCTGCTCGTTGGACGCGGCGAGCAGCTCGGTCGACGTGGCATCCACCTCGGCGGTGGTCGAGGCCACCTTGGACGCCGTGGTCTGCACGCTACTGACCAGACTACGCAGTTCCTCGACGGTGTAGTTCACCGAGTCGGCAATGGCTCCGGTGATGTCTTCGGTCACCGTCGCCTGCTGCGTCAGGTCGCCTTCGGCGACGGTTTGCAGTTCGTTCATCAACCGCAAAATCGCAGCCTGGTTGGCGTCGTTGACGCGCTTGGCGTCCTGCTGCAGCCGCGCCGCGTCCTGCATCTGGCTTTGGGCCACGGCCTGTTGACCCAGCCCATACATGCGCTGCAGATTGGACAAGGCATATCCGCACACAACCGCCAGCGCCAAGCTCACCAGCACCACCAGTCCGACCCGTGGCGCACTCGGATCCTGCAGCGTCAGCACAAACAACGAGGCTCCGGCCACGAGTACCAGCGCCAGCACCAGCATGACCGACAGGATCTGCCGGTGCTGCGCCTGCGACCGGGTCCCCAGCAAAGGCAAGCTGATCTGGTCCGCGGAATCGGCGCCATCGGTTTGCGGACCGGCCTGCGGCGGCGCAACCGATACCGGTGGCGGTGGCGGTGTTGAATGCGGCTGCTCGGCATAGTCCGATTGGCCAACGGTGTCGTCCTGCTTGGAATCTTGCACGGTCTTGGAAAAAATGCTCTTGAGCCGGTCTACGGACATGTTGGGGCCTCAGGGATAGGCCTGAGCGGTGATGCTCAGAAACCGGGGATGCTGGGACAAGGTCTGCAAGTTGATTTCCTGCCAGGGTTCGCCGCTGGCGTCGGAAAACCGATTGCCAAAAAAGGCCGGGGCATCGGGTTCGGCCGGCAAGGTTGCCGTGAAGACCTGCGGGTTGCGCAAACCTGCCAGCGTGTCGACCAAAAGCGCACAGTTCATATCCAGCGCATTGTTGAAAGTGACTACCGACGGACTGGCCGACTTTTGCACCGGCACCGCAACTGAGGGCTCCACGCCGAAACCAGCCATGAACCGGGCCACGTCGACCACGCCAAACAGTCCACCGCGCAAGTTGACCACCCCCAGAAACCACGGCTGCGCATAAGGCACACCCTGAATCGCGCCGATCGGGAAAATTTCACCCGACTGGGCCAACGGAAACAGATAGTTGCGTCCGGCCGCCTTGACCGCAAGCCAGGATATGGACAGGCCCTCGTCGCGTGCAGTGCGCAGCCTGCTGGCCAGACGCGTCTGCAGTTCCCGGATTGCTTCGCGATTGGCCATTGCGTGCGCGGCGCTTAGCCCAGGGCCTTGATCTTGGCCAGCAGTTCGCCTGGATTGACCGGTTTGGTGATGTAGTCGCGTGCGCCCTGGCGCATACCCCAGACCCGATCCGTCTCCAGGCTTTTGCTGGTGCACAGGATGATGGGAATGTCCTTGTATTCGGGCGTGCGGTTGATGGAGCGCGTCAGCTGGTAGCCATTTTGGCCAGGCATCACGACGTCCATCAGAATCAGGTCCGGCTTGGCTTCGGCCAGCCGCTTGAATGCCTCGTCCGCGCCCTCGGCAGTACGCACCGACATGTTGTTCTTTTGCAGCAAGTCGGTCAGGAACATCAGTTCCGTCTTGGAGTCGTCAACGATCAGGACCGAACGGACCGGCATCACGCAACCCCCGCAACCGTTGCGCCGATTTGTCCGACGGCCTGCAGCAGCTGGTCCTTGGTGAAAGGCTTGGTGAGGTAGTCCTGGGCGCCGACCATGCGACCGCGTGCCTTGTCGAACACGCCATCCTTGGAGGACAACATAACCACCGGAACCTGCGAAAAACGGGGGTTGCGCTTGATGATGGCGCAAGTCTGATAGCCATCGAGGCGCGGCATCAGGATGTCGCAGAAGATCAGGTGCGGCTGGTAATCGTTGACTTTGGCCAGGGCATCGAAACCATCTTCAGCCAGCAAAACCTCATGCCCGCCCTGTTTCAGGAAAATTTCGGCACTGCGCCGGATGGTATTGCTGTCGTCGATGACAAGGACTTTGAAGGTAGATCCGGTGGTGTTCACTCGCTAGCACTCCTGCACTGACATTGTTCCGGGACAAGGGTCACCTGCCGATGGACTTGGCCTGTCGCGACAGGACTCAGATCTGGACCATTTCGAAGTCTTCCTTGCGGGCACCACATTCGGGGCATGTCCAGTTCATCGGCACATCGGACCACTTGGTACCCGGAGCCAGACCATCATCGGGTGCTCCGGCCTCCTCGTCGTATAACCAGCCGCATATCAGACACATCCAGGTTTTTGGTTCACTCACAGCTTAAAGGGCCTTCGAATAGAATGCAAACATTGTATAGAGACGGTCCAGGCGATTCGCGCCCGACGTGCCGAAAACCACGCTATTCTGCCTCAGCGGCAACCCCGTCCCGATGATGTCCCCCCCTTCTCCTGACGACGCATCCGAAACCGATGCAATCGGTGTTCAGCCTGCCTGCGTACTGGTGTTCAATGCGAACGATCCCAGTGGCGCCGGTGGACTGGCCGGTGACATCAATGCGGTGGCCTCGGTCGGCGCCCATGCACTGCCGGTGGTGACGGGCGCCTATGCCCGCGACACAGCGGAGATCGTCGACCACCACGCGATGGACGACGAGGCGGTGAGGGAACAGGCGCGCACGATTTTGGAGGATGTGCGCGCCCAGGTGATCAAGATCGGATTTTGCGGATCCGCCGAAAATCTGAGCGCCATTGCCGAGATCGCCTCGGACTATTCGGAGGTGCCGGTCATCGCCTATATGCCGGACCTTTCCTGGTGGAGCGAGGTGCAGATCGACCTGTATCTGGACGCGTTTCGGGAACTCATACTGCCGCAGACGACTGTGTTGGTCGGAAACCACAGCACGCTGTGGCGCTGGCTGCTTGCGGACTGGAGTTCCGAGAAAAACCCCGGCCCGCGCGACATCGCCCGCGCGGCCAACGACAAAGGTGTTCCCTACACGCTGGTTACCGGCATCCTGGCGCCGGAGCAACAGATCGAGAACGTGCTTGCATCGCCACAGGCGGTCATGTACAGCGAGCGCTTCGAGCGTTTCGAGGCCACTTTCGCCGGTGCTGGCGACACCTTGTCGGCTGCCCTGGCGGCGCTGCTGGCCAGCGGCAGCGATCTTGCAGAGTCGGTCAAGGAGGCCCTGGGTTACCTGGACCGCTGCCTGGATGCGGGATTTCGACCGGGCATGGGGCATATCGTCCCGGACCGCCTGTTCTGGGCCCAATCGGAATCGGATACCGACGAATTGGAACCCGACACCGGCGCCGCCGCGCTTTTTGACCTGCCTGCCCATGACACCAAACACTGAGACCAACGACAGCCTGTTCGCGCGTGCGCAACGCGTCATTCCCGGTGGCGTCAATTCCCCGGTGCGTGCCTTCAAGGCGGTCGGCGGCACACCGCGTTTCGTTAAACGCGCCCAGGGCGCCTACTTCTGGGACGTCGAAGGCACGCGGTATATTGACTACATCGGCTCCTGGGGCCCGATGATCCTGGGACATGGCCACCACGCGGTGGTGCAGGCCGTTCAAAGCGCGGTACGCGAGGGGTTTTCGTTTGGCGCGCCGACAGAGCGCGAAGTCGAACTGGCCGAGGCGATCGTGCGCCTGGTACCCTCGATGGACATGGTGCGCCTGGTCAGTTCGGGCACCGAAGCGGCGATGAGCGCACTGCGCCTGGCGCGTGGATTCACCGGCCGGAACAAGCTGATCAAGTTCGAGGGCTGCTATCACGGCCACGCAGATGCGCTGCTGGTCAAGGCCGGCTCCGGCCTGGCGACCTTTGGCAACCCCACCAGCGCCGGTGTGCCGCCCGAAGTGGTGCGCGACACGCTGGTTCTCCAATACAACAATATCGAGCAACTGGAGCAGACCTTCACGCTGCACGGCAAGGATCTGGCCTGCGTGGTGATCGAACCAATTGCCGGAAACATGAATTTTGTCCGCGCCAGTGTCGCTTTCATGCAACGATGCCGCGAGCTGTGCACCCAATATGGCGCGTTGCTGGCATTCGACGAAGTCATGACCGGTTGCCGGGTCGCGCCTGGCAGCGCGCAGTCGGTCTACGCACGTGACCTGCCGGGCTTTGAGCCCGACATGACGATCATGGGCAAGGTTATCGGCGGCGGCATGCCACTGGCCGCATTCGGTGCCAGGCGCGCGGTCATGGAACAACTGGCACCGTTGGGACCGGTTTACCAGGCCGGTACCTTGTCCGGCAATCCGGTAGCCACCGCCTGCGGCCTGGCCACACTGGCCGAAATCAGCAAACCCGGTTTTTTCGAGGCCTTGTCGCGAAAGTCCCGCGCACTGGTCGACGGGCTGACACTTGCCGCCAGGGATGCCGGCGTACCGTTGTGTGGGGACAGCGAAGGCGGCATGTTCGGATTCTTCCTGCTGGAGCAGTTGCCGCAGAACTATGACCAGGTCATGCGCTCGGACGGCGCGCGCTTCAACATGTTTTTTCACGGCATGCTCGCGCGCGGCGTCTACTTTGCGCCCGCGCTCTACGAGGCCGGGTTCGTCAGCGCGGCACATTCCGATGCCGACATCGAGGCCACCGTCGCTGCGGCGCGCGAGGTTTTCAGGACGCTGTAAAGCGCGGGCATCGGCGAGTTGGCCTGTGCACGACATCTCGCGCGGGCGGGAACCACTTCGGGCCGGTGCGAGGCGGGCATTTGTTACTTCTGCTTTACCGCGCAAACATGCACAAGCACGCCGGCCCGGCGTAGCATGCAGGCTGCAACCACCGTAGGGAGCAGCCCATGAAATCCGTTCTAGTTGCGATCGTTGCCAGCGCAACCTGTGCGCTGGCCGGCGCACAGGATTATGGCCGGGTGTTGTCAAGCACTCCGGTAATCCAGCAGGTTGCCGTGCCGCAGCAGGTCTGCCACCAGGAGTCGGTCGTTGTGCCCGGACAGCGCTATGGGGCCGGCGCGGCCATCGGCGCCATAGCCGGGGCGGCCATCGGCAATTCGATCGGGCATGGTGGCGGCCGCGCGGCAGGCACCCTTATCGGCATGATCGGTGGCGCGGCCATCGGTGACCAGATCGAGGGCCAGGGCGCGAACCAGATCCAGCAGGTTCGGCAGTGCACGACCCACACCGCCTACGAGAGTCGCGTGCTGTATTACGATGTCGTGTATGCGTATGCGGGGCGCCAATATGCGGCTCAGATGGCACAGGATCCGGGGCCGACCGTGCAGTTGCAGGTGAGCCCGGTCGGAGCTGCCGCGCCACCGCCGGTCAATGTCGCTGCGCCGATACGGGTTGCCCCCACGGTCACGACGATCCATTCCTCGGTGGAATATGTGCCGTACATCGCACCCGTGCGGGTGGCGCCCATCGTCATCGCGCTGCCGTTGTATCGGCAGCTGCATCCGCAGCGGCAGCATCGCCATCCATATCGAGCGGCGACTCCCTACCAGCGCCATCCGGGCCAGGGACAGGCTCCGTACTGGCGCTGACAGCCTCAACCCGTAACGTACAAGGGCATTGCGGCCCACGGCGGCGATTGATTGCCAGGCCCGACAGCCCCCTAGTGGCGGAAGTGGCGAATGCCCGTCAACACCATCGCCACATTGCGCTCGTCGGCGGCCGCAATCACCTCGTCGTCGCGCATGCTGCCACCGGGCTGGATCACGCATTGCGCGCCGGCGTCGACAACCAGATCGAGACCATCGCGGAACGGGAAGAACGCGTCGCTGGCAACGACACTGCCCTGCAGGCTGAGACCCGCATGCTGCGCCTTGATGCTGGCGATGCGGGCCGAATCGAGCCGGCTCATCTGACCGGCGCCGACGCCGACCGTCATGCCGTTGGCGCAGAACACGATGGCGTTGGATTTCACGTACTTGGCCACTTTCCACGCGAACAGCAGATCCTGCATTTGCGCCTGGGTTGGCTGGCGCTTCGTCACAACCTTCAGATCAGCCAAGGCCAGTTCATGGTTATCGGCCGTCTGCAGCAAGATACCCGAACCCACCCGCTTCATGTCGATCGCGTTCAGGCCCCGATCCCACGCGCTGGCGCCGCCGGGCGGCAAGGCAATCCTGAGGACCCGGACATTGGGCTTGGATTTCAGGACGGCCAGCGCATCTTCTGAGAAGTCGGGCGCAATCAGCACTTCGACAAACTGCTTTGCCACCGCCTCGGCCGCCGGCCCATGGACTCGGCAGTTGAACGCGATGATGCCGCCAAAGGCCGAAGTCGGGTCCGTCTGGAACGCCTTCTCGTAGGCCTGCAGCGCGTTCTCGCCCACCGCCACACCACAGGGATTGGCATGTTTGACGATGGCACAGGCGTTCCCGGAAAAGCTCTTGACGCACTCCCATGCCGCGTCGGCGTCGGCGATATTGTTGTAGCTCAGCTCCTTGCCCTGCACCTGCTGCGCGCTGGCCAGCGAGCCCGGCGCCGGAAACAGGTCGCGGTAGTAGGCCGCCTGCTGGTGCGGATTCTCCCCATAGCGCAAATCCTGCAACTTGACGAAGCGCCCATTGGACTGCGCCGGAAAGAGCGCGTGGCGGCCATCGGGGCCAATGCCCGACAAATAGTCGCTGATGGCGCCGTCATACTGGCTGATGCGGTTGAACGCGGTCACCGCCAGCGCAAACCGAGTCGTGTCGGACACCGCGCCCTGCTGCGCGAGCTCGGCCAGCACGCCGGCGTATTGCGCCGCATCGGTCAGCACCGCGACATCCTTCCAGTTCTTGGCTGCGCTGCGCACCATGGCCGGCCCGCCGATGTCGATGTTCTCGATCGCGTCCTCCAGCGTGCAGTCCGACTTCGCGATGGTGGCCTCGAACGGATACAGATTGACCACCAGCAGATCGATGGTGCCGATGCCATAGGCGCTCAAGGCCTCCATGTGGGCCGGCACATCGCGTCTTGCCAGCAGCGCGCCATGCACCATGGGATGCAAAGTCTTGACTCTGCCATCCAGCATTTCCGGAAAACCCGTCAGTTCGGCTACTTCGCGAACCGCCAGACCACTGGACGTCAGCAAAGCGGCAGTGCCACCGGTCGAGACCAGTTCCACGCCCAGCGCCTGCAGCGCGGTGGCAAATTCAACAATGCCGGTCTTGTCCGATACCGATATCAACGCCTTGGTGACCATGGGTTTTCCGTTCAGCCTTCAGTTCTGCGAGAGCGGCGCGGGACAAACCCGCCGCGTGTCAGTTGAGCAACTTGTGCTCGAGCAATTTCTTGCGCAGGGTATTGCGATTGAGGCCCAGCCATTGCGCGGCGCGGGACTGGTTCTGGTCTGCCTGCTGCATGACGACTTCCAGCAGCGGCCTTTCCACCACCCGCAGCATCATGTCGTACATGCCATCGGGTTCGGTGCCGCGCAGGTCCCGAAAATAGCCTTCCAGGCTGGTGCGCACGCACTCCTCGATGTGTTTCTTGCTCATTGCGCGGTCTCCATGGATCCTGTCAACGCCGCGTCGTCGATGTCTGCCGCAGCCGGCGGCAACCGGTCCATGGTTGCCCCCAAGGTATCAAAATATCCGGCCACTGCAGCCATCTGCGCATCCACATCCGACAGCAGATTCATCGCGCCGCGAAACACCTCGCCGCCGGGCAGATGGCGTACATACCAGCCGATGTGCTTGCGTGCGCTGAGCACGCCAATGTGATCGCCGTACAACGCATAGTGATCCTGCAGATGCTCCAGCAGCAAGCGCCTCACCTCGGCCACCAGGGGCTGCGCCAGCACCGTGCCGGTGGCCAGAAAATGCGCCATCTCGCGAAAGATCCACGGCCGGCCCTGGGCCGCGCGGCCCACCATCACCGCATCGGCGCCGGTGGCCAGCAGCACCGCGCGCGCCTTGTGCGGCGTCGTGATGTCACCGTTGGCCACCACGGGAATGCGTACCACAGCCTTGACCGCCGTCACGGTGTCGTATTCCGCTTGGCCGCGGTAGCCCTGCTCACGGGTCCTTCCGTGGATGGCCAGCATCTGCACGCCCGCATTTTCTGCATCGCGCGCGATACGCGCAGCGTTGCGGTGCGATTGGCACCAGCCGGTCCGCATCTTGAGCGTCACCGGCACGTTGTGCGGCGCGCAGGCTCGTACCACCGCCTCGACAATCGACAAGGCCAGCGCCTCGTCCTGCATCAACGCAGAACCGGCCCACTTGTTGCAAACCTTTTTCGCCGGGCAGCCCATGTTGATGTCGATGATCTGGGCGCCGCGGTCCACGTTGTAGGCGGCCGCGTCGGCCATCATCCGGGCGTCGGTGCCGGCAATCTGCACGGCGATCGGACCCGGCTCGCCGTCGTGGTTCGCGCGCCGCGACGTTTTGAGCGATTGGTACAGGTCCGGCCGCGAGGTCACCATCTCGCTCACCGCATGGCCGGCGCCCAGGCGCCGGCACAGCTGGCGAAACGGCCGATCCGTCACGCCCGCCATCGGGGCCACCATCAGGCGGTTGGCAAGCGTGTATTGGCCGATCTGCATGTACTCGGGTTGCAAATTAAATTGGTTGAAGGCTGAACCGACCGGCATGGCTGCGGTGTCTGCGCACCGATTCTAACTGCCCAAAATTTCAGCAATCGAAATCACCGCACCGTCGGCGGGCATCGCGCACCGCAGTCGATGCGCTCCCCGGGCCCTGCCTATACTTGGGCCACCGATGCACCTCTGGATTGACCACCTGATCACGTTGCTGGCCCTGCCGCAATTCGGGTTGAGTACGGTGCTGGTCATATCGTTCGTCTCAGCCACCTTGCTGCCCCTGGGTTCGGAGCCGGTCGTGTTTGGCCTGGTGAAGATCAACCCGGCCCTGTACTGGCCGGCAGTGCTGGTGGCGACCGCCGGCAACACGCTGGGCGGCGCCTTGACCTGGTTCATGGGATTCGGCACCCATCAACTGGTCGACAAATACCGCCACTCACCCTCCCACGGTCGGGCACTGCGCTGGCTCGAGCATCTCGGGCCCAAGGCCTGCCTGTTGTCATGGCTTCCGGTCGTGGGCGACCCGTTGTGCGCGGTGGCCGGCTGGTTGCGGTTTCCGTTTTGGCCGTGCCTGGTGTTCATGGCGATCGGAAAATTCCTGCGCTATGCCACGATGACGGCGGCCTTGTTGTGGGTTTTCCCCGGCGCCATCGGCTGATGCGGGGCCCATGCAGGATTTGCATGGGTCGGCGCCTGCCACCGCATAATTCGGCCATGGAAACCAAATGGCTAGAAGATTTTGTCAGCCTCGCTGAAACGCGCAGTTTCAGCCGGTCTGCGCAACTGCGGCATGTGACGCAGCCGGCGTTCTCGCGCCGTATCCAGTCGCTCGAGGCCTGGGCCGGCAGCGACCTTGTCGACCGCAGCTCCTACCCGACCCGGCTGACGCCGGCCGGCCAAACTCTGTATGACCAGTCGCTGGAAATCCTGCAGGCCCTGCAAAGCACGCGCGCGATGATGCGCAGTCACCGCACCAGCGACCAGGAAGTGGTCGAATTTGCGGTGCCGCACACATTGGCGTTCACCTTTTTTCCGGCCTGGGTGTCGGATCTGCGCGAGAAGTTTGGGCCGATGAAAAGCCGGTTGATTGCGCTCAACGTCCATGATGCCGTATTGCGCCTGGTCGAGGGCAGTTGCGACCTGCTGATCGCCTACCACCACAGCGCACACCCGTTCCAGCTCGATCCGCAGCGCTACGAGATGGTCAGCCTGGGCGAAGAAGTGGTGGCGCCGTATACGAAACCCAACGCCGACGGGCTGCCGGCGTTTTGCCTGCCAGGGCGCGCCGGCCAGCCTTTGCCCTATCTGGGGTATGCGCCTGGCGCCTACCTGGCGCAGATGGTTGACCTGATCCTCAAGCAAACTCCGATCCCGATCCATTTCGACCGGGTCTACGAGACCGACATGGCTGAAGGACTCAAGGCGATGGCGCTGGAGGGCCATGGCGTGGCGTTCCTGCCCTACAGCGCGGTCAAAAAAGAGCTGCGCGCCAAGCGGCTGGTCAGCGCCTTGCCGGCAGAAATGGCCGGATTGCAGCTGACGATGGATGTGCGTGCCTACCGGGAGCGGCCCGCAAGCCAGGACAACGGCCGCAGCCACAACGGAGCCGGCAAAGTCGCCACGACGGGCGGTAAATCGAAAAATGGGGCGGTCAAGGGCAATGCACATGCATTGTGGGACTACCTGGCGACTGTCCCCGGCATCCAGCATGCGCCGTCGACCTGAATCCAATCAGGAGCGGAACATCAATGGATCGACTGCGCATTACCCGCCCTGACGACTGGCATCTTCACGTGCGCGATGGCCAGGCACTGGCCACGGTTGTACCGCATACGGCGGCGCAGTTTGCGCGCGCCATCATCATGCCCAACCTCAAGCCGCCGGTGACCTCGGTGGCACAGGCCATGGACTACGCGGCGCGCATCCGCGCGGCGGTACCGGTCGGCCTGGACTTCAGACCCTTGATGACCTTGTACCTGACCGACCGCCTCGAAGCCGCCGAGATCATCCGCGCCAGCGCGACCCGCGCCAGCGGCGCCGGCGACATGGTTGTTGCCGCCAAGTTGTACCCGGCCGGCGCCACCACCAACAGCGACGCAGGCGTCACCGATATGCGCCGCGTCTACCGGGTGCTCGAGGCGATGCAAAAGGAGCGCTTGCCGCTACTGGTGCATGGCGAGGTCACATCACCCGAGATCGACTTGTTCGACCGCGAGGCGGTATTCATCGAGCAGCAATTGATCCCGTTGCGACACGATTTCCCGGAACTGCGCATCGTGCTGGAACACATCACCACGAAAGAGGCCGCGCAGTATGTCCGCGAGGCCGGGCCGCATACGGCGGCCACCATCACCGCTCACCACCTGCTGTTCAACCGCAATGCCATCTTCGCCGGCGGCATCCGTCCGCACTACTACTGTCTGCCGGTGCTCAAGCGCGAAAGCCACCGCCTGGCTTTGGTCGCGGCAGCCACCAGTGGCGATGCGCATTTTTTCCTCGGCACCGACAGCGCACCGCATCCCGCGCAGCTAAAGGAACATGCCAGCGGCTGCGCAGGCTGTTATACCGCGCATGCGGCGCTGGAAATGTATGCGCAGGCCTTCGACACTGCCAGCGCGCTCGATCGACTGGAGGGCTTCGCCAGTTTGCATGGGGCCGACTTCTACGGCCTGCCGCGCAACACCGGCACGGTCGTACTGGAGCGCCAGACCTGGCAAGTCCCCCAGAGTTACCCGTTTGGCGACGCCGAGCTCAAGCCGCTGCTGGGCGGCGAACGACTGCCATGGAAACTGCGGCGCGATTGATCCGCGCCGGCGAAACAAACGCCGCGGCAGGCCTGGTGGCAACACCCGCATCCTGGCCCGAACTGGATTGGGGGCGCGCCTGGCTCGCACCGCTGCAAAGGGTCGGCCGGGCGGTTGACCAGGCAGTCGTCGATGGGTCGCCCCTGTGGCAGGCGCTGAACCAGGCCGGCGAGGCGCCGGTTCGGTTCGTGTCGCAATCGGCGTTGCCCAGTGGCATGGCGTACGAGCAGTTCATCGCGCAGACCCGTACCTGTCCGACACGTCCCGGGCTGCACGACTTTTTCAACGGCCTGTGCTGGATTCATTTTCCGGCCACCAAGCGGCGCCTGAACCAGTTGCAGGCAGCGCAGATCGCCGCCGATGGGGTGCGCCCGGTGCGCGGACCGGTGCGCGATGCGTTGACGGTGTTCGACGAAAACGCTGCCTTTCTGAATGCGCCAGAGGCGCTGTGGCAGGCCCTGCGAGCCAAGCAATGGGACGCGGTGTTCGGGCCTTTGCGCCCACTGTGGCGGCAAGCGCAACTGGTACTGTTTGGCCACGCCCTGCTGGAAAAACTGCAGAGCCCGCGCAAATCGATCACCGCGCATGTGATCCATCTGCCACTCGACACCGGGAACGCCTCGCTTGCCCAGATGGATGCATGGGTTGCGCGCAACCTCGATCCCGATCAACTGGCGACCAAGCCATTCGCGCACCTGCCCGTGCTGGGCGTACCGGGCTGGTGGCCGGCCAACACCGTGCCCGGCTTTTACCAGGACGCAGCGGTTTTTCGCCCTTTCCGGCGGCTGCTAACGCCGTCGCAATAACCGCAGACGGCGAGGGCATACGTCGTCGAACCGCTTGAAATGCACCGATTTGCCCCTACCATCTTGGCCATCGGTCCTGTCGGACCACACTGGAAACCCTGTCCATGAAGAGAATCCTGCTATTTGTGATGACCAACCTCGCCGTCGTGGTGGTGTTGGGCATTGTTGCCAACCTCCTGGGCGTCAACCGCTATCTGACCGCCAATGGCCTGGATCTGGGTGCATTGCTCGGGTTCGCGCTGATCATGGGGTTTGGCGGAGCCTTCATCTCGCTGCTGATCAGCAAGCCGGTGGCCAAATGGAGCGCGGGCGTGCGGATCATCGAACAAGCGCAAAACGCCGACGAGGCCTGGATCGTGCAGACGGTGCAGAAATTCGCCGATCAAGCCGGCATCGGTATGCCAGAGGTGGGCATATTCGACGGCGCACCGAACGCGTTTGCCACCGGTGCTTTCAAGAATTCCGCGCTGGTGGCCGTCTCCACCGGCCTGTTGCAGGGCATGACACGTGAGGAGGTGGAGGCCGTGATCGGCCACGAGGTGGCCCACATCGCCAATGGCGACATGGTGACGATGACGCTGATCCAGGGCGTCATGAACACGTTTGTCGTGTTTCTGAGCCGGGTCATCGGCTACGCAGTCGACAGTTTCCTGAACCGTGGCAATGAGCGCAGTTCGGGCCCCGGCATCGGCTACTGGGTTACCACCATCGCGCTTGACATCATTCTCGGTTTTGTCGCCGCCATCATCGTGGCCTGGTTCTCGCGCCAGCGCGAGTTCCGTGCCGATGCGGGTGCTGCCAAATTGATGGGCCGTCGTCAGCCCATGGTGAACGCACTGGCGCGCCTGGGTGGCCTGACGCCGGCCGAACTGCCCAAGAGCATCGCAGCCATGGGCATCGCCGGTGGTATCGGCAAGTGGTTCTCGACCCACCCGCCGATCGAGGAGCGGATCGCTGCGCTGCAAAGCGCGAAGCTGTCCTGAGGTTTGCGGCAGGTCCGCTACGAGGCCCATTGTTAGGCAACATCCGCCTTGCATAGACGTGACGGCTGTCGAGCCAATGCAAGGCGCGCAAACTGCCTTGACATGCCAACGCTTGAACGCCAAGCGGGCTGGGTGGGAGGCTGCGTTCATGTCCTCCGCCATGGGCTGCGCCCATAGCTCCCCCTTTACTTCACAGCGCCTCCCACCCAGCCCGGTTGGCAGCGCACGCGTTTGGGTCGCGACCGTCAATACCCGCGCACGCCGCTTTTGTTGTCGTTGAGTGACATCGCATATCGGCTACCGACCCCGATCAGGCCGGTGGGGTGCACTGCGGAGCGAGGTAAAGGAGGAGGCCAAAGGCCAGGGGACATACGCGCAGCAGAGCATCCTGCCGGCCTGATCGCGCAAAAGCAGTGGCGTGAAAGGTCGCGCACCGCGAAAAGTCAGGCGCACAGAGCCTGTGCCACCGCCTCCGCCACCCGTATGCCGTCAACCCCGGCCGACAGGATGCCGCCAGCATAACTGGCCCCTTCACCTGCCGGATACAGCCCCTGCACATTGAGGCTCTGGAAGTCGTCGCCACGGGTGATCCGCACCGGCGAGGACGTTCGGGTTTCGACGCCGGTCAGTACCGCGTCGGGCATGTCAAAACCCTTGATCTTGCGCCCGAAGACGGGCAAGGCGTCGCGGATCGCGTCAATGGCATAGCCGGGCAGGGCAGTGCCAAGATCGCCCAGCCGAACCCCCGGCTTGTAGGAGGGTTCAACCCCACCCAGCGCCGTCGACGCGCGGCCGGCCAGGAAGTCGCCCACCAGCTGCCCGGGTGCCTGGTAGTCCTGCCCACCCATGCGGTAGGCCTCGGATTCCAGTTCACGCTGCAACACGATACCGGCCAGCGGGTGTCCGTGCATCGATGGTTCGTCCGCCAGCACATCATCGCCCAGCGCCGCACGCATGCGTGCGATGTCGCGCGGGAAATCCTGCGGATCGATCCCCACGACGATGCCGGCGTTCGCATTGCGTTCATTGCGCGAGTATTGGCTCATGCCATTGGTCACCACGCGTCCCGGCTCCGAGGTAGCGGCGACCACCGTGCCGCCGGGACACATGCAAAAGCTATAGACCGAACGACCGTTGCCGGCATGGTGGACCAACCGGTATTCCGCGGCGCCGAGCGCCGGATTTCCGGCGTGCCGTCCCCAGCGCGCCCGATCGATCAGCCCTTGCGGATGCTCGATGCGAAAGCCGATCGAAAACGGTTTCGCCGCCATCTGTACACCGCGCCGGTGCAGCATCACAAAAGTGTCGCGGGCGCTGTGACCCAAGGCCAGTACAACCTGGCGCGCCGGCAATTCCATCTCCGCCCCGCTGCGTTGGTCCAGCACGCGCAGGGCCCGCACGCGCTGGTTGCGGCCTTGTGCGTCAGCCGGCACCTCCTCCAGCAAGAGATCGGTAACGCGCTGCTCGAACCGGATTTCGCCGCCCAACGCGATGATCTGCTCGCGCATGTTCTGCACCACCTTGACGAGCTTGAAAGTGCCAATATGTGGATGAGCCTCCACCAGGATGTCCTCGGGTGCGCCGGCCTTGACGAATTCGGTCATCACCTTGCGTCCGAGGTAGCGCGGGTCCTTGATCTGGCTCCACAGCTTGCCGTCCGAAAAGGTTCCGGCGCCGCCTTCGCCAAACTGCACGTTCGACTCCGGATCCAGCACCGACTTGCGCCACAGGCCCCAGGTATCCTGCGTGCGCTGACGCACCATGCGACCGCGCTCCAGCACGATCGGGCGCAAACCCCTTTGCGCCAGCAACAATGCCGCAAAGATGCCGCAGGGCCCAAAGCCAACCACCACCGGACGCGCTGGCGCCTGCGGTTCGCGCTGGCTGACCGAGGGCCAGCGGTAGGCCATGTCCGGCGTCGGCCCGACCTGCGCATTGCCGGCCAAGCGCTGCAACACCTGCGCCTCGACGGCTGCGTCGGCCAACACGACATCCACCGCGTAGACCAGCAACAGCTGCGCCTTGCGCGCATCCACGCTGCGCTTGAAAACATGCTGCGCCAGTACTGCTTCGGCCGGTAGGCCCAGAACCTGCAGCACCAGGCCTTCCAGATCCGCCGCTGTGTGCTCCAGCGGCAGCTTCAGCTCGGTCAGTCGAATCATTCAGGTCGGCAGGAAACCTTCGATCGACAGGTAGCGCTCACCGGTGTCGTAGTTGAAGCCCAGCACGGACGAACCCGCCGCCAGCTCCGGCAGCTTCTGCGCAATCGCGGCCAGCGTGGCACCCGAGGATATACCCACCAGGATGCCTTCTTCCCGCGCACAGCGCCGCGCCATCTCGCGCGCCGGCTCGGCATCGACCAAGATCACGCCGTCGAGCAATTCGGTCTTCAGGTTGGTCGGAATGAACCCGGCGCCGATACCCTGAATCGGGTGCGGCGCGGGTGCGCCACCCGAGATGACCGGCGAGGCCACCGGCTCGACCGCAAACACCTTGAGCTTGGGCCATTTCGCTTTCAGCACCAGGGCGCAACCGCTCAGATGACCGCCGGTTCCCACCCCGGTGATCAGCGCGTCCAGTCCGTCGGGGAAGTCGACCAGGATCTCGCGCGCCGTGGTCTGCACATGGGCATCGATGTTGGCCGGGTTGTCGAACTGCTGCGGCATCCAGGAACCAGGTGTCTCTGCGATCAATTCCAGGGCCCGGGCAATACAGCCCTTCATGCCCTTCTCGCGCGGTGTGAGCTCGAAACTGGCGCCATACGCCAACATCAGCCGGCGCCGCTCGACCGACATGCTGTCGGGCATCACCAGAATCAGCTTGTAGCCCTTGACCGCGGCGACCATGGCCAGGCCCACACCCGTATTGCCGGATGTCGGCTCGATGATGGTGGCGCCGGGTTGAAGCGCGCCGCTCCTTTCTGCCGCCTCGACCATCGACAGCGCGATGCGGTCCTTTATCGAGCCTCCCGGATTGCTGCGCTCGGATTTGATCCAGACCGTGTGCGTGTTGCCAAACAGGCGGTTGATGCGCACGTGCGGCGTATTGCCAATCGTTTGCAGGATGGTGTCGGCTTTCATCGTGGCGGCTCCTGGAGTGGTTTGACCGTGATTGTCTCAGGAGTGGATAATCAGACGCGTGAAGCCCACCAGACTGTCGCTGGTGCAAGCCTTAGGGCCGACGCCTCGGCGTCGGGTGGAAACACCGCACTGGAGGAACGTCCGGACTGCACAGGGCAGCGTAGCAGCTAACGGCTGTCCACTGAAAACCGGGCAGACGCCCGATCGGCAAGCCAGGCACGCAAGTGCACGGCGAAACCGGAACGGCCAATGTCCGGCATAAGGTGAGGATCAGAGCAACAGAGACGAGTCGCCCGGCGGGGAAACCAGCAGGGCGGGTGAAACGGGCAATCTCTACGTGCAGCAATACCAAATAGGCACATGTTGGGACGCGCAGTTCGCTGCGCCCCCTACCCGGGGCCCCCGGGGTGTGTGCGGGTAGGTAGCACCGAGCCGTCGGGTGACCGGCGGCCCAGATTAATGGCAGTCACATGGCGGGCAACCGCCATGCACAGAATCCGGCTTATCGGTGGGCTTCACACTTATTCGCCGCGGCCGGTTCCGATGGCCGGCGGTAGCCAACAGGAGATTCACGCGTGACCAGCTCTCCCACTGCGCCTGCCATCCGCGGCTTCCATGCCCATGTCTATTTCGGCCCCGACACGCTGGCCCAGGCAACAACCTTGTGCGAGCAGGCTGCGCAGCAGTTTCCGCTGATCAAGATGGGCCGGGTGCATGAACGCCCCGTCGGTCCGCATCCGGACTGGAGTTGCCAGCTGGCGTTCAAGCCCGAGCTGTTCGGCAGTGTGATCCCTTGGCTGGCGATGCGGCGCAACGGGCTGGTGGTGTTCATCCACCCGATCAGCGACAACGACCTGGTCGATCACCGCGACCGGGCGATGTGGATGGGGGCGGTACGTCCGCTCGCGTTGTCGGTGCTGGGCGAGGGTTCGGGAAACTTCGACTTTTAGCCAGGCAGGACCGTCGCCACGCCGGCGCACGGGTGGGCGAAGCCCATCGGTCGCCGGCGAGCCCCGGGTGCGACCGACTTGTTCAGTCCGAGCCGAGCTGGCTTTCGATGCGCTGCACATGCGCCAGCAAGGATCGTTTTGCCACCGGCCACATGCGCGGCGGCACATCGTCATAGGCCTGTGCCACCCAATCGTCGAGCGTGCCATCGGGATGGTCCTGCATCGCCCGCACGATCTTGGCCTCGCGCTTGAGGCGGTGCGCCTTGAGCGCGGCAATGGCCTGCGCCGCCTGCGCGATCACATACCCATGCGCTGGCAGGATGTACGCGATGCCATGCGCATCGCAGGCCGCGCTCAACTTGTCCAGCGATTCCAGGTAGGCGTTCATCTCGCCGTCGGGCGGGTCGACAACCGTCGTGCTGCCATTGAGCACATGGTCGCCGCTGAACAGCAGACCGTCCTGCATCAGCACCAGGCACAGGTGGTTGGCTGCGTGGCCCGGCGTATGGATCGCCCTGAGCGTATGCAGCGCCACGGCGTCCGGTCCTGCCAGATGCAGTTCCTCGCCATCGGCCAGCACCCGATCGGGCACGAAGCTGCTGCCCGCACGCGCGGTTGTGGCGCTGGGCAGGCCCAGAATGGGCGGGCGCGACTCGCACAGGGCCTGCAATGGTCGGGCACCGGGCGCATGGTCAGGATGCGAATGGGTGCACACGATCAGGCGGATGTCGCCACTCGCCGCACGCCACAGGCGATCGATGTGTTGTGCATCGGCCGGTCCCGGATCGATGGCAACGTATCCGGTGGCCGGTTCACCGACCAGGTAGCTATTGGTACCGGGGCCGGTCATCGCGCCCGGGTTCGGCGCGGTCAGCCGCATTACGTTGCGCAGCAGCGGTACTGGCTGCAGCGACTGCCAGTCCAGGTGGTGCACGATCTGCCCGTCTGGCGACACCAGCTGCAGCTCGCCGTAAGGATGCTCATGCTCCATGAAGCGCGCTTCTTTGCCGGCCAGCCAGCCGGCTCGCGGACAACTGGTCCACAGTGGCTGCTCGGTCACCGCACAGGCTTGCAGCACCGCGTCGACCGATTCGAACGACTGCAGGCGCTGCAGGGTACGGATGGTCGGAAAAATGATGAGGAACCCGCCCGCCGCATGCCGCTCAAGCGCTTGGACCGGGCGCACCCAGACCGGTTCGAACTGCTCGGTTTCATCGGCCACCGGTTGCTGGCCTTCGGGCATGCGTGCGACCAGGAACGGCACGTCGAACCGGCGTGGCAGATCACGGTCGGTGATCCAGTGCGCCAGCACAAACACTGCATCCGCCGCCAGCACCAGACCACGCGCCGCGCACTGTTCTCCCAATGCTGCGCCACGGTCCAACGCCGCCACCTCGGCGTCGCCTGCCATCGCGCCGATCGCGTTGCGGGCCAGCAAAACGCCCAGTTCCTCAAAACTCTCGCGAATGGCGGCAATGGCCTGCGTCAGATGCAGATCACTCTGGCCAGGCCTGCGGCGCGCAAGGTGGTGCGAGCCGGCATCGGACGGGTCGATACCGCCGCCGGGAAACACATAGGCACCGGGCGCAAAGCTGGCCACAAGCGAGCGCCGCGTCATCAGCACCTCGACCCCCAGCGCGCCGTCGCGCAACAGCAATACCGTGGCCGCCGGCCGGATCGGCGCCGGATCGCGCTGGATGTGCAACAGTTGATTGAGGCGGACCATGGCCCATTGTGCCGCCGATCCGGCCTGGCGCGGGCTCGGTCTGCGCACGGCAAGCCTGCGCCGCGACGTCCCGCCATCAGGCAGCGCCGCCAGAGGTTCAGGGGATAATCCCGCGATGCGAATCCCGTTCACCAAGATGCAGGGCGCCGGCAACGACTTCGTCGTGCTGGACGAAACCCGCACCTTGCTGGGACTGTCGACCGAACAGTACCGTTTTTTGGGTGACCGGCACTTCGGCGTCGGCGCCGACCAGATCCTGAGCGTGCGTGCGGCGCCCGGCCCGGGGTTCGATTTTGAGTATGTGATCCACAACGGCGACGGCCAGCAGGTCGAGCACTGCGGCAACGGCGCCCGTTGTTTTTTGACCTTTGTGCGCCAACGCGGGCTGACCGACAAGGACACCGTCACGGTCAAGACGATCAACCGCGTGCTGGAGTTGCGCCGTGAGCCGGATGGCCGGGTCACCGTGGACATGGGCGCGCCGGCTTTCGATTGGGCCGACATTCCATTCAATGCCCAGGGGCTGCAGCCGCATGCCGACGGACCGTGGCAGACCTGGAGCCTGACCTTGCCCGAAGCCGCGTCCACGCCCGCCGTGCGGGTGGCGGTGCTGTCGATGGGCAATCCGCATGCGGTATGCGTTGTGGACAACGTCGCCGCGGCCGATGTTGCCGGCATCGGGCCGCTGGTCGAAAGCCACCGCGCCTTCCCGCAACGCGTCAACGTCGGTTTCATGCAAGTGCAAAGCCGCTCGGCCATTGTGCTGCGGGTATTCGAGCGAGGCGCCGGCGAAACGCTCAGTTGCGGCACCGGCGCCTGCGCGGCCGTGGTGGCCGGCATCCGGCTTGGCCTGCTGGACGCGCGGGTCGAGGTCGCAACCCGCGGCGGCCGCCTGACCGTGGGCTGGGCCGGTGGCGTCAGCCCTGTCATGATGACCGGCCCTGCCCAGACAGTTTTTGACGGCGAAATCGAAATACCAGAACAACCATGACCCAAGCATTCACCAACCCGATCACCGAAGACGACATTGCCAACTACCTGGCCAACACACCGGACTTTTTCGAGCGTCATGCCGAATTGCTGGCCAGCGTGCACATGACCAGCCCGCACAGCAAGCGTGCGGTCAGCCTGCAGGAGCGCCAGGCCGAGATGCTGCGCGACAAGATCAAGGTGCTGGAACACCGATTGATGGACATGATCCGGCACGGCAACGAAAACGCATTGCTGTCGGACCGCCTGCTGCGCTGGTCGGCAAAGCTGTTCCAGAACGCCAGTGCGATCGCGATCCCGGCGCAGATCGCAGAGCAGGTGCGCGACCAGTTCGCAGTGCCGCAGGTCACCATCAAGGTCTGGGGTGTTGCCGATGTCTACAAGGATGCCGAATTTGCCACCGGCGTGACCGAAGACGCGCGGCTGTTCGCCTCGTCGCTGACCGAACCCTTTTGTGGCGTGAACACCGGTTTCGAGGCGGTCACCTGGTTGGCGGACCCCGCGGCGGCGGCGTCAATCGCCTTGCTGCCATTGCGCGAGAACGGCCCGGCCGGATTGCAACCCGCATTTGGCATGCTGGTGTTGTCCTCACCCGATGGCCAGCGCTTCAACAGTGGCATGGGCACCGATTTCCTGCAACATGTGGCGGATATCGCCAGCGCGGCCTTGGGGCGCCTGCGCCAGGATTGAGCGCGCTCGCCCGACCACCCGACCGCATGCCGCTGCCAGACGACACTGACACGGGAGAGCTCCCGCCACCCCTCGATCCTCTGGTCGAGCGCTACCTGGAACATGTCCGGGTCGAAAAGCGACTGGCCGGACGTACCGTCACCCTGTATGCGCTGGATCTGGCCAAACTGACCGACAACGCGCGCCAGGCGGGCGTGCCCTTGGCATCCGTGCAGAACCCGCAGATCCGACGCTGGGTCGCGCAGATGCACAGCCAGGGCCGCAGTCCACGCGGTATCGCGCTGATCCTGTCGGGCTGGCGCGGATTCTATGCGTGGCTGGGACGCGAGGGCCTGGTCGCCGCCAATCCGGCGCAGGATGTACATGCGCCCAAGGCAGCCAAGCCCCTGCCCAAGGCATTGAGCGTGGACGACGCGGTGCAGTTGGCCGCTTTTCACGATGTCCAGGCGGACCCGTGGCTCGAGGCGCGTGACGCGGCCATGGTCGCATTGCTGTACGGCGGCGGATTGCGCGTCGGCGAACTGGTCGGCCTGGATGTGATGGCCAGCCCGCAGGCACGTGGGTGGCTCGACCTGCAAGAGGGTGAGGCCCATGTGCTTGGCAAGGGATCCAAGCGGCGCAGCGTGCCCGTCGGCAGCAAGGCCGTACTGGCAGTACAGGCCTGGCTCACGCTGCGCGATCCGTTGTCGCGCACGACCCAGCCGGCCTTGTTCATCGGCCGCCACGGAAGCCGGCTGACGGCACAGGCGGTATGGCAACGGCTGCAGCGCCGCAGCCAGCACAGTGGCCTGGCCATGCCGGTGCATCCGCACATGCTGCGCCATTCGTTTGCCAGCCACGTGCTGCAGTCGAGCAGCGACCTGCGCGCGGTACAGGAATTGCTGGGCCACGCCAACATCACCACCACGCAGGTGTATACCCGGCTCGATTTCCAGCACCTGTCCAAGGCCTACGACGCGGCGCATCCGCGCGCCAGACTGAAGAATCCGCCGAAATAGTCGGCGCACCATCGAGCACGATTGCGCCGATTACGCGATCCGCGGATGCAGGCCGCACAATCGCGGCCATGAAAGTACTGCGACTACACCCTGGCAAGGAACGCTCCCTGTTGCGCCGCCATCCCTGGATCTTCGAATCTGCCATCGCCCGGGGCGGCGCCGATGCCGGTGAAACCGTCCGGGTTGAATCCCATGCCGGTGAATTCCTGGCGTGGGCGGCGTGCAGCCCGCAGTCGCGTATCCGGGCCCGGGTCTGGAGCTTTGACGCCGGCCAGCGCATCGACGCCGAATTTTTTGATTCCGCCTGCGCCACGGCCATTGCAGCTCGCAGCCGGTTCGAGATCGACAGCGACGCGATGCGCCTGGTGCACGGCGAATCCGACGGATTACCTGGCCTGGTGGTGGACCGATACCAGGACACCCTGGTGGCGCAGTTCCAGTCGGCCGGCGCCGAGCGCTGGAAACCGGTTCTGGCCGACGCCTTGCTGCGCCATTCAGGTGCGCCACGCTTGTATGAGCGGTCGGACACCAGCAGTCGCAAACGCGAGGGCCTGGCGCCCGCAGCCGGCTGGTTGCGCGGCGACGGCCCCGTGGAGTTGGTGCTGCGCGAACACGCCTGGCAGTTGGGCCTGAATATCGCACAGGGCCACAAGACCGGCTTTTACCTTGACCAGCGCGACAGCCGGGCGCGGGTCGCACGAACCCCGCAGCACCACCAAAGGGGGCAGGTGCTCAACTGCTTTTGGGATAGCGGCGGGTTAAGCGTCGCGGCGCTGCACGGCCAGGC
>JANNKH010000105.1:0-48010 GCA_031396205.1 Rhodoferax sp.
TTATCCCTTGCCTTCAGGTCGCTTCCACCGGTCCCGCAACCACTCGGACGCAAGCGACCCGGCGGCCCTGGTCGCCGGGTCGCCTGAACTGTCACGGTTGGGTGGCCTCAGGCCCCTTGCAGCGCCTGGCGACGAACTGGCGCACGAGGCGGCGCACGGGCCTGCAACCCCAGGTGCGTGAGGATCTTCTCGATCACCGGCGGCTCCAGGATCGCCGCGATGATCTTGAGCTCGCCACCGCAGTTCGGGCAGTGCTCTAGGTCAAGCTCGAAAGCGCAAGCTTCAGCGAAGACTAACTTGTACTCAAGTTATGTCGTAGCTAACACCCGCTTGAGCAGCCGGGCCCAGCTCAGCCCCACCGCTCGGTGATGCGCGCAGTTCGCCTCGCACTCGGCAGGCGCCACAGATTGGGCGGGCGTCTCGAGCTCCTGCGGCACGACCAGCGCGCGCAGCTTGGCGTTGGGGGCCAGCACACCATGGAAGCGGATCAGATGCAGCCGTGGCCGTGGCACCAGCGCTGCCAGCCGCTGCATGAACTCCAGCGGTGACATCACCAGGTGCGTGGTGCCGTCGCGCCAGGCGGTCTTAGTTACGACATAACTTGAGTACAAGTTAGTCTCCACTGAAACTGCGTTTTGAGCTTGAGCACCACCTGGCCGGCGGCGTTGGTCTGAACCCGATCGTTGGCCAGCGCCGGGCGGGTGATGGTGCGGCACAGTTGCTCCAGCGCCTGGCGGTCATCGGCCGCGCAGCGCACGGCTGCGTGCAGACTGAATCCATTGATATCGGCGCACAGCGTCTGCTTGAACTCCGTCTGCCTGGGCATGGCGCCCTGCACCGTCAGCACCTTCTGCCCGGCGCGCGGGCCGAAGGCGATGCGGTAAGTACACGCCGCCGCTTGCAGCGGCCTGAGCGTGCGGGCCTCGTCCGAATCGCCGTCGTTGTCGGCGATGTAGGTCGAACCTTCCTCTTCTTCGACCAGCACGCCCCGACGGGTGAGCAGCTTCATCAATCGGGTGATGATCCTGTGCAACACCGTCTGCAGCGCTTCGTCGCTCGGCACCGTTACTTCCACGAACTCCGGTGCACCTTCGGCGCCGCGCCGGTACACCCCGTCCAGCACCAGGCAATGCAGGTGGATGTTGAGTTTGGCGGCGGACCCAAAACGCTGGATCAGCGTGACGGCGCCGCCCTGGCCCGCTTCGCCTTTGAGCCCAACGCCATCCAGCAGATAGCCCGTAATGAAGCCGGGCAGTTCACTGCCGGTACTGGCTTCGGTGTGCGCGATGAAGCTGGCCGCGTGCTGCTGCACCAGGCGGTACAGCGTGGTCTGCCCGGGTCGATGGCGCTCGCAGTGCACCGAGCCCGCAGCGCCAGCGCGGCGCTCTGGCTGGCTCGGCCAAGGGGCGGTGTGCACGGCAAGGCCGGCCCGCCGGGCCAACACCAAGACCGGTACGTCCCCTGCGCCCGAACACCGGTCAGCCGCGGTCGGTAGTCGAAGTCGCGAGTACGGCCTCGATCGCGCGCGCCAGTTCGAATCCGTCCACCGGCTTGACGAGGTGCGCCGCGAAGCCCGCACGCGCGGCCAGGTCCTTGTCGCCGGACTGCCCGTACCCTGTCAGCGCGATAAGCGGGATGTGGCAACAGCGCGGGTTCTCGCGCAGCCGCCGGGCGACCTCGTAGCCGTCCATGTCGGGCAGACCGATATCGAGCACGACCACGTCCGGCTCGGCGGACAACACGGCGGGTAATGTGCTGGCGCCGTCAGCCACTTCCACCACTTCGTAACCGAAGGCGCGCAGCAGTTCCGCCATGGTCTGGCGCGCATCGGCGTTGTCTTCGACATACACCAGCCGGCCCCTGCCGTCGGGGGACCGCGCGGCCGGCGCGGCAACGACCGGCGGCGCGGCAATACTCGGAATCGCGAAGCGGAACGTGCTGCCCGATCCCGGCCCCGCGCTGTGCGCACTGAGCTCGCCCCCATGCAGTGCGACCAGTTGCGCGGCCAGCGCCAGCCCGATACCGAGGCCGCTCTGGGTGCGGTTCGCAGGCGCCGGCCCCTGAAAGAACGGCTCGAAGATACGCGCCAGCAGCTCCGGCGCCATGCCGGCGCCGGGGTCGCTCACACACACCAGCGCCTGCTGCGCGGCGTGGTCGTGCTCCACCGTCACCTGGATGCGGGCGCCCGACGGCGAGAACTTGAGCGCGTTGTTGACCAGGTTGTTGACGATCTGCTCGACGCGCACCGCGTCCGCAACCACCCACACGTCCTGCGAGCGCACCGCCAGCTCGAACCCGCGGGCCGCACCCGACGCGCTCAGGGCCTGCACACAGTGGTTCACGCATTCCGCCAGATTGACCGGGTGGGTGTCGAGCACGATCTTGCCAGCCATCAGGCGACCGGCATCCAGCAGGTCGTTCACGATATGGGCCAGGTGGTGGCTTTGGCGCTGGATGATCTCCAGGTTGCGCGCCCGGCGCGCGCGGTCGGTCGCGTCGGCTTCGAGCAGCGCGGCGGCGCCGGAAATCGCCGCCAGCGGGGTACGCAGTTCGTGCCCGAGCATCGCCAGGAACTGGTCCTTCGCGACCAGCTGCGCCTGGGCCGCTTCCCGGGCCCGGGTTTCACTCTCGAGCAGGCGCACGCGCTCGGCTTCGACGGCCAGGCGGCTATGGCGTTCTTGCTCCAGCAACGTGCCGGCGTCGCGCAGGTGGGCCTGCAGCACGTTGACTTCGCGGATCGGGCTGTGTTCTTTCCGCGGGGTTTCGCCGCGCCCAAGCGAGACGGCGGCCCGCCCGGCACTGTCGATCGCCTGGATGAAGCGCCGGCCGAACAGCGCCGCCGCCACAGCCGCAGTGGCCAGCGCGATCAGCATGCCCAGCGTGGCGAGGCGCAATGCCCGCGCGGCCGTGGCATCGACCGAGGCGACGGGTGCGGCCACCGCGATCGTCCAGCCGGTCAGGGCGGAGTGCGCGAACGCGTCGTAGGAATCGACGCCCTCGACAGTGGAGTGCCGGATCATTCCGGCGTCGGCCGCCGCCGCCGCGGCGACGAGTTCCGGCCTGGCCTGTTTGCCGACCAGCGCGCCGGTCATGTGGCTGCGCGCAATGAAGTGGCCCTGGCGGTCAATCACGGCGACGATCCAATCCGCCGGCACCGCAGGCTGCAGCGCCACCTGCTGCCAGCGCTCCACACCGATGGCTTGTGCCAGCACGTACGGCGTGCCATTCCCGGTCATGACCGGGACATTGATGGTGATTCGCAACCTGCCCGAGACCGGCCCCTGCCGCAGGTCGGTGACCAGCGGCTGGCGTCCGGACAGCACCTGGCGCGCGAGCGCCGGTTCGGCCGCGGTCGGCATCGGCGTGCCAAAGGGCACCAGCGTGTCCAGCACCTCCCGCCCCTCGGCATCAAGCAACAGCGTCCAGCCATCGGGCGGTTGGTTCAGCGCCATGGCACGCGCGTGAAAGCCGCGCAGGTCCTGCGCTTCGAGATACTGTGAGCTTGCCAACACCCGCAGCGCCGACAACGCGCCCTGCGCCTCGCGATCCACCAGCAAGGCGGTGGCCCGCACCGTCTCGCGCAGTCCGCGCAAGGCCGATTCGCGCTCCCCCTCCCGTATTCTGTCCAGCGCGATACCCCCCGCCAGCACCACCGGCAAGAGGATGGCCGCCGCCATCAGGAACAGGTGGGTGCGGATACGCATGGGTGGTGGAGCTCAGGTGGCGGGCCGTTCAACACGGCTGGCGGCTGGTGATGGGCAATGGTGGCGAGCAGTCCTGGTTAGTGGTTGCCACGGGCATATTAGCCGGTTCACGCCGCTTCCGGGCCGATGCCGCGTAGGCCCATTCCGACAATCGAATAGGACAGCAACGGTTGCTGTGCACGGCTGCGCGGCCTAGCATTGATGGCATGAAGAATCGCTCCCACTTGCCGCTTCCCGGTACCGGTGACGTGCCAGTACGCGCTGCGCATGTACAGCAGGATCACCTGGTGCCGCCGGCCGATCCGCGGCCTGCGCCACCGGGTCCCGATGTGTTGCCGGTGCCGATACAGGACCCGCCTGCGCCGCAGCCACCCGGCCCGATACGCGAGCCGCCCGCCGGCAATCCGCCCACCACTGCCGCCGCGCTGCGCCGCGTGGCGCAGCCCCAAGGGACGTATGTTGCCCACTGATATTCATGCCGCCGTCGCGCCGTCGCCGCCGCAGCGGTTGCGCACCAGTCTGGACATCGATGTCGAATTTCCAGCACGCCTGGCGCTGCCGGTGCTGCCTTTGGGCGCCACGATCGCCGACTGCGACCGGCTGCTCGTGGCCATTGCCACGAAGCTGCGGGACATGGCCGACGCACCGATACCAGGCTCCGACCCGGCACCGACTGCAGGCGACGGCGAACTGCACCGGTCCACGCTGATGGAGTTCGCCTTGGCACTGGAGCAGGCGCACATGCGGCTTGAGCGCCACCACCGTGCGCGCCAGCAACTCGAACAGGCACTGCTGGACAGCCGTGTGGCCATTGCGCAGACGCGCGACGAACTCGCCGGCACCCGGGCCAACCAGGACCGCGCCCGTTACTTGGCCCTGCACGACGGCCTGACCTCGCTGCCCAACCGTGCATATTTCATCCAGCAGCTGCGTACCGCGATGGCCGAGGCGATGCAGCAGCACCAGCCCCTGGCGGTGCTGTTCCTCGATCTGGACGGCTTCAAGCCGATCAACGACACCCACGGGCATGCCACCGGGGATGAATTGCTGCGGATCGTGGCCGCGCGGCTGACTCGCACGGTACGCGCCCGCGACAGGGTCAGCCGCCTGGGTGGCGACGAATTTGCATGCCTGCTGGCGGGGGTGCCGAGCCGCGAGCAACTGGAACACCTTGTGAACAAATTGCGCGATGCCGTGCAGGCGCCCTGCCGGATCGGAGACATTACGCTGGCGGTGCGCGTCAGCGTGGGTATTGCCGTGGCTCCAAAGGATGGCGACACGGCCGACGCGCTGCTCGCCAAGGCCGACACTGCCATGTACCACGCCAAGCGCCAGCACAGCGGCCAGTCGTTCTTTGACCAGCTGGGCGACTACTGAGATTTTCGATATGCAGGACGCCGGCCGCCGTGAGCCTGTCGAAGGGAGCGCTGCGACCCTTCGACGGTGTCTCGGCACAGGACAGGCTCGGGCTGAATCTATGTTTACTTGTAATCAATTTGGGAGCGACCAAAAGTGCGAAGATGGCTCCGGTGAGACACGCAAAGGACAAACAGCCATGAACACAGAGTCGCAATCCCAGGCCGGCGCCGCCGAAGCGGCGCGTTACGCCCTGACGCGCCGCCTGATTCCGGTGCTGCGCCACCACCTGGTGGCCGACCTGCAACCGATCGGCCTGATCTACCAGGTGCTCGACCGAAAGCTCAACGCGGGCGAGATCGGCCTCGCGCCGGTACGCGAAAGCCTGGCCCGCATCGACGTGCTGGCACGCAGGGCGGTCGCCTCCTCGCTCGACGTGGTTTCCTGGCTCGCGCCGGACAACGAGGCATCGACACCACTGGGAAGTGGTGTGGTCGACTGCCTGAACATGCTGCGCAGCAATTTCACCTTCCGCGGCTTTGGCGTCCATAACGAGGTGGGCGACTCCCCGCTGCGTGTGTCTCAGGCTGCCTTGCGCGAAGTGCTGACCGCCTCGCTGATCGCCGCCACCGATGGCGCGTCCAGCCCGGTGGAGTTGACCCTACGGGCGCATTTGTCGGGCATCCAGGCGATGGTGTCGTTCCACACCGTGCCGGGCACCGGCGAAGGCGTGCCAAACGACATGGCGTACCGGGCCTTGCAGTGGAGCGACGTGCAGGCGCTGGCCCAGGCGCACGCGGTGCACCTGGTACTCGACGGCGAGTTCGTGAGCTTGACCCTGCCCGCCAGTCCGCCGGCCGCCGGGCCGGATAGTCTGGCTGGCAGCATCGCGGGTCACGGCGGCGCGCTGGTGCCGTAGATGCTGTCGAGCAAGGCGATAAGCTGGTCGAACTCGACCGGTTTGGCCAGGTGGTGGTGGAACCCTGCGTCGCGCGAACGCTGCCGGTCTTCCGGTTGACCCCAGCCGGTGACGGCAACCAGAATCGCAGTTTGGGTGGCCGGCAGCGCGCGCAGGCGCCGGGCCAGTTCGAAGCCGTTCAGACCGGGCAGGCCGATGTCCAGGAAACACAGGTCGGGGCGAAATGCGGGCGCATGCGCGAGCGCCAGCGCGCCATCGTGATGGACCTCCACGATGTAGCCGCTGGCCTCGAGCAGCAGCGCAACACTCTGCACGAAGTCGACGTTGTCGTCTGCCAGCAGGATGCGCAGCGGGCCCGTGCCCGGCCCGGCCTGCGGCACCGGGTCCGGCGCAAACACGCGGCCTGGTCCGTGGGCCGTCATCGGCGGGCCGCATCGCCCGGACCCAGATCCAGATCCACGTCGACGCGGTGCCACGCTGCGCGCATCGCCGCGCGGGCCTGCTCCCAGGTCAGGCTGGAGCCATCCCGGCTCGACTCCCAGGCCTGTCGCAGCTCCGGTTCGGCGGCATCGAAATCCTGGTCGCCGCCCGCCTGAGCGCGACGGCTCGACGCGAGCTCGCAAGCCGGCGCATAGTCCTCGAAACTGCTTCCGGGTTCGCAGTAGGAATCGCTGCCATACCTGTCGCGCCAATAGGCCTGCGAGGCGGGCGCACGGCCCGCGGCGGCCGCCACCTGGCCGTGTTGCCCGCCGGCCGGTGCGCCGGCAGCGTCCGGCGCACCGGCGCCGACACTGCCGCTGACAGTGGCCAGTCCGGGCGCACGCGCACGGCGGTCCGGTTCGCGGCACAGCGCTTCAAGATCGGTGCCGGTGCCGGTACCGTTGTCGGAGTCAATGTCGATGTCGTACATGCGGCTGTCACGTCGTCAAGGTGGATCCCATCGCGCCGTGTTGCGGCGACGCGTCCGTGTGCACCGATCTTCGCGCTGCGCGGCACGGCTGTGCATCAGGCACGCGGGAAGATCCGTGTAGGAAGAATGCCCGTCTTGATCACGCGTTCGAAATCCGCCGCTAGGATGGCGCCATGGACATTCCCACCGAGCCAATTGGAAGCATTCCGCGCCCGCGTTCGCTGGTGAGCGCCATCGAACAGGCGGGCAACTTCGAAGATCCGGCGCTGGACGCGATGTACGAAGCGGCGGTCCGCGACACCGTTGAGCGCTTCGAAGCCACCGGGTCGCCCGTCATTACGGACGGCGAACAACGCAAGTACCACAACTTCTGGACCTACTGCGTGCAGGGCGCGCACAATACCGCGCCCGACGGCTTCAAGATCCCCTTTGCGGCAGGCCACGTGCGTCGCATGCCGCGGCTCACGTCCGGACCGTTTCGCTACGAGCGCTTCGCCGACAGCTTCATGGACCTCGCGATGCGCTTGTCCAGCCACCCGATCAAGCAGGCCGTGATTTCGCCTTCGGCGCTGAGCCTCATGTACCCGGCCGAAGGCCTGCCCGGTTATTCGCGCGACCAGTTCATCGACGACCTGTTGCGCGAACACGAAACCGAAGTGCGCCGCTGCCTGCAAAAGGGCGCCCACAAGGTGCAGATCGATTTCACCGAAGGTCGCCTGGCAATGAAGATCGACCCCTCGGGCCAGCTGCTGAGCAGCTTCATCGACCTGAACAACCTTGCGCTGTCGCGCTTCTCGGTAGCCGAGCGCCAGCGCATCGGCATACATACCTGCCCGGGCAGCGACCGCGACTCCACCCACAGCGCCACGGTCGACTACGCCGAGCTGCTGCCCAGCCTGTTCCAGCTCAAGGCCGGCAATTTCTACGTGGCCCTGGCCGGCGAAGCCGATCGGGTGCGGGTGCTCAAGACCATCGCCCGCCATATGCAGAGCGAACAGCGCATTTTCGTCGGCGTCGTGGCGCCGATCGATCCACGCATCGAGACCCCGGAGGAAGTACGCGACCGCATTGTCGAAGCCGCACGCTACATTCCGGTCGCGCAACTGGGCAGCACCGACGACTGCGGTTTCTCGCCCTTTTGCGATGACACGTCCACAAGCCGCGACACCGCCTTTGCCAAGATCCGCGCGCGCGTGGAGGGCACCGCGCTGGCCGCACGTTTGCTCGGTGGCTGACATGGCTGGCGACGACGAGGACAAGTCACTCAAGGCGGTCGCGCTGTCCAATGCGGCCACCATCCTCAAGGCGCGCCAGCGCGCCGAGGAAGAACTGCTCAGGGCGCGTGACGCGCTGGAACGCAAGACCGAAGAGCTGGCGTTGTCGCTGTCGATGATGAAGGCCACCCTGGATTCGACCAACGACGGCATCCTGGTAACCGATGCCCTCTTCAACATCACCGGCTACAACGAGAAATTCGTGCAGATGTGGCAGTTGCAAGCCGACACGCTGCAATCGTTCGACCACCGCATCCTCGTCGACCAGATAGCGGCGCGGTTTGCCGATCCCGTCGCCTTCAAGGCCCGCGTGTTGGACATCTACCGCGAATCCCCGCCCACCACCTTTGACCTGCTGCAGCCGGTCGACGGCCGCGTGATCGAACGCCAATCACGGCCGCAACTCGTCGATGGTCAGTTAAAGGGGCGCGTGTGGACCTTCAGGGACATCAGCGAGCAGCGGCGCACCGAAGAAGCCCTGCGCGACGAAAGCCGCGTACTGGAACTGCTGAGCCGGATCGGCTTGAACCTGGTCGCGACGTTGGACCTCAAGGGCGTGGTGCAGGCTGTCACCGACGCCTGCACGCAAATCAGCGGCGCGCAGTTCGGCGCCTTTTTTTACCGGGTGTCCGACGAAACCGGCGACTCGCTCCAGTTGTCCACGCTGACCGGCGCATCGCGCGAGGCCTTCGAACACTTCGGGCAACCGCGTGCGACCGGTGTGTTCGGCCCCACCTTGCGCGGCGAGCCCCCGGTGCGCAGCGACGACATCCTGCAGGACCCGCGTTACGGCCAGTTCGGTCCGCACCATGGACTGCCGAGCGGACACCTACCGGTGCGCAGCTACCTCGCGGTGCCAGTGGTTGCGCGCTCGGGCGAGGTGATCGGCGGCCTGTTTTTCGGGGATCCCGAGCCCGGTATCTTCAGCGAACGCAGCCAGAACATCATCACGGGCATTGCCGCCCAGGCCGCGGTGGCGATCGACAATGCGCGCCTGTACGAAGCCGCCCGGCACGGCGCCGAGGAGCGCGAACGCCTGCTGGAAAGCGAGCGCTCGGCACGCGACCTGGCGGAGCGGATGAGCGCGCTCAAGGACGACTTCCTCGCCACCCTGTCGCACGAACTGCGCACACCGCTGAGCGCGATCATGGGTTGGATCCATATCCTGCGGCGCGGCGGCAAGAACCCCGAAGACGTGAAAAAGGGGCTGGACACGATCGAACGCAATTCCAGGGCGCAGGTCCAGCTCATCGATGACCTGCTGGACATGAACCGCATCGCCTCCGGCAAGGTACGCCTCGATATCCAGCCGGTGGAACCGATCCAGTTCATCGACGCCGCGCTGGAGACCGTGCGGCCGGCGGCGGAAGGCAAGGGCGTGCGCATCGAACGCCTGCTCGACCCCTCGGTGGGGCCGATTCCGGGCGACCCCGGACGCCTGCAACAGGTCATGACCAACCTGCTCTCGAACTCGATCAAGTTCACTCCGCGCGGGGGCAAGGTGCAGGTACTGCTCGAGCGTGTGGGTTCCCACGTGGCAATCACGGTGGCCGACACCGGAATTGGCATCCAGAGCGCGTTCGTCGACCATGTGTTCGAGCGTTTCCGGCAGGCTGACGCATCGTCGACGCGAAAATACGGCGGGCTCGGACTCGGTTTGTCGATCGTCAAGAGCCTGGTCGAACTGCATGGCGGCACCGTGCGCGCCGCCAGCGACGGCGAGGGCCGGGGTGCGCGCTTTACCGTGCACTTGCCGGTGCCGATGCTCAGAAGCGCCAGCACTGCGCAGCGGCGACCGGGCGACCCGGACCAGCCGGCGGCGCCTTTCCACCCGCCCGACCTTTCCGGGCTGACGGTGCTGGTGGTGGACGACGACCCGGATGGGCGCGAACTCGCGCGCCGCCTGCTGAGCGAATGCGCGGCCCAGGTGCTGGTGGCGGGCAGTGCTGCCGAGGCGCTGGCGCTATTCGAATCCAACCGACCCGACGTGCTCGTCAGCGACATCGGCATGCCCGACATAGACGGCTTCGAACTGCTGCGGCGGGTGCGCGCCATGGGCCAGGAACGCGGCGGGCGCCTGCCCGCGATCGCGCTCACCGCGCTGGCGCGATCGCAGGACCGCACGCGCGCGCTGCACGCCGGTTTTGTAGCGCACCTGAGCAAGCCGGTCGAGCCGCCGGAGTTGCTGGCCACCGTGGCCAGCGCCGCCGGGCGCACGTTCTGACCTGCCGCTGACAGTCGGCCCGGCCGCTGAGCAGGTAAGCCCGCACGATTTTCAAGTTGTAGGCCAGCAGTTCGCACAAACTGATGCGCTGCTTGTCCGTCAGGTTTTCCGGTCGCTTGAGCAGACACCATCGCTTGTTCGTGAACACCGGCTCCTACCGCGCACGAACCATGCACCGGGCCTCGCCGGCGCACACCTTGTCGCGCGCCTTGTTGAGCTGGGCCACCCTATCAAAGCGGTCCAGAATGATCAGTGCCTGGGGGCAGTGCCTGGCGATGATCTCCAGGTAGGGCCGCCACAGGTCTGTGCAGACAAACTCGATCTTCCCGGCCAGTTCCTGACCGATGAGGGTGAAGAACCTCTCAAAGCCGTCCATCTTGCGATGCTTGCCCACCCACACCTGTTCGACCTTCACGCCGCACTCCAGCCAATTCACCCGCCACATGGCGTACAGTAACTGCACGGTAAAGCCGCAGATCGCAATGAACGCGAAGCGGCGCATTGCCAGTACGTCCTATCCGGGCGCCTTCTTGCCGCAGCACGAGCACCGTGGCCTGGATCCCCGCAGCGGGCGCGCGTCGATCTCGATGGTGCTGGTGGCAACGATCAGCCGCGGCGCGCGCAACAGCGCCGACCATGCCTACAAGAAATTCCTGGATGAACTGGCGGGCTCGCATCCGGCCCGTGGCGCAGTTACGCGCTCCCACGGCGGCGCAGCGTCCCTTGTCCTGCGGAGTGTGGACAAGATGGCGGAGCACCCGCCGGCGTCGGCCATCACCCTGACGCAGGCTTGAGCGAGACAACCCAAGCAACTACCGAACCCGGAGGTGACGCATTGCCTGGCACGCGGCTTCAAGCCGATGTGTTCGAGATCTGGCGCCGAGATCTGCCAATAACTCCGAAGGCAGCTACCAGTGCGAGTGCCAGTAAAGCCAGGGACGGCGGCTCCGGAATCAACTCAGCCTGCCCTGCTTGATCTATAAAAAGCACTGAGTCGAAGAATGATCCAGCGCCAATTAAACCAGGGTCAAAAATCGGAACCACCAAATTGAGGAATTGGCTGTCAAAGGCGGCAGGTGGAAGAAAAAGGGGAAAAGCTGACAAAAGGGACAGGGGAATATCTGAAAAAACCAAGATGAATTCGTTGTCAGCCGCGACAACGACGACATTGAAATCGGACCCACCCCCGGGTTCGAGCCAAGCCAGCGAATAGGTGGGCACGGCCCCAAGCGGGGCGAAGGTCGAAACGAAACTACTGGTCTTTGTGAAGGCCCATACGTCGGGCGCCACTATTGACTGATTCCAATGCGAAGGGTCGAGATTGGTAACCAACGGGCCGATTGGGGACACTTCCCCAAAAACCAACGGTATCGCGTCTACGCTTGGAGTCGCCAAGGCTAGACATAGCAACAGAGATCGAAAGTTCAGGCCAGGCATTGACATTGTTTTCCTCCATCAGATCCGAATCCGCGCGATTGTCACTTGGAAAAAGCAATAATCGCGCCTCTTGACAAAAACCTAACAAATACAACACTCTCAGTCGTCATGTGCAAGCATTGTCGCGTCGCGTGTAAACCAAATCGACAGATATGGCATGCGCGTCAACGGCCCAGCAACGCACCTGCGCCCGTCGGGCATCGGTGCGCGCAGGTATTCTTGCAAGGACCGGATTCGCCTGGAAATCGCACGCCTGATGGTTGCCAAACCCCTTGCGACTTGCGCTGCAAGGAAATGTCCGTCGCCTGCCTGACCCGCAATTGGCAGTGGCCTAGCTCGGTTAGGCGACGAGACGACAGGGAAACTGGCAGCAAAGGCCATCGCAGCACGCATGGCTCCATGCGTGCTGGCCAATACGGATCCCTCCAAAAAAAAAGGCCCCGCATTGCGGGGCCTTCAGTCGGACCGAAGGTTTTGATCAGCGGATCACAGCCAGTTCGGTACGCTTGCCACCCTTGTAGGTCATCAGGGTCAGCGCGCCATTCTTGATGTCGCCTTTTTCGTCGAACGAGATGGTACCCGTCACGCCCTTGTAGTCAGCCGTAGCCTTGAGGACGGGCAGGTACTTGGCGGGATCAGCCGAGTCGGCTTTCACCATCGCAGCGACCATGACATTCAGAGCGTCATACACATAGGGTGCATACACCTGCACATCGGCATTGAACTTGGCCTTGAAGTCGGTGCGGAATTTCTCCATACCGGCCTTCGCCTCGCCCTCGACTCCGCCCGCTTCGGCGCAATAGACCATGTCGTCCTTCATTGCGTCGCCGGCAAGCTTGGGCAGTTCGCCCGAGCAGATGCCGTCGCCGCCCATGAACTTGGCCTTGATGCCGAGCTGGGCCATCTGTTTGATCATGGGGCCTGCAACAGCGTCCATGCCGCCGAAGAACACGATGTCGACTTTCTTGCCCTTGAGCGTGGTCAGGATGGCATTGAAGTCAGTTGCCTTGTCGGTGGTGAACTCGTGTCCGGCGACCGTGCCGCCTGCGGCTTCGACAGCCTTCTTGAACTCTTCCGCAACGCCCTGGCCATATGCGGTACGGTCGTCGATCACGCCGATGGACTTGCCCTTGAGGGTATTGACAGCGTATTTGCCCAGGGTGCTACCCAGATGCACGTCGTCAGCCACGACGCGAAACACGCCCTTGAAGCCCTGACGGGTGTATTTGGGATTGGTCGCCGAGGGGGAGATCTGGGGAATGCCGGCCGCGTCATAAATCTGCGAGGCGGGAATCGTGGTGCCGGAGTTGAGGTGGCCGATCACGCCGTTGACCTTCGCGTCAACCAGCTTGGTAGCGACTGCAGTGCCTTGCTTCGGATCACCAGCGTCGTCTTCAGGCAACAGCTCGATCGTGACTTTCTTGCCGCCGATCATCACGCCCTTGGCGTTGAGTTCGTCGACTGCCATGCGGGCGCCGTTTTCGTTGTCCTTGCCCAGGTGGGCGATCGCACCGCTGGTCGGGCCGACATGGCCGATCTTGATGACGTCGGAAGCGGGAGCCGGTGCCGGCGCAGCAGCAGGCGCGGCGACAGGAGCCGGAGCCGGCGCAGCGGCAGGAGCCGGCTCTTCCTTCTTGCCGCAGGCGACCAGCAATGCGGCGGCGGCGCACAACGTCAAGGTAGTACGAAATTTCATTTGCATAAGAACTCCAAGGGGGTTTTGTTCAGTTGGTGAACAGTTATTTGTCCCAACAACCCGCGAGGATAACGCATTTTGCATACGGGTACCACTGGGCAAACCCGCGCGCAGCTTAGGCTTTTGGGCAAAAAAACAACGCCTTCGCCAAACCCGATGACCCAGGTCAGACTAGTGGGTCCGCATCAGGATCGGCCGGCGCTTTTGGCGCATCGTCCAGCAGCACCGCGTCCACCGCCTCGCGCACCATGACGTCCAGTTCGGCGCGCAGTCGTTCAGTGATGGAATCCAGCGATTCCCGAACCATGTCCTCCATTTGCAGGCGAAGGCGATCGCCGATCACGTCCACCTGCTCCAGCATGGCATACGCGACGGCGTCCTGCATACGGCCGTCCAGCGCCTCACGCAATCGGACCCGCATGCGCTGGGCAAAAGCCTGCCTGCGAGCCGCTTCCTGCACCGCCGGATCCTCGGGTGGCTCGACCGGCCGCAGCCGGACCTGCACAATCTCGGTAAGCGTCGGCAGGAACCGTGGGAAACCGCGTGTCGTCGTCGCCATCAGGCGTTACCTCTATTGGCGAAGTCGTGCCGGACCAGAGCGTAGCCCCGCTGCTGGTAGTACTTCCAGCGCAAGCGCGAATCGGCGCGTTCCTGGTCACCGGGACCCACCACCTCGATGACCCGCTCGAAGCGCTCAAAACCGGTCGGCACCTGGGCTTCAAGATTGACCAGCACATCGTGGTGGGGCGCGTTTTGCGGCGTGACGCCCAGCAACACCGGAGAGGCGTCGCGCACGAGGGAGTCGCTGCTTGCGCCACAGTGGGGCACGAAATCCGTCGCTGAGAAAGACCATAAGGCTACGTCGAGTTCGTGCAGGACCTCTGCGTCTCCGGTCACCGCCACCTTGGCGCCCTGGGCGACTGCCTTGCGCAGCAAGCGGCACAGGTACTGGCTTCTGTCAGGCATGTTGAAATGAAACGCGATTTCAGTCATGGCCAGCAGTGCTCCGGCTCGGTCGCCGTATATCCAGATACGAATTTTTCACGCGGGACTCAGTTGCGAAAGTCGCTCAGGCGCTGGCTTGGCGCTGCGATGGCGAGCCGTCACGCCTTGCGGCGGGACCGCGCCGGCGCCTTCTTGTCCCCCGCCGTGCCGGCGTCTGCCGCGCCGGCCAGCAGATAGTCGAGCAACAACGGTACGGGTCGGCCCGTCGCACCTTTGGCAACGCCACCCTTCCAGGCGGTTCCGGCGATGTCCAGGTGCGCCCATGGATATTTATCGGCAAATCGCTGCAGAAATTTGGCTGCCGTTATAGCGCCTCCCGGTCGACCTGCGACGTTGGCCACGTCGGCAAAATGTGTCTTGAGGCCATCTCCGTATTCGTCATCAAGCGGCATGCGCCAGCACGGATCCTGCGCTGATTCACCGGCGGCCAGCAATGCCGAGGCCAATGCGTCGTCACTGGAGAACATGCCGCTGCGCACGCCACCCAACGCGATCACGCAAGCGCCAGTCAGGGTGGCGATATCGACCACAGCCCTGGGTTTGAGCCGCTCCGCATAGGTCAAGGCATCGCACAGCACCAACCGGCCCTCCGCATCGGTGTTCAGGATTTCAATGGTTTGGCCGCTCATGCTGGTAACCACGTCACCCGGCTTGACAGCCTTGCCGTCGGGCATGTTCTCGCAACTTGCGATCAGGCCAACCACATTGATGGATGGCTTGATGTCGGACAACGCACGAAAAACGCCCAGGACGCTGGCTGCACCGCACATGTCGAACTTCATTTCGTCCATTTCCGGCGCCGGCTTGATCGAGATACCGCCACTGTCGAAAGAAATGCCCTTGCCGATCAGTACCGTCGGCGCCTGCGCCTTGGGCCCGCCGTCGTATCGCAACACAATGAACCGCAATTCTTCAGACGATCCCCTGGCCACTGCCAGGAAGGACCCCATGCCCAGCTTGGCCACCTGCTTGGGGCCCAACACGTCGCACTGGATGTGCCCCGCCTTGGCCAATTGCCTGGCAGCGCCGGCCAGCATGGTCGGCGTGGCATAGTTGCCCGGCCGGTTGGCCCATTCCTTGGCAAATTCCACGCCCCGGACCGTCGCCACTGCGCGATCAAGGGCCGCTTGGTGCTGCGCAGCGTCAGACACGCCAATCGTGACCTGGGTCAGCACCCGCGGTTCGGGCTTGGACTTGGTCGTCGTATAGACATAACTGGCTTCGGCCGCCGCCATCACCGCCATCCGAACGGCGTCGTCCCGCGCCACTGCCGAAACGCACACCACCAGCTTCTTGCAATTGGCTGACTTGACGGCAGCGACCGCCGCCGCAACGGCCTGCCGCACCTGGCGCGGTTTGCCCTCGTCGCATCCGACGAGCACCAGCCGGGTACAGCCCACACCCAGGACCTGGTACAGGTTGAGCAGCTTGCCCGTCTTGGTCTCCAGGTCACCGGACTTGAGTACCGCGCCGATCAACTCCGGCAAGACCCCCTTGCCCGGCTTGTAGCCCTGTGGAACCAGCACTACCAGCGCGTCGCCCTTGCATGTTGCCGCATCCAACACATCCATCGACCTGATTTCAAAGTTCATAATTGCGTCTTTCATTGCCAGCGATGTTATTCCATTCTTCCCTACACAAGGAGATGTCACGCACGTTCGGCGCCACGGTGGTGGTGCTTGCGACGATCGTCATGACGATGTTCCTGATCCGCACCGTGGGCCTGGCCTCGCGCGGTAGCGTGGATCCGGCCGAAGTCATGATGGTGCTGGGCTACACGGTGCTCGGGCATGCGCCGACCATCCTCACCCTGAGCCTTTATGTCGCCACCGTTGCTACCTTGTCGCGCATGTACCGCGACAGCGAGATGGCCATCTGGTTCTCGAGCGGACGGGGGCTGGGCAGCTTTCTTTTGCCGCTGGTTCGATTTGCCTGGCCGATCTGGTTGCTGATCGCGGTGCTGGCACTTTTTGCCTGGCCCTGGTCGAACCAGCAATCGCAGACATTGCGCGACCGGTTTGAAAAGCGCAGCGATCTGGAGCGGGTCAGCCCCGGGCAATTCCAGGAGTCGGCCAGTGGCGATCGTGTATTTTTCATCGACAAGGACTCGATTGGCGGCAAGACTGCCGGACAGGTGTTCATCGCTGCGACGGAAAATGGCAAGCAGATCGTCACGTCGGCACGGGCCGGGCGCATCGAAGCGGTGGGAAGCGACCGGTTTCTGCTTTTGTCAAACGGTCAGCGTCTGGAGAATCAGCTCGCCAGTCCGGCCGTCAAGATCAGCGAATTCGAGCAGTACGGCGTTCTGGTCGATGACAAGGTGCGCGAGGATGCCCGCGCCCTACCGCCCCACGTGCTATCGACCCGGGCTCTACTGGCGGGTCGATCGGCAGCCTTCCAAGGAGAGCTGTCCTGGCGCTTCGGGCTGTTGCTGGCTTCGGTCAATTTCGTGCTGATTGCACTGGTTTTTTCCGCTGTCAACCCGCGCGTTGGCCGCAACGGCAATCTGATCCTGTCACTGTTCACCTTCATCGTGTATTACAACCTGGTCAACCTGGGCACCAGCCGCATCGGTAACGGAAGCACCGACTTTTGGACCTTCAATCTGTTGTTGCACGGCGGCGTTTTTGCCATGACCGGGCTGCTTTTGATCGTGCGGCACTGGAACCTGGGTTTGCGTCCCCGCGCTCGCGCGCTGACCGTGCGCGGTCAAGCCAGGTTGGTAACGCCATGAAGGCGGTACGGCGCATGATCTACGGCGAGGTAATTGCCGCCGTAGGTTTCACCACCCTGGCCTTTCTGGCGCTGTTCTCCTTCATCGATTTTGTCGGCGAACTGCGATCGGTCAATATCAACGGTCCCGACGGCTACCAGTTGCGCCATGCGCTGGCGTTCGTGGGCACCCTGGCGGCCAGCAGCCTGTACGAATTACTGCCCATCACGGTGCTGATCGGCACGGTATTCGTCATGGCACGAATGGCGCAGAACTCGGAATTCACCGTGCTGCGCACCAGCGGCCTAGATCCCTGGCGCGCGTTGCGCATCTTGCTGGGCCTGGGCCTGCTGTTTACGGTGGTCACGTTCGCAATAGGCGACTTCCTGGTGCCGGTCGCCGACCGCGCCGGCCAGTTCCTCAAGGCACGGTACCTGCGTGAGATCACCGTAGGCCAGACCGGTGCCTGGCTGCGCGAGAAGCAAGACGACCGTTCGTTCTGGGTCAATGTGGGCGCGCTGCATCCAGACGGCGGTATGAGCCGGATCCGGATCATCGAGTACGACGGAGCCGGCAAGCTGGTCTCCAGCAGTTCGGCGAGCAGCGGAGCGTTTGCGAGAGACGACGCCTGGCTGTTGCGCGATGTCAAGCGAACCGAATTTACCCCGCGCGGCGCCGGCGGGGCGCGGGCCAACAGTGCCAGCCTAGACGAATACCGCTGGCCCACTACACTGACCGCCGAAATGGCTGCCGTTGCCCTGCTCAAACCCGACCGCATGCCCATCATCGACCTGTTCCAGTTCATGCGCCATCTGGACGCCAACGACCAGGCCTCGCAGCGCTACGAGATCGAGCTATGGCGCAAGGTGTTCTACCCCCTCAGCTGTCTGGTCATGGTCGTGCTGGCACTGCCGTTCGCCTATCTGCATTTCCGGATAACCGGCATATCGACCTTCGTGTTCATCGGCGTCATGACGGGCATCAGCTTCTTCCTGCTCAACAACCTGTTCGGCCACTTCGGCAACCTGCGCAACTGGTGGCCCTGGCTGGCCGCCGCTGCACCGGGGTTGATCTATTCGCTGCTGTCCCTGTCCGCCTTTACCTGGCTGGTACTGCGCCGCTGATGACGCGCGCCACGATCCTGTTCGCGCACGGTTCGCGCGACCCCTTGTGGAGCCGGCCGATGGAGGCGGTCGCGCAGCGCATGCGCGCCATCGATGCAACCGTTCTGGTGCGCTGCGCCTACCTGGAGCTGATGCAGCCCGATCTGGCCAGCGCCGTCCAGGAACTGGCGCTGGCGGGCGCCGACGACATCACGGTCGTGCCGATGTTCCTGGGCGTTGGGCGCCATGCCCGGCAAGACCTGCCGGAACTGGTGGCCGAGTTGAACCATGCCCTTCCCGCGGTCACCCTTCGGCTGCGGCAGGCGGTCGGCGAAGATGAGCGCGTCGTAGACCTGCTGGCGCGCGTGGCTCTGGCCTGAGCCTTACCTGCGCCCAGCGTGCGCACCGTCGGCAGGCATAATCCGTTGCCATGGGCTTGCATACGATATGAATCTGCACCAGTTTCGTTTTGTCCAGGAGGCCGTCAGGCGCAACCTCAACCTCACGGAGGCGGCAAAGGCACTGCATACATCGCAGCCCGGCGTGTCCAAGGCGATCATCGAGTTGGAAGAGGAACTCGGGATCGAGATCTTCACGCGCCACGGCAAGCGCCTGAAACGGGTCACGGAGCCGGGCCAGCAGGTACTCAAGAGCATCGAAATGATCATGCGCGAGGTTGGCAACCTCAAGCGCATCGGCAATGAATACAGCGCCCAGGACAGCGGCACCCTGTCGATCGCGACCACCCATACCCAGGCACGCTATGTGCTGCCGCCATCGGTCACGCAGTTGCGCAAGGCCTATCCCAAGGTCAACGTCAGCCTGCACCAGGGCGCACCCGACCAGGTGGCCCAGATGGTGATGGACGAGACAGCCGATATCGGCATCGCCACGGAATCTCTGGCGACCTATCCCGGCCTGGTGACATTGCCCTGTTATGAGTGGCAGCATATGCTGGTGCTGCCGGTGGACCACGCCCTGTGCGCGCTCGAGCGCATCACGCTGGAAGACCTTGCCGAGCAACCGCTGATCACCTACCACCCGTCCTTCACGGGCAGGACCCGGATCGACCAAGCGTTCGCCACCCGGGGCCTGCAGCCACGCGTCGTGCTCGAGGCCATCGACTCCGACGTCATTACGACCTATGTGCGCCTGGGCATGGGTGTGGGCATCGTCGCGGAAATGGCGGTTCGGGACCTTGCCTCAAGCGACGCCAACAACGCCTTGGTGATCCGCCCCGCCGGCCAGCTGTTCGGCCAGAACGTCGCCCGCGTCGCCTTCAAGCGCGGCGCCTACTTGCGCAATTTCGTACTCACCTTCGCCGAACTACTCAGCGACCGGCTGGACCGCAAACTCGTCGCCCACGCGATGACGGGGCATGTGAGTGATTATGAGTTGTAGGCTTTTGCGGGACAGACCGCAGGCCGCGCAGCGGACAAGCTCTGTCCCCAACACTTTTACCTTGTGTGCCAGACCAAGAATTGCGCAGCAATTTTGCTCTGGCACCAACATTTTGTCGGATGTTCCTGGATGTCCCCTCCCCCCACAACGTCGTTAACCCATGATCGCCGCCGTCCCCCGCACCCCTGATCTGCTGACCAAACTGCCCGCCGTCGGCACCACGATCTTCACCGTGATGTCCACGCTGGCCGCCGAGAAAAAGGCTGTCAACCTGGGCCAGGGGTATCCGGATTTCCCGTGCGACCCGGCGCTGGTCGACGCCGTGTCCCAGGCGATGGCACAGGGCCACAACCAGTATCCGCCGATGACCGGCGTAGCCGAGTTGCGCGACGCCATCTCCACCAAGCTGCACGAATGGCACGGACCGCACGGCGGGCGCGACTACGATGCGATCAGCGAAATAACCGTGACCGCCGGCGCCACGCAGGCGATATTGACCGCAATTCTGGCCGTCGTGCGGCACGGCGACGAGGTCATCGTGCTCGATCCCTGCTATGACAGCTACGTGCCGGGCATCGAGCTGGCCGGCGGCACACCGGTTCGGGTGCCGCTCACTGCAGGCACGTTCCGGCCGGACTTCGACAAGATCGGTGCCGCCATCAACCCGCGCACCAGGGCCATCGTCATCAACAGTCCGCACAACCCCAGTGCCACGGTGTGGTCCCGCCAGCATATGCTGCAACTGCAGGAACTGCTCGCGCCCACCGATGTGCTGCTGATCAGCGACGAGGTCTATGAACACATGGTGTTCGACAAACAGCAACACCACAGCGCGGCCCGGTTCCCCGGCCTGGCCGCGCGGGCCTTCATCGTGTCGAGCTTCGGCAAGACCTGCCACGTCACCGGCTGGAAGATCGGCTTCGTCGCTGCGCCAGCCAGCATGATGGTCGAGTTCCGCAAGGTGCACCAGTTCAACGTGTTCACAGTCAACACGCCCATGCAGTACGCATTGGCAAGCTACATGGCAGATCCGTCCCACTACCGGGACCTGCCCGCGTTCTACCAGCGCAAGCGCGATCTGTTTCGCACTGGCCTGTCGCGCACCCGGTTCAAGCTGTTGCCCAGCGAAGGCAGCTATTTCCAGTGTGTCGACATCTCCGCCCTCGCTGTGCCGGAACGCACGCTGGGTGAAGCCGGCTTCTGCAAGTGGCTGACCACCGAGATCGGTGTGGCCGCCATTCCGCTGTCAGCGTTCTATGGCGATGGCTTCGACCAGGGAGTGATCCGTTTCTGTTTTGCCAAAAAGGACGATACCCTGGGCGCCGCGCTGGAACGACTGGCCCGGCTCTAGGGCGGTGCGGCGCACGACGGCATCACTTGCCGCGCCGCCGCGACTCGCGATGGGCAATCCAGATCGTCGAGGCGCTGATGATGGCGCCGCCGATCAGCGTCGAACGCGTCGGCAGGTCGCCAAACACCAGCCAGCCCAGTGACGCGGCCCACACCAGGTCCAGGAACCTGACCGACTGGGTCGAGGAAATGTCGGCAATGGCGAATCCGCGCGTGACGCTGTAGTGCCCTGCGGAGCCCAGCACACCAGCCACCAGAAACGCCAGCCACTGCCAGCCGGTTGGCGCCTGCCAGAACCACACGGCCATCGGCACGCTGAACAAGGTGACGGTCACCGCCTGCCAGAACACGATGACATTGACCCGCTCATACCGCGTCAAGGCCTTGGTCATCAGGAACGATGCCGCGAACACCGGGCTCGAGGCCAGCATCAGCAGGTTGTACGGTCCGGCGTCGCTTGACAACTGTGGACCGACCACCACCAGTACGCCAGCAAATCCGACCAGCGCCGCGACCCAGCGCTCCCAGCGCATGGCCTCGCGAAAAAAAAGGTAGGCGCCCAGCATGATGAAGATCGGGCCGGTAAAACCGATCGCTGTCGTATCGGCCAGCGGGATGTGCGGCAAGGCCGAGAACCACAGCACCAGACCGACCGCATGCATCGCCCCGCGAGAGAATTGCCCGCCCATGCGCTGCGGCCAGTACTGTGCGATCCCGGCGCGCGCTACCAGGGGCAGCATCACCAGCACCGCTGCCAGGTAGCGCAAAAACTGTGCCTGCATCGGATGCAGTTGCAGGCTCATGGTGCGCAGCAACGCGTTGAGGATGACGAACAACAGACCCGACAGCGACATCCACAGCAGTCCGCGCACGGTCGGGTTCAGCCGCTCGACGCGGCGCATCGCCAGGACCAGGCGCCGCAACGCGGGTCTTCGGGACAGGGTCCGATGGCGTCGCACGGCTTTAGCTGTTGATCTGGGCCCAGGCCTTGTCCAGGCGCTTGACGCTGATGGGAAACGGGGTGCGCAGTTCCTGGGCAAAGAAACTCACCCGCAACTCCTCGAGCAACCAGCGAAACTCCTGCAGGCGCGCATCGCTGACACCCTTGCGTTCGGCGACCAGGCGCCAGAAGCGCGCCTCTTGCGGGCGCAATTGCGCCAGGAGGGACTGATCGCGGGCCGGATCAGCGCGCAGCTTGTCCAGGCGCAGCCCGATCGCCCTGAGGTAGCGCGGGACATGCTGCAATTGCGCCCACGGCGTCTGCGCCAGGAACTGGCGCGGCATCAGGCGCTGCAACTGCTGGGTGGCATCGGCCGCAGCCTCGCAGGCCTGGCGGTTGTCCCTGATCTTGCGGCCGGCGCCGGCAAACTCCAACAGCACCGTAGCCGCCAGGCGCGCGACCTCGTTTGCGATCAGCGTCAACCGGCCACGCCCTTCGTCCAGCCGGGTCTTGAACGCGGCGGCATTCGTGGGCAATGGCTCCAACAGGAATGCACGATCCAGGGCGACGTCGATGATCTGGCCACGCAGTTCCTCCAGTGTTCCCAACGGCATGAACGCGGCGCCCATCTTCTGCAGGTCGAGGATATTCTTTTCCAGGTACTTGAGTGCATCGCGCAATTGCAGCGCAAACAACCGGCGCAGGCCAGCCCGGTGCCGCACAGCCGCCACATCGGGTTCGTCGAACACCGCGATCGTTACCGCATCGCCGCCATCGATCAGTGCCGGAAAGCCGACCAGTACCTGGTCTTTTTTGCGGATCTCCAGCAGTTCGGGCAGTTCACCGAACGTCCACGCGGTATGGCGCTGCAACGGGGCGCTCGCCATTGGCACCGCAGCCGGGGCTTCTGCGTGTACCACCGCCCCTGTCGAAGATCCCCGCGCAACAGGCGTCGCCGTGCCCTGCCCTGGCCGCGCTGCAACTTTCAGGCTGGCCAGCGCCTGGAACGCCCCACGCGCCTGCCCGCCCAACTCGGCCTTGATAGCCGCCAGGTTACGCCCCGTCGCCAGCTGCCGCCCGTCGTCGTCCACGACGCGAAAATGCATGAAGTGGTGCGGGCTCAGCGTATCCAACTTGAAGTCGCCGCGCTTGACGTCCAGCGACGTGGTCTCGCGCACCAGGCGCAGAAGCGCATCGAGCAGGCTGCCGTGCCCGAACACCTCGGGCACACTAAACTGCGCTGCAATGCGCGCCGCGCTGTCAGGCAGCGGCACGAAGCGTGAACGCGCCTTCTGGTGCAGGCTCTTGAGCAGGGCCAGGATCTTGTCCTTGAGCATGCCGGGCACCAACCACTCGCAATGCGCATCGTTGACCTGGTTCAGCACGAACAGCGGCACGGTCACCGAAAGGCCGTCGCGCACATCGCCGGGTTCATGCAGATAGTCGGCGCGGCAGTCCACGCCGCCCAGCCGCACGGAGCGCGGAAAAGCGCTGGTCGTGATGCCCGCCGCCTCATGGCGCATCAGCTCCTCGCGGGTCAACACCAGCAGGCCGGGCTGCTGGCGCGTGGTCTCGCGGTACCAGCGCTCGAAGCTGGCGCCAGAGCACACATCTGCCGGGAGCTGCTGGTCGTAGAACGCGTAGATCAGCTCGTCGTCCACCAGCACATCCTGGCGCCGCGATTTGTGTTCGAGGTCCTGCACCTGTGCCACCAGCTTGCGGTTGGCGGCCAGAAACGGCAGCCGGGTCTCCCACTCGCCCGCCACCAGCGCTTCGCGGATGAAGATCTCGCGCGCGCCTTGCGGATCGACCCGGCCAAAGTCAACCTGGCGGCCGTTGTAGACGACGATGCCGTACAACGTGGCCCGCTCTTGCGCTGTCACCTGCGCCGCCTTCTTCTCCCAGTGCGGATCGAGCAACTGTTTCTTGAGCAGGTGACCGGCCACCTGCTCGATCCATGCCGGATCGATCGCCGCGATGCCGCGGCCAAACAGACGCGTGGTCTCCACCAGCTCGGCAACCAGGATCCAGCGCCCCGGCTTCTTGCCCAGGTGCGCACCCGGGTGGCGGTAGAACTTGATGCCGCGCGCACCCAGGTAGGCGTCGTCATCGTCGAGCTTGCAGCCGACGTTGCCCAGCAGGCCGGACAACATCGACAGGTGCAGTTGCTCGTAACTGGCTGGCGCCGTGTTGATGCGCCACTGGTGTTCTGCCACGACAGTGAGCAGCTGGGAGTGGATGTCCTTCCACTCCCGCACCCGGCGCACATTGACAAAATTCTGCCGCAGCAGCTGCTCGTATTGCCGGTTCGACGGTCGGTGTTCCGCGCTGCCTTTCTCGCCCCGGGCATGGGTGATCCATTTCCAGAGCTTCAAGTAGCCGGAAAATTCGCTGCGATCGTCATCGAACTGGACATGCGCCGCATCGGCCGCGCCCTGGGCCTCCATGGGCCGGTCGCGCACATCCTGCACGCTGAGCGCGCTGGCGATGACCAGCACCTCGTCCAGCGCCTGGCGCCCGCGCGCCTCCAGGATCATGCGTCCGACGCGCGGATCGAGCGGCAGGCGGGCCAGTTCCTTGCCGATCGCAGTGAGTTCATTGGCGTCGTCGACCGCACCCAGTTCCGCCAGCAACTGGTAGCCGTCGGCAATCGCCCGGCCCTGTGGCCGCTCGATGAACGGAAATGCTTCGACATCGCCCAGGTGCAGCGACTTCATGCGCAGGATCACGCCGGCCAGCGAGCTGCGCAGTATCTCGGGGTCGGTAAAGCGCACGCGCTGGGCAAAATCGTCCTGTGCGTAGAGCCGGATGCAGATGCCGTCGGCCACGCGCCCACAGCGGCCGGCCCGCTGGTTGGCCGAGGACTGGCTGATCGGCTCGACCAGCAGTTGTTCGACTTTGCTGCGAAAACTGTAGCGTTTGACCCTGGCCGTGCCGACGTCGATCACATACCGGATTCCCGGCACCGTCAGTGACGTTTCGGCCACATTGGTTGCCAGCACGATGCGGCGCTGGCCATGGCTGTCGAATATCCGGTCCTGTTCGGCCTGCGACAGCCGTGCAAACAACGGCAGCACCTCGGCTTGGCGCAGCGTCGGCTGATGGCTCAGATGCTTGCGCAGTGCGTCCGCAGCCTCCCGGATCTCACGCTCGCCCGGCAGGAACACCAAGATGTCGCCGTCCCCCGCGCGGGCTGCACCGGTCCACAACTCATCGACGGCATCGCAGATCGCATCGTTCAGGTCATGCTCGCGGGTTTCCTCGAACGGCCGGTAGCGCTGCTCGACCGGAAACATGCGCCCCGACACCATGATCACCGGCGCCGGGCCGCTCGGCGACGCAAAATGGTCGGCAAAGCGCTGCGCGTCGATGGTGGCGGAGGTGACGATGATCTTCAAGTCGGGCCGGCGCGGCAGAATCTGGCGCAGATAGCCAAGCAGGAAGTCGATGTTCAGGCTGCGCTCGTGCGCCTCGTCGATGATCAGCGTGTCATAGGCTTTCAGCAGCGGATCAGTCTGGGTCTCGGCCAGCAAGATGCCATCGGTCATCAGCTTGACCGAGGCGTCGCGTGAGAGCCGGTCCTGGAACCGCACCTTGAAGCCCACTACCTCGCCCAGCGGGGTCTGCAGTTCCTGCGCGATACGCTTGGCGACCGAACTGGCAGCGATGCGCCGCGGCTGGGTATGGCCAATCAGTTTGCCTTGTCCCGCCGGATAAGCCGGCGTGCCCCAACCCGGCTCTGCAAGCGCGCGCTTGCCGCGCCCCATGACCAGCGCCATCTTGGGCAACTGGGTGGTTTTGCCGGAGCCGGTCTCGCCGCAAACGATGATGACCGGGTGCCTGGCCATCGCTTGCATGATGTCGGCGCGCATGGCCGAAACCGGCAGGGATTCTGGAAACGCGATCACCGGTTCAAGCATGGCGTGATTATCCCGGCGCGCAATTGCGCAAATGGGTCACTGCTACACTTTTGCCTTCCCCGCGTTGCCAAGGCCTGGCCAGACCGCCGATGTCCACCGTTTTCAACTTCACGTTCGTGCCCTGGTTCCGGTCGGTAGCGCCTTATATCCACAAGTTCCGAAACCAGACTTTCGTGGTGGCGATAGCCGGCGAGGCCATTGCCGCCGGCAAGCTTCAGAACCTGGCGCAGGATCTGGCACTGATCCAGAGCATGGGTGTCAAGATCGTGCTGGTGCACGGTTTCCGTCCGCAGGTCAACGAACAGCTGCGGGCCAAGGGCCACGAGCCGAAATATTCGCACGGCATCCGGATCACCGATGAGGTTGCGCTGGACTGCGCCCAGGAGGCCGCCGGGCAGCTGCGCTACGAGATAGAGGCGGCATTCAGCCAGGGCCTGCCGAATACGCCGATGGCCGACTCGACGGTGCGGGTTATTTCCGGCAACTTCATCACCGCGCGCCCGGTCGGCATTGTCGACGGGGTGGATTTCCAGCATTCCGGTGTGGTGCGCAAGGTCGACGCGGTGGGCATTCAGCGCGCACTGGACTTCGGCGCCATCGTGCTGGTGTCGCCATTTGGGTTTTCGCCTACCGGCGAGGCCTTCAACCTGACGATGGAAGAGGTTGCCACCTCGATTGCGATCGCGCTGCAAAGCGACAAGCTGATCTTCCTGACCGAAGTACCGGGCGTCCTGGCGCGTCCGACCGAGCCGATCAGCGAAGACAACCCTATCGATACCGAACTGCCTTTGGCGGCGGCTGAAAAGCTGCTGGCCGAACTCCCCGGCGCCCAGGGTCCGCTGGATACCGGGTTTTATCTGCAACATTGCGTCAAAGCCTGCAAGGGCGGCGTTGAACGCAGCCATATCCTGCCGTTTGCCACCGATGGGGTACTGCTGCTGGAGATCTATGTGCACGACGGCATCGGCACGATGGTGGTGGACGAAAAGCTGGAGAGTCTGCGCGAGGCGACCGGCGACGATGTGGGAGGCATCCTGCAGTTGATCGAACCTTTTGAGAAGGACGGCACACTGGTAAAGCGCGGGCGCACCGAGATCGAACGCGATATCGGCAACTACACCATCCTGGAGCATGACGGCGTGATCTTCGCCTGCGCCGCGCTATACCCTTACCCCGAGGCCAGGACCGCCGAGATGGCAGCCTTGACCGTCTCTCCGGAATCACAGAGCCAGGGTGACGGGGAGCGGGTACTCAAACGCATCGAACAACGCGCCAAGGCCATGGGGGTCGACAGCATTTTTGTGTTGACCACCCGTACCAAGCACTGGTTCCTCAAGCGCGGGTTTGTCCAGGCCGACCCCGACAAGCTGCCGGAGGCCCGCAGACGCCTGTACAACTGGGACCGCAAAAGCCTGGTACTGGTCAAGAAATTGGTTTAAAGGGTCTGGACGGTGGCGTTTGCCGGACCGCGGTATCCTGATTGCCTGGGCAGCCGGCGACGACCGGCCGGATATTTGCACCGCATCAACAAGGGACCTTATCCATGGCATCTTTGAATTTCATCGGCGGCGAAAAGGGAGGGGTCGGAAAATCGGTCCTGTCGCGCCTGCTGGCACAGTACTTCATCGACCGCGGCCGTCCGTTCACCGGCTTTGACACTGATCGATCGCACACCTCGTTCACGCGCTTCTATGCAGACTACGCCGCACCGGTCATCGTCGACCGATACGAGGGACTGGACCGGATCGCCAGCACGTTCGAGCAAGTACCTGCGGTCGGCCAGCAGGCCAGCGTGATCGTGGACCTGGCGGCGCAGACCGCGCTGCCGCTCGCGCGCTGGATCAAGGACTCCGACCTGTTGCCGCTGCTGGGCGAGATGGGCGTCACCGTCAATTTCTGGCACCTGGCCGATGCCGGCAAGGATTCGGTGGACCTGCTCGATCGACTGCTCAACACTTACGGCGCGGGCCCCAATTACATCGTGGTCAAGAACCTGGGGCGGGGCAGCGATTTCTCCGAGCTCGAGCATTCCGCCGCGCTCAAGAAGGCGCTGGCACTAGGCGGCCGGATGGTGACGCTGACCCAGCTGCACGAGAGCAGCATGCGCAAGATCGACCGCCAGAATGCCAGTTTCTGGTCCGCCATCCACAACCGGGTCCAGGATGACGATGCGCTGGGCATGCTGGAGCGCCAGCGGGTCAAGACGTGGCTTAAAAACAGTTACGAGATGCTGGACAGCCTGCCACTGTAGGCACGCTTGGGCGCCGCGGCGCTAGTAGGTGGCCCTTCCGCCGGACAGGTCGAACACGGCGCCGGTGGTGAACGAGTTCTCCTGCGATACCAGCCAGGCCACCATCGCGGCGATTTCCTCCACCTGCACGAAACGTCCGCGCGGAATGCGTGAGAGCATGTATTCGATATGCTCGGGCAGCATCTGATCGAAGATCTTGGTTTTGGCCGCCGCCGGCGTGATGGCATTTACCGCGATATTGTTCTTGGCCGTCTCCTTGCCCAGGCTCTTGGTCAATGCGATCACGCCGGCCTTGGAAGCGCTATATGCCGCGGCGTTCGGGTTGCCTTCCTTGCCGGCGATGGATGCAATATTCACGATGCGGCCATAGTCACGCGCAATCATGCGCTTGACCACCGCCTGGTTCACATGGAAGGTGCCCAGCAGGTTGATATCCATCACCTTGCGCCACTCGGTCGCCGGATAACTGACCAAAGGCGCGTTCATCCCGGCGATGCCTGCGCTGTGCACCAGGATGTCGATCGATCCCATGCGTGACTCGGTCGCCGCAGCGGCTGCCTCCACTTGTTCCAGCGACGTGACATCGACCACATGGGTATCGACAGGGCTGTCGCCTTTGAGTTGACCGCTGGCCTGCGCCAGCGCCTGGGTGTCCACGTCCCACAGCGCGACATGTGCGCCCTCGTCCAGCAGGCGCTGCGCGATGGCAAATCCGATGCCCTGAGCGCCGCCGGTGACAACCGCATTGCGTTGCGTCAATTTACCCTGGTTCATAGTGCTTTCCTTTCTGTAGTGATCACGTAAATGCGTCGCAGCACAGCGCATACGGTGCCAGTGCTCTTTCCAGCCGCCTGCGGCTGCCCGGCAGACGCAGGCCGATCGACAGCGGCTGGTCAGTCAGGTTGGCCAGCCAGATCCGGCAGGTATCGCCGTCGCGCAGCGCCAGTGCAGCCAGTCGCTCGCGCTGCGGATGGCGCAGCGCCAATGGCGATTGCCCGGCACGCCCGGCCAGCGCGCACAGTCCATCAAAAGTCACGCCTTGCGCCAGCGTGAGCGAATGGACACCCGACTCCAGCATCCGGCACAGGTAGCCGAGCATCCATGCCTGGCCGAACGGCGCAACGTCGCGCGCATCCGTGCGCGCCATGGCGATCGGCCACCCGTCGCCTGGCGGCACATGGACACCAAACGGGTCCAGCGACATGCCGATGCCGATCGGACCGACCTGCAGCGGCAACGGACCCGTGCGCTGGCGCAGCGTCCTGACCTGCTCCGGCAAGGTGGCCAGGGATTGCATCACGGACAGGTCGTCGGCCACATGCACGATCGGACAGGTGGCATAGGACACGAAGTCGAGTCCCGGCGGAAGAACCCACCGATTGAGGTGGGTAAAAAAGAACGGGGTTCCACCACCGATGCGTGCGCCGGGAAAAAAAGCCCTCGCCTGGCGCACGGCGCGCTCGGTGGTGGGAAAGATCCCCAGTTCGGCCACTACCGCCGCAGCGTGCGCGCAGGCCTGGGACAGCCCGCGACAAGCCACCTCGACATGATCGTCACCAGCCAGTACCAGGTCCACCCGCAGCGGCACATTCCTCTGGCAATGCCCCAAGAGGCGGGCCAAAGCGTCGCCGACATCTGCCGTGGACCCGGGCCGCAGATCGAGCCGCACATGCCAGTAGTCTGGTGCTGCCAACGTAACAGCCATATCGGGTTGCAACCACAGACCGAGCGCCGGCATCCGACCGACGGCTTCGCCGCAAACGTCAACGGGTATCGGCTGCGCAGGCGACCGCCGCACCCGCCGCGGCACCCGCTCCAGCTGCAGCATCACCGACTGGCGCACCCAGCTGCCGGCATCAAGCCGAAACGGCCTGGGCATCAGGTTCGACCGGCTGTAGGTCTTGTACGACGCATCCGAAAAATTGCGCTGGTCTTCCATCTCGAAATCATCGCCATCGAACCGGCAGCTGGCCCAGCATCCCGGTGCGAAGCAGTGGCGCAGCGCCCGGATCTGGGTGAATGGCTGCCAGGGCGATATCCGCTGTGGAAATCGGGAACGCGACAGCCTGCCATCGACATGTTCCACCTCGACTGATTGGCCGGCGGCCGCGGCCGGATGCAACACGCAGATCCCGGTGCGGCTGGTCATCAGGTCGTCCCGCACCTGCGCCTCCACCACGAACAACACCCGTCCATCGGGATGGCCGGTGATGTCTGTCGACCAGCGCAGGCAAGGCACGGCCGGACAATAGCCCTGCAGGCGCACGACAAAGCTCTCGTCGCCCGCATCGACCGACGCATCGACGACCGCGTGCCGTGGCGTCGCCCATGCTGGGTCACGGTACAGGAACATCACCGAGCGCCAGATTTCGACGCCTCCCGCAGCGATGGCAGACAACTGTCCATCGAGCAACCGCATTTCAAGCGCTCCGGCGCGCAACAGCACCGGTACACCCCTATTCGTCAGGTCTGCCGCCATCATGTGCAAGCGTCACCGACCCAGGGCCTGGCCCGACACCGGATCGAGTATCACGGCCCGGGCCAGGTCCAGCGACAGTCGGACGCGGTCTCCCTGGCGCAAGCACTCACGGGCCGAAAATTCAGCCATCATCGGCGTGCCGGCAAGCAGAAAATTGGCAAAGACGCGCGGGCCCGCGGGTTGTAGCAGACTGATGTCGACCTGCACCGCTGCCGCGACGTCTGCGCCGCACAACACAAAATGCTCGGGACGCAATCCCACGCTGACATCGCGTGTGCCCACCTCCACGAGTCGCTGCGCAAGCTCCAACGGCAGCTCCAGCCATGACTGGTCCGGCAGGCGCAGCCGCAAAATTCCCCCATCCCGCTGCAGCCGTGCTGCCAGGTAGTTCATCGGCGGTGAGCCAAGGAAACTGGCGACAAAGCGGTTGGCGGGCCGCTCGTACAGTTCCATCGGCGGGCCCTGCTGCTCCACCACGCCCTGGTTCATCAGCACCACCCGGTCGGCCAACGTCATGGCCTCGACCTGGTCATGGGTGACATAGATGGTGGTGACGCGCAAGGCCTGGTGCAGGCGCTTGATCTCGGTGCGCATGCCTTCGCGCAACTGCGCATCCAGGTTTGACAGCGGCTCGTCGAACAGGAACAGACACGGCTTGCGCACCATGGCCCGTCCCATTGCCACCCGCTGGCGTTGCCCACCCGAGAGCTCGCGCGGCGCGCGCTGCAGCAGTTCCTCGATCTCCAGCAACTTGGCGGCCCATGCGATCTGGCGCTGGATTTCGTCGGGTGGCAGCTTGCGGATGCGCATGCCAAAGGCTATGTTCTCGTACACCGACATGTACGGATACAGCGCATAGTTCTGAAACACCATGGCCACGTCGCGGTCGCGCGGACGCACGTCGTTGACCGACTGCCCGTCGATGATGATCTCGCCATCGTCGGCGTCCTCGAGCCCGGCAATTACGCGCAGCAGCGTGCTCTTGCCGCAACCCGAGGGACCGAGCAGGACCGTGAACTCGCCATCGGCGATCTCCAGGTTGATGCCGCGCACCACCGCAACGCTGCCATAGGACTTATGCACTTGCTCCAGACGCAGACTTGCCATGAACTCACCCCTTCAACGCACCAGCACTGAGGCCGCGCACCAGATACCGGTTCATCGCCACCACCATGAAGAAAACCGGCAGGCAACCCAGGATCGACATCGCGCCGACCCGCGCCCAGAACGCCGACATGGGCGAAAAATGGTGCGTGATCTGGACTGGAAAGGTCACCACTTCCGAGCGGGTCATGACCACGGCGAAGGCGAATTCGTTGAATGCATAGACGAAGGCGAACACCGCGGTCGCCAGCATGCCGGCGCGGGCCATCGGAAACACCACATGCCACAGCGCCTGCCATCGGGTGCAGCCATCGACAAGGGCACTGTGCTCGAGCTCGGGCGCAATGTCCTCGATGAATCCGCGCATGACCCAGATCACATACGGCAGGTTGACCGCGATGTACAGGACGATCAGGCCCGGATAGGTGTCGATCAGGCCCACGCTGGCGAACATCAGGAACAGCGGAAACGCCATTGCCATCGGCGGCACCATGCGCAGCGACATGATCCAGATCGACAACCCGTCACCGCCGACCCGATAGCGCGCCAGGCTATAGGCCGCAATGCTGCCCAGAAACATTGCCACCACGGTGCTGACGGTCGCGATCACCAGACTGTTGAAGATCGAGCGCAGATCATCACCCTCTGCCATGCCACTGAAATTCTCCCAGTGCAGGCGCGACGGAATCCAGGTCGGCGGACTGGAGAATATCTCGCCGGGCGTCTTGAACGCAGTCATGAACAACCAGTAGACCGGAAAAACGAAAACAAGCGTCACCAAGGTCACGGCCAGCAGGCGCAACCATAGCCGGCGCTGCTTGCGCGCGCGGCGCTGTGCTTGCCTGGTGCCGCTCATCGCGCGACGGATGCACGGCGCATCAGCATGAAGATCAGGATCGATGTGGCCACGATGGAAACAAACGCCAATGCCCCGGTGTAGCTGGTGGCGAACTGCTGAAAGCCCTGCACATACATGTAGAGTGAGATCGTTTCCGAGGTGGTGCCGGGGCCACCTTGCGTCAATGCATAGATGAAGTCAAACAGGCGCATCAGGTCGACGAAGCGGATCAGCACCACGGTATAGAGCACCGGCCGGATGGTCGGCAACACGACGCGCCGGAACACCGTCCAGGCGGATGCACCGTCGATCTGTGCGGCGTCGATCAGGCTGCGGTCCACTTGCGCCAGCGCCGCCAGCAGCAGCAAGAACACAAACGGCGTGTGGGCCCATACCTCGAGGATCACGATGGCTGGATAGACGAACGCCGGGTCGGTCGTCCACAGGATGACCGGGGCCGCGCCCATGAACCAGCCCAGGATCTGGTTGACCGGACCAAACTGGTGGTCGAACATCAGCCGCCAGCTGGCACCGGCCACGATGGGCGAAATCACGGTTGGCAGCACCATCAGCGCGATGAATACCCGCTTGAGGGGAAACTCGGGCAGGAACAACGCGCCCAGCGCCAGACCGAGCACGATCTGGATCGGCAACGCGATCGCGGCAATCAGGAAGGTATGGCCCCAGGCCTGCCAGAACCGGGAGTCGGCGAACAGCCTTTGGTAGTTGAGCAAGCCGGCAAAGGTGCGGTTGTCCTCCTGCATGGTGATGTCCTGGAAACTCACCATCAGGTTGTAGAGCACCGGCAGCGTACCCAGCGCCAGCAGAAAAATCAGCGCCGGCAGCAGCAGGATATGGCGGAAGTGCCGATCCACCCGTCTGTCGATGGCGCCGGCATGGCGGGGCGTAGCGGACATCGGTAGGGCGTGATCGAAAACGGAGGTCGACACCGGCTCCCGCCTGCCGGTGGGAGCACAGCGTCATCGTGGATAGGCGTTCGGGTTGGAAGCCCAGATCCGGTAGGCCTCGCGCTGCTTGTCTACCCCGGTGCGCTCGGTGATCGCATCCCACTCCTTGGCCAGATCATCCAGGCAGACCTTGGGACTGACCCCGGACGAAGCCCGCTGCAGTGCGCGGGTCAGGGCTTCCTCGTACTGGAAGGTGTTGCGGATCGACAGGTCGGGCAATGCAGTTTGCGCGGCCTTCTTCAGCAGGTCGAGGTACTCGCCGGCGGTCGGCCACAGAGCGCGGTACTGCGGGCTGCTGAAATGCGAGGAGCGGAACGGATCGCGCAGTGAGTACGGCAACTGCACCCGGTCGATGCTGACCTGCTCGCTGTTGGCGAACTGGATGAACAGGTAGGCCAGCTCTTTCTTCTTGCTCGAGCTGGCCACCGACAGCGACCAGCCCAGCGCCAGTTCCGGCCGGCCACCGGGCGGCAATGCATATCCCACCTTGCCCGCCACCTGGGAGCGCGGCACGAAGGCCATGGCCTTCTCACCTGCCTGCAAGCCCTCGGACCAGCGGCCGACCGGCGGCCACCACAAGGTCATGGCCAGGCTGCCCGATAGCCAGCCGTTCAGCGATTCCGGCACCCCCCAGTCCTGCGAGCCGGGGGGCATGAACTTCTGATCGGCCACCATGCCGGCGAGCACCTTGATGCCCGCGTCACTGTTGACGGTCGTCTTCATCGTGACCGGGTTGAAGAAACGGCCGCCCTCGTTGCGAAAACGTTCCTGGAAAAAATAGTGCAGCAGGCCGGCGCGCCGGATCATGCCCGCGCCGTAGACCTTGGGCGCGAACCTGTCGGTAAAAAAGTTGCCAATCTCGGAGAACTGCTGCCAGGTCGTCGGTGGCGCCAGATCGTAGCCGTACCTGGCCTTGAACGCACTGCGGTTGGACGCGTCGGCGAACAGGTCCTTGCGGTAGTAAAGGATGAGCACATCGCCGTCATCCGGAATACCGAAGATCTTGCCGTCCCATTTCATCTGGCTGTCGCGGTAGGCCGGCTCGATCTTGGCCAACTCCGGGCCGAACTTGTACTTGCTTACAAACGCATCGAGCGGCTCGATCGCACCGGCACTGGCCAGGTCTGCCAGCCAGCTGGGAATGATGCTGACCACGTCGTAGGCACCGGTGCGGGCACGGTGCTCCACCATGATCTTGGGAAACATCTCGGGCGGCGGTGCTTCGATCACGTTGACCTTGACGCCGGTCAGCTTCTCGAACAGCGGAACGGTGTGCAGCTTGGGATCGAGCGCGCCCACGCCGCCGGGCCAGGTCATGTTCAGCGTCTGGCCGCTGAACTTGCGCGCCGCCTCGACTGCGATCTGCGCCGCATCGACCGCCTGCGCCGATACCGCATGGGCGGCCAATGACAGGACCAGCGCCGCTGCGCCCTGCAGCAGGATGGGAACTCGCATCGTGTCTCCTTCTTGTTGATCAGGCCCAAAGGGCCTGGGCCGCGTCCTCGGCCGCGCCTGGGCGCCTGTCAGTCGGCTGTTGCGCCAACGTCCTTGGCGATCTTGGTCCACTTGGTGATTTCACTGTCGATGAAACGGCTGAACTGCTCGGGCGTGCCGCCGACCGGTGCCAGCCCGGCAGCCAGCAGCTTGTCGCGCACCGCTGGCATGGCCATCACCTTGTTGAACGCGTCGTTGATCTTCTTCGTTACATCCGTCGGCAGGCCCGCGGGCGCGGCAAGCCCCTGCCATGCCGTGGCCTCGAAGCCGGGCAAGGACTCGGCAATCGTGGGTATGTCCGGGTAGTTGGGTGAACGCTTGACGGTTGCCACCGCAAGCGCCCGCAGCTTGCCCGACTGCACATGCGGCATCAGGTTGGCCTGGTCGGCGATCACGACCTGGATCTGGCCGCCCAGCAGATCGGTCACCATCGGGCCACCACCCTTGTAGGGCACATGTGTCATCTGGGTGCCGGTCATGGACTTGAACAGTTCGGTGCCCAGGTGAGGCAGGCTGCCATTGCCCGCGGTTCCGTAGGAGACCTTGCCGGCATTAGCCTTGGCAAACGCGATGAACTCGGGCACCGTTTTCGCAGGCACCAACGGATGCACCGCCATCACATAGTTCACGTCGACGGTGCGCACGATATGCGTCAGGTCCTTGCGTGGGTCGTACGGCATCTTGGCGTAGATGCCGACATTGATGGCCAGCGACGCGATATTGCCAACCAGCAAGGTGTACCCGTCCGGCGCTGATTGGGCCACCAGCGCGGCACCCACCATGCCACTGGCACCGGCCTTGTTTTCGATCACGATCGGCTGTCCCAGCACCTCGGTCAACGCGGGTTGCACGACGCGGGCATAGAAATCGACCGCACCGCCCGGGGGAAACGGCACCACCAGGCGGATCGGTTTGTCAGGGTATGCCGCCGATGCCGGCAGCGCAATGGACAGCGCGGCGACGGCGAACAGGGTCGCAGCGCATGCCAGCAGACCATGGCGGCGCACTTTGCCCGTTGCGGTTTGCGCGGGGAAACCCTTAGGTGATAACTTCATGGCATGCCCTTCTCCAACATTGCAACGCCCGGCACAGCGCCGATGCATATCGCATTTTCTCCTGAGACAAGCGCAATTATGGGAACAAGCCAGGGCCATTGCATAATGAAAAATCGCCATCTTTTGATAAAAAATGATTATTGATAAAACGCCGAATCTGCAATCGATCAGCGCCCGACTGCGCTTCAAGCAACTTGTCTTCCTGATCGCGCTGGACGATAGTGGTTCGCTGCACCAAGTGGCGCAACAGCTGGCAATGACCCAGCCCGGCGCAACCAAGATGCTGCAAGAGATCGAGACCACCTTTGGTGCGCGCCTGTTCGTGCGCTCCAAGCGCGGCGTGCAGGCGAACGAACTCGGGCGTTGTGTGTTGCGCTACGCACGCCTGCTGCAGTCGGATCTGGCGCACCTGCGTGAGGAGTTCACCGGCGTACTGACCGGCAAGGGCGGGCGCCTTCGGGTTGGCGCTATCGGCGGCGCCTTGCCCGCGGTGGTTGTGCCGGCGCTGACCCGGCTGCGCGAATCGCAGCCTGCGCTGTCGGTGAACCTGCGCGAAGACACCAGCGCCGGCCTGCTCGCAGCGCTGGATGACGGTCGCCTGGATCTGGCCGTCTGCCGCACGACCGTTGCCCCGGAACCGGAACGTTACGCCTATGAACAACTGTGCGACGAACAGGTGGTCGTGGCGGTGGGTCCGCGGCATCCGCTGGTGCTGGCACAGCAGGTCGATCTGGCGCAACTGGCCCGGCTGAGCTGGATCCTGTATCCCAGCCTGATGCCACTGCGCACGCTGCTCGAACGGGAATTCCGCGAGGCCGCTCTGCCACTGCCGGAATACACCACCGAGACATCATCCATCTTCGTGACCATCTTGCTGCTGCAGGAGGCGAACCATCCAGTGGCTCTGCTGACTGCGGAGAATGCGGCGCTGTGCGAGCGCCACGGACTGGCCCACGTACTGCCACTGGAAATCCGGGCCCGCACCGAATCCTATGGCATCGTCACCCGGCGCGATGCCGTGTTGTCGCCGGCGGCCAACCTGATGGTGGCGGCGTTGCGCGCGGTTGCTCAGCGCGCCAAAAACGCGCCTTGATTTCGGTCAGTTGCGGGCGAGGAATTCCGCCAATTGCGGCAGGTCGGGCTCCACGCCCAGCCCGGGCGTGTCCGGCAATTGCGCCCAACCGTCGCGCACGTCAAACGGGAACACCTGCTCGCGCAAGGGATTCGGATTGGCGTCCACTTCGGCCCAGCCACCGGCATGGCCCGATGCGGCTAGCGCATGCATCGAGGCGGCCAAACCGATTCCGCCAGCAAGCCAGTGCGGACAATAGGCCGCGCCATGTTTCTGCGCCAGACTTGCCACCGACAAGCCGCCGCCAATGCCACCCCACTTGCCGACATCGGGCTGGACAAACCCAAGGTAGCCGGCCTGCAGGGCTTCGGCGAATGCCAGCTCGCCGCGCAGGTTTTCGCCGGCGGCCAAGGGTACTGCACTTGCACGGGCCAGCGCCTCCCAGGCCGCGTGCGGCTGATCGGCAGCGATCGGCTCCTCAATCCAGAAGGGCTTGAACGGTGCCAGTTCGTCAATTCGGTCCGCGGCGTCCTGCGCCAGCCAGGCCTGGTTGGCGTCGCACATGATGGTGGCATCATCGCCCAGGGCCGAGCGCGCAGCCTGGAGGTTGGCGACATCGCGGGTGGCGCCGAAACCCACCTTGAGCTTGAAAGCGCGATAACCCTCCCGCCACTTGGCCTGCATTGCATCTACCACCTTGTCCGGCCCGATGCCGCTGGCATATACACGCACCGTACCGCTGCTTCCACCCAGGTGCTTCCACAACGGAACGCCGGCGCGGCGCGCGGCCATGTCCGACATCGCCTGATCTACCGCGCCGGTGATCTGCGCAAACGGGCCCGGCTCGCCGCACTGGATAGCCATCAGCCGCGTGCGCTGGTTGAGCATAGCCCGCACTGCATGGGGATCATCCGCGGCAAAGCCCTTGAGCAGCGGCGCGAAGATACTCTGTACCAGGCGGCCCCGATGCTCGGCACCCACTTGCGGAAAATTGCTGAACACCTCGCCCCAGCCGTGGGCACCGTCGCTGTCGGTCAGGCGCAGGAAAACTGCGGGGCGGTTGGTCATGGAGCCGAACGCGTTGGCGACGGGTTCGGCGACAGGAGCGCGCAATACCCAGCACTCGATAAGCTCAATCGTGTTCGTCATACACCCGTTGCAAGTTGCAAACCGGAGCAGTTTAGTGCGGTTCGAGATGGACGCCGGTCCCAGCCGGTGCCAATAGCGTCACTCACTGCCAATTCGCGGCGATAACCGCACCAAGCTGGCTCGCATAGGGCGCTGAAAGGTTGATCTGCCCCATCGGCGGCGGCGCAAAAGCGGCCATGGCATCAATCAGATTCTGCACCTGGCTGTTCAGCAGGATCTGGCCATCACCGGCCTTGAATTGCTCCAGCTGGTATTGCGCTCCGATCTTCCAGCCGCTGATGTTCAGCCGGTCGGAGGTTCCGATGACACGCACCTCCAAGCTGGTCCCGACCTGACGGAACCACAACTGGTCGGCCGCGATGTCGGCCTCGAACTGGGCCACATCGGTGTTGCCGGGCGTGAGATCGTTTTCGTAGACGCTGGTCGAGCCATAGCCGCGGCGCAGCGCATAGGTGTCGTTTCCAGCACCGCCGACCAGCAGGTCGTTTCCGCCGCCACCGTCCATCCGGTTGGCGCCAGCGTTGCCGCGCAAGGTGTTAGGTCCGGTGTTGCCGGTCGCATCGATAGGCGCCGGGCCGGTGATTTCAAGGTCTTCGATGTGCTCGCCCAGAACAAAGCTGGCGCTGGCGCGAACGATGTCGTGCCCGCCGTCAGTGCCTTCCATGACGATGTCGGCGCTGCTGTCGACAACGTAAAGGTCATTGCCCACACCGCCATCCATCCGGTCGACACCACTGCCACCGTCCAGCCCATCGGCGCCATTCAAGCCGAATCGCAATGCACTGTTGGTGCTCATGCCGCCCCAGCTCGACGCGGTGTTGGAACCATCGATGGCGCTGGCGCCGAAGCCGAAGTCCAGCACGACGCCGGCATCGCGTGCACCGAGCGCGCGCCCGTTGACCTCGATCCGGTCCAGGTACAGGTTGCGGTCCTGGCCCAGGTCGGGGCGATAAGCGTCGTTGACGAAAAGGATATCGACATTGCGCGCGCTCATGCCCAGCGCCATGGTGACGGTATAGGCCGCGAAACCGGCGCTGCTGACGCTAAATGTCTGCACGTTGACACCATTGATCCAGACCTCCATCGTCGGCCAGACGTCCTCGCAGACCGTGCCCCTGGCGTGGATGACCAGGGTGTTGACCTGCTCCGGAGCGCTGCGCTCGCCGGCGGCGTCGCCAAACAGCACGTCGTTGCCGGAGCCCCCCACCAGCTTGTCGTTGCCCTGTTCGCCGCGCAGCGTGTCGTTGCCCGCACCGCCACCAAGGGTGTTGTTGGCGCTGTTGCCGGTCAGGACGTTGCCCAAGTCATTGCCGGTGGCGTTGATCGCCGAGTCACCCGTAAGGCCGAGGTTTTCCACCTCCTGGCGCAAGGCATAGGTCACGCGGCTGTGCACCGAATCGACGCCGCCACCGACGATTTCATACGCAATGTCGCCGACGTTGTCCACGATGTACGTGTCGTCACCCAGGCCGCCCACCATCATGTCGGCGCCGCCACCGCCATCGAGCCGGTTGGCCGCCGCATTGCCGCGCAATGTGTTTTGGCCGTCGTTGCCGGTGGCGTCGATCGCTGCCGTGCCCGACAATTCGAGATCTTCGACGTTGGCACTCAATAGGTGGCTGGCGCTGGAGCGCACAATGTCATGGCCGGCACCGGCGAACTCGATCACCGTGTCGGCCGAATCGTCCACCCCATAGGCATCGTTGCCGTATCCGCCAACCAGGGTGTCGATACCGGCTCCGCCATCGAGCAGGTCGCCTCCGTTCAGGCCGATGCGGATCGCGCCATCGCCGCTCAGCCCGCCCCAGCTCGAAGCGGTGTTCAACCCGTCGAACGCCGCTACCCCGGTGCCAAAATCGATCAGCGCGCCGGCATCCTTGGCACCGAGCACGCGCCCGTTGACCTCGATCCGGTCCAGGTACAGGTTGCGGTCCTGGCCCAGGTCGGAGCGGTAGGCATCGTTGACGAACAGGATATCGACATTGCGCGCGCTCATGCCCAGTGGCGAGGTGACGGTGTAGGCTGCAAAACCGGCGCTACTGACGCTAAAAGTCTGCACCTTGACACCATTGATCCAGACCTCCATCGTCGGCCAGACGTCCTCGCAAACCGTGCCCCTGGCGTGGATGACCAGGGTGTTGACCTGTTCCAGCGCGCCGGTTTCGGTCGGATCGTCACCGACCAGGTTATCGCTGCCGTTTCCACCGTACAGTTTGTCGCAGCCAAACCCGCCATACAGGTGATCGGCGCCATCGTCACCGAACAAGCGGTCATTGCCGCCCAGTCCCCGCAAGGCATCATTGCCGCCACCGCCCGCAAGCATGTCATCGGACCAGTGCAGGCCAAAGAGCGTGTCATCGGCCTGGGTTCCCGCCAATGGCAAGCGCGCGTCGATCTGCGCCCGGTTCCAGATGGTGCCGTCGGCAAATCGCAGGAATGCGCTGGGAAGCGACTGCGCGCGCGCCGTGTAGAACCCAGTCAGGCGCAGCGCGTCGCCGGTTCCGGTCACGCCGATCTGCAAGTCCTCCCCGTTGTTCCCGGTACGGCTGAGCGCCATGTCCGCCGCTCCGATGTCCGAGCGCAGCACGATCCGATCGCGCACAACGCCGTCCGCGTCAAACACATCGACGGTGTCGACACCGTAACCGCGCCCAAACACATGGGTGTCTTTCCCGTCGCCGCCGAACAACGCATCGGGCGCCCCGTTCGCCCGGCCGTCCAGTATGTCGTCGCCGGCATCGCCGCGCATGACAATGCCTTTGGCAAGCGTGCCGTACAGGATGTCGTTTCCGGGGCCGGCGTCTATGCTGCCGCTGTAGTCGTGGGCCTGGAACACTTCGCTGGCCATGGTGCCACGGTGTCTGGTGGCCCCGAGATTCACATATCCGATCGTGGGAATCCGGGCGATAACCGTGCTTGGCGTGATCGAGCTGCCCTCGACCGTAATCCGATCGACCACATGCGATACGCCGGCGTCGTTGGCAAAGTACGACACGACCCGGGTCTGGTCACGCAGGCCGACGACGTCGATCGTGAGATCGTCTGCGGACCTGCCAAACACCAGATCGGTGGCAAACACACTGGCGTCGAAAATGATCGAATCGGGAAACATCCACCAGGTGGTATCCGTATCGGTATTGACGATGGTGTCGCGTCCGAAGCCACGCGAAAACAGGTAGCCATCGGCCCCGGCGCCACCGGCAAGCATGTCGTCGCCCGTTCCCCCGACGATACGATCATCGCCGTCGCCACCGCTGATCACATCAGCGCCCGCAAGCCCTGATATCAGCTCGGTGGCCGGCGACCCGGTCAACCTGTCCGCACCGTCAGTGCCGACGATGGGCGCGCCCGGTACGACGATCTCGAACTCGTCCCACGCACTGGCGTTGCCGGCGTCGGTTGCGGTGACCCGAACCCTGGTCACGCCCACGGCTTGCGGGGCACCGGAAATAACCTGCGTCCTCGGATTGAAAACCAGCCATGAGGGCAGCGCGGTCCCGTCACGCTGCGTGGCGCTGTACGTCAGCGCCTGGCCTGCGTCCGGGTCAATGAAACTGTCGAATGCCAACGCCGTGACCGATGCGTCCTCCCATAGTCGCCAGGTCATGTCGAGCAGCGGTTTGTGCAACACCGGAGCCCGATTGGCCGGCGCGATGGTCATGCTGGTGCCCAGAGCGGCGGACAAGCCATAACGATCGGTGCCCCAAACCATCAACGGGGTCGCGCCGACGCCTGCGACCTCGGGCAGGCCCGACAAGGTCCGGCTTTGTGCGTCAAACGTAAGCCAGGTCGGAAGCGCTGAGCCGTCGGCACGTGTGACGCTGTAGACGAGCGTATCGCCGGCATCCGGGTCCGAAACAGTTCCAGCCGGAATGACAAAGCGAAAACCATCGCCGACCCGCGCTGCGAGCGATGGCAGGCTACCCGAGACCAACGGTGCGCGATTGTTGGCAGCCCGGTTCACCTGGGCTTCGATCGCCGATGCATTCCACACCAAACCGTTGGCAAACTCCACCCGGTCAATCCGGTGATCAAAAACCAGAGTGCCATCGACGATGTCGCCGGCGAAATGGTCGATGACGGTCACCTGCTGCACCGAGCCCATGGGCGCGAACACAAGATCGTTGCCGGCGCGCCATGCCAGCAAGGCATCGTCCGACACGCCCTGACCGAATCGCACCGTGTCGAGCGCGCCTGCAACCGCGTCATCGGCGCGATTACGAACGATATCCGTGTTGTCGATGGTGTCGCGCCCGTCACCCGGCGCAACAACATAGACATCGTCGCCCGCTCCACCACGCAGATGGTCGTCGCCTGCACCACCGGTCAGGATGTTGTCGCCAACGTTCCCGACCAGATCGTTGTCCAGTGCATTGCCGCCAAGCGCCATATCGGCGCTTCCCAGCGCGCTCAGCTGCTCCAGGTTGTCGGCGAGCGTGAAGGTGACGCTGCTGCGGACATGGTCCAGGCCTTCATTCGGCCGTTCGACCACGGTGTCTCCGGCATCATCGACCTCGTACCGATCGTCGCCCGCACCGCCCTCCAGCGTGTCGGCTCCGCCGCCGCCGACCAGGGTGTCGTTGCCACCATGGCCCGCGATCCCGTTGGCTGCGCCGTTGCCCATGATGGCGTTGTCGCCACCGTTGCCACCGGCCGACAAGTCGCCGGTTCCCACAAGCGTCAGGTTCTCGACGTCGTCCGGCAACTCGAAGAAGACCGCGGCGAATACCGTGTCAAAGCCTTCATCCTGGTACTCGATAACGGTATCCCACACACCGTCGACATAGTAGGTATCGTCGCCAGCGCCTCCCGCCATCCAGTCTGCACCGGCGCCGCCGTCGAGTCGGTCATTGCCCGCCCCGCCGACCACGGTATCGTCGCCACTGCCGCCAAACAGCCGGTCGTCGCCCTCTTCGCCATCCAGTTGGTCGGCGCCATCGAAATCCGAGGCGGCGTTGTCATCGGTATGGTCGCCGAACAGCGTGTCGTTGCCGATACCGCCGAACAGGATGTCCGCGCCGCCGCCGCCCATCAGCACATCATGGCCGTCCTCGCCGTCCAGGTAATCGGCGCCGTGGAACTGACCGGCCAGCATGCCCAGCGTGTCATCACCGCCGAGCTGGTCGTCGCCGGTCCCGCCAAACAAGGCGTCGTCCTGGCCGCCACCGACCAAAACGTCGTTGCCCTCATCGCCATCCAGAACGTCGGCTCCGTGCCACTGCCCCGCCAAATCCGGATTGTTCTCGTCACCCCACAAGCTGTCGTTGCCGGCGCCGCCCGCCACCTGGTCGTCACCGCCGCCACCAACCAGCCTGTCGTTGCCATCACCGCCATCGAGGTCATCGCGACCATAGGCCGATGCGGCCAATGACCCAGCCGTCTGCCCGGCCGCGTTGCCCACGACATGGCTTGCCGTCGTGTCGCCCCAGATGGTGTCGGCGCCAGCGCCGCCAAGGATCAAATCATCTGCGCCGCCACCCTCCAGATAGTCGTCGCCGTCCCCGCCATCGATGGTGTCGGCGCCGTGCCATTGCAGATCGACAAAGAACTCGCCGTCGGTGGGTCCGCTGGTGTCGCCGAAGATGAAATCAGCGCCCAAACCGCCGTACAACAGATCCGAGCCGCCGCCACCGTGCAGGTTGTCATCACCCTGCTCGCCGTCAACGTGGTCGTCGCCATGCGATTGCACCAAGGTGGAATTCAAGTATCCCGACAGGACGATGCCGTCGGCCCGGATCGTGTCGTTGCCCTCCCCGCCCAGAATGAAGTCCGCCCCGGCCATGCCATCGAGCCGGTCGGCACCAGCTCCACCATCGATAGAGTCGTCTCCTGCGCCGCCGATCACGAAATCGTCCCCGTCACCGGCATCGATGGTGTTCGCGTCGGCACCATTGCCCACATGGGTGACACCATCCCAGATGGCCAGGTCGGGCGCGTCGAGGTAGACGCCCCAGGTGGAGCCGCGACCGAGCACGGTCTTGCCGATCGGGGCGACCCAGCCATCGCCCGGCCCGAGTTGCTGCAGATTGCCGCTCAGTACGCCGGAGCCCGCGATGAAGTCGTCGCCAGCCCCGCCGCCGATGTGGTTGTCGCCCGCGCCACCACCGATCAGGTCGTCGCCGTCGCCTCCATCGATGCGGTCATCGCCTGCCCCACCGCCCAGCGCATCGTTGCCGAACCAGCCCGCCATCTGGTCGTTGCCCTCCAGGCCGTACAACACGTTGTCGCTCAGCGCAACCCCGTCGCCCGGCACCAGGTTGCCCGACGCGTCGGTCGCATACGCGATGTCGCCCCTGGCAACGACAATGCGCCCGTCGCGCACGATGTTCAGGGAGCTGACATAGGTTCGGTAGACCTGATCACCCTCGATGAGCGATGACACAGGGCCGGAATCCCTCAGATCGACCGACCACAGGTTGGAACTGCTGGTCTGCCCGGCGCGCGAGTAACTGGCGTTGAGCATGGCGCTTGCGTCGCCGGCAACCTCGCCCACCTGCAGCAGGCCGAACGAAACCTGGGTCTGGCCCGCCTCCAGCGCGATGACTGCGCCGCTGGCACTGACCATGGTTTGTCCAACCAGCACTCTGAATGTGTCGGCCAAGGCCGACAGCGCCAGCGTCAGGCTCTCGTGTGCCCTGGCTGCCGTGCGCAGGAATACCGTGAAGAAGACGGCGCCACCTTCGGCCACGCTTGTCGCGCCGGCAACGGTGCCGACGACGGAATCCCAAAAACCGCTGGATGCGCCCGCTCCCCGCAAACCGGCGCCGGAGCCCTGGGCAATGAAGCACTGCTGGCTGTCGTCCAGGCGGATGCCCAGATACCCCTGGACCGCCGTCGTCGCCGCCGCGAGGTCGAAATTGTTGACCGTGATGCTGTTCGCACCGTCGCCCACGCGCTCAATGACCAACTGTTTGCCGGTTGCCGACAATTTGCTGTCCTGCACCCGATACCGCTCGACGCCGCCAGAGGCGCCATCGCCCCACCATTCGTTTGCCAGCCCCGAGCCTTTGCCGCCGAGCAGAACCCGACCATCGAGCAGGATCGAGCCCAGCCCATCGGCATCGCTGATGGTGTCGGCCCCGAAATTGGCTCCAAAGATGTATTGGTCATTGCTACGGCCGCCTTCAAGGTAATCATTGCCGCCCATGCCCTCCAGCCGGTCGTTGCCGGCACCACCGTACAGACGGTCGCTCCACGAATCGCCCTGGATCAGTTCATCGCCGGCGCCGCCAAAAACCACCCGTCGCACATCGGTTCCGAAAACGGGTCCGCCGCGGCGCAGCAGCACCGACTGGGCAGTGTCCAAGTCAGAGAAGTCAGCGTTGTCTGCGCCGAGCAGCGGGGCGTCGGTCGACAGATTTCGCTCGTTTCGGTACGACAGGGCTTGCAGCATCGTGGCGCGGTCTTCGAGCCAGCTTCGGGAGAACTCCATCGAATGGACGCTGTCTTTCTCGACCAGCCAGGCACTGTGTTCGGCTGCACGGGTCTGCTGCCAGAACAACTGCAAGGACGGATCCATCGTTGCCGACTTGTCGTTCTCACTCACATAAAACGGACTGAGTTCCCGCAGCGCCACCAGCGCACCAAAGTCACTGCGGGCCAGTGCGGTTAGACCCGTGTCGACCGACAGGATCGACACCTTGCCGGCGATCGAGGCGAACAGGGCATTCGGGTCGAGTTGCACAGGGGCACCACCAACGATCCGCTGTACGGCGGAGTGCAAAGCATCGCGCTTCGCATTGCCCGCATCCATTGGGTTGCGATCAATGCCAAGCAAAACCTCGACGGTGTCGACCAGATTCTCCAGACTGCGGTTCTCGCCATTGGCCGACTGGCGCATCAGGGTGCCGAATCGTTCCGGTGTCAGGCTGTTGTCCAACCGCTGCAGCATGTAAAAGACGGTCAAGGCATCAGTGATCTGACGTTGGTCGTGGTTCCAGGACGGACGTTTCGGATCAGGCACGTCGCCGATGAACTGGTTTTCGATCGGAACGATCAGTTGCAGGCCGGGAAAGTTGCCGTCGGGGAAACCCGCGATCAGGTCCAAGCCGTTTCCTCCGGTACTGGCTTCGCTGGAGACGACGTTGGTGATCAACGTATTTCCCCTTCTCGGGATATTTCCGCCCAAGGCGCCAAACAGGGTCTGGAGGTAACCATTGTCCGGAAATCCCGGCGCATTGAAAGCGACCGCCTGATCTACCTGGCCGGCAAACAACCCGGCAAACGCCATTGCCAGATGCCCACCCATGGAGGAACCAGTGACAACGACTTTGGCGTCAGGGTCCGAAGACAACAACGGCACCAGATCCCCTGTGCTTGCGGCATCCATTACCCGGACTAGGTAGTCCGCAACGCCATTGCCTCCCAGGGTCACTGGAATCGATGCTGAAAGCGGTATCCCGCCAGCCGGCCTTGCCTGGTCATCGGACACATGAACAATGACGTACTGGGCGAGATCGGTTCGATTGGTCGAGCTCACGCGTTGCCACCAGTTGTACATGGCGACGATCTGGCTTGCGGCCCCCTTCTGATTCAAAAAATCCTGAACTGCTTCGAGATCGTTCGGTGACACGCTCAGGTCAAACTGCTGGGTACCGCGAATCGCTAGGAAGATTTGATTTCGGTTGGTTTCGGTTCGACCCTTGAAAACCGTCACATCGAAGCTGGTGCTTCCGCTACCAACTGAAGACACCGCATCATTAAAGGTGGCCACGGCAACCTCAAATCTATCGCGGAAACGTATTGCTTGCGGCGCGGCGAATCCGTGTATATCGCCATTCAGCACCTTGAGTGCATCTTCGGGTGGCAATCCTTTACTGTCGAACTGCCCATATCCCGCTAGGGCAAGCTCTGCCAACGCAGTCATGTATTCGGTGTTCATTGTTTTGCCTCAGATTGATGAAGCGGGTGATTCGTAAACACTAGAACATCTAGTCTTCCTTCTGTCCGAATTCGAGGGCATTTTCGAATCTCCCCTGGATCGAATCCTGGTATTCCTCCCCCTGACCGCTGAAACGCAAAGCGCTCCGCAAGAATCTTGTTGTCACCGACCCGAACAATTCGCTCGGTGTACTTGACCACGCTGGGTTTCTCCTGATTGAGGACCTCAACTACGCGGGTTTCAATGACATAGGGATACTGTGGCCCAAGTGACTGGCCCTCGAAGCGTATCGGTATCCCCAGACTTCTCACGGGCTTGGTCTCAGCAAAATACTCCTTCGTCTCCGGCGCCAACGCCGTTTCATACACCCGTGTCGCGACATCCTTGCCACCGTTTGCCGCGCACAAGGCATCGATCTTCGCGTCCCATCGCCGAACCTCGCGGCTCAAATGGGAACCCCAGGCAAACAGACCCGCGATCCCAACAGCGAGTGCCACAAGGGCAATGCCCAAAACCCACATGACTGTCTTTGCTTTCAAGCGACTCTCCTTCAAGTTGACCGGCGAGGCGGCGGACGCATTGTTCGATTGCTGAACTTTTGCGCCCGCCATGACCGCCGGCAGTACCCCTACCGCTCCCTCAACCCCTCACTCCCCATCCGCTGGATCGGGCTGAGCAGGTATTCGATCACCCGTCGCTGCCCGATCTTGATCTCGGCCGTGACATTCATTCCCGGACTCAGGCGGATCTGCTTTCCGTCGACGGCG
>JANNKH010000108.1:0-28755 GCA_031396205.1 Rhodoferax sp.
CAGTGCCGGGGTCAAGGCTCGTCACCTTATTTGCCGCCGCGACACACTCGAGGCGGCGATCCAACAGCAGGCAGCGCGCAGTCGAGCGCGCCGCATCAAGCCCGCAGCATCAACGCGCGAAATACAGTGCCAGGCCCACCGTTGCGGCCAGCAGCAACAGTTTGAAGATCAGTCCAACAAAGCCCGGATTGAGATTGTCAGACGGCGACGACAGTGCATTGGCGCCCAGCGCGGCGGGAATTGTGTTGACAGGTCCGAGTTGGGACGGGATGGTGTTGTCGTGGTTCATGGTGTGTATCGCGCAGTAACTTCTTATGTTCCCCCGAGGCGCGATTCTAGCTGCTGGCGTGTCCGGCGCAATTCGGTCGACCTAGACAAAATACACAAGATCCCTCCCAATGGAGCCTCCGACATGTAACAGCCGCACCTGATCAGCCAGCACGCCCAAGATATTGCAAGGCACCGATTGCCGCCGCGCGGCCACTGGCCATCGCCGCCGTCAGCAGATAGCCACCGGTGGGTGCTTCCCAGTCGAGCATTTCGCCGGCGCAAAACACACCGGGGCACTTGCGCAGCATCAAACGCGCATCCAGTTCGCCAAACGCCACCCCGCCTGCGCTGCTGATGGCCTCGGACACTGGACGCGCCGCCGCCAGACGCAACGGCAAGGCCTTGAGCGTGCGGGCTACCACGGCAGGATCGGACAACTGGTCGCGCGACAACACCTCGAACAACAAACCGGCCTTGATGCCGCCAATCCCCAGGCGGCTCTTGAGATGGCTGGTCAACGAACGGGAGCCCCGCGGATGGGCCACCTGCGCCACCACCCGCTCGCCGGTGAGGTCCGGCAGCAGGTCGACAAACAGCTCAGCCTGCCCGTGCGCCACAATCAGCTCTCGCAGCAAGCCGGAGGCGGCGTAAACCAGGCTGCCTTCGACACCGGTATGGGTTGCAACAAACTCGCCTTTGCGCTCGAACGCCATTGCTCCGGGCGCGCATACCCGCAGTACCACAGACTTGAGCGGCTGCCCCGCAAATCGTTGCGCAAAGTGCGGGCTCCATCCACCGGCGATATCAAAGCCGCAATTGCTCGGTGCCAGCGACGCAACGGCCACGCCCTGCGCGCGCATCGGCTCGACCCAGGCACCGTCTGACCCCAGCTGGGGCCAGCTGGCGCCGCCCATTGCCAACAGCACGGCGTCGGACCGCGTCGCCAGCGGACCGGTGGGAGTGTCGAAGCGCTGGCTCGTCATCGCCGCGCCGGCTTCGTCCCAGCCGATCCAGCGGTGGCGCATATGAAACCGTACCGCAAGCCCCTGTAGCGGATGGCGCAACCGATGCAGCCAGGCACGCAACAACGGGGCCGCCTTCATGCCCACCGGAAACACCCGCCCGGAACTGCCGACGAAGGTCTCCGTACCCAGATCGCGCGCCCACGCCCGCAGTTGCGCCGGACCAAATGCCAGCAGCCAGGGCGTCACGTCCGCCTGCCGCGCGCCATAGCGGGTCAAGAAACTTGCGGCCGGTTCGGAATGCGTCAGGTTCAACCCGCCCTTTCCCGCCAACAGGAACTTGCGCCCCACCGACGGCATCGCGTCATACAGATCCACCTCGATACCCGCCAGCGCGAGCACCTGCGCCGCCATCAGACCGGCCGGGCCGCCACCAACAATGCTTGCGCTGGGCATGGGCCGCTACACCACGGGCTCAGGTAGTTCGATCCACTGCCCTTCGCCATTCAAAAATGCCGCCCGCACGGTCTGGCCCGGATAAACAGCCTGCACGGCGCTGCGGTAATGGGACAGTTGTGCCACCAGGGCCGGGTTCCGCTGCGGCGTCAGGCCTGACTTGTGGTCCAGCACCCACCAATGGCCGTCGTGCCTGCGCTGGATCAGCCGGTCCAGCCGGAGCAGCACGGAGTCAAAAACCAGTTCGACCTCGCTGCCCTGCCAGGCCAACTGCTGCCGATCCCAGGCCCAGGCGCCCGGCCCGGCCAGGATGCGCCGCGCCATCGTCGCGGCCCGCTCGGCAGCCTGCGCATCCAGGCCGAATTCGCGCCGCACGGCCGCCACCTGGCGCGCGTCCACCGTGCCCCACTCCAGCAAGCGGTGCATGGCCTGGCCAACCAGCGCAAGCGCTGCGTCGTCCTTGCTCGAATCGGGCTTGTCGGGTTTCGACGCGGCGTCGGCTTGCTCTGGCCGCGCCGATTCCATCGGCAACACGTGAAGCGCGAAGCTGCTCCCAGCCGGCGCCAGGACCGGCGTTTCAACCGCTACGGGATCGCCGATGTCACGGGGATCGACGTGCTCGAGCAACCTGCGCCACCAACTGCCGGGTGCATCCCGGTGCGGCGTGATCGACGAAACGACCAGTATCTCGCGGGCGCGCGTCAACGCCACATACAAGGCATTGAGTTCCTCGCGCTGACGCTGCAGTTGCTCCTGGTCCCGGGTCTGACGCGCGCACTGCGGCGGGCGCGCTTCGCTGGCGACAAAGAAGAACTTCTGCGGATGCGCCGCCTCTGCCGGCCAGTCCACCAGCACGCCCATGGTCTCTGCCACGCGTGGCGGCGTGTCGGTGTCGAGCAACACCACGCTGCGGGCTTCCAGCCCTTTGGCGCCGTGCACCGTCAACAAGCGCACCGCATCCTGTGGCACCGTGGCAGGCGCCGTCACTCCACCGGCCTTGAGCGCGCGCACAAATGCATACGGTGTGATGAAACGCCCGCCCGCCACCTGCAGCGATGCAAACAACAAGGCACGCAGGTTGGCGAGCACGGACGGGCGCTGCACGTCGGGCGCCTTTACTGCAAAACGCGCCAAAACATCGTGGTGGCTGTAGATCGACTGCAGCGCATCGTGCGCGGGAAGCCGGTCCAGCCAGGACTTCCACTGCAGCAACCGTGCGCCGATGCCGTGCAAGGCATGTTGCGGCGGCCATTCCTGCTGCAGCAACTGGTACCACGGCTGCTGCAGAACGCGCCGGCGCAGCGCGAGATCGATCAAGGCCTGGTCCGGCACATCGAACAGCGGCGATCGCAAGGCGCGAGCCAGCGACAGGTCGTGCCCGGGCGATACCAGCACATCGAGCAGCGCGACGATGTCCTGCACCTCGCAACAGTCAATCAGCGCAGTCTTTTCGCCCACATGCGCGGCAATCTGCAGCGCCCGCAGTTCGTCCTGCAACGGCATCAGGCTGGCACGCCGGCGCGACAACACCATCACATCCGATGGCCGCTGGCCATCGGTCAGCGCCTGCGCAATCCAGCGGGCAACCTGACGCGCTTCGAGACTGCGCAAGGTCTCATCGGGCACCTCGCGAGGCTGGGTCAGGCTGTCGCGCCAGACCATGCTGGCACCATCTGCATCGGGCAAGCCATCGGGCGCGGGCCGCGGCACGCGCTCTCGCGCAATCGGCGGCAGGCGCAATACCTGACCGGGAGCGGACGAGCCGGTCGTATGCCGCCGGAAACCGTCGTACTGGTCGGTGTCGCGCGCCGCCAACATCACCGCGTTGACCGCTTCCATGATGGCGGGCGCATTGCGCCGGGTATGGTCGCAGCTGAGCAGGTCGCCGCCCAGGCCGTCGGCCATGAAGGCCTGCGCTGCCCGAAAAACCTGCGGCTCGGCGCGCCGGAACCGGTAGATGCTCTGCTTGGGATCGCCAACAATGAACACACTGGGCGCATTGCCGGCCGCCCCGCTGTAGCTGCCCAACCACGACAGCAGCGCCTGCCATTGCAACGGATTGGTGTCCTGGAACTCGTCGATCAGCAGATGGCGCACCCGGGTGTCGAGCCGTTCCTGTACCCAACCCGCCAGCGCGGGATCAGACAGCAACGCCAGTGCGGCCCGCTCGACGTCGGACATGTCGATCCAGCCGCGCTCGCGCTTTTGCGCAGAAAACGCCGCAATCAGCACCTGCGTCAACGCGGCCATGCGCTGCTGGTAGAGCCAGGCATCGTGGTGGTGCTGCGCCTCGCACAACAGGGCCAGTTCCACTGCAGCCTGTTGTGCCGCGTCGAACTTGACGAGATGCTGGGTCAGGCGGTCCTCGTCTGCGACAAAAAAGGCCTTGCGCAATGCAGACAGTCGCGCCGTGGCCGCCTCGGCGTCCGTTGCCGGATCCGATTGCGAAAAAGCATCGCGGATCGCCTGCGCAGCCTTTTGCGGTGTCTTGTTCGACTCACGCGCAAGGGCGTCGGACCACGCCATCCAGCGCGTGCGCGCGGGCACTGGATGCAATGCGGCTGCGGGCAGGTCGAACGCAGCCAGGGCAGGGAACAGGACATGGAAGTGCCGAACCGAGGTCGCAACCTGTCCAGCGGCCTGGGCGCGCGCAAATTCGATACGCTTGTCGAGCGCGGCGCCAAGTGCCTTCTCGGTCTGAAAGCGCCCATGCACCCGAACCACGGCCTCGAAGTCGGCCTTGCGTTCGGGCTGGTCCAGCAAGGCCTGGTAGAACCTCCGCCAGACCAGCGCCTTGGCAGGCGCATCGTCTTCCAGCAGTTCGTATTGCAGGGGCAGGTCCAGTTGTTGCAGCACCGCGATCGGCGCCGCCCGCAACAGGGCCGCAAACCAGCTGTGAAAAGTCCGGATCTGGACCGGCCGCGCGCATTGCAGCACCGCGCGGTACAAGCCGGCCAGTCGCAGTGCCATCGCCTGGGCAGCAGCGGCATCACGGGGCAGCAGCACACCCCGGCTCTGCAACTCCACCAACAATTGCCCGGGACTGGCGTTGGAGAATTCCTCCAGCCAGCGATACAGGCGCTCGCGCATTTCGCTGGCGGCGCGTTTGGTAAAGGTAATGGCCAGGATTTCGTGGGGCTGGACCGACAAGGCACCGGTCGCCCTGTCCATGCCGTCGAAAAGCGCGCGCACGATGCGCGACACCAGCATCCAGGTCTTGCCGGCACCGGCGCAGGCTTCGACTGCCACAGGGCGCCTTGGATCGCAGGCGATTGCATAAAAGCGCGCGGCATCGATATGCCGGGTGTTGTGCTCGTAGGCGGCGCCAGCGCTTGCCTCAAGCATCGGCAGCCTCAGGCACAGGCATGCTGGCGTCGCTCCAGAAATCCTTGCGGCACAAGCCCCGTGCCGCGCAGTAGTCGCAGGCCGAACCCGCCCCCAGCGCCGGCAACGCGGCACCTGCGCCGATGCGCGCCATGTCGTGCCCGATCGCCTCCACGAGCAGGTCCCTCCACTGGACGATGCCCGGCATGTCGAAGCCCTTGGTCGCATCGGACTCGGCAATATTGAGGTACATGGCCGCCAGTTGATCGTCCTCCAACAAAGCGCCGTAGAACGCAAGTTGGGTGTCTTCCTGCGGACGTTTGATTCGCTCCTGGGTCGTGGCGCGTCCCTCGGTCTTGTAATCGATCACCTGGAGCGTTCCATCGGCCAGCCGATCCATCCGGTCGATGCGTCCAACCAGGGTCAATTGGCCCAACGGCATTTCACAGCGCAGCTCTGCCGCTTCGAACCGCGCACCCTTCGCTTCATGACCCGTCAGCCACTGCAGATAGGCCGCCCGTACCTGGGGCCACGACGCGGCAAAGGGCAGGAATTCGTTGGCCGCCAGTGCCAGTTCTTGCGTTGCCCTATCCGCAGCCTGGTCGAGTTGGGTGCCGCGGTCTAACACCAAGCCGTTTGGTCGGGCCAGTGCCGTATGGAAATGGCGCAACAACAGATGCAACCAGTTGCCGAAATCGCGCTTGCCCAGTTCGGTATCGAGCTCGTCGGACTCCTGCAGGCCCAGCATGCGCAGCGCAAAGAAGCGATACGGGCAGCGCCTCAGGTCCTCATAGGCGCTGGCCGACAACCGGGACAGCGCCAACGCGGGCGCCGCGGGATGAGGCATGGCACCGGGCTGCGCAGACAGGATCCGCGCACCCCGCGGATCGCGCGCGAACTGCGGCTGCGCCAATCGAAGCTGCTGCACCAGCACGCTGGGCATCAGCGACTCGCCCGCGTCACTGATGCGCCAGAGAACGTCCACATGGGGCGTGCCGAGCGCGTTGTGCCATGCCGCAGCAATGGCGCCAGCAGCCTGCTCACGCGAAGGCAGGCCCAGCGCGGCACGCTGTGTCGGCGTCCACAGCCCGGCCAGCTCGGGCGATGCGCTCAGGTTGCCTTCGTCGCAACCGGGAATCACCACGGCAGCCAATGGCCGGCCCAGCAACTGGCTCAGCGGCAATACGATCAGTTGTTCCTGCTCCGGATGCGGAGGAACGAAACTACCGGCCTCCAGCACCTGTCCGGCCCAGCCGGTGAATGCACCCAGCGACATGCGCTGCGCCGCGTCGCTGAAGTCGTCTGCGGCGTGCTCCTGCAGGTGCAACGCTTCGATCACAGCCTGGCCAGCGGTGTCTTGCAGCAGCTCGGGCCATTGACCCGATGTCTGCAAAGCCCCGCGCAATGAACGCAACCAGTGCGCCAGCACCCGCGGCGACTGCATGGACGCACGGGCCGATTCGATGCAGGTGCTGGCGACGTCGTCGGGCAACCCAGCATGCCACTGGCGCACGGCGGCACGGCGCAATACCGCCTCCAGCCGGTCCACATGCTCCGATCCCATGGCGGGTGACTGCTTGGCCCAATCGAGCACTGTGTCGGTCGATGCGTCCCAGGCCATCGCGCGCAACAAACCGACCACCGCCGCAGCCGCGCGCGTGGTCGAGAGGGTCCAGCCGGTTTCATCGCGCACGCTGATACCGCGGTCGGCCAAAACTGCGCGCACCCGCCGGGTCAGGATCCGGTCTTGCGCCACCAGGGCCAGTGGCGTGCGTCCGGCGGCCAGATGGGCCAGAACGCAGGCGCAGGCTTGCTCGGCCTCGTCCTCGGCGTCCAGAGCACGGCGTAGTTCGAGTCGACCCGGGGCCGGCGCGATTGCCAATCGCATCGTGACAGCCCGAGCGCCCCAGCGCTTGGACAAGTTGGCAAAAAGCGGGTCTTGTTGCAGGCCTTCGATCAGCACCAGCAGGTCGACTTGCGCCGAGAACAGCGCATCGGTCGGATAGGTACTGTGCGCGACCCAGGCCAGGGCGACGCTGCCCAGCCGCGACTCCCACTCCAACAACGGAGACGCACCCTGCCCCGTCAACGCATCGGCCATCTGCGCCCCCCAGGCGCCCCGTTCGTCAGGGGCTACGGCCGCAGCCAGCGGCGCGATGCTCCAGGCCGCCTCCATCAATCGCGCATCCAGCGCGCCATGCGGTCCAGGCAGGCCCGACCGTTCCAACAATGAGCCGGCCGTGAGCAGGTCGCGGGCAGGGTCACGCACCAGATCGTCCGGACCAGGAAAATGGCCGGCCAGTGAGCGGCTCCAGTTCATCGTGGTCTCGAAACGCGGCATGAAATAGGCGTCCTCGGCGCGCGCGCCAGCACCGCGCATCCAGGCGCCGCGAGCAATGCCGATCAGCTGTACATACGGCAACAGCACGACCGTTTGCGCCGGATGCACTTGACGAGCGCCAATCTCCTCACGCAGCGCTGCCATGACCCGGTCCCATTCACGCCTGCCGTGATCGGTTCTCGCTATCTCGTTGATTGCAGCGCCAGGCAGGCGGTCGGCATTGGTTTCTGTCACAATTTCCCCACTTTACCTGTACCGACAGAACCTAGGAACCACCATGGCCAACGAACTCATCAAACATGTCTCGGACGCCTCGTTCGAGGCCGACGTACTGAAATCGACCAGTCCCGTTCTGGTCGACTACTGGGCCGAATGGTGTGGTCCGTGCAAGATGATCGCGCCCATCCTGGACGAGGTTGCCACGGGCTACGAAGGCAAGCTGCAGGTGGCGAAGATGAATGTCGATGAGAATCGCGACATCCCGGCCAAGTTCGGCATTCGCGGAATTCCGACGTTGATGATTTTCAAGGGTGGTCAACTGGCTGCGACCAAGGTCGGCGCGATGAGCAAGTCGCAATTGACGGCATTCATCGACCAGCAATTGGCCTGATCAAAAGGCAGGGGCCCTGCGCCAGCGGTGCGGGCAGGCCGGGATGCCGCAGTCCAAATCGCGTAGTGCGCCTGCCTTTTTTCCTGTCATAATCACTTTAGATCGCCGGTTCGCAATCCGAATCGGTTCGAGTTCCAGATTTGGAACAACTGGTCGGGGCCACCCTCTTGCCCTGGTCTGCCCCCCCCGGTTCGCGTTCGCATCTCCTCTGTCCCTCCCTTTCGGGTATTTCCATGCACTTAAACGAACTCAAGGCACTGCACGTGTCTGAAGTCCTCAAGCAGGCTGAAGAGCTTGAGATTGAAAACACCGGCCGCATGCGCAAACAGGAGTTGATGTTTGCCATCATCAAGAAGCGCGCCCGAACCGGAGAGCAGATCATTGCCGATGGGGTGTTGGAGATTCTTCCAGACGGTTTTGGTTTCCTGCGCAGCCCCGACACCAGCTACACAGCCAGCACGGACGATATATACATCAGCCCGAGCCAGGTGCGGCGCTTCAACCTGCACACCGGCGACATGATCGAGGGCGAAGTACGTACGCCCAAGGATGGCGAACGCTATTTCGCGCTGAACAAGCTCGACAAGGTCAACGGTGGCGGGCCGGAGGAGAACAAGCACAAGGTGATGTTTGAAAACCTCACGCCGTTGTTCCCCAAGGAGCAGATGAAGCTCGAGCGCGACTCCAAGAGCGAAGAAAACGTGACCGGCCGCATCATCGACATCATCGCGCCGATCGGCAAGGGCCAGCGGGCCTTGCTGGTCGCGCCGCCCAAAAGCGGCAAGACCGTGATGATGCAACATATGGCCCACGCCATCGCCGCAAACTATCCGGACATCTACATGATGGTGCTGCTGGTAGACGAGCGGCCCGAAGAAGTGACCGAGATGCAGCGCACCGTGAAAGGCGAGGTCATTGCATCGACCTTCGACGAGCCGGCCGCACGCCACGTCCATGTAGCGGAAATGGTGATCGAACGCGCCAAGCGCCTGGTCGAGCTCAAGAAGGATGTCGTCATCCTGCTCGACTCCATCACTCGACTGGCACGCGCCTATAACAATGTGGTTCCCTCCAGCGGAAAGGTGCTGACCGGCGGTGTCGACTCCAACGCGCTGCAGCGCCCCAAGCGCTTTCTGGGGGCGGCGCGCAATGTCGAAGAAGGTGGCTCGCTGACCATCATCGCCACCGCCTTGATCGACACGGGAAGCCGCATGGACGAGGTGATCTTTGAAGAGTTCAAGGGCACCGGCAATTCTGAGATCCACCTGGATCGGCGCCTTTACGAAAAGCGTGTATTTCCGTCGATCCAGCTCAATCGCAGCGGCACCCGGCGCGAAGAACTGCTGCTGGCACCTGAAATTTTGCAGAAAACCCGCATCCTGCGCCAATTCCTGTACAACATGGACGAGATCGAGTCCATGGAGCTGGTGCTCAAGCAGATGCGCGCAACCAAGACCAACAATGAGTTCTTCGACCAGATGCGGCGCGGGGGCTGATCCCCAGCCTGCACGCGCATGATCCGTGCCATAATCGCAGGCTTTACGCGACAAGTACGTTTGGACTTCCCATTGCGCAGTGGTTTGCGCAAGGCCAGACGCGGCTGGCGCACCCGAAGGAATACAGCATGAAAAGCGGAATCCACCCCAACTACCGCGAGGTCTGCTTCCAGGACCTGTCCAACAACTTCAAGTTCGTGACGCGCTCATGCGCCAGCGCCAAGGACAAGATCACAATGGAAGACGGTCGCGAACTGCCACTGTACAAACTCGAAACCTCCAGCGAATCGCACCCGTTCTACACCGGCACCCAGAAGTCAGTCGACAACATGGGCGGGCGGGTCGAGCGGTTCCGCAATCGCTTCGGCAAGACGGCAGCCAAGTAAGCTTCACGGCGTCCCGACCAAGGGCAGCTCGGGCAACCGCGCTGCCCTTTTGCATTTTTACGTGCTTGCTCGCCACTTCATTCCTCCAACGTGAACCAGCCCAGTCCCGCCATCGTCGCGCAAGGCGCGGTACGCGCCCTGCCCCGCCTGGCGCTGCTGTTGCTGTGCGTGGCCTACGTGCTACCCGGACTGCTCGGACGCGAACCCTGGCGCAATGCCGACATGGCCACGTTTGGCTACATGCTGGAGATGGCCCGCGGCGCAACCAGTTGGCTGGACCCCCAACTGCTCGGCCTGCGCCCCGAGGCCGACGGATTGTTGCCCCATTGGATCGGCGCCTGGTTCGTGCAATGGGGTCCGGACTGGATGTCACCGGTTTTGCTGGCCCGCCTTCCCTTTGCCGCCATGTTGGCGGTGACGCTGGCCGCGACCTGGTACGCGGTGTACAGCCTGGCATTCCACCCGCGCGCCCAACCAGTGGCCTTTGCATTTGGCGGCGAGGCCAATCCAACCGACTACGCACGAGCCATCGGGGACGGTGGTCTGCTGGCGTTGATCGCCTGCCTGGGCCTGGCCCAGCTCTCGCACGAAGTCACGACGCATCTTGCCCAACTGTGTTTCGCTGCGCTGACGTTTTATGCCGCCGCGTCCATCGGCCTTCGATTTGTGCTGCCCACGCTCAGCCTGATGGTGGGTCTCGCCGGTCTGGTTCTCAGCGCGGCGCCGACACTCGCCGTGCTTTTTGGTGCGGGCGCGGCATTGCTGCATTTTCTGGCCGCAGATCCAGCCTTGGGCGGACAGCGCCGTGCACTGCGCGCGGCCGGGTTGCTGGCGCTCTTCACGCTATTGGCGGCTGCGCTCTCGTCAGCACTTGACCTGTGGCGCTGGCGCATCTTGCTGCCGCAGGACGCCGGCAGCAAGGATTGGCGCAGCCTGGCCCGGCTCATGTTGTGGTTCACCTGGCCCGCATGGCCGCTGGTATTGTGGACGCTGTGGCGCTGGCAAAGGCAGATCCTGAGTACCCGCGTCAGCCTGCATCTGGCGCTGCCCTTGTGGTTCGGCGCGATAGCCGTCTTTTCGGCCTGGACCACCAAACCGGCGGATCGTGCCCTGCTGCTGGCCTTGCCGGCGCTGGCAACGCTGGCTGCATTCGCGCTGCCCACACTGCGCCGCAGCGTTGCGGCGCTGATCGACTGGTTCACGCTGCTGTTCTTCACCAGTTGCGGCATCATCATCTGGGTGATCTGGTTTGCGATGCAGACTGGCGTGCCGCGACAGATAGCGGCCAATGTGTTCAAGCAGGCGCCCGATTTCCAGGCCGCGTTCGGGCTTGCGAGCTTCGTGATCGCGTTGTTGGCGTCACTGGTTTGGGCCTGGCTTGTGAAGTGGCGCGCCGGGCGCCATCAGGCGGCGATCTGGAAAAGCATGGTGCTACCGGCTGGAGGAGCCGTTTTGTGCTGGTTGCTGCTGATGACCCTGTGGATGCCGCTGCTCGATTTCGTGCGCGGCTACCAATTGGTGGTGGACCGAGTCGGCGCACAAGTTGGATCCGACACCTGCCTGCAGGCGATGGACCTGGATCGAGACCAGATTGCCGCCTTGCAGTACCACGGCCGATTCCATCTCGAACCTGCCGGGCCCGCATCGGCGTGCCTTTGGCTGGTTGCCGACCCGGAATTGCTCGCACAACGCCAGCGCCTACCCGACCCGGCGCAATGGCAATTGCGGGCACCCATCGGACGCGCGTCAGGCAAGGGAATCGAAATCCATCTTTATCGAAAAATCACGCCGTGACGACCTGCGCCACCAAAGAGCCCGAGGGATGCACGCGGCTGGCCGGCAAGGTAATCGCAAATCGGGATCCTTGACCCGGCTTGCTGTCGATTTGCAACTGGGCACCGTGCCGCTGCGCGACATGCTTCACGATGGCCAGCCCCAGCCCGGTACCACCGGTCTCGCGCGAGCGGCTGCGGTCAACCCGATAGAAGCGCTCCGTCAGACGCGGAATATGCTCGGACGCGATGCCGGGGCCGCTGTCGGTGACCGAGAACTCACCACTGCCATCGGAATGCAGCGTCCAGGCTAGCTCGATCCTGCCGCCGTTCGGCGTATAGCGAATGGCATTGTTGACCAAGTTTGCCATCGCACTGTGCAGTTCCATCAGCGAGCCGGCGATCTGGCAATCCCGATCGACCGACACCCGCAATTGATGGCCTACCTGGGTCATCAGCATGGACAGTTCCCGCCCTTCCTGTTCGCACCGGTCCATCAGGGTACGGACATCCACCCACTCGTCCAGCCGTGGCAACGGGCTCCCCTCCAACCGTGACAATGTAAGCAGGTCGCTCACCAGCGTCTGCATGCGATGTGCCTGTTGTGACATCAGAACCAGGTAGCGCTGGCGCTCAGGGCCGTCCAGCGGCAGGTTTTGCATGGTCTCGACGAAACCGCTGAGTACGGTCAACGGCGTGCGTATTTCGTGCGAGACGTTGGCGACAAAATCGCGCCGCATGGCTTCTGCCTGTTCCAGCGCGGTCACGTCGCGCGACATCATCAGCCGGCGTCCCTCGCCATAAGGATGCAGATGGACCGACAGGCGCACCGGCCGGCTCATGCTACTGGCAGGGCCGGGTATCACCACATCGTGCGAGAAATCACCCTTGGTCTGGTACGCGGCGAATTGCGGATCGCGTACCAGGTTCGATATCTGTTGCAGCACATCGCGTTGCGGATCAAAACCGAAATGGTCCGCGGCCGTCTGGTTGCACCATTCGATACGGCCCTGCGCGTCCAGCAGCACCACGCCATTGGGCGAAGCCTGAATGGCCGACAGGAATTCCTGCAGTCGGTTGTCGCTCTCCCGCAACCGGCGATCGCGGTGGCGCAGCAGACGGCGCACCCGGTCGGCCGTTTCGCCCCAATAACCGGGGATCACCGGCGGCTGGCTGGTGTTGCCGTGGCGCAGCCAGGTGCGCAAGATCTGACCGCGCTTCAGGTCGATCAATACCCAGACCATGCTGGCCACAAAAATGCCAACGATGGCGCCACGGGCTGGTATCGCCAGCGGCCACAAGCCATACCCCGCCAGCGCACCGGCGAGTTGAAACAGGAAAAAGCGAAATACGCGCCAGATCATCTGCCGATTGTGAAGCTTCGTCGCTTCAGTTCGGCTGTGATTGGGTCAGCGTCGTCAGTCGGTATCCCACACCGCGCACCGTCTCGACCATTGCGCCGGCCTCTCCCAGTGCCTCGCGCAGCCGCTTGACGTGCACATCGACTGTGCGCTCCTCGATGTACACATGATCGCCCCACACCTTGTCGAGCAACTGGCCGCGGCTGTGCACCCGCTCGGCATGCTTCATCAGGTAGTGCAGCAGCTTGTATTCCGTCGGACCAAGCTTGAGCATGCGATCCTCGAAGCTCACCCGGTGCGTGGCGGCATCCAGGTGCAAGGCGCCAATCGAGACGCTGTCGGCAACATGTTCCGGCGCGCGACGGCGCAACACCGCCCGGATGCGCGCCAGCAGTTCCTGGGTCGAGAACGGTTTGGTGATGTAGTCGTCGGCCCCGGCATCCAGCCCGGCCACCTTGTCCGGCTCGTCGCCGCGCGCCGTGATCATCAGAATCGGAACCGGCTTGATGCGCGGGTCGGAGCGCCATTTCCGGGCCAGGGCAAGGCCGCTTTGTCCCGGCAGCATCCAGTCCAGCAAGATGGCATCGGGCAACACCTCGTTGATCTCGCGCTGCGCGCCCTCACCGTCCGCTACCCAGATGGGCTGGAACCCGTTGTGGCGCAGGTTGACGGAGATCAGCTCGGCTATCGCCGGCTCGTCTTCCACCACCAGAATGCGCGGCAATTTGGCCATGGTCTCAAGGTCCTCTTCGGGTCAGCGAACGACCGATTCGATCTGTTCCATCGGCGTGTGCCGCACGTCGGCACCCTTGACGACGTAGATCGTGAATTCGGCAATGTTCTTGGCATGGTCGCCGATACGCTCCACCGCCTTGGCCAGGAACAGCAGGTCTAGGCTGGGCGATATCTTGCGCGGGTCTTCCATCATGTAGGTTATGAGTTTGCGCACGAACCCGTCAAATTCCCGGTCGATCGCGTCGTCTTCCTTGAGGATGGTCAGCGCAATATTCGCGTCCAACCGTGCGAAGGCGTCCAGCGACTTGCGCAGCAGGCCCGAGGCCAGATCGGCAGCGACTCGCAGCTCAGATGCTGGCAGCACGCGCGCCGCGCCACTTTCGATGATCGACTTGACCATGCGCGCGATCTTGTCGGCCTCGTCCCCGGCGCGTTCAAGATTGGCGGTCGTCTTGGAGATGGCGATCAACAAGCGCAGGTCGCGCGCCGTCGGCTGGCGCCGGGCGATGATCGACGACAGATCGTGGTCGATTTCGACCTCCATGGTATTGACCTGCGTCTCCGTCGACGTCACCTGATCGGCCAGCTCCACGCTGAACTGCGACAAGGCCTGCACGGCTGTGCGGATCTGCGATTCAACAAGACCGCCCATTTTCATGACGCGTGTGGAAACGCCTGTCAACTCGCTGTCGAACTGGCTCGATAAATGTTTGTCGCTCATGGCTGTTCCCTTGCGTTACTGACGTTTCAACCGAATCGACCCGTAATATAGTCCTCGGTCTCCTTGCGCGTTGGCTTGAAGAACATCTGCTCGGTCGCGCCGAACTCCATCAGGTCCCCCAGGTACATATAGGCCGTGTAGTCGCTGCAACGCGCGGCCTGTTGCATGTTGTGGGTCACGATGACCACGGTGTAGTCGCTCTTGAGTTCGGCGATCAACTCTTCGATCTTGGCGGTCGAGATCGGGTCCAGCGCAGAGCACGGTTCGTCGAGCAGTAGGACTTCAGGCTTGATCGCAATGCCACGCGCAATGCACAGCCGTTGTTGCTGACCACCCGAAAGACTGGACCCATTCTGGTTCAGCTTGCTCTTGACCTCATCCCACAATGCCGCCTTGTTCAGCGCCCACTCGACCCGCTCATCCATGTCGGTCGAATTGAGGTTCTCGAACAAGCGCACGCCGAATGCAATGTTGTCGTAGATCGACATCGGAAAAGGCGTCGGCTTCTGAAACACCATGCCGATCTTGGCACGAATCAACGCTACGTCCTTCCTGGATGTCAGCAGATTTTCGTCATCGAGAATGATCTGGCCTTCCGCCCGCTGCTCCGGGTACAACTCGAACATGCGGTTGAACACCCGCAGCAAAGTCGACTTGCCGCAGCCCGACGGACCTATGAACGCGGTGACCTTGTTTTCCGGGATCTCGAGATTGATTCCCTTGAGGGCCTGGAACTTGCCGTAGTAGAAGTTCAGGTCCTTGACGGATATCTTCGACTTTTCTTGTTTGGCGTTATCGGTGATCATGCAGCATCCGTATGAGGTTAGAGAGTCGCGTGGCAGTGCGGACGGTATCTGTGCCTACTTGGCCCGGGTAAGAACGCGGGCAGCAATGTTCAGCCCGAGCACCGCCATCGTGATCAGCAACACGCCGGCCCAGGCCAGCTTTTGCCAGTTCTCGTACGGGCTCATCGCGAACTTGAAGATCGTTACCGGCAGGCTCGCCATCGGCTCGCTCAGGCTCGATGTCCAGAACTGGTTGTTCAGCGCGGTAAACAGCAGCGGCGCAGTCTCACCCGCAATACGTGCCACGGCCAGCATGACACCGGTGACCACACCGGCACGCGCGGCCTTGAGCGTGATGCTCAGGATCACCTTCCATTTGGGCGCTCCCAGTGCATAAGCCGCTTCGCGCAGACCTGATGGAATCAGCTGCAGCATGTTTTCCGTTGTGCGGATCACGACCGGGATCACAATCAGCGCCAGCGCCAGGACACCCGCCCAACCGGAAAAAGACTTGAAGCTCGCAACGACCAGGGCATAGACAAACAGCCCGATCACGATCGACGGCGCCGATAACAGGATGTCATTGACAAAACGGGTGGTGCTGGCGAGCCAGCCGTTGGTATCGAATTCGGCCAGGTAGACGCCAGCCAGAATCCCTATCGGCGTAGCGACAAACGTCGCAAGCAGTACCATCAGGAAGGAGCCGTACATCGCATTGGCCAAACCGCCCACCTCATTGGGCGGCGGTGTCATGAGGGTCAGCGTGTCCATGGTCAGTCCTTCGAAACCCAGCACGATGGTTTCAAAAAGGATCCAGAACAGCCAGAACAGGCCGAAGGCCATGGCCAGCAGCGACATGGTCAGGGCAATCCGGTTGACCAGCTTGCGCCGGCCATACATGATTTGGCGAGTCTCCTCGAGCGCCTGCTGGCGCAGCAGACGATCGCCGGTCGTCATGTCCTTGCTCCTTCGCGCTTCTTGAGCTGGGCCAACAACAACTTGGACAATGTCAGCACCACGAACGTGATGAAGAACAGCACCAATCCGAGATACATCAGCGCTGCCTGGTGCAGGCCCTCACCGGCCTCGGCAAACTCGTTGGCCAACGCCGAGGTGATGCTGTTGGCGGCCTGAAACAGGCTCAGCGAGTCGAGCTGATTGAAATTGCCGATCACGAATGTCACGGCCATGGTCTCACCGATCGCACGCCCCAGACCCAGCATGATGCCACCGATGACACCAGCCTTCGTGTAGGGCAGCACGACCTTGGAGACCACCTCCCAGGTGGTCGAGCCCAGCCCGTAGGCGGACTCCTTGAGCAGGGTCGGCGTGACCTCGAACACATCGCGCATCACCGCTGCGATGAAAGGAATGATCATGATGGCCAGGATGATCCCGGCGGACAGGATGCCGATACCCACTGGCGGACCTGAGAACAATGCGCCCAGGTAGGGAACATCGCCAAAATAAGCCTGCAGCGGCTGCTGCACATAGGTCGACAGGATCGGACTGAACACCAGCAGGCCCCACATGCCATACACGATGGACGGGACAGCAGCCAGCAACTCGATGGCGGTACCCAGTGGCCGCTTGAGCCAGGCCGGGGACAACTCAGTGAGAAACAGCGCAATGCCGAAACTCACCGGTACCGCAATCAGCAGCGCGATAAACGACGTTGCCAGCGTGCCGTAGATCATCACCAGGCCGCCGAATTCCTCCGTAACCGGATCCCAGGTGGTACTGGTCAGGAAGCCCAACCCGTACTTGTCGATTGCCGGCCAGGCACTGATGGTCAGCGAGACCAGGATCGCAGCCAGCATGGCCAGGGTGAAGATGGCTGCACCCTTGGCCACCCAGCCAAAGATGCGGTCGGCCATCGGCCCGGACCGGGCCTTCTTGAGCGGGGGAGGACTTGTCATGACACGTCGCGATGGCATTGCCGACTGGTTGTTCGGCAAATGTGCCGGGGAAAGTGTAGTTGACAAGTTCCAGCTCCCGAAAGGACGAATGGATCGATCGATACGACGCCTATTTCAGCGCGACCGGTTTGCCCGACGCGTCGGTAACCTGGCTCCAGGCCTTTTCGACCGCACCCACCACGGCGTCGGGCATCGGAACATAGTCCAGTTCGGCGGCAATGTTGTCGCCGTTCTTGTAGGCCCAGGTGAAGAACTTGAAGGCCTCGGTCGCGTTGGCGGGATTGTCCTGCTTGAGGTGCATCAGGATGAACGTGGCGGTCGAGATCGGCCATGCGTCCTTGCCCGGCTGGTCGGTGATCAGCTGAAAGAACGACTTATTCCAGTCGGCACCGGCGGCAGCGGCCTTGAACGACGAATCGTCGGGCGAGACAAAGACACCGTCACGGTTCTTCATCAGGGCATAGGTCATCTTGTTCTGCTTGACATACGAATACTCGACATATCCGATCGAATTGGGCAGGCGGTTGACAAACGCAGCCACCCCTTCATTGCCCTTGCCACCCGCTCCCACCGGCCAGTTGACGGCCGTGCCTTCGCCAACCTTGGATTTCCATTCGGGATGAACGCGGCTGAGGTAGTTGGTGAAGTTGAACGTGGTACCTGAACCATCCGCCCGACGCACCGGCGCAATGGCAGCGTCCGGCAGCGGCAAGCCGGGGTTCAGCGCCTTGATGGCCGGATCGTCCCATTTGGTTATCTTGCCCAGGTAGATGTCGCCCAGCACCTGACCGTCGAGTTTCAACTGGCCCGGAGCGATACCCTTGACATTGATCACGGGAACGGTTCCGCCGATCACGGTCGGGAACTGAAACTGGCCTTTGCTCTTGAGCACTTCGTCGGTCTGCGGCATGTCGGACGCACCGAAATCGACCGTCTTGGAGTCGATTTGCTTGATGCCGGCACCAGAACCCACCGACTGGTAGTTGACCTTGACGCCGGTGGCCTTGTTGTACTCCGCAGCCCATTTCGAATACACCGGAGCCGGGAAGCTGGCGCCAGCGCCCGTGATGCTCTGCGCGGTCGCGCCGGACATGAAGACTGCGCAAGCCATTGACGTGCCGCTGACCAATACGGTCTTGAAGCTGAATTTCATGGATGATCCTTTGTAAAAACGGGGTCGAAATGTCAGATGTTTCATCTGCTGGCCCCCGACTTTAAGAACCTAATGTGACGGCTCCGTGACAATTCCGGCATTGCTCGCCGATCGATGTACCGAAACCCAACCTTCACAAAACTTTCATGCCAGTGACGTCAAATCGACAAGCAGCCGACGTTTGCGCAAAATTCCATCCATCGAAATGACCGCTATTTCCACCGCCAGTTATGGCGCCGACGCCAGCGGCCTGGTATGCGGATTCCAGTTCGGGCCCGACGGAAAAGGCGCTCCGATCGACACCGCGCAGGCATTGCAGTGGCTTGCCGCGCCGCAAGCCGATTGCGGAACGGAATTTGTCTGGCTGCATTTCAATCTGGCCCATGCCGCCTGCGCACGCTGGTTGCAGGACCATCTCGACCTGTCCGATGTATTTCACGAGTCGCTGAAGGACGGCCCTCGCTCGACCCGGATTGAGCTGGATGACGATATGCTGGTCGCCGTCGTCAACGATGTTCGCTACGACTTCACTTTTGAGCCGACCGATATTGCAACGCTGTGGTTGTCGGTCGGGCCCCGGCTGGTCGTCAGCGCCCGATTGCAGCCGCTGCGGTCGATCGATCGGTTGCGCGATGCAGTCCGCAAAGGCGCGACCTTCGGGTCATCGGTGGACCTGCTGGTGCACTTGATGCACGACCAGGGCGACGTGCTGGTCAATATCGTGCGCCAGACGACAGCGCGCGTCGATGCACTCGAAGACAAGCTGCTCGCGGGTCGCATGGCCCGCAAACGGGCCGATCTGGGGGCGCTGCGGCGCGTACTGGTGCGACTGCAGCGATTGCTGGCCCCGGAACCGGCCGCACTGTTTCGCCTGTTGCGGTTGCCACCGGCGTGGATCGTGGATGCAGACCTGGACGGTCTGCGCCAATCAACCGAAGAGTTCAATGTGGCCTTGCGTGACATGGCTGCACTGGAAGAGCGCATCAAGCTGCTGCAGGAAGATATCGCCGGACGGGTCGCCGAAGCGAACAACCGCAGCCTATTCGTGCTCACCATCGTGACCGTTCTGGCGCTGCCGATCAACATCATCGCCGGCCTGCTCGGAATGAACGTTGGCGGTATCCCACTGGCGCAGGACGACCGCGGCTTCTGGATCATCGTGGCTGTTGTCGTGACTTTCACGGCGTTGGCGGGCTGGATCGCATTCAGGTACCCACGCGACTGACTTTCGTCGACCGTCCGCGCAACAGGACTCGACAGCTGGCAAAATCGACTTTAAACTGAAAAATCGCACCGCAAACCAAGGGTCAACGTGAACAAGCAGCTTGCAGAATTGCACAGTGGTTACCAGGATCTGATGGACCGCTATGGCATGGACGACCCTTTGGTGCAGGGTATGAAGGCCGCGATCGACCGCCATGAACTGCGGGGTCGCGACGGCTTGCTCGCTGAACGGCGCAACCCGCTGTCACCGTCGGGCATCTGGAACCGGGTATCGACAGGGACCGAACCAAAGGCGCGACGTTGAGGCCGCCTGTTTTCCCGTGTTGTGGCCCGATCGCCGACGGCAAGGCCCCGCAGAACAGTTGAAATCTGGTTAAGCGCACTCCCCGCTGGTATCGCCCGCTCCGGCCCAGTGCGGTCTGCGCCAGACCGCGGTTGCGGATCACAGCGGATGTGTCACCGGATGGGTGACGGAAAAGGGCAGTTGCATCAAGGCCTGACCCATTCGCACCCGGGCACCGGAATCGATGCCATCGCAGAACCTGAATCCGCGTGGTACCAGCACGATGATGGTGGATCCATGCTCGAACCAGCCCAGTTCCTGTCCCTTGGCAACCGCAGCCTGACAATCGATGCGGTTGGGCCCCCGGTATCGGAGATGGAGCAGTACATCGACAAAGTGCAGACGAATGCTTGCCACTAGTACTGCCGCCACCGGCACCAGCGCAATGCAGTGCGAACCCTGCACCAGGCGCCCATGGATTGCCGCCCGCTCGTTGCGGCAAAACAGCCGCTCCACCCGCTTGAGCGCTGGCGGATTGACATTCCAGGTATCACCACTGATGTAGTTCACCCGATCCAGCTGCATATCATGGGGCGCATGAAAGCGGTGGTACATGGCTGAAGTTAGGCGCAGCGTCAAGTAACTACCGCCCACGAAACGCAGGGCATCCTCGGCTGATCCCAGCAATTCGACCAGGGTGTAGGGCATGCCCTTTGCCTGCAGCACCTGTCCGTCCCGCACCAGCCCACACGCACCGACGATTCCGTCGCTGGGACTGACCAGTCGGTCCATGCCCGGGTCGATCGGACGTGCACCTGGCCTGAGCGCGCGGGTGAAGCAGTCATGCAGGCTGTCGAAGGACGGTTTTGCCGCATCACCGAGATCGAGATCCGTGAACATCTTCCAGATGCCGATCGACACCCGGCACACGAGAGGATGGCGGATGCGGCTTATTCTGCCCATCAGTATCGTCAGCGCGTTGCGGAAGACGTGATTGGTCAGCATGAAGTTGAGTCCTTCATGCGCTGCGAGACGTCGCAGCCATTGACGGATATTCATACAGGCGTCACGTGCGGTTGCTACAACCTGGGGCTAAAGCCAGGAGCCCCGCATGATTCAACCGGACTATCCATTGGCGGCAGCGGCCGCCTCCATCGTGGCTGCCACTGCCGCTGCCTGGCTGGTACCCGCGGCGGGCCGGCGTATCCGACTGTCGTTGGCCAAGCACCCATCCCTGACCGGGCATGTCCGCTGGGCCAAGCGCCTGGCCAGCTGGATCCCCGGTTACCAGTACGATGACAATGCCTTCTTTGACGCAGACGGCGCATCGCCGCCGATGGCCGCGCATCGCAAGGCGGCATTCACATCGCTGGCTGCCCAATTTGCACAGCGCTTTCCAAAAACATCGGCAATGACCGCGCAAGCGCGTGCGGCGCTGCCCGATCTGCAGTTCACCGCAGCCTACCGGGTTCCGTTTCCGTTCAGCAACTACCTGCGCGAGCACCTGACGGTCGGCGCATTCCTGCAATTGTCCGACGGCGTGCAGGTGCAGGATCCGGATGGCAACCGTTTGTTCGACCTGACCGGCTCGTACGGTGTCAACCTGTTTGGCTACGACTTCTACAAGGAATGCATCGCCGAGGGAGCTGCCCGTGTAAATGCACTCGGCCCGGTGCTCGGCGCCTATCACCCCTGTGTGCTGTCCAATACCGAGCGGCTGTGCGCGATCTCCGGCCTGGACGCGGTGTCGTTCCACATGTCGGGCACCGAAGCCGTCATGCAGGCGGTACGGCTGGCGCGTTACCACACGCGCCGAACCCATCGGGTACGGTTTTGTGGCGCCGACCACGGCTGGTGGGACGATGTGCAACCGGGTCCGGGCAATCCGGTACCGGCGCGCCAGACCTACACACTGCGCGACATGCATGCTCGCAGCCTGCGGGTCCTGGCGAGCCGGCGCGATATTGCCTGTGTGCTCGTCAATCCTCTGCAGGCCCTGCATCCCAACGCATCCGCACCCGGTGATTCGGCGCTGCTGGACAGTTCGCGCAGTGCCGGTTTCGACCGCAAGGCCTATACCGAATGGCTGCAGCAACTGCGCGCGGTGTGTACCGAGCGCGGCATCGTGCTGATATTCGACGAGGTGTTCATGGGTTTCCGGCTGGCTCCCGGGGGCGCGCAAGAGTATTTTGCTGTGCGGGCCGACATGGTCACCTACGGCAAGACGCTGGGCGGCGGACTTCCGGTGGGCGTCGTCTGCGGACGCGCCGACCTCATGCAGCGCTACCGCCCGGATCGACCCGTCGACATCTGCTTCGCGCGCGGAACCTTCAACGCCCATCCGTATGTCATGGGTGCCATGCAGGTTTTTCTCGAGCGCTCGCAAGATCCCGCGATCCTTGCCTTGTACGACGGCATGGACGAGCGCTGGAACCGGCGCGCCGAACTGCTCAACCAGCGCTTGCGCGAGGCGATACTGCCGGTGCGGGTATCGAACATGGCGACCGTATGGACCATCACCTACACCCTGCCCTCGCGCTACAACTGGATGCTGCAGTTCTATCTGCGGCTGCACGGCCTGGCGCTGAGCTGGGTTGGCAGCGGGCGCATCATCTTCAGCCTGAACTACACCGACGCTGATTTCGATCAGGTCGTGCAGCGCTTCGTCGCGGCCGCCACGCAGATGCGCGCGGACGGCTGGTGGTTCACACCGACAGGACAGACCAATCGCGGCATCCGTCGTCAGTTCCTGGGCGAGGCTTTGCGTCATCGGCTTTAGTGGCCTGCCAGGGGCCACTATGCGCCGTGCGCGCGCACGTGGGTCATCGGGTCCATGCGTTCGCCGCGCATCAACTGTAGCGGTGCCTTGTGATAGAGCCAGATGTCGTGGAAAGGGTCGCTGAGGATCTTGGTAACCCATACCATGGCGGTCTGCAAGTCCTGCTGCAACACCAGTTGGCAGGCCCGAAACAACAGGCCGCACACGCCCAGCGCAAGCCACATGGCGCCGACGTTACCGGCAAATGCCATCCATGACGCATGCGGCGCGATGAGGCCAAAGAGGTCAGGGCGGATCATCACCAGCACCGGACAGGCCGCCCACAGTGCCATCAGCACTACTTTGCGCCGCAGGTTGTAGCCAACCTTGATATCCTCCTTGTGGGCATGTGTCGCCTGATTGACGACATCATAGTCGTGCGGTTCGAAGAAGAAGTGACCCGCCTGGCGCGTGGTCATCGAGATCAGCCAGCCGATCAGCGCCGAGACGACCGGATCTATCAACAGCCACACATAGGCAACGACGAAAGACAGCGCGCTGATCAGATGCAAGGACTGGTTGATTCGGTCATGGTGGTAGTAGCGATGGTCGTCCCACCGCTGGACATGCAGTACCTGGAGGAAGTTGTTCACGCGTGGTCCTTTGTCATGTGGTTCGGAAAGTTGCGAGCAATCGCCGGGTTATCGGGCCGTTCCAACGGCGCGCGATGCCCCGGACCCTGCGATCGTGATGCACTTTCGTGAAGGTATGGTGACGCCGCAGTTGCACTGAAGGGCGCAAAAATCCATCGCGCTGTCATCAAACCGTTGCACAGCGCTTACATCATGCGCTGATGCAAGAAACCCAAGCTTCTGAATCTGCCAACCCGCAGACGAGTTCGCCGGTCCCAGGGTCCGCATTGCGCATCGCCATGGTGACCGAGACCTATCCGCCCGAAGTCAACGGTGTGGCCACCAGCGTGGCGCGCATCGTGAACGGCATGCGCAGCAATGGGCACGCGGTGCAGTTGATCCGCCCCCGACAAAATCGCGAAACGCAGCGATCGACATGCTGCGACGTCGAAGAAATTCTGACGGCCGGCGCGCCGATCCCGATGTACGGCCAGTTGCGCATGGGTTTACCGGCATCGGACCGGCTTGCCCGGGCCTGGACCGCCCGCCGCCCGGATATCGTGCACATTGCCACAGAAGGGCCACTGGGATGGTCGGCATTGCGGACCGCACGAAAGTTGCGTTTGCCGGTGTGCTCGGACTTTCGCACCAATTTCCAGGCCTACGGCCGTTATTACGGCATCGGGTGGCTGCAGCGTCCGATCATGTCGTACCTGCGCGGCTTTCACAACCGCTGCGACTGTACGATGGTTCCAACCCAAGCCCTGCAGCACCAATTGGCTGCTTGCGGATTCCAATCGCTCGAAGTCGTAGCGCGTGGCGTAGACACCTGCCTGTACAGCCCGCTCAAGCGCAGCCCTGCATTGCGCCAGCAATGGGGTGTGTACGACAGTGACCTCGTGGTGTTGCACGTGGGCCGACTGGCGCCGGAAAAGAACCTTGCCGTCGTATTGCAGGCATTCGAGAGCATCAAAGGCGTCGAGCCCCGGTCCCGACTCGTCTTCGTCGGCGATGGACCATCGCGGCGCAGCCTGCAGGCGCGATGCCCCGAAGCGATATTTGCCGGCTTTCGTGGCGGCGAGGAGTTGGCCGCCTACTACGCGTCGAGCGACATGTTTCTGTTTCCCAGCCTGACCGAGACTTACGGCAACGTGACGCTCGAGGCCATGGCCAGCGGACTGGCACTGGTCGCATTTGACGACGCAGCCGCAGGTCAGCTGATCCGGCACGGGTGCAACGGCCTGCTGGCTCCCAAGGACGATGTGGCCCATTTTCTGCAATGTGCGACCGATCTGTCGGCCAACCCGCAGTGGCGCCGGAACATGGGCGCAGATGCACGGGTACAGGTCTCCAGCCTGGGCTGGGACGCGATCATGCGCAATATCGATCAGTTGTATCTCCGCACGATCAATCGTGCCAGCGCACCCTCCGTGCGGGGGGCCGCCAATCCTGCCCATCCCGCCAATTCCATTGAACTTGCCCAAACGCAACAGTCCGGACACCCGGTGCGCTGACAATGCGCCATGCGCGCTAACCCCGCGTGCAGCCTGAAAACCGACCCCAACACCACCATGAAAATCAATGCGCAATCGGCAGGGCATGACCGCGAAACCGAACTCAAGCTCGCTTTGCCAACCGTCGACCCGGCGGGGCTGGAACGGCAACTGGCCCGCGCCGCCGTGCTGAACCGGCGCAAGCCGGTGCAGTACCACTTGCACAGCATCTATTTCGATACGCCCGACCAGCTACTGCGGCAACAGGAAGCGGCCCTGCGGATCCGGCGCGTCGACCAGAGCGGCGCGCCGCAGTGGATCCAAACACTCAAGACCGGACCACGGGGCCATTCCGCGTTGAGTCGCCGAGGTGAATGGGAGGCGCCGGTGGCGGGTCAGGCACTGGAGCGCCAAGCGCTCGACCCGGTGGCCTGGTCACGCGTCGATCCGGATGGGCGCGTGTATGGCGCATTGGTCCCCTGCTTCGTCACCGAGTTTTCACGGACGATCTGGATGGTGCGTCGCCGCGACGGTAGCGCAGTCGAGGTGGCACTCGATATCGGCCAGGTTTCGGGCGCCGAACGAAGCACCCCGATATGCGAGCTCGAGCTCGAGCTCAAGGTCGGCCCGGTATCGGCCTTGTTCGATATCGCGCTGCAAATCGCCGCCAGTGTGCCGGTCCTGCCACTGACCATGAGCAAGGCACAGCGCGGATATGCACTGGCGGCCGGCACAGTCGACGCGCCGGCGCCTGCCAAGCCACTGCGCCTGCGCCCGAGCATGGCCCTGGATGAAACGGCTCAATCGGTATTGCGCGAGATGTTCGGCCAGTTCTCCGTCAATCTGAACGCAATGCGCCATTCCGATGAACCTGAGGTCGTGCACCAGGCACGCGTGGCCTGGCGCCGATTCAAGAGCGCTCGCCGGCTGTTCAAGCCAGTACTGGCGGGACCGACCACCCCGGACTGGAATGCGCTCGCCCCCTTGTTGGCATTTCTGGGCGAATTGCGCGACCTGGATGTGACGCGCACCGAGACCTTGCCGCCCTTGCGCGACGCCTACATCGCGCAGGATGCCGGCCGTGCAGCCACCTGGGACGCGATGATGCGGTCTTTGACACAAGCCACGAGCGTTCAACGCACTGCCGTGCGGTATGCGCTCGAAGTCCCTGCCGTGGGCATATGCCTGCTCCAGACCACGCAGTGGCTCGAGCCGTCGATGTCGCCGCAAGGCGTCGCAGCGGAACTACCGCCGTTGCGCCGCTGGGCCAGTCGGCGTACGAGCCGCCTGCATGAGCGCCTCAAGTTGGCGAGCAGGAGTGCAAACGATCCGCAATCACTGCACGCGGTTCGGATCCTGGCCAAACGCATCCGTTACGGAATCGACGCATTGCGTGGTGTGTTGCCGCATCAGATGGCGGGCAAGTGGTACCGCCAGGCCGTGGACATGCAAAAGAGCATTGGCGCCATGCGCGATCTCGACCAAGCCATCGTTCTGCTCGGCCGCAACGATGCCCCAGCTGAACTCGTCGCATTCCTGCGCGGCGTCGCAGCCGGTCGCAGCTCGCGATAAGGCGGCCCATGGCGCGCCAGCCCGTGCTTAAAATGACTGTCACACAACGGACACGTCGAACAGTTATGGTTGCCGGGCCGGCGTTTGCACGGCCCGTCCAAGGAGAGCACGTTGGGATTTGATGACGACGATCTCGTCCGGCGCATTCGCCTTGACCTGGCCGATGGCTACGACGAAGAGTTGGAACTGGAGCTCGAAGACCGCAACCTTGACCGGATCGCGCAAGGCGATGTCAAGTCCGACGATGCGCTGGAGAAGTCACAACGACGCGCCTATTTCCAAGCGCTTTTCAAGATGCAGGGCGAACTGGTCAAGTTGCAGGACTGGGTGGTCCATACCGGGCACAAGGTGGTCATCATTTTTGAAGGTCGGGATGCGGCCGGCAAGGGCGGGGTGATCAAGCGCATCACGCAACGCCTGAACCCGCGCGTGTGCAGGGTTGCGGCATTGCCGGCGCCCAACGATCGCGAGCGTACGCAGTGGTACTTCCAGCGCTATGTGTCGCACCTGCCCGCGGCGGGCGAAATGCTGCTGTTCGACCGTAGCTGGTACAACCGTGCCGGTGTCGAGAGGGTTATGGGGTTTTGCAGTGACGCGCAGTACGAGGAATTCTTTCGTACCGTGCCGGAGTTCGAACGCATGCTGGTGCGTTCGGGCATCCAGGTCATCAAGTACTGGTTCTCGATTTCAGACGAAGAACAGAACCTGCGGTTTCTGGGCCGCATACACGATCCGCTCAAGCAGTGGAAGCTCAGCCCGATGGATCTCGAATCACGTCGGCGCTGGGAAGATTACACCCAGGCCAAGGAAACCATGATGCAGCGCACCCACATCCAGGAGGCGCCCTGGTGGGTAGTGCAGGCAGTGGATAAAAAAAAGGCTCGCCTCAACTGCATTCACCACTTGCTGGGCCAGATGCCGTATGCCGAAGTGGAGCGCCCCACCATCGAACTGCCGCCACGCATTCGCCATGAGAACTATGTGCGCCAACCCGTGCCAACCGAGCTGATGGTCCCCGAAGTCTATTGATGGCTTTGCTGGCGCAAGCGCAGGTGCGGCACACGCACGAATGGTATGCTGCCGGAAAAAGCAACAGCTTGCCCATGCAAAACGGAACTCGTCTGGCGGCGGTCGATCTCGGATCCAACAGCTTCCGACTCGAGATCGTGCAGTTGGACCATGGACATTTTGAACGTACCGAATATCTGAAGGAGTCCATCCGCCAGGGCGCGGGCATGGACGCCGACCGCAATCTGAGCGCCCAGGCAATGCAACGCGGCTGGGATTGTCTCGCACGATTTGGCGAGCGACTCTCGGGTTTTGACCACTCCCAGGTGCGGGCAGTCGCCACCCAGACGCTGCGTGAGGCGCGCAACCGCGACGCCTTTCTCGATCGCGCCACCCAGATCCTCGGGTTTCCCATCGACGTGATCTCGGGGCGCGAAGAGGCTCGCTTGATCTACCAGGGCGTCGCCAAGCTGCTGCCGCAATCTTCCGAGCGTCGGTTGGTGGTTGACATTGGCGGGCGCTCCACCGAAATGATCGTGGGCCAGGGCGCCAAGCCCGGACGCATGGAGTCCTACCGGGTTGGCAGCATCGCCTGGTCCACGCGCTATTTTCCCAACGGCCAGTTTTCCAGACGCGCGTTCCAGATCGCAGAGATTGCCGCCAAGGCGGTACTTGACGAAGCGCTGGACGCCTATGGCGCCGGCAAGTGGGACACAGCCTACGGATCGGCTGGAACCATCGGCGCCGTCGGCGACATTCTGGCCGCGGCCGGGTTGGGCGCCGGCGTCGTGACCCAGCAAGATCTGGACTGGCTGATTGGTCGCCTGCTCGACGCGCAGACCGCGGACAGGCTTCGGTTGCCAGGTTTGAAGGAAGACCGGCGTACCATCATCGCCGGTGGTGTCTGTATTTTGCGTGCGATTTTCGATCTGCTACGCATCGACCGGATGGTGACCGCCGACGGTGGCCTGCGCCACGGCCTGCTCAGTGACATGGTGGGCGGCGCCGGCAATCACTTTGATGTTCGAACGGCCTCGGTGCAGCGGCTGATGACCAAGTTCGACGTGGATGCGGCACATGCAGGCCGGGTCGAACAGGTCGCAACGGCACTTTTCGCACAACTGATGGAACACCAGCCCGAGCAATCCGGCGACGAACGGGATCGCAACACCCGCAAGCTGCGCTGGGCAGCCCAGTTGCACGAAATCGGCGCTCACATTTCGCACAGCGACTACCACAAGCATGGCGCCTATATCCTGGACAACGCCGATGCACCGGGTTTCGCGCAGCCCGAGCTGCACCGGCTAAGCCTGCTGGTGCTGGGCCACCGCGGCAAGCTGCGCAAGCTGGAGGCGGACTTCGAGGACGACCAGTTCGTGCACCAGCTGCTGTGCCTGCGGCTGGCGGTGATCCTGTGCCATGCCCACCGCGAACCGGATCTCAAGGGACTGCAGTTGGGCGGCGACGGTCACGTCGTCACGCTCACCCTGCGGG